>JAVBNT010000052.1:0-44209 GCA_031551355.1 Candidatus Xenobia bacterium | reverse complement strand
GGGGCCCTCTATATCGTCGTCGATTAACAAACTCAAGCAAATAGTTTCACATAGGGGCGTGTTTAATCGGCAAAGGATGCATACAGGAAAGACTACCAAACTTACTACTAACAGCACAAAATTTCTCGTGCGTGAGTCCTGTTATTCTTCCCCGTTCACTTGCAGTTTCATTCATAATTTTTTTAAATTCAATACCTAACAGAATAAATGCGGAAAATATGACGATACCCTTGTTACAGCCGTTCATTAAGTCTTCAAAGTTATTATACCATCAGACATTCAGAGCCGGCTACTACAAAAGCCGGACGCGCAATGCGCGCCGGTAATAATGGATAACACATTGACAATTCTGTATTAAATAGTGCATTATTTAACTTACCGGTTAGTTAAATAATGGACAAAATAAAATAATGATAAGGCAAAACAAATGGCAAGACCATCACAAAGAAACAAAGACACGTTGCCGGATGTTCAGAAAGCAATATATCATTCGGCAGTCAAGCTGTTCGCAGAAAACGGTTTTACTGCGACTTCAACAAAAGACATAGCTGATTGTGCAAAAATTAATAAAGCTATGATTTATTATTATTATGAAAATAAAGAAAAACTTTTTAAAACCATAATCAGAGACGGCAACTTACTGTTTGAAGAAGCTGTAAAGGCGGCAGAGAATAAACAGGGAGACATCAGATCGAGGCTGCAGATTTTTTTACGGACGTATCTGGAAAATTTCACAAAAGAACCGGAGCTTTCACAAATAATATTCAGAGAAAGCATGGGCGGCGGGAAAACCGCAAAAAATGAAATCAGGGAGTTTTTCTCCAGAAATTTTGAAAAACTTTCAGTCATTATGAAAGAATCAGGGGAATTTAAACTGTTTGATCCGCTATTTATGGCATATACAATTTTTGGAATGGCTTCAATGTTTATAGCAGCCCATTTTGCCACAGGAAAAGAAATTGAATATAAAGAACTTTCCGAAAGGATGACAGAATTTTTCTTAAATGGAGCAAAAGGAAGGGACATTTTATGAAGTTAGCAGTATGTTTTTTATTAATATTCACAGCATCATTTCTACTTACATCAAATAGAGCAAGCGCAATGACACTGAAAGAAGCCGTACAAAAAACATTGGAACACAACCCTCAGATAAAAGGCAGCAAAGCGGAAGAAAACGCAGTCAGATCAAAAGTCCGGGAAGCCCAGAGCTATCGTAATCCCAAAGTAGGCTTTACGGCTACGCTTGCCGGCATGAACGAGGCCCCGGCGATGAAAGTGCCGGAAGTGGAACTTTTAGGCCGGGTAATAAAAATACCGGATCTGCCTTTAAGTGCCAGTACTATTTCCCTGGGTACCGTAGGGTTAACGGTGCCGATAACAACAAGCGGGCGTATTGAGCATGGGATTGCCCAGGCCAGAGCCGGAGTGGCGGCAATGGAATTCAAAACAGCGGTGCTTGAGGAAGAAATCGCTTTCCTGACAATAAAAACCTATCTGACATCCGTACTGGCAGGAAAAATTGAGAATGTCAATCAGGAAGCATACAATACGCTCAACGAACACCTTCAACAGGCCAACAGGCTTTTTGAAGAAAAGCAGATCCCCAAATATGAAGTGATAAGAGCCGAAGCGGAAGTTGCCAATGCCCAAAAAAAACTGATTGATGCGAAAAATGCCAGACTTCTTGCCATAGCGGTCCTTCAGGATCTAATCGGCAACAATCCCGAAGAAGAACTGACTCTTGATACCGACATAGTCCTCCCGCCAACCCAGGATCATAAGCGTTATATGGCGCTTGTGGACGAAGCAATAAAACAATCACATGCATTAAACGCCCTTGAGGCAACGGACAAGATGTTCCATGAAGCCGAATTGGTGGCTAAAGCCGAACATTTGCCGACTCTCGGCGCATTTGCAACACAAATACTTTACCACAATGATCAGCCGTTTACCATTCCGTCATCAATAATCGGCGTGGCACTGAACATCCCTCTTTACGATGGCGGTACCAGCGGCGCAAAGGCGGCAGAGCAGAGGGCACTGCGCGAAAAAAATCAAAATGACTTTAAAAAGACACAGAACATCCTTTATCTTGAAGTCGTAAAATTTAATTTGGATGCTGAAAATGCCCAGGAATCGTTAAAAACATCGGCAAAAGCCATAGAACTGGCAACGGAAAGTTTGAGGCTGGCGCAAAAAAGGTTTGCCGAAGGAGTGGGAACCGGAATAGAAATCAGCGATGCCACTCTGGCGTTGCTTATAGCCCAGACAAACGAGATTGAGGCGAAATATCAGTATACCCTGGCCATATACGGACTGGCAAAAATATCAAACAAATTATGGCAGGCAATGGATATAGAGGAGAAGCTTAACGAAACCGAACGCAGCTCGAAACTGAAACAGAATGCTTTTGTTAAGACAAATTAAAAACAGAGGAGAAAAATATGAGCGAAAAATCTCCAAAGGCCGATAAAACCGGCAGCTTTATCGGAATAGGCGTAACAATCGCATTTCTTGCGGGAGTCTTAATATTCCTGCTATACCCGGCGCCGATAGACAGTTATAAAAAACAGGCGGAACTTTTTACGGTGGACGGGGTCCTTGATACGGATCAGGCTGACGTGGCCTCCAAAGTCCCGGGCCGGCTGATGGAGCTAAAGGTTGAAGAAGGCGATACCGTAAAGGAAGGCCAGTTGCTGGCGATGCTTGATACCGACGAAATCCTTGCCAAAAAGAAGCAGGCACAGGCAGGCCTGGAAGCGGCAAAAGTTCTTCTGGAACAGGGTGAAATAGCCCTGAATCTGGAGAAAGAAAAGACCGGTTCACAAATAGAACAGGCACAGGCAGGAGTCGCGATGGCTCAGGCAGGCCTGGAAATGGCAAGAGCCAGATTGGAAGCGTTGGAGAACGGTGCCCGGTCACAGGAAAAGGAACAGGCTGTTCAGGCTCTTATTGCCGCCAAAGCCGCCTATGAAACAAGCGAAAAAACACACAAAAGAATCAAGGCACTGGCCGACGACGGAGTCGTTGCCGAACAAAAAGCAGACGAGGCCGAACTGGCTTACCGTAGCGCCAAAGCCGGTTACGAAGCCGCCAAGGCAAGACAGTCACTTGTTTTCGAGGGCAGCAGAAAAGAAGAAATAAGAGCCGCCAGACAGCAGGTTCTGGAGTTTACTTCCCGCCTGCAGGCAGCTCAAAGTGCCCTTAGATTAGCCAATGCCGGCTACGAAATGGTAGACATAAGGAAATCCGACATTGCCGCAGCCGAGCAAAAAATTGAAGCCAGTCAGGGGGCACTGGATGAGGTAAACGCCTATCTGAAACAGACAAAAATAATCAGCCCGATGGACGGAAGCGTAACCATGATTGTGAGCCACAAGGGAGAAATGATCGCCCCGGGTTATACAATTCTTAGTTTGGCGCGTACGGATTCATACTGGGTTGACGTATACGTTGATGAAACGAAATGGTCGCACCATAAGGTCGGCGACACTGTTCAGGTGGAAATCCCCGCTTTGGGAAAGAGCGTTGAAGGCAAAATTATCAAAGTTATTGCCGCAGCCGATTTTGCCACCAAAAGAGCCAATAATGAACTGGGGAGTTTTGACATCAGATCCATTCAGGCAAGGATATCAATACATCCTTCGGTCAAGGACCTGGCAAAAGGAATGACAGCCAGAGTCAATTTTGGAGGCAAGGGAGAAAACTGATATGACGCTGGTACGTTTCTGGAGGCTTTGCCTGCGCGAATACAAACTGTTTTTTACCGATAAAACCCTGGTGGCGGTTGTAATGCTGTCGCCTATTGCATATACTATTTTATTCGGGTTTATTTACAGTGCGATGCGCGTCACGCAAATACCGACCTGGATCATCGACCACGACAGAAGCGCAATCAGCAGAAATATTACCGAAGCTTATGCCAACCATGAATTACTGAAAATAACAAGGACCAACGGAACTCTGGCAGAGTTTAAAAAGGAGAGCCTTAACGGCAAAGTATTTGCCTGTATCATAATACCTAAATATTTTGAAAAAAATCTCAAAAAAAATAAACCGGCCAGAATCATGACTTATATAGAAGGCTCGAACCTGCTGATAACAAACTCTATCAGCAAAGCGGCCGCCGAGATTGCCGGTACGTATGCCGCGGCTGCCGAAATTAAAAGATTCAACGTGCAGGGAGCTCCGGGAAAAATAGCCGCAATAGACGCCAATCCGATTGTTTCATCCGTGAGAATACTGAATAACCCGACAATGAATTACAAAGATTTTCTTGTTCCGGGAATGATCGGCGCCATTATCCAGCAGGTAACTCTTCTGGCAGTTGCCCTGGCATTTTCCAGGGAACGCGAGGACAATCTGCTTAAAGACGTTCATAAGATCAGTTCCAGCGCTCTGGAGCTGATACTGGCCAAAGCATCGGCTTACGGCTTCCTGAATATTACAATGGGAGGCGTTGCCCTTTTTATAACCTTTAAGGTGTTCAATATAAAGTTTGCCGGCAATCCTTTACTATTGCTGGCATTGCTTACCGCATTTGTATTATGCCTCGTGGCAATGGGCATAATCGTATCGGTCGCCGTTGACGACAAGCTTGCCGCAACCCAGGCACTGATGGTTATAGCCGTTCCGTCATTCATGATCAGCGGCTACACATGGCCGCAGTTTGCAATGAACAAATACCTGATAGCCCTGAGCAATTTTATGCCCCTGACACATTTTGTCATACCATTGAGAGACATCGCGCTAATGTCGGCAGGGTATGAGTCAATAAGGCATCATATGGTCTGGATGTGGATTCTGCTGATAGTATTTTATGCCATTGCTTATCCTATGGTGGCGTTCAAATTAAAAAAAGCCGCTCCCGAAAATCTGAGAAAAACCGAAGGGGCAGCGATATAGTCAAAACAAAAAATCAATACATACCAAAGCTGTCTTGAAACATTGAGGCGGCTTTTTGTATTCAGACAAATATACAAAAAAAGGATTTAGAGTGTTTTCATCAAACAACAGCCAGATAATATAAAATTTTAGATTGTATAGATAAAAAAACAAAAACAGTCATTAAAGAGGATTTATGATGAAACGAAGTATTGTCTACCTAAGTATTATGCTGATATTTCTGTATTCTGCGGCCAATGCGGCAGATGTTATCTCACTGGAAAAATGTATTGACCTTTCAAGGAAAGACAATCTCAATGTCAAGCAAAGCATGTCCGGCCTTGAAATACAAAAAAGAAAAGTTCGGCAGGCAAACCTGCGTAAGCTGCCTACCGGCACGGCTTATGCCGAATTTGCCAACAAAACTTACAATGACAACCATACCTGGCAGTACCATTCATATATATTTGAGATAGTCCAGCCTTTCTACCATTTCGGCGAATACAGGTATCTGTCCGAAAGGGAAAAGGCGAAATCCTACTCTGCCCTGATGGCTCTTCTGGAAACGAGTCTTAACTCGGAAAAAGACGCAACATTGGCATACATGGACGCCATGCAGGCAATCAGAGTAAAGATGCACATAGAGGATTTAAGGGAATTTATAAATACCTACTACGAGACGGCAAAAAAGCTTGTAGCTCAAGGGAAAAAGCCCAAAGAAGCTCTCGACAGAATTCAGGTTATTTTCAGTCAGCTTGACACTGAAGAGCTGACCCAGGAATATACTTTTGAAACGGCAGTTGCCGCACTTAGCAAAGCAATAAATCATAATTATGATAAAAAACTGAAAATTTTACCATTTGAAATCATCGAAGACTTTGATATCAATTCCCAGCAAATTTCAACTTTAAATACATCAAGAAGCAAAGAGGAAATCAACTCCATGCTTTACAGGTATTCGGAAACATTTTCCCCCTCATGGATCAAAAACAAGTTTGACATTGCCGCTTCGGAGTATAACCTGTCATATACGCGCACTTCAACCCTGCCGAAGATAGGACTTGTTGCTCATTGGGAAAGGGAAGACGATACAAATAACTATTTCATCCAACTGGGTGTAAGAGCAAATTTTCTGTTTTTAAGCGCTTCCGACTGGGAAGAAAACAGCATCCAGAAAGAAGAGGTCAACAAGACAAAAATCGGGCGGGACATATTTGAAAGGGACCGTAAATACAACATCGACACATCATTTCAGAAACTTGCCTCTTTGGCAAAACAGGCAGACATCTCGATTGCACAGGTGACTAAATCCAGGGCCTATATGAAAAAAACAGCGGAACTTTATGCCCAGGGAAAAGCCAGTGAAGTAGAGTTTACCGATGCCTGCACTTCATATGACACCGCCCAGAAAAGCAGAATAAATTTCCTGTTTACATTTTTCAGACAGCGCCGGGATTTCCTCAACTACCTTGGGCAGTCAATGTCTCTGCAGACCCCTACTCTGGAAGACTTTTCCAGGAAAAAAATTGAAGATCTAGGATATAACGAAAAACACCTGTTCTTTGACTACTTTTTTATCCAGGATATGAGAGCGGCCATCAGTAACGGAGACTATAACCAGGCCAAAAAGCAAATAGAAAACTACAAGGAAGTTTTGGGCGACGCTCCTTACGGCGGTTGGGAAGTGCTCCACTTTGCCGCATTCTGGGGCGCCAAAGAAATTGCCCTGCAAAGTATACAAAACAGGGACGACGTCAATAAAGCTTCCCTCAGCGGAGAAACGCCCTTGCTGCATGCAGCGGCTCAGGGAGAGAGGGAAATAGTCGATCTCCTGCTGGGTCACGGCGCCAATCCTAATATCCATGCAAATCAGGAAAGGTGGACGCCTCTGACAAGGGCAGCCAACAAAAATGCCCTTGAAATATGCCAAAGCCTCATATCTCACGGCGCAGATATAAACGCACAGACCAGAAGCGGAAGAACGGCACTTCACAATGCCTCCCAACAAGGTGATTTTGAGATGGTAAAACTTCTTGTGAATGCCGGAGCCGATGTAATGATAAAAACAAATAATGGCCGTACTGCCGAAGATATCGCAGCCCTTGAGGGATATAATGATATAGAAGATTATTTTGAATCACGGAAACCTAAAACCGACAGCAAGACCGTTCAAATACCACATGTGGAGGACACAAATAAATGACTTTCAAAAAAATAACAAAACTATTCATTCTGGCCGTAATTATTCTCATGCCGCATGCCGTTTATGCGGAAAAACTCAACTGGAAACCGGGTGAGTTCAAGGAAATGATTCTGCTTGATCGCCCTACGGTAACGATGGATGAACAGCCTGCGGATAAAGTTATACTAAAGTTCAAAACCCGGATGGCCACCCCAGGCGCCAAAGTGTCTGTAAGAGCACTGCCAAGAGACAGGGACGTGCGCTTTACAATGGCATTTGACAGTTTCAGGGAAAAAGACGACAATAAAACCTCCACCGAACACAAAATAGCAATAAAAACCAACCATGTAAAAAGAGCAATGGCCGGCGGAGAGTTTCCTGCCGACGGAGCAGACATATCATACACTCTGGAAATTTATGCCCCGGACAACAATTCGGCCTTTCTCTATGAGGGAGTTTTCAGGCTTATTGCAGACGGTGAAAAATACCGCCTTGCCCCCTGCATAATTGACGGACCATTTATAACAAAAGTCAAAGCCGACTCGGCAGAGCTGTTTTTCCGGACCGACGAGCCCGTAACTCCCACAGTAACAACCTCGGGAAACGGTAAAACAATCGGCAGTGAAGGAAGAGAGCATATTGTAAAGCTTGAGGGCTTTTCACCCGACACCGTCAACTCATACAGCATATATATTGACAATCGCAGATACTTTTCCTCAAGGTTCAGAACGGCTCCGCTGATAAACACCGGCAACCGGTTTAATTTCGCATATATGGGCGACAGCAGAATCGGCAACGGCAGCGGTCATGAAGACTTTTGCGGAACCAACAGAAAAGCTCTGGAAGCGGCGCTCATAGAAGCGAAAAGACAGGACGCCAGATTCATCATTTACGGCGGTGATCTGATCAGCGGCTACACTTCAAGCAGACTGTCGATGGAAATACAGTACGAACAGTTCAAACGCGTTCTGACAATGACGGGACATATGATACCGCTATATCCCTGCATGGGCAATCATGAAATAGTCGGCGACACCTATGTTACACAAAAAGACGGAAGAAATTATAACCTGGTAATCAACAGGGACGGCATCGAAAGTTCGGAAGCAATATTTGCCTCACAGTTCAACAATTTTGATGAGAGCTATCCGGCTGCAGAAACAAAAAACGGCAAAAAGGGGCCGTCCTATAAAGAAACAGTATACAGTTTTGATTATGGCAACTGCCATGTGGCCGTACTCAATACCGAATACTGGTACAGGCTTATAAGACCGGCTGAAACATCAATGATCAATGCCATACTTGAAGAACACGGCGGCAACAGGAACGGATATATAATGGAGCAGCAAATGAAATGGCTCGATCAGGATCTCAGGGATGCAAAAAACAAGGGCATAAAGCATTTATTCGTAATGATGCATGAACCGGTATTTCCGAATTCATCCCACACCCAGGACAGTATGTTCTGGGGCAGCAAAAAAGACGGCAAATGGACCGGTATGAACGACAAAAAACTGTATCAGGGCGATATCGGCGATATGAGGGAACGTTTCCTTGATGTCCTCAGCAGAAACAAGGTAAAAGCCATATTCTGCGCGCATGAACACGGATACAACCGTTTGAAAATAGATACGGAACTGGCGAAAACGGCATTGAATCCCATATGGCAAATTACCAGCGCAGGGGTTGGCGCTCCCTATGCCACACAAAACCCGACGATGCCCTGGGCAAACAAAATTATCAACTACTGTGAAGATCACAATATTGTCGTCATCAAAGTCAATGATGACAAAGTCGGTTTTGAATCCATATCTTCGACAGGTGAAATACTGGACAGGGATGACAGTCTGTAGCATAAAAAATAGATATAAAAGAAATCAGGGATACTCCGGACAAGCTGATTGCAGGCGAAATCTCGAGAGAACAAGCTTCAGGCAGAGCATTTTTTCTCCGAGAAAAAGCAGATGAAAAACTTTTGCAATATATTCCACCGGAAAAAGAAGAACTTATCCGGGAAAGTATACTATTTCTTGAGGGCATTGATTTAAACAAGGCGCCCGGGATATATTTGCATAATGTAAGTGATATCATTGTTTTTTCAGATAGGCTTTATGAAAATATCAGGATCTGTTGAAATAAAGACCCTAGAGCAATTCGCATTCTATATGTCACTAAAATCCGGTAAATATTTTTGTAAAAGACGGCGTAGCCGTCATCGCGAGTCCCCGCCTTCGCGGGGATAAACTCCGCTGTGGTGAACCAGTATTTTATGGATTGGCCGATGTCGGTTGTTTGGCAGAAGTATGACAGTTCAATTGCAAACTGCGCTAGCTAAAAAGTAGAATGAATGGAGAACATATGGACGACAAAACAGTTGAAAACAGATATAGAACCATTTCCAACAAAGAAATCAGAGACAATGCAAGAAAATTGAATATGACTGAATCTCAAATGCGCCAGGCGATGTCGGAAGGCGAATCAGTCCTTGACAATGAAGAAATACTGGCGAAAATACTTTCGGCAACGAAAAAAAGCCGCGCGGAAATGGAAAAGGAAAGTTTTGCTACATTGCTGCATTTTATAAAAATGGAACAGGAACCCGGGGAAGAAATCCCTGAGTCCCTGAAAAAAAAGTGGGAGGAACCACTAGGGTAACGAACGGAGAAAAAATGAAAGAATTCAAAGATCTAGTAGACATAATGGCAACATTAAGAAGCAAAAACGGCTGTCAGTGGGATATGGAACAAACCCACAAATCACTTCTTCCCTACCTCATAGAAGAGTCACACGAAGCATTTGATGCGCTAGACAGCGGCAACGACGAATGGGCCTGCGAAGAACTTGGCGACCTTTTGCTGCAGATAATATTTTATTGCCAGATCGCATCAGAGAACGGCAGCTATTCGATTAAAGACGTTATCTGCGGACTTTCGCAAAAACTCATCAGACGGCACCCGCACGTATTCGCCGATGCCGTGGTTGAAAACAATCAGCAGCTTGACGAACAGTGGAACAGGATCAAAGACGGTGAAAAAAAAGCGAAGGCGTCCCGGGATGAAAAACGCTCTCTGTCACCGTTGTTAAAATCGGAGATCGTCAAAGCGCTGTGCGATAAAAAAGGTATTTACAGGAAGAATCCAGAACAATATAAGCATATAGACGGCATCGAAAAACTCACTCCCGAGGAAAAGGAGAAAGTTATCGGACAAACTCTCCTTGCTGTGATAAAGGACTCACTTGAGGAAAATATCGATCCTGAGAGAGCTTTGTGGAATGCTATAAATAATTAGTATTTTTATTAAAAATCATTTTTAAATTTCTATTAAAATCTCCGTAAAAAGCGGAGTTTTTATATAATGACGCATATTAAGGAAGGTGAATTACAATGTCAGAAATTGAAGTCATCCACGGTCGCCAAATACTGGATTCCAGAGGAAATCCTACGGTTGAAGTTGACATACAGCTTTCAAGCGGAGCTATCGGCAGAGCCGCCGTTCCGTCAGGAGCATCAACAGGAGCGCACGAAGCTGTAGAGCTTAGAGACGGAAACAAGAATTTTTATCTCGGAAAATCCGTATTGAAAGCCGTTGAAAATGTAAATGATGTACTTGCCCCGGAACTTCTGGGTTTTGATGCGCTCTACCAGAGAGACATCGATGCCACAATGAACGAGCTCGACGGCACGGAAAACAAAGGCAAGTTAGGCGCCAATGCCATTCTGGGCATATCGCTGGCTACTGCCAAAGCACAGTCTGCAGAGTTGGGAATACCGCTTTACAGATATATCGGCGGCGTCAATGCCTGCACATTGCCGGTGCCAATGATGAACATTCTCAATGGCGGGCAGCATGCCGACAACAATGCAGATATTCAGGAGTTTATGATTGTTCCCGCAGGAGCCGAAAGCTTCAGTGAGGCACTCCGAATGGGAACAGAAGTTTTCCATAATCTGAAAAAATTCCTGTCCGGCAAAAAGTTAAATACGGCAGTCGGAGATGAAGGCGGTTTTGCACCGAATCTCAAATCCAACGAAGAAGCTTTAGAATTTATCGTAGAAGCCATAAAAATGGCGGAGTACGAACCCGGCAAACAGATTTTCATTGCCCTTGATCCGGCTTCATCAGAGTTCTATGAAAACGGAAAATACGTTTTCTCCAAGAGCAGCGGCGAATCGCTGACATCAGCACAAATGGTAGACCTCTATGCTTCATGGGTAGAGAAATATCCGATCATATCGATAGAAGACGGTCTTGCCGAAGATGACTGGGACGGCTGGAAACTGCTGACCGAGAAACTGGGAGACAAAATACAGCTCGTTGGCGACGATCTTTTCGTCACCAACACCAAAAGGCTTCAGGAAGGCATCGACAAAGGAATTGCCAACTCAATCCTGATTAAGGTAAACCAGATCGGTACACTCACCGAAACACTGGAAACGATAGAGCTGGCTAAAAAGAACAAATACACTGCTGTCGTATCCCACAGATCGGGTGAGACCGAAGATACGACCATTGCCGACATCGTTGTCGCCACAAATGCAGGCCAGATCAAAACCGGTTCGGCATCCAGAACCGACCGTATCTGCAAATACAACCAGCTCCTGCGCATAGAGGAAGAGCTCGGTGACAGCGCAGTATATGCAGGTCTCGCAGCATTCAACCAGAAAAGATAAGGCTTTTTATAGTCAGTTAAATATTAAAAAGGACGCAAATTTGCGTCCTTTTTAATATTTAACAAATACATTCAAATTCACAGATATTTTTCAAGATATTCAGTTGGAGTGAGAATTTCCGGTTTTTCAATATCAACAGCCTTAAAATCTTTATCGCCTGTAATTAACAAATCCACATCTTCCAATATCGCAGAGATTAAAATAGGTAAATCAAAAACATCTCTCATATCCGGATAGTCTGCTTTATTGAAATGTTCAGGCGTATAAGACATTGAAAAAGGAAAGGACTGAAAAAACTCATCCAGACGGCTTTTCTTCTGCGAAAACTTTCTTGCTATAACATCTTTCATTTCATCAACAACAAGAGCAGAGAAAAAGATGATTATCGTCAAATAAACGGCATTTAAGCAGGTTCATCCTTTCCGATGGAAATAAAAACATTGAAATTAAAACATTAGTATCAAGCATTATCCGCATCACGGTTTTCCCAGCGTTCCCGGCGTATTTCTTTTATCATTGAAACGACATCATCTTCATCTTTCAAACCAAGCCGCTCTGCTTCTCCCTCAAAAACTTCCTGCATGCTGTTTATCGCGACAAGAGAGGCGTTTTCAATATAATACCTGTCACCCTGCTTAAGAAATATAACCTTATCTCCGTCTTTAAGATTCATTTTTCTGCGAATATCAACAGGAATTGTAATTTGCCCTTTTGAAGTAATTTTTGCAATTTCCATATTCAAAAACCTCCTTACATTCCTTACTTAAATTTTACACTATTCCAAGCGGCTTATCAAGACATTTCTATTTATTCTAAAATAAATTGCCTGATATAGTTATATTCAGCTAGGTTGTTATAAGTATAATCTTATAATATGCCGTTGTTTATGCTTAGTCACAAGAAGCTCACAATAACGACCATTCACGCGTATTTTAATTTGGACAAACCTCAATGCAGCTTGCTTTTTTCGCACGGTTACCGTGCTCAAGTCCGCGACGCAGTTCGGTTTGATGGAATCCATAAAAAAATACGCGAATGGTTACCCGTTATTTTCCGCTATAAGTTCCTAAGCATAAACAACGGCATACCTTACCGGCGTATCCAAAGAAAGCAAATAGGAAAAGACAAAAATTCCTGCTTCTTTTCTTCCGGCAATTTTTCAAAAACACTTTCCGCATCAAGAGAGCGTTCCAAAAGAATATTTGCTCCCAGTAATACAAATAAATCATCATTTGAAGACAAAATCTGTTTCAAAATCTCGATTTCTTCATCTGAAAATCTCCTTTGCCGCCTAATTATCTGTAGTTTATTTAAAACTGTTATCGGAGTTTCACCATAAAAAGCAACAATATGCTCATTAAGCGAGTTGGCCGTTTTCAACATTTCATCTTCTTTTTGTTCATCATAAGCTCTTAATAAACTTAAGATTAAATTTGTTATAGAAGTATGATTAGCCTCATATTTCGGTAAATTTTTAACTAATTTCAAAATATTATCATAGCTGATATTGTCAAACTTTAAAAAATCTTTTTTTTCTAATAAAAAATATACAGAACTTTTGATGGGTTCACTACCAGAATCCATTTTATATTCCATGTAGCAATTCTTTTCACACTGTTCAAAAAAGTTATATATTCTATACCTATCTCTATCTTTTTTCTCTTTTGATTTGATGGCAACAAGGAGAATATGTAAATTTGCTATTTTTACAGGTAATATCCAAGACTCAAGGTTATCCACTGTGACATAAGCATTATTAATAATACCCTCTATTAAAGCCGCTATTAACCTAGAATCGGAATCGGTAATTTTTTCAAAATCAAGCTCTTTCTTTACTCCTAATTTTTCAAACAGCAGCTTTGTGAGTTCAAGAAATTTTAATATTTCTCTTATTTTTTTTGCTTCCTCTATCAAGCCATCGTCAATATTAACCTGTCCCTCTTTACCGTCGATTATTATTTTCCCACTATCTGACAACTCTATAAAAAAACGGCAGTCAATTATTCTCTCCGACAAATTTCCATTAAGTTTAAAATTAAAATTTTTTTCGAAAGGTCTATAAGTAAAAGATTTTCCTATCTTAACTACTTCCTTACCGTTTTCCACGCATAAAGACGATTCATCATAAAATTTAGTTCCATTAACTTCAATTTGTATTTTACGAGGAAGAAGCGTCACCCTTGATGCTTTTTTTACTTTTTCAAAAGGAAACAAGACCTTGTCTTTAGTCTCTGCATAAACATAATGTTCATGGGTTGTAAGATATTTGCATAATTCTATAAGGTTACTACCAGGAGAAGGGACAACAATGTTATCAATATCTATTTTACTTTTTTGTAAATCTTCAAAAGAATCAATAGCATCAAGTATTATTCCTTTTGTACCTTTTTGAAGTTCAGAATGATGCAGAAAATCGAAAAAAATAGTGGTTACTTCTTTTTGATCATTTTCAGGAAAAACATCCAGAGCTATAGTAATTGTTTGTTGGTCTTTTGCCACTTCTAAAATCTTTCTAAGATCAAATGGAAGAAGACTATTATAATATATACGATGTTTAAAATCCTTTGTTATATAAACGACAAAAACAACACACCCGCAGTCTTTATAATAATTTCTTAAATCAGACACTTCCATAGGAAAAGATATTTGCTCTTTTTCCAAATCAATATCTAACTTTTCAGTACCTTTAATTTGGACAGGAACTCTTCCTTGATACTCTCGTTTTGCCTTATTAGAATTATTATAAACGTAAACGAAACCGTCCCAAGAAGGCGTTTTATCATTAGTCTCAAAATTGCTCTGCAATACATCGCATTTCGCAATACTTTCTAAAATCTTACTCAAAGCAAATCTCTCTATATCCATTAATAAAACTACTCCTGATTATTAATTATCCCCAAAATAAAGCTTTAGAAAGTAAAAAGGCACTCAAATCAATTAAGTAACAGTAGTTTATTGAGCAAGTGCCAAGTTAGAAAATATTCAATAATCTATAATAAAAAGAAACACATTCATTAAAAACTAAATGAGTTCAAACCGGTGAAGATGCTAAGTCAAAGGTAAATTCTATGAGTGAGTCGTAGTCTTTTCTACGTCGAACGAAAGAATTTGCCTGCGACGACGCAGGTTCGCCGGTTTCAACTCATTTAGTAGGTTTGGGCGGGTTCTTCGTTGCTTAATACCCTCAACGCCCCCAATGCCAATGCTTCCATCTCATTCTCACCGGGAATGACAACTACGGGAGCAATAAACTTTACCCTTTCCTCAATCCATTTATTAAGGTAATCCACCGCATATGCAAGTCCGCCGGTGATAATAACGGCATCGACCTCTCCGCAAAGAACGGCTGCTCTGGCGCCAATCTGCTGCGATACCTGATAAGCCATCGCTTCGTAAACTTCCCTGGCTATTGTATCTCCGCTTTCGATTCTCTTCTCAACTTCAACTGCATCGGATGTTCCCAGCAAATCAACAAGACCGCCTCTGCCGACAACCATATTCTTTACTTTTTTGGCATCCATTCCCATGCTATGCTCAAAAAACGGTAAATTCGGCAGATTCCCGGCTCTTTCCGGTGTAAAAGCTCCTTCATAAAGACCATGGTTTACTTCTACGGCACGCCCTTTTTTAAGGGCGGAAACGGTTATACCGCCACCCATATGAGCAACAACCAGATTCATTTCATTAAGGGTTTTACCAAGTGATCTCGCATACTGCCGGGCTACCGACTTAACATTAAGAGCATGGAAAATACTCTCGCGTGGCAGAGCCTTTATTCCCGAATACCTTGCCAGGGGCTCAAGCTCGTCGACACAGACAGGGTCAACTATGTAGCTTTTAAGGCTCGAATCTTTCGATAATTCCCAGGCAAGGATCGCTCCCAGATTAGAGGCGTGTTCGCCTCTTCTTGACTCATATAAATCTTCAAGCATAAGAGAGTTTACTTCATACGTTCCGCTTTCAAGAGGTCTTAGCATCCCTCCGCGGCCGACAATTGCCGCAAAGGTTCCAAGATCAAAAGCATTATCCTTAAGCCGTGATAAAATCACATCTTTTCTGAAAGGCACCTGTTCCAATATTCCTGAAAACGGAGCAAGGTCTTCAACACCGTGCTTTATATTTTCTTTCCAAAGCTGAGTTCCGTTTTCAAAAACAGCAATCTTGGTCGAGGTGGAGCCTGGATTAATAACAAGTATTTTGTATTTAGCAGACATAAAATCTCCTTAAACTTTTTATACTAAAGTGTGTGAGTTTAAAATTACATAAGCTCGAATATCTTCCCTTTAAAAAGTCTGAAAACATTTTTTCAAAAAAGATTCAAATTCACTGAAATCAAGCTGCTGATTACTATCGGACAGGGCTGTCCGAGGCTCAGGATGAACCTCAACCATAACCCCGTCTGCTCCGGCGGCTAAAGATGCCTTTGCCATTGAAGATATGATATCCTTTCTACCTGTGGAGTGACTCAGATCGACGATAACAGGAAGACAGGTCTGCATCTTTAATAACGGAACGGCCGAGAGGTCCAGTGTATTTCTTGTAGAGGGTTCGAACGTTCTGATACCTCTCTCACAAAGGATCACATTCTCATTTCCGCTGCCGGCAATATACTCGGCCGAATATATAAATTCCTCAATAGTTGCAGAAAAATGCCTCTTCAGTAAGATCGGTTTGCTCTGAGAGCCGGCCATTTTCAGCAGTTCATAATTAAACATATTTCTGGAACCAATCTGAATCACATCACAATAATCGGCAACTGTTGCAAACGTTGCTTCCGATACGGCTTCAGACACCAAAATCATACCAAACCGCTCACCGCAGTCCTTTAATATTTTAAGGCCCTCTTCTCCCAGTCCCTGGAATGTATATGGTGATGTTCTCGGTTTGAATGCACCTGCACGCAGACATTTTATTCCCAACCCTGATAAAAAAGCGCAAACAGCTTCCATCTGACTATGATTTTCAATTGAACACGGACCGGCAAAAACCATCGGCTCACATCCGGAAAAAATTGCAATTCCCTTTCCCAATTCAATCCGGGGAGACTCTTTCCTTATACTTTTAGAAACGATCAAGTCACTCAAAGAGTTATTCTGAACCTGTTTAGAAGCCGCAAAAATTTCAAGAAAAATTTTCGTAAGCGAATCATCAGAGAATAAGCCGGAATTCTTCGAAATTATTGATTTTATCTGCTGGTATTCCCTTACAGGGTCATAAGACTTCAAGCCCTGATTACGTTTTTCAATACCGATACTTTTAACAAGCTGAGCCCTTTTTGTAAGAAGCTCAAGTATTTCAAAATTCAAAGCGTCAATTTGCTTTCTCAGAGATTCTATACTGTCCATAAACTTATTATCAACTCCAATTAAAAAAATGAATATTCCTTCAAGTGAAAATTAACTTATAAAGTTAAGATTCCTTCAAAAAGAGAAGGAAGGCGGCAAAACACCATAGAATTTATGAACTTAATATTCAGTCATTGGATAGTCGCATATATACAACAACTCATAACCTGCCAATTTGGTTACAATAAAAATAACTGTGAGGTGAAATTTTATGTTAAAAAATCAAATAATGACGATACTGGTGATGACATTTATTGTCTTTGTATCACTCCAGAACAATGCAGGTGCTCAGGAAACGTCACTGAAAGATATCTTTGCCAGGAAACAACTGGCAATAAGCAATATGGACATAAATGAACTGTCAAAATATATGTCCTCCGAGGTGATTTCGGCAATAAAAGGCGAAAAAGACCCCAAAGCGACACTATACCTGATGAAATATCTCAGTCCGATAGAATACAAAACAGGTAAAGAGACTTTTTCCGGCAATAAAGCAACAATGGAAATCATTGGCAAAGCAAGAAATCCGGGAATTAAAGGAGGCGAAGATTCTTTTAAAGGCGTGATAAACTACAAGAAAGAAGGAAATTCCTGGAAAGTCTCAAGCGAAGACATTAAGTACGCGGTAAAATCGGTCTCAAAAGATTTTGAATACAAACAAAGCACTATAAAATAAAGGCAGGAAAATATTTTCCCGCTTTTATTTTATCAGGCGGTTAAAGTATCGTTTATGCCGGCCGAAAATAATTGCCATGAATATTTATGAATTAAAACGAATATCCATTCAAAAAAAAGAAGGCTATTTCCTCAAAAACTCTATATTTTCATATTTTAGCATCAAGTTAAAATCAAATTCAGAAGGAGCCATCAATTTGGCGGAAATTACCATATAACTGAAAAGATCTAATCCTTTTGCCTCAAACTGTTATGACAAAGGGCATTGCCTGCAATCCAAATTAACTCATAAAGTTAAGATTCCTCCCAAAAGAGAAGGAACGTGACAAAAACTTATAGAATATTATTGTGGATATAAAGATAAAATACTCTGACCAAAAAATTTAGCAAATCATAAAATCATATAAGCAGCCATATAAGCAGCAAAATACAACTTATTCAAAAAATAAGAGGTGATTTTCAATGAATATCAATAAAACAACTGCCGGATTATTTGTTTTTATTCTAATGTTTTTTTTATTCATCTCCAATAATACCGCCAATGCGCAGGAAGTGTCTTTAAAAGAAATATACGAAAAAAAGCAAAAAGCTCTAAAAACTCTTGACATCAACGAAGTCAGCAAATATATGTCTTCCGACGTCATTTCTGCAATAAAAAAAGAAAAAGATCCTAAAGCCACTTTATTCCTTATGGATTACCACGGTCCTAGAGAATACCAAACCGGAAAAGAAACTGTGTCCGGAAATACAGCGACAATGGAAATTAGCGGTAAAGCCAGAAATCCAAAGCTTAAAGGAGCTGAAGATTCTTTTAAGGGGGTTATAAACTACAAAAAAGAAGGCAATTCTTGGAAAATATCAAGTGAAGATATAAAATATGATACCGTTGGCTCATTTCACAAAGAAAATAGATAATTCTTCACAAAAAATATTAACTTAATTCAAACAGCAATCTTCTTCCTGTCCGCAAAAATAAAAATATTAATATAGCTAAACAGTTATATTAACAGGGGTTAAACGGGGAATCAATAATTGGAAAATAAATGTAAGCAGGAAAAAGAGGCCCTGGGTTCCAGGGTAAACTCTTTAAAAATAAATAAAGACTGTAATTTAAGAGTATTCATTTTTTTACTGGCAACAGGCTTTAATGATTTAATCTCCTCTTATTACTTGATAAGAAATCAACTATCCGGTATCCCAAAAGCAGCTGCATTCAATTTCAACATTTTCAGATATAGATTAAAAAATAATACAGCAGCTCAAGCACCGTCACCAAAATCTCCTGTTTTACAAGAGACTCATCTATACTTCACTATTTCCAATATACAATTACAATATAAGCAGAAAATTACTTATTGCCTTGCATCCTATTTAAGGATTTTTGCATCAAAATTAATGTACAAAGTAAAGTGTTAACAGCGTTGTAACAATAAAAAGGAGGTGATGTGGATTTGCACATGAGGGGGTATAGAACTCTATCTCAAGCAATTGTATGAAAAATATCGTTTCTACAAAAATCATCTAAAAAATCATGTAGTATTCAGTGATACTTAGGGGGGAACCGTTACGAATATTTTAAAATATTTAAACAGCTAACAACAAATATAACCAATAGACCGTAACACGATATCTATAAACAAAGGGGTGATATTATCACGATGCAAACAAATAGAATTTTTAACAGATTGACTAGATTAAACAGGGTTTTCGTTAATGAAAAGCTTAAAGAATCTGGTCTGTCGAGCGGATTATATCCGTTTATAATTGAGCTGGCCGAAAAAGACGGTATCAGTCTTCACGAGCTCAGCAGCGCGGTATGCGTAGACTCTTCTTATACAACCAGAGCTCTTGATAAACTCATAAAGCTCAAATATGTCGAGAAAAAAACAAATCAGGCCGATTTAAGATCGTTGGAAATTTATCTTACCGACAAAGGTAAAAAAGTTTCCGAAAAAATAAAAGCTATTTTAGCTGAATGGGCCGACATTGTAACCTCGACACTTACAACTGAAGAAGTAGAGTCTTATAGAATGATTATTGATAAAGTACATGCCAAAGCTATGGATTACTTTAACAGTAAAAATAAGAAATACGCGACTAACCGCGCATAATAGCCTAGTTATTATAAAAAGGCTTTAATATGGCCGAAGCAATGTTTTTTGATAAAATTGCTTCGGCCAGTTCTATTCCGGGAGAAGAATTGACCTCAAGGACAACAGGTCCGGCCGGTGTCCTGACAAGATCGACGCCGGCAACGGAAAGACCACAGGCTTTTGCCGCGTCCACAGCAATTTTATCAATAACAGGATCAAACGGTGCGGAACATGCACTTCCGCCTCTGGCAAAATTGCTTCTAAAATCGCCCGATGACGGGTGCGTCACCAAAGACGCAATAGGGGTTCCGTCAACAACAATAACTCTGAAGACGCCGCTCGATACTGAAGAAAAAAACTCTTCCAACATATACGGGACTCCCAAAACTCTATATGAATCATAAATGGAAATAAGGGAAAACATATCCGGAATAAAGACAACGCCAACCCCGCCGCTGCCATAAAAAAATTTGGCAACAACCGGGAACCCGCCCAGGCTCTCAACAACAAAGCCGAGATTCTCACGTCCGGAAACGAGGGCGGCTCTTGAAACCGGCAGTCCCGACGCTTTAAGGAGCTGACGGCATTTCCATTTGTTGGAAGCTGTCAAAATTGAATTGGGTCTGTTTACGGCAATAATATTTCTATACTCATAAAAAGCAGCAATCGACGTAATCCATTCTCTGGCGATAGATTCTACAGAACCTCTAAAAAAAGCTATATTACAGAAGGGTATAATTTTTTCTTCGTAAAAAAGCTCATCTCCGACAATGGATACCTTCATAGGATCGTAGACATTAAACGTAAACCCATTGGAATTTGCCTCTTCCAATAAGCGTTTTGAAGTATAGCAGTTATTGTTTCTAAAATAAAAGTTTATATGCATAGTGTTCAGAATCACTGTCCGGAATCGGCAGCATAAATATCAAGAATCTTTTCGTAATAAGTATTGGGAGACATCGTTTCGTTTACAAAAGCAAAACCGTTTCTGCCCATATCCTCAAGCTTTTTGTCATCGTAAAAAAGACTGAGGATCTTCTCCCGCAGATCAAGAGGGTCACCGGCTTTAAACAAAAGTCCGCGCTCAGGTGTAACAAGTTCAGGTATTCCCCCAAGATTGGAAGCAACCACAGGCTTTCTCAGCGCAAAGCTTTCAAGGACGGTAAAAGGAAGATTTTCCCACCATTCCGATGGAATAATAACAAGCTTGCTTTTACCAACCTGTTCAAACAGTTCCCTTCCCTGAAGGAAGCCAAGCATTTCAATATTTTCAAGACCCTGCTCATTGGATATGCGCTCTGTAATGGCTTTTTCCATAAACCCCTTACCGGCAATCTTCAACTTGAGACCGGTTCCTTTTACAGCATCAAGCAAAGTCATAAGTCCCTTGTCTTCAGCTAAACGCCCAAAATACAAAAGATAGGGTTCTGTTGCCGATGTCGGGACATTGTACTGCGGTAAATCAAGAAAATTATACAGATTTACCATTTTCCCGGTGAAGCCGCCTTCCCGGAAAACATTCATAAGATTTTTGCTTGGAGAGATATAGCAGGCGATTTTATTTATGCGTATCGGATCCATTCTAAAAAGGGTCTCCTTCACAAACCTGTTTGATGCCGAAAGAAAGCTGAAACATCCCTTCAAGGCTGCCTCATAATATTTACCGCCCATACAGGCAGTACAAATCTTTCCTTTTCTGAAAAATGAACCGCTTGCACAAATATATCTGAAATCATGCAAAGTCTGCACGATTCTAATGTTCATATTGTGCAAAATATCAAGCAAAAAAGAAAATTTATACTCAAGATTGTGCACATGGACAACGTCAAAAACATTGTCCTTTATTAAACTGTTAAAAGCTTTTCTGACATTGCGCTTGGAAAGCGAAATATAATGCTCATAAGGATAAAAACAGTCCACAGTATGCCCCTTAGACTGCAAAAGAGACGATAAAAGCTTAACATGATATTCAGCGCCGCCAAGAGGCGGGGCATCGTTATTTATTATAAGAATACGCACCGCAATAATATCCTCTCAGATAATAGATTTTCTATACGGAACAAGCAGAAAAACAACTATAAGCATTAGTTCATACCAACATGCCGACAATCCTGCAAAAGGGAGAAAAAGGAAAATCGTCGAAATTCTGTAAAAATATAAATTTGGAGTGGTAAACTAAATGAGCAAACAAAAAGCAGAGCAATTCAAATGGTTTTGTCAGGGAGACTTAAACGGCTTTTTCGGACTGATGTTTGATAACCTGGCAGTAATGGCGTTCCTGTCAGGCATACTAATTTTTGCATTTGGCTTTCCTGCCGATATCATTTATAAAAAAATGCTTCCCGGAACAGCATTCGGAGTTCTTGTCGGTGATCTCATTTACAGTTATATGGCATATCAGCTATACAAAAAAACAGGGAATGCAAAAGTAACGGCTATGCCCCTGGGACTTGATACTCCCTCGACAATAGGAATCGCACTTGTTGTACTCGGCCCGGCGTTCATCGGTTTCAAACAAAAAGGAATGAGCATTGATGAAGCGGCGCATATGACCTGGTATGTCGGTATGGCCACGATGGTTCTTACCGGTATTTTTAAAGTAATCATGTCTTTTTGCGGCGCCTGGGTACAAAAAATGGTTCCTCAGGCCGGCTTACTTGGCTCACTGGCGGGAATCGGTTTGGCACTGATAGGCTTCGCTCCCCTGCTTGAAGTCTTTGGCCTGCCGATCGTAGGAATGATCGCCCTCGGACTTGTTCTTTACAACCTGGTTGCCAGAATAAACCTGCCATGGAAAATGCCGGGCTTGCTGCTGGCAATTATCGGAGGAACAATACTGTATCACTTTCTGGGACATACCGGGATCATAAAGGGACTTGAATACCATGGAATAAATACGACAATGACCATGGGAACACTGCCCATTCCGACACTTGATTTTGTAAAAGGATTTAAAGAAGCGCTGCAGTTTATACCAATTTCACTCCCGTTTGCAATCCTTACCGTGATCGGCGGCATCAACGTAACCGAAAGTGCCAAAGTAGACGGCGACGATTACGATACCCAGCAGATACTTCTCACGGAAGCCATTGCCACACTCGTTGCCGGAGTATGCGGCGGAGTAGCGCAGTCAACGCCTTACATCGGCCAGCCGGCTTACAAAAAAATGGGGGCCAGAGTCGGTTACACCATTATCACCGGGCTGTTCGTCGGTCTTGGCGGAGTCCTGGGATACGTATCATTTTTCATAGAGCTGATACCGAAAGCGGTTCTGGCTCCAATTCTTCTTTTCGTGGCTCTTGACATTATTGCCCAGGCGTTTATTGCCTGCCCCAAACGCCACGCTCCGGCCGTCGCTTTCGCGTTCTTCCCCACCGTCGCCAGATTGCTGGCAATCAAATACGGCACACCCGACATCGTCCCGGCCGACCGTTTTCAGGAGCTGTTAAATAAACCGGGAGTAGAACTTCCGCAAACACTTGTTACCGTGGCACTCGGGAACGGATTTATTCTGACGGCTATGTTATGGGGAGGATTCCTGGCGGAGATGATTGACCGTAACCTGAAAAAATGTTCTCTGTATCTGATCATTCTGGCACTGCTGACGGTTTTTGGCATTGTCCATTCGGCGATGCCCGACGGAAGCATGTATAACCCGATGAACCTGACGGGCATTGCCATACAGGTCCCGCTGCAGTTTGGCATCGGCTACGTCATTATGGCGGCGATGGTATTCTTCCTGTCGTTTACCAGAGAATCGAAAGAGCCTTTTGTGGAAGAAGAATAGCGTATATAAATCTTAAAGCGGATTTTACGGGGCTGTCTCTCTGAGATGGCCTTTTTATTTTCAAGTTAGTTTTAACAATATTATAAAAACTGCAATAAATCCGTAAATCCTGCGACAGTTATTTTTAAAGCCACCCAAGTGGAGTTACTCAATGAAATTTAAAAAAAATTATTTAATTCCGATATCGGTTCTGCTCTTTTTGGTAGCATTAAAATGCTATTATCTTTTTTTACCGGCACAAATTACTCCATTACCGGCGGAAACGGAATCGGTTCCATTTAAATTCGGCAAAGAGATAGATTTGCAAAAAGCGGAAAACTGCTTTGGAAAAATAACTAAAAGAAACCCGCGGGAAACAACAGACGGGCATCTCGGGCGTTGGAACTATCTATACGGCAAACCGGAAAAAGGGAAAGGGATTTATGGAAAAGAAGGTGAGGAGATTTGTTTTAAAGACGGTACGGTTATTTTCACAGCAAAAAACAAACCTATGATAATCATATTTTCTCCCCCAAATATAGAATCTAATTTTGGATTAAAAATAGGAGACCATGAGAGATTACTTGTAGAGCGGT
This sequence comes from Candidatus Xenobia bacterium, assembly GCA_031551355.1. Taxonomy (GTDB): domain Bacteria; phylum Vulcanimicrobiota; class CADAWZ01; order CADAWZ01; family CADAWZ01; genus JAVBNT01. The sequence continues at coordinate 19,996 of JAVBNT010000052.1, read as the reverse complement.
ACGGTGATCCGTATGCCGTATACAAAGAAAGAGGATGCCGCTGCTATAATAGTTTGCCTTACGGGTATGAATACGTATACAAGGTAAATACAAACACCCATGGGACATCAGGCTCTGAAGTCGAAAAATATTCCGAATACAGATTCATTTTTGACAACGACAAAAAGCTTACAGGAGTTTCATTTAAATATCAAAAAGATGACCGCTACGAAAGCCCTGAATGTGCAAAGGAAAGGGTAGTTTTCTACCGGCACCCGTTTGTATTCATTTTAGATAGGGCGTTCTTTATGATTTTTGGACCGCTTTTTTCTGACATATTAATGCTTGCTTAACGCAAAAATACCCGGAGACCTTGGCTTTTAAAATTGAAATCCAGAGTCCGGGCATGTGCAATTTATTGAAAAAATAATTTTGCTATTTTATTATACCAAGCTTTTTCAGCCACTGTTCGACGTCTTTTTGCGCACTTTTAACACTGCTTCCCCTGACGGCAAGGCCGTCCTTAACGGTTGCTTTCGGACAGATTTCTTTTATATGTGAAACACTGCGGCCAAGTCCGCTGCCCTCATGGGTGATGAAAGGTATGACTGTTTTGCCGGACAGATCATTTTTAGATAAAAAAGTAATAACCGGCGGGGCAATCGTCACCCACCAGTTCGGCGAACCGACAAAAACGGTATCATAATCCTTAACATTAACGCTGATTGGCTGAATATCCGGTTTAAAACCGGATTCCAGCTCTTTTTTAGCCTGAGCAGTCAACTCATTATAGACTTTGGGATACGGCTTTACCGTTTTTATTTCCACAATATCTCCGCCAATTTTCTGATGTATCTGAGTGGCTATTTCACGCGTATTGCCGCTATAGGAATAATACACCACAAGAACTTTTTTATGATTGGCGGGTGTTTTTTGTTGTGCCTGCGCATATCCGCCGCCAACAAAAGCTAAAAACAGCATAAACAGAAACATTATCATGGGATTTTTTTTCATTACTCTTCCTCCTTGACTTTTATCAGCCACTCAATCATAACCTCTGGAGTCAACTCCAAGTCAAGTCTTTTTAAGTTTTCTTTTATAAATTACCGGAAATTACAAAAAATTTTCCCAAAACCAGGTCAGCGCTTTTTGCTCCGTTGCTTTGACAAAGTTATCCTTTTCGGCACAATATCCGTCAATATCGTCAGGATATTTCCCGGCAAGCGAAAACTTCAGCGCCGCATATTCATCCCTTACAGCCGGGTGCTCCCGCAAATAATCTCGAAAAACAAGATGCCTTAAAATGTTATGGGTATCGTTATACTGAAAGGCATGCAGTTGATGGGTCCTGTTATCGCCTCCCTTACGGAAATATCTCCTTCCGGGAATATCAAGCTCCCCCATCGCCTCATAACCGAGAGACTCAAAAACAGAATTATATAAATCAACAGCTTTAATGTCTTTTACAACAGGCATAATATCCAGAATCGGCTTGGCTGCCAGGCCGGGCACAGCCGTGCTGCCGATATGGAATATGTTCACGAGTTCATCCTTAAGCATGTTCTTGATTTTAACCGACTCCTGCTCGAACAATTCCGGCCAGTCAGGATTATAGTCCGCAACTTCTATTTTCATAAAAAAACTCCGACAAAAATAATAATCCACATAACTGAAACAAACAATTATCCCGGCTTATTTATCCTAATAATCAAGGTAATTATAAACACTAATTCTCTCTATAATGCCTGATTTTTCATTCACACTCAGCCAAATTCCTTTTTTATCATTACCATACCGATAGTGCACCACAGTTCGGGCGGGAATATCAATATCTGCAAAAAGAGTCTCAGCTGTTTCAGCTTCCAGCTTCACGACTTTTCTGGAATAAGGGTGCCCATATAAGCTCAAAGCCTTATCAATTGAATCACCCACTTTCAAGCCTCTCCCCGTAAGCATCGCATAAGATGTTGAGATTTCCACAATGATCTTTTCTGCGTCCGTATAATAAATAGAGCCACTATACTTACCATCAAAGTCAACAGTATAGACATTTAAGCCTTTTGCAGTCTTGCCGACAATTTCATCACTATAAATATGCGACGATGCTTGTCCGAAAAGATTTTCCGCTTTATTGAACACAGAGTTATCATACTTCTCCCCTACCTTGAAAGGGCCGATTCTAAAATCCTCTGCCGTCAAAGTAACGGAAGCAGGTCGGACGGCATCTTCAGTGGTTACAGGTTTCGTTCCGGTGGAATGGATGACAGTTTCCGGCAAGCCAACAGAGTGAAAGGCAAGTCCCGACACTTCTTTAGTTTTACCGTCAACAAATATAAAAAATCTGTCACTCCTCCCGGGAAATTTACTGCTATAACGCTCTTCATAAGTTATATAATTAGAAACATCTTTATCTATATTCTTATCGACAGGATACAGCTTTTTTAATTTTTCCAAAGAATCACCCACGCGAAGCCCTCTCGAAGTCTCAATATTACTTCCTGTTACCGTCAAGACAAGAATCTTACCATCAAACACGACAAACAAAGCACCTTTAAACTTTATAGAATCAGCAGACAAACGAAATTCTCCTTTTTCATCCGGCGCAGGAAAAACCCGGTCTTTTGCCACATCAAGCCAGTCCGGTGAAGATAGGCTTAACTTGGAAACTTCAACCGGTTCGCCGAAATATTTCTCCGCAAGCTGACGGTTCCAATGGTCACCCGGCTTGAACGGTCCAATGACATAATCTTTTGTCTGGACCAACGGTTTTGCCTGGGCAAAGGCACATGCGGAAAACATTATCACCAATACAATAGCCATAAAAACATTTTTAAGCATTTTATTTCTCCTCAAGCAATAATCACAATTTTATGATTTTTACACAAAATCAAACAATACCCTCCTCCGGATTCATAGTAAAACAACACGGGTAAAGTTGTCATAAAATTATAAAAACTATTGCGGTATTGCTTAAAAAATAAAAAAGAACAGCTGATTAAACAGAGTCAACAGTCAATTGATTTTTTTGCAAAAAATATTTCAAAAATTAGAATGAAATAAACACAATAATATTGCGACAAAAACTTTTATAAATAATACAAAAATTAAAAAGGAGAAAATCAAGAATAAACACAATAAACAATTAAACTATAGAAACTATTTATAGAGGTTATATATTTTGACAAATATAAACAAAATTACGGTATTATGCTCTTTTCTCATCGCTATTTTCTTTTTTACCGGCTGCGACAACAATCCGCCTCCAGAGTATTCCAAATACAATGTAGAGACTAAGCCCATAATAGACTCTGTTTTAAATGATAAAGGTACGCAGGTTGGAATATCAGGTACCGAATTTAAAATAACCGGCAAAAATTTTGGAGAAAAACATATAAAAAACAGAATCGAGCTACTTGATAAAAAATACGGTTCCTACGAGTTTTACGTACAGGATAATAATATCGTCTCATGGAGCGATAAAAATATCACGATAAAAATCCCGGATTATATAGCTGTTAATAACCAATATTATATAGTAGTAAACTCCTGGGGAGACAAAAGCAAAAAAAATGAATCCCACATTGTAACCATAATTTCGCCTCAAAAACCGCAACTTCTAACAATCAACAAAGTTGCATCGAATTCTAATGAAGAAATAGATATTATTGGAAAAGGTTTCAGAGGCAAAGGTAAAATTATATTCAAAGCTCCCGATGGAAGTGAAATTCCAGTCACTGCAGGACAAACATGGTTGGACAGCAAGGTCACAGCAATAATACCTGACAGTCTAGTCAAAGATACACCATATGAAATATATATTGAAACGGATTCCGGCAAAAACAATTATCCACTAATTTATACTCACCTTTCCTCTAACAACGATCAGGCAATTTTAAGTGCTTGCATAGAATATGTAGATTACACAGAAAATACTATAAATAATTACATCGGCAATTACGCAATAACTCTTGAATGTCAAACGGCCATTGCCGACCCTGAGCTTTTTTACAATGATTTGCTCATTGATAATACTGTTGCGGAAAAAAAGATGTATAAAACTGATGGCGTTTGCCCCAGAAAAATTAAAGTATTTATTGATATTAAAAAACCAGGGTATGTAACCATTTCTTCGAATCAACTTATAAACAAAGTAAATTTATACGCCGCAGAAATCTATACGCATATGTATGCATTATTTATTGGAATCTCAAAATATATGCATATCAATTCAAACCTTGTGCAGTCAAGCAGTTTAATATATGCTAGTGATGATGCAAAAAAAATGCATGCATCTCTTGTGGAATCCAGTGAATACCCTATTTGGAGTAAAAATTTAACAAACAACTCCACGGCTACACTAACAGACTATGATGCTACAAAATCGAATATTGTTACAAAAATTAATGAGATGGTAGCCAAGGCAAATAATGAAGCTACAGATAATACAAATTCTATTGTTTTAATCTATTTTTCAGGACACGGTGGGTCTGCTGGAGAATCTTTAATTTGCCCATCCGATTATGACAATACAACCACTCAAAATAAAATAAACTCAGGAATAACCGGAACAGAGCTTTCATTAATGTTAAGTCCGCTAAAAAAAGAAATAAGAAAAGTTCTGATAATTGATGCGTGCAACAGCGGGGGGTTTATTGGAAAATCAGCATTATCGGAAAGTGATAAAATAACCAAAGCACTTCCACTAATTGACAACTTAAAGCAGATAGACAACTTAATTGTCGGCGCCAGTTCTACAAGCGATAAACTTTCATATGAGAGTCCAAATCTAAAAGCCAGCGCCTTTACCTATTTTATTCTTGAGGGGTTAGGAAACAATAAAGACAGTCTAGGCACCGCACAAAATTTAGCTCCATCAAACAATAATATAAATATAGAGAAACTTCTATGGTATGCTCAATATAAAACATGGGACTACTGGGAAAGATCTTATTATGAAAATACATCTAAAAAACGAAACCAACACCCGCAAGTTTATGTAAACTATGAGCTCGGCGATCTGCCCATCAAGGGCAACTGGGATATTCCGGTAACGACTGCCCCATAAATTTAAATCAAGGAGACTATATGAAAAAAAATATCGTTCTTTCAATATTTCTATTATTTGCTTTAACAATCTGTGGCTGCTCGACATCAAGTTCCGGCAATTATATCGGCTCTTTAACAGAAAGAGACGATACCGACAGCGACAATGGACTCGCTGATGGCAGCAGCACCGAACCAGGTGTTCCAAGGTGTGATTTCATCATTTCCACAAAGGACAAAATGGAAAAGCCTTTCGAGTTTGTAAAAATTGTTTTAAATGAAGATGCAAAAAACAATTCCTATACAGAAACGGCAGATGTGGAAGGCAAGACAATATTCAGAGATGTTCCATTCGGAAATTATACCGTATCATTCCCAGGCTTTAGTGATGAAAAAGCCTCTATTACGGTAGATCAGGAAACATCAGTTTATGAATTTTCCGTTGCTGCATCCAAAATTGATAAAGTCTCACTAATTATTACAGATGAAAACAATGTTGAGATAGATGGCCTGAATAGCAATGTAAAACTTATTCCCAACGGAAGATTTGCAGACGCATCCGACTATTTTAAAGATGCGGTTGAGCTTAGTTACAATACGGGGACAAAAACTTGGGACAGCCCTGATAATATTGATTTTTCATCAGGAGTATATGCCATATATGTAGAAAATTTGAATAACCACCTACTTAGAGGAGAGATAACTACAATAACTGCAGGAGCAAATAAGAGCGATCGTTCAGCAACTATCCAAACAATTAAAACAAAAGAGTTCGCTAAAATAGGATCTATAAATATTACGGACGAAAAAGGCAGATCTTATGAAGGGCTAGCGCGCCATGGGCGAACCATTTTCAGGAATAAACAAAAAGGCAGTATTTTTTACTATCCCTGTAATTATAATTCAATACCAGTTTTTGTAGACGATCTATATACCGTCTCTATACCGGAGTATGCTTCCGGCACAAAGCTAATATTATTAAAAAATTGCTATAATGACATTCGAGTGATATTAAATAGAGCAATAATGTTACCATCATTCAGAATAAACCGCCTTAGTTGCCCTCTTGAATCATCCGGCAATCTAAAGTGGTACGATGATAAAGGAAGAATACAGCACGAAATTAAACTGGCAAATACCTATGATTTAGGACAAAGCCCATTCGAAAATTCCTGGTCAACACTAATTTACTCTACTATGACCGGCTATTGGAATCCATCAAAATCCTTACCTACAGGTGTAGCGCAATTAATTCTTCTTCATTATGAGTATGAGGATCCGGACATCCCAGGCTCCAAAAATGATATTATAATTTGTAACCATTCCGGACCAGTGGAAATAAAAACAAGTTCATCGATTTTGAACCCTATAACAGTAAGCCTGCCCTAAATAAAGTTACATAATATCCTGAAAATAAAATTCGGGGCCGCAGTAATATGAATTCTGATCAAAGGAAATAATATGAACATCAATAGAGCCGGTAATGATATCCTGACGGAAAAGGAAAAAAAGGAGCATTTTCAGATAATATCCACAGTAGATGATCTGGAAATCATTTATACCCCCTCCTACATTCATGCCAAAATAGGATTAGCAACATTTTTATTAAACATGATTCTCATAATAGTCTGCTTTTTTTCATTTAAAAACATACTGCCGGTAAATATACCTCTCGGAAATAATTCTTCTTTTACAATCTCCGCCGGCAGTCCGATACCATGGTTACTTCTGCTATATCTTATATATGCCAATTCAATGCGTTATTTAACATTGAAAAATTTAGGAAAGACAGGATTCAAAATATCCGGAGGTTATCTGTCCGTGGAAACGTCGCCTAAGAAAAAAGCCGGTTTTTCAGGGTTTCCGGTTACAGATATTAAAAACATGTGCATTGAAACGGAAAAAAATAATGACCTGATAAGCAGCGCCTTAGGAGAGAATACTTATTTTATTATGGTGGAAACAAAAATCGGCGTGAAAGTAAAATTATGGGGGCCGGCCAGCAAAGAAAGAAACCTGCTCTTCATTTGCCGAACGCTTAACAACCATCTGGACAGGATTAAAGATTATCCATAGCAACTATTTTCTATCATTAAAAACAATAAATAAACAAAATAGCAGAAATAAGAAAGGAAATAATATGGCCTTCAACAATTCCGATAACGATATCCTGACGGAAAAAGAAAAAAAAGACCGTTTTCAGATAGTAGCCGCAGGAAATAATATGGAAATTATTTACAAATCTTTCCATATTCCGCCGAAAACAGAATTGACCTTACTGATCGTAAGCGGGTTTATTGTTACAATCTGGCTATTTGCATGCAAAACGATCCAGCCCATAAACGTGCCTTTGGGAAGTAATTCCACCTTTATAATCTACCCCAACAGTCCATTGGTATGGTTCTTATTGTTGTTTATTGCATTTGGCCATTCGATACTCTTTTTTGTTTTAAAAAAAATCCAAAAAGCTGAATTTAACATATCGGGGGGCTATCTGTCCGTAAAACCGGAACCAAAGAAAAAAGCAGGATTTTCCGGCTTTCCTGTCGGGGATATAAAAAATATATTTGTCGAAAAAAGCGGGGATTTGACAAATGCTGCTTTTGGAGAAAATATGTATTTCATTATGGCAGAAACAAAAAGCGGGGGAAAAATTAAACTATGGGGGCCATCCAAAGAAGAAAAAAACCTGCTCTTCATTTGCCGGATGCTTAGTAATCATCTGGACAGAATTTCCGGCAAAGAAGGATAAACAAAAAATGAAAATAGGCATCGTATGCGCAATCAACCGCGAACTGGAACCTTTTCTGCCGCACATTCAAAACTGTAAAATTTCACAAAAAGCCATGCTTATTTTTTATGAAGGGACCATAAACGGAGTATATGTTGTAGCTCTGTTCAGCGGCGCCTCCAAAACCAATGCCGCCATCGCCACCCAGGTATTGATTGACACGCATAATGTTGATGCGGTTATTCATGCCGGCACGGCCGGAGGCATGAAAAAAGAGTTGAATATTCTTGACACCGTCATATCTACGGAAGTTACGCATCATGATGTGTATGAAGTTATACTAACGGAGTCTCACCCTAAAATGCCGTCAATATATTTTCAGGCAGATGAAACATTAATCAATTTATCAAAAAAAATGACAGAACGGCTAAATCCTCAACATAAAATACATTTCGGGAGAATGGTCAGCGGAGAAAAATTTATTGACGAAGAGGGACGCGCACAGATAAACTCCAAATATGAGCCGTTAACCGTTGATATGGAGACAGCAGGAGTTGCCCATGCATGCTATGTCAACAACATCCCGTTTCTTGCCGTCAGAACGGTAACCGACACCGCCGCCAACAGCGGCACGGAAAATTTTGATAAAAACTGTGCCGCTGCGGCTCTAATTACTAAAGACGTGATGTTGGAACTTCTTAAAGAAATAGAATCAGGCATCTGTTGAAAAACCGGCTGCGGAAAAAACGTTATGCTTGCTCCGCCCTCTTTGTGTTGCGCAATATTACGATGCCGTCTGCGACCGTCTGCGACAGTGGTTTCGTCCAGGCGAAGTTTATGGAGTTTCTCCAATGTTATTAGTTTACAGAGTTGTCAGTTGTCAAGTTTCCAAGAGATGTAAAGAGGCACTCAAATTGATGAAGGACCTATGACAAACAGGGTTGCGATGAGCAGAGCGTAGTTATCTACGTGGCGCGAGCAAAACCCTGTTTGACGACGGTAATTCATTAATTTCAGTGTCTCAGCTTATTTCACTTTTGAGAGGAGAACTAATTTCGAAGACTGGTTCGATATCGTTTCAACAGCTGTTTTTAATGACTGATACTTATCGGCAGGGATAACGCCGGTTTTAATTTCCATACGTCTGGTAAAAGTCAGCATATTTTCTTTGGCATTATAATCACAGACAATGTTAAACGTACCGTAGGCATCACGAAACTCTTTCGTCTCCGGCATATAAATAGGTTCATATCCTGCAGGAAGCTTTATCTTGAAAGTATACTCAAGAAATTTATCGGAACCGAGAACATATGGCCATGTTCTCGACGGAGCCGAAGTATTATATGGAATCCCCGCAAAGCGGAAAGGAGGCGGTGTAATGTTAAGCATCATAAAATCACCCTGCGTCACCGCAAAATCAGAAGAATCAATATTCATTGATATGTCAATATCCTTAGAATAATTTTCCGGATCGGTATTTTTGTAAGACCTGACGGACGTACCGGTATAAAAGCCATCGGCAATACTGTCATAATACATCGCCAGCGTCTGATTTTTCAAACCGAGAAGCTGTCCTCTGGCCTGCCTGTCATAAAGCCCCGAAGCCTGCAAATCTATCGAAGCTTTTAAGTTACCCTTATTGTCAAGAACTCCGCTTATGGTTCCGGTGCACTTATCGGGAATCTTAATATATGGAGTCTGAGGCAAAAGCGAAATATTATCATCAAGCAGCAACATTTTAGAGTTGGATCTTATGTTTATATAACCGGTTCTGTTTACGGACATCGCGGTGTCAATAATACCCCAGCTTCCGTTGCTGTTTCTAACGGCCGGAACAACATCGGTAAACTGCTGAATGGTAGGAACATCCATTTGTATCGGCGCGTAGTTGGATTTAAGCAAAGCAGGTCTGGATTCAATATTGCATGCTTTGAGCATTGCAATAAAAAGAACCGTCTTATCCTTTTGATCTCCATAACCGTTTTTCAAAACAACGGCAGCCTGATTAGGCTTGTAACTGCCAAGACCAAGGGACAATGCAATATCATTTATATCCTTGTTTATGAACTTTGTTATTGATAAAATCTTATCTTCATCCGTTTTTGCCTCATTGGTAAGCTGTAAAGCCTTGGCTTTAACCGTCGCATCGGCAATGGCGGCATCCATAATGTAGTCCCTGAAAAAACCGACTGCATGCTTCCAATCCCTGGCTGTTGTGTATAAAAAACAGTCAAACAGCTCTTCCCTTGACGGCATGTTCGGTTCCGGAACAATTTTGCCGGTATAACCGCTTTCTACCGAATAGTTCTTATAACCGTCCTTTTCGGAATAATCGACCTTATAACCACTCTTCCATTTCAAAGTCTCACTTGAGGGTATTGATACGGTGAAGTTGGTGCCGGCAATATCCGTAGACTCTTTTGCACAATACAATCCGCTCAAATAGCCTTCTTCGAGCCGATCTTCCTCCCGGTAATTCATATAAAGGGTATTGCCCGGTTCGGCTGATGAAAATGAATAAACTTTGTTAACAAAATCGCCATACATGAGTGACTGGCTCAGAGCCGGGGTTGTAACTTCGTTTATACCCTTATCCTCAAGAGGTTCAAAACTGCCGTTTTTCAAAAAAGTACCGGCTTTCAACAACGTAAACTCAGACATTTTCTTGTCTATAAAAATAGGAATATCACTGAACTTTTCACGACCGGCCTTATTAAAGATTTTAACGGCAAACTGAGTTTCCGTAGATGATTTTCCCGGAGCGGTATGAACGACCCTGGAATCTCTGCGGACAACAAGAGCATCCTGCCCCGGCTTCGCACTGGGGGCATTTTTAATAAGCCCTTCAATAGCGGCTGCATGCACCTGCGCGTAAATCAAAAACAAAAACAGAGAGGTTATCAATAAACTTTTTATTTTTTCCATCATTATCAAGTCCCCTTATACTTTTTCAAGAATAATAATCTTTCGGGTCATCTTCTTCATTTCACTGACAATACTCTTTACTCTGGGATAATCCGACAACGGTATGATTCTTTTTTCAACCGAATATTTTCCTAGAAAAACAACGGTATTGCCTTTTTGAGTGAAAGTGAAATCTACCGACATATTATCATCAACAATTTTTAAATTATCCGGCAGCGATTTAACCTTATAACCATCGGGAATTTCCAGCGTATCTTCCACCACACAACTGCATGGAGCAAAAAAAGTCAAATCATATTTTCTCTCCTTAAGCGATGTTACTCCGGAAAGAACCGGAGATATAAGCGGATCAAAAGGAAGTCTTATGTTCGGGAATGGAACCAGCATATATTCATTTGCCTGCAAACCGTAATCAACTGATTCCAGTTTTAGTTTTATATCGAATTTACCGTCAAGATCATCAACGTTGCCATAAACAAGTTCAGTTACTCTGGACCCCGGATTTATCACCGACGCAAGACGACCAAAATATTGCCTGTAAAGTTCATCAGTAAAATATGACTTTACCTGACGCAAAATAACGTCAAAAAGCCCGGTTCCCTGAATGGAAACAGCCATTTCAAGTATCCCGCCGGGACTTAGTTTGCTCGCAGAAACAATCTTCCCCATACTTCTGCTGCTGGGAAAATGCTCTATCATGATAAGATCATGGCCTTCCTTTATCAAAGGCAAAGCATAGCGGTCACCTGCGTAATAGGAGCCCAATTCAGTAGACATTTCATCCGTAGGATCCATTATAATTGTCCGGCCGGCATTCGTAACCATACAAACGGCATGAGCAAAAAATACCGTCGGCACCTTAGGGTCGGTTTCCGAAGACGGATTTATCAATAAGTCACAGCACTGTAGACCGGCAACCCTGAGCATTGTGGTCATTAAAAGGGCTTTATCCCGGCAAATACCATAGCCTTTTTCAAAAGTATATGAGGCGTCATGAGCTTCAATAAAGGCACTGACATCCATTGATGAACCCATATACCTTATGTTTCTGGCTATAAATTTGTGTATCGCCAGAATTTTTTCATCATCGGTTTTAAGATTTGCCGTCAGTTCCTTCACTTTTTTCTTTATAGCCTCATTAGCGGCATACTTATCTTTATTCAGTTCATAATAATAGTTCGAAGCCTCTTTCCAGTCTTTAAAAGTCGTTATGGAAAGAGACATGGCAACATCCTGAAAAGCCGGCATATTCGGTTCGGGAATTATTTGCGGAGAATTCACAGCCTCCCAGTAATATTGGACACGGTGCTGTTCAGAGCCGGGCAAATCCGTTTTTTTGAAAGAGATATTTTTATTGCTGACCTGCCAGAATATACGTTTGGAATCGGGGGCTTTTAAAGTAACACATGAAAACAAAACCGGATTGACCGACTGAAAATAGTAATTCTCAATAAATCCGTTTTTTATCAGGCCTGCAGATTGGGTAACCTTCAAAACTTCAACCGTTGCACCCACCGGCACATCGCCTAAAGTTACGGTTTTTTGTCTGAAAGACGGCTCATATATGTTCATAGACTGGAGCTCGGGTGAGGTCGAATCGGAAATAGCATCACTGCCGATTTCCTTAAAAGTTCCGTCAGGATAAAAAATTCTGACACTCAGTTCATCTATCTTTTGATATTTACTGTGATAGCTGAATGTCATCGTAAAAAATTCTTTTTTGGCATCTTCGGTCAAGACTCTGGTCAATGAATAGGCCCTCTCCGTATAATCACCATTGTCTTCAAGATTCACTTCAGTCCTGTCGTCAAGGATTATCTGCGAGGCGTCGGGATAGTCCGATTTGTTGATAACAAGGCGAACTTTTTCCGGTATATCTCCGGAATCCAGAGCAAACGCCGTAAAAGCCGGCATAAGCAGCAGAAAAACAAAAAGCAATATCAACCTTTTCATAAGTACGGTTCTTTCCTCTCAAAAAATATTTACAGCTAATCGAAGTATAATTATTTCTATATTGACGATTCAATGCCTTCACGCCAAATTGACAGGATATATATGAACAAAGTTTTCTTTTTTTATTCACATTGTTAACAAAAATTTTATATATTTAACAAAAACTTCATTCGCAATATTTGACGCTTTAATGTATAATATAAACAAGAACATTCTAAGTAATTTCTTTTGAAACTATGTATCCTATTAACTAATTTCAAATTACTTAGCAAACAAATTATTAAATAGTTAGGAGAATTGCCATGAATTTTTTAAGTTCTTTATCTGGAATGTCCAACATGTGCGGTATGGGCGGTATGCAAAATATGTCCGGTATGGGCGGATTACAAAACCTTCTCGGTATGGGAGGAGGAGTATCACTCAACCTGAATATCGGTCTGAATCTTGGCAATATGGACTGTGCCAGCATCTCCTCCGCAGTAGGAGATTCGTATGGAATGGGATGTCAAAATAACCCAATGGCAAATCTGTTTGGCAACGGTATGAGCAGTATGGGTTGCGGAATGACGCCAGGATTTGGCGGTTCCTGTAATCAGGCCGGAAGTTTGTTCGGCGGTTTAATGCAGCAATATCAGCAACAACAGCAAATGATGCAAATGATGATGATGATGCTCATGATGATGATGATGCAGCGTCAAAACGGATTTGGCGGCGGTATGGGCGGTATGGGCTGCGGAAATGGAATGAATGGTATCAGTGGCGGCGGCTACGGCGGCGGATATGGCTCCCCAATAAATATGGGCACAGGAAATTATGGAAATTACGGTTCTGCAGGAACGACAGGAGCTACCAGCGGTTCCGGCGCAACACCCGGCGGTGGGGGCGGTGCTGCGGCAGTGGGCTGGGCACAAAAATATCTGGGAAGAGATTCCTATAGCTTAAAAGGTGATATGCCTTACTTCCAGGCAGCAGGCGGCAGAAACAACAACTGTGCCGACTTTGTATCGTCATGCCTCCAGAATGCAGGAATGCTTGACAAACATGAAATAAACGTCAAACAAATGGAAAAGACACTGCAGCAAAAAGGCTGGGTTCAGGTTCCAAGGGAACAGGCAAGACCAGGCGATGTTTGGATGAATAATTCCAGAGGCCATGTAGAATTGGTTGAAAAAAATGTAAACGGTAAAATAAGCTTGATCGGCTCCAACAACGGCGGAGACAGTATCCAGGAAATCACAAGAGATAATTACAGTGGCAACAACGGCGGAGTTTTCTACCGTCATCCGTAAAAACCGACATTCTAAAAAAATCAACAGCAGGCACATACAGCAGCCTGCTGTTATCTTTTTAAAGGAGAATAAAAATGTCCGACTTAAATTCTAAAATAAAAGAGCAATACGGAGATGTTTCGCTTGAAAGTGCTCCGATAGACCCTGAAAACCCGGCATTTAACTCGCTTCTGAGTGCTCTGGAGGCAGTCCATACCGGAAAAGCAGACATATCACTGCTGGAAAAATACTATACGGCTCTGTCAGCACAAATCAGGGAAAGCAGAGAAAGCCTGCGGGCAAAGAAAAATGATGAAAATGCCGATCGGGTAGAGATCGCGATTGCCGCCATCGAGCTTACCGATGCTATGCTTGATATGGTGAAGAATTATATAGCCAAACCAACACCGGAAAATATGGCCATTGCCGTAAGTCAGCTACTGCAGTGCATGGGATTCATCAACAACGTAAGCGATATACTATAAAGAGGCATATTTATGAACAGGTGCGCTAACTGCGGCGGGGAAATTGTTGAAAAGGAAGAGTATCTCGAATGTCCTTCCTGCGGCTGTATATATGAAAAAGAAAAGGAAAGATCAACCGCAAAAACAGATGTGTCTGATATTGACGTCAGGTTGTTCTCAATGCTTAACAATTATTCCTTATTTCTTCAAAATAATAATTTAATTATAGTAAAGCAATGGCGTAACTGGCTGATTGCCATCGGTCTGACAATAGCATTGATTCTGATTTCATATATTTTATCAGGAATTCTCCCCAGAGGCGATGCGGATCGATGGATTATAGATATAATACTCTTACTTCTATACACAACATCCATATATGCAATATTAGGCAGCATAATAAATAAAACAACGACAATCGTTTCCAACACATTACTGACCGTTAAAGAGCGGCCGTTTCCACTCAGCATCGATAAACAAGTTTTTTCTGAAAACCTGATTCAGCTTTACTGCAAGAGAAATTTATTTGAATACAGAGATAAACACGGAAATAAACACACCAGAATTAATTTTGAGCTCAGGGCATTAACAGACAATCATAAAATAATAAAATTAGGCGTTTTTGATAAAGTTGTCGAGGCCCAAGCTTTGGAAAAGGTTATCGAATCGTTCCTGCAAATAGAAGATCGGCCGGTAGAAGGTGAATATATGAGCTGGACAAAAAAATAAAATAGCGGTTGCCTCACGTTGAACATACGCGATAGAGAACCTTTATGAAATATAAATAAGTAATTATCTCCGGAAAGAAGCAAGCTCCCGGGCTTTCGTCGCAACCCGGGAGCAAAAAATCTGTCGGAAATTCCCGTATACTATTTTAGCTGGTTAATATTTATTCGGGCTTTGATTTTTACTTTTGGACAACCGCATCACTGTTCTTTATTCCGCCATTATTGCCTACAACAATACACTCGCTGGACGTCTCACCGACATTCACGACCTTTATCTCAGCTATTGTACGTTCAAGCCTGGTATTTTTACCGGTCCTGGGATCTTTTACCGTTTGCGGCCTGACAACCTTAAACAAAGTATTTTTAACAAGCCCGTTTTTTTTCGACAGGTTGATAAATACACAACCGTAATCACAATAAACTATGTACCCTTTAAATTTGGGCTTCAAAGCGACGTCCTTAAACTGTGCGGAGGAAAGTTTACCCGCCAGATCATCCGCAAGATCGTATATCCCCTTGCCCATGGCCGAACTGGGCAATTCTCCTCCAAGCCCGCCGATTTCATAGCCCATATAATACCCCTCTAAGCCAAAAGAATCGGACGATATTTCTTTACGGCTCGAAAGAGTAGCGACAATAAGCCCGGTCTCAACATCCGTAACCTTTATTTCACAGGCCACACGCACTCTGTCACTTCCCTTGCCCCCTATTCCAAACCTATAACCGGCCAAAGGCAGGACAATACGTCCGCGGCCTCCGGTATTCACCAGATCAAATTCAGTGACCATTCCCGTAATGATATACCTAACCCCTAAAAGCCGACCGGCTTCGGCAGCCGACACCGGATCAGCAATGCCTGAGATAGCCAAATTATGCTCTTTAAGTATAGTGTTCATATTTTCCCGGTCCAAAAGTAAATAGTTGGATGATTGTGAAAGAATTCCCGTCAAAACCGCCGTAACGGCCTCCCCCGGTTCAAAATTAGCTCCCCAACTGTATGGTTTCCACCAATAATCGCAAGGGTTAGGATTTTTTATCGGCATCACAGCAACGGAACGGGGCGGGCCGGAATAGACGACGGACATAATAAAAATCATAAACAACAATACCCAAAAAGTAATTTTAATCAACTTCATGAATCCCCCTCCCAATAGATCGCTTGAAACGAAGTTTCGATGATTGAATAAGAAATATAAACATTGGGCTTCTCATTAAAAAAGCTTTCTCACAGTACATTGATGAAATACTGCGAAAAAGCTTCCAAAACTAAAATAATCGTTCACAAAATCTCAAAAAAAACTTATTTGCGTACAACACGGTCGCCGCGTTTGATAACGTCATCATAAGAACCGTATTTTTTATTTCCATAGTTATTATTTTTATTTTTCCTGCTTACGACTTTACATTCACTGGAATTTCTGCCGATATTAAGAACTTTAAGCTCGGCAGCAATTTTATCGATTGTAGTCATTCTGCCGGTCTTAGGGTCTCTTATCCGTTCCGTTTTCATCACGTAAAGAACATCATTTTTCGACAAACCATCCCTTGCGGAAAGGTTGATATAAACCCTGTTACGATCCACATCCACGATATAGCCGCTAAGTTTTCCTGAGGAATCGTATGTTTCCGATTCATAAGATTCTACACCGTAATTAAGATTAAGTCTGTCCAGTTGAGAGGCCAGTTCGTCCACCACCTCATAGATACCTTTACCGAGAACCGAGGAAGCATTACCGTTGTTTTTGAAATCATTACGGTCATAAAGAGAACCAAGCACCGAGGAATTAAACGAGAGTTCCCTTCTGCTGGAAACCGAGCCCACAAGACTGCCGGTAGCAACATCAAGCACATCAAGCCCGCACAAAATCCTCACCTTACCCTCGCCTTTGCTGCCAAAGCCGATTTTGATATCACCGATAGGAATGTTTATACGTCCGTCATCCGTTAAGTCAAACTCTGTAATATTGCCTTTTACAACATATCTTGCCCCGGTTGATTTTCCCAGTCTGACAGCCTCGTCATCAGTCAATACGGCATTTCTATAGCGACTCCCGATAATCGAACCAACCTTGTTGCTATCAACGAAAACATATTTTGAGTTGCCTGAAAGTCTGGAATTCAATGCTGCGGAAACAGCTTCTCCCGGATCAAAATTGCTCCCCCAATTATACTGTACCCACCAGTTTTTAACGTTTGTTCCTGTCTGCACAGGCAATATTGCACTATACCCGTTTTTTTGCGCCCAAGCATATGATGAAAGAAAAAATACTGCAACGATGAGAAGAAGAACGGTTTTTATATTTTTCAAACAAATCACTCCTCTCTCTACCCTGACATATATGCAAAGAGACATATTAAAAAAACACTCTTTGCATATAACAGTATATCATAAAGAAAGATTCATTTCAAATTTGCGCTGACACACAGCCTTATTCAAGCGTTTGCCGGCTCCCTGCATTACCTGGAAATAATGCAGCATAAAAGGACTGCCTCAATATTCTATTATTAATAAAAATAGGGCGCCCCGTTTTTTCTTAACGGAACACCCTCTTAACATTATATAAAATCTGTAGGATTATTTTTGCCGAACCGTGTCATTAGCCTGCACCGCCTCCCCGGTACTGCCCATAATCTGGCATTCGGAAGAAGATTCACCGACACTAATAACCTTTATTTCCGTGACCGTTCTGTCAAGGTTTGTGATTTTACCCGTTCTCGGATCCTTAACCTGCTTGCTTCTCATTACCTTAAAAACAGTATTTTTGACAAGACCGTCTTTTTGAGTCAAATTGATAAAAACTTTATCGCCTTCGCTATCGATAACATATCCTTCAAGCTTGGGTTTTACCGCAATTTCCTTAAATTGGGCTGTTTCAAGCTGAGCGGCAAGATCGGAAGCCACTTCATAAATACCTTTACCAAGACCTGACGATGGAAGCTCACCGCCTTTTCCGCTGAATTCATATCCTTTATAAAAACCGGCAAGCCCTGCCGAACCGGTAGCGATTTCTTTTCTGCTCGACAAAGCACTTGTTATCATACCCGTTTCAACATCGGTAACCTTTATTTCACACGAAACTCTGACCCTGTCACTGCCTTTACCGCCAAGCCCAAGGCGATAGCCGCTTATTGGCACTCTGACTCCTCCGCTACCTCCGGTATTAACGAGATCAAATTCAGTAACCATACCGGTAATAATATATCTGACACCCAGCAGCTTGCCTATTTCCACAGCGGTTTCCGGACTTACAGCCCCTGACTGACCGAGCCCCTGTTCTCTCATTATCAGATCCAGATTTTCTCTGTCAAGAACCATATATTTGGGAGAATTCACAAGCTTTGAAGTCAATGCCGCCGAAATGGATTTTCCCGGTTCAAAGCTGGAACCCCAGCTATAAGCAGACCACCAATTATTTATATTCTGGGCACTGCTCAAATCCATTATGGCAATTCTTTTTTCCGTCTGGGCATAGCACGCCGAAAAAAGCACCAAAACAAAGGCAAGACATAAATAAACAACCTTATTCATCATAATAAAACAATCCCTCCTCTATATTATCTGACAAAAGAAAATAATTCGATCTTCCTTTTGCAAATCCTCCATACATAACAATAAACAATTTACTAAAAGTATTAATAAAGGAGTTGACATGACCAGCTAGAAATTTATAAAAAAATCACATAAACAGGATGTTAGACAAATGCTATCGGAAGAGCTGCCCATCCGTGACGAGATTCCCTGGGGGACCGGCACCAGATGGGAAAAAATATACTTGAAAGAACGCATAGAAAGACTGGAAGAACTCTTTCTGGAAGGTCTTTTCATTGCCGAAAAGGCCGGCTTACCGCCTGGCACAAATCTTTCGATCGATCTTGGCTGCGGTATCGGAGCACATATTGCGGCTTTTGAGTATTGCGGAATAAATTCAATCGGCGTGGATATCAGCTCTTTTGCACTTAAGTATGCTGAAGAAATAGCCAGACTTAAAAACGTCTCGCCATCGATTTCACAGCAGGACTTTATGGATCTTGAATGCTCATCCCAGGCGGCACTGGTAACTTGTCTGAACAACACATTCGGCCTTCTTTCCGAACACAACGCACTGCATCTTATACAGTTGATCTCGGAAGCACTTGTTCCCGGAGGAACGTTTGTAATCAGCAGTGATAACAGGGAACAGATTGTAGAAAAATTAAGTTTTCAGATCGGTCCCGGCAAAAAGTGGCAAGAGAAAAACGGAATCATGTCTTGTACAAGCTATTCATTTGATCTATTCGGCGGCAGGTATAACGTTAGAAGCGAATTTATGGATATGAAAAGCGGTGAAAAGACAACGGAACCCTACAACTCCATCAGACTTTATACCTTGAGTGAAATGAATTCTCTGCTTGAGAACAACGGTTTTGAACTTGAATCCGTTTTCGGGGATTATGAGGGAAATGATTACAGCGCAATATCGCCGCATATGATCGTGTTTGCCAGAAAACAGGAGTTTTAGGGTCTGATGCGACAAAAATTTCGCTTCAATACGGTAAAAATTAATTTTTATTTTTCTGTGCAAAAAAACTCAAAAAATTACGACAATACAAAACAGTCGGTAAGTTTAAAAATCACACTAAAAAATGGTAAGTTCCTGTCTAAACGCGGCGACATAATAAAAAACAAGGGCAAGGGCAAATAATGCATGACGGCAACAACAGAATTGCAGCCATGCGGAGATAAAATCAAAAAGTCATCAGATAACCAATCAGGCATATGAGCAGCTTAGAGCAACTTGATTTAACATAGCTGATACCCATCATATAAAAACTATCCGGTATTTTTACAGTGATAATTCTTTTTTGCAAATCATTTGATAATGGCCACGGCATATTTGTATTCTTCACGTGCATTATAAAGTATTG
>JAVBNT010000014.1:0-46206 GCA_031551355.1 Candidatus Xenobia bacterium | reverse complement strand
TTATTTCCCACTCAGATTCGTCTATTTCAATTGATTCAATACCCTATAAAAATAAAAAGGTCTTGAAATGGGTGGATATGCTAAGGCAAACAGGATTGCGACGAGCAGAGCGTAGTATTCCTACGTGGCGCGAGCAAAATCCTGTTTGACGACGCAGATTCGCCTATTTCAAGACTTTTTTAAGAAAGCGGCCGGTATGGGAGGCTGCTACCATGCTCACCTCTTCCGGCGTGCCTTTGGCCATGACCAATCCGCCGCCGACTCCGCCTTCCGGTCCTAAATCAATTATATGATCAACACTCTTAATCACGTCAAGGTTATGCTCAATCAGCAAAACGGTATTGCCGGTGGCAACAAGGCACTGCAGAACCGATAATAGTTTGGCGACATCATCAAAATGCAGGCCTGTTGTCGGTTCGTCAAGTATATAGAGCGTCCGGCCGGTAGCTTTTTTTGAAAGCTCCGTGGCCAGCTTGACCCTCTGGGCTTCACCGCCTGACAAAGTAGTCGCTCCCTGACCAAGCTTTATATAACCAAGGCCTACACTTGAAAGATAGTCCAGTTTCCTGCTTATTGACGGTATATTGGCAAAAAATTCATAAGCTTCATCAACCGTCATATCAAGGACATCGGCAATATTCTTTCCTTTAAAACAGACTTCAAGCGTTGTTGCATTATAGCGTTTGCCCTTACATTCTTCACAGGGAACATAAACATCCGGCAAAAAATGCATCTCTATTTTGATAATTCCGTCACCCTGGCAGGCCTCACAGCGGCCTCCCTTAACGTTAAAACTGAAACGTCCCGGAGTGTATCCGTACATTTTAGCGTCTCTGGTCTGCGAAAAAAGATCGCGTATAGCCGTGAAGGCACCCGTATATGTCGCCGGGTTGGATCTTGGAGTCCGTCCGATCGGCGACTGATCAATGATTATTACCTTATCAATATTTTCGATACCTTCAATTTTCGAATGCGCCCCTGGTTTATCTGAGGAACGGTAAAGCTTTTGAGCAAGCGACTTATATAAAATATCGTCAATAAGGGTAGATTTTCCGGAACCTGAGACTCCGGTAATACAAACGAACAAACCAAGCGGAATCTCAACATCAATATTTTTGAGATTATTCTCCGCTGCCCCCCTGATCACAATTGATTTATCTGACGGTTTGCGCCTTTTCCCGGGAATATCAATACTAAGGCTGCCGGACAAATAAGCTCCGGTAAGAGATCCGGTTGCACTTTTAACATCGGACAGAGAACCGGAAACAACAACTTCGCCGCCGTGCACCCCAGCCCCCGGCCCGATATCGACAATAAAATCGGCAGCTTCGATAGTTTCCTCATCATGCTCTACAACAATAACCGTATTCCCCAAATCCCTAAGAGATTTTAATGTCAATATAAGTTTTTCATTATCCCGTTGATGTAGTCCGATACTTGGCTCGTCAAGCACATACAAAACGCCCACAAGACCAGAGCCAATCTGAGTGGCAAGCCTTATCCTCTGAGCCTCTCCTCCGGACAGGGTAGAGGCCCCTCTTTCAAGTGTTAGGTAACCCAAACCGACATTTTCAAGAAACGAAAGTCTGGCTTTTATCTCTTTAAAGATTTGCGATGAAACTTTCTGCTGCATTGAAGAAAGTCTGGCGCCATTTACAAAGGCCAGTGCCTCGGAGATCGTAAGTGATGAAAATGAAGCTATATTCAGATCGTTTATTTTGACGGCAAGAACCTCCGGACGAAGTCTTAAGCCGCCGCATGCCGGGCATGGCTTTCTTGTCATATATTTTTCAATCATTGTGCGGATATACTCGGAATCAGTCTCGAGATAACGTCTCTGCAGATTGGTAACTGCGCCTTCAAAACCTTTTCCCGATTCATAGGAGTAAATGCTCCTTCCTCCGTTTCCATGCAATATCAGCGACTGATTTTGCGGAGACAGAGATTCAAAAGGAGCGTCCATATCAATGCCGTTTTCAGACGCAAACTCGGTAAATCTCTTCCAGAAAAGACTTTCTTTTTCATCATAGCGGGCACTGTGTTTAAAAATAAATTTACCCCATGGCGCAACGGCGCCGTCTCTTATAGACATAGACGAATCGGGAATTATCAAAGAATCATCAAGATCCATCGTCGAACCGATGCCGGCACAGCTTTGGCAAGCCCCGTAAGGAGAATTAAATGAAAAAAAACGCGGCTGTAACTCCTCAATGGAAATATCACAGTCAGTACAGGACAAGTGCTCCGAAAAAAGCATTTCCTCCCCGCCCTGAACTGAAATGATAACCATGCCGTTTCCTTCGGCAAGAGCCGTTTCCAGTGACGACGAAAGCCTTTTGGCAAAAGAATCGCTCATAATAAGCCGATCTATCACTATTTCTATATTGTGTTTTTTATTTCTTTCCAACGATATTTCTTCGGGGGATTCGTAAATTTCACCGTCAACCCTTACACGACTGTATCCTTTGGAAAAAGCAGCGGCAATTTGCTTTGTGTGTTCGCCTTTACGCCCCCTTACAAGCGGGGCCATAATCATAAACCGGTCCCCCGGCTTAAGAGACGAAGTTATCCGCTCAACCATCTGGGTTACAGTCATGGAAGAGATTTCCCTGCCGCATTTATAGCAATGGGGAACGCCTATTCTGGCAAAAAGAAGTCTCAGATAATCATATATTTCCGTAACCGTACCTACGGTGGACCTGGGATTCCTTGAAGCCCCTTTCTGATCAATTGAAATGGCCGGGGAGAGGCCCTCTATATAGTCCACATCAGGCTTGTCCATACGCCCAAGAAATTGACGGGCATATGCCGACAGCGACTCCACATAACGTCTCTGACCTTCGGCATATATTGTGTCAAACGCCAGAGTCGATTTACCGGAACCGGAAACTCCCGTTATTACAACAAATTTATCCCTCGGTATTTTCAAGTCTATATTTTTTAGGTTGTGCTGCCTCGCACCCTTTATAAAAAGATAATCTTCATTCATAATTGTTACCAGCCATTATACCTTCCGGCATATTTAAAAACATTACAGTTCTCAGAAAGATCAATTATATAGCTATTCACAAAATTTAACAATAGATTTTTTTCCGTTGGCAACTATTATCAGGGCTATAAAAATGAAGGAAGTTATTGGAATAGAGTAGAATAGCTTTAATGAAATTAACAATAACGCTAATGCTGATTAAAAAATTTAGAATAGCTGAAATTTGCTGCTTTCTCTATTTTAAGAGGTGACTAATGACAAGCAAATATATAAACAAGATATACCTTGACAGATATAAAGTGCTGGAAGAAATTCAGGGCACTAACGATTATGAGCTCTCATTTAAGGGAAAAGATCTGCAGACGGACAAGACGGTTCTTTTACGTATAATACCCATTGATAAAGAACACCCTGAATTAAGAGAACAGTCTCAGCATTTTATTTTTAAGGAATTAGGATTACTGCAAAGGCTTCACCATGAGGGATTGCCAACATTTCTTGACAGCTTTAACAGCAAGGAAGAAAATGTAATAATCACAGAATACCGTGAAGGGTTGCCCCTGATAGAAAAACTTAAAACGAAAGCCCAGTTTTCCGAACAGGAAACTCTTGATTTTATTGAAAAGCTGCTGCCTATCCTCCAGTATCTGCACAATCAGACGCCACCAATCATTTACAGAGATTTACAGCCGAACAGCATATTTTTTGATAAAAACGGACATTTATTCCTTACTAAATATGAAGCCGCCAGAACTTACAAAGCAGACAAAATAAAAGATACTGTTGTTGTATCCACAAGAGGATACAACCCTCCGGAACAGGCGCTCGGCAAAGGTCAGTCGGATGCCCGTTCGGATTTGTATTCCGTGGGAATGATTGCCTTTCAGATGCTAACAGGAAAAGATCCTACGGCCTCGTTGATTCTTCCCAAAGTATCGGATATCAGAGCTGATGTTTCTTCCGTATGGACAACACTCGTATCCAAGGCTACAAATATCAAACCCGACAAACGGTATACTTCCGTAGAAGATTTGCTGATCGATATCTACCGCATAAAAGGTGTATCCGTCGAGTCAATGCCGAAACCGGCCACACCGGCACCAATGCCGCAAAGGCCGACAGCTCCGGTAACGGTACAAACATCATCTTTTCCGCCGCAGGGCGCTGCCGTTCATCAAAGGCCGCCGATGCCCGGTCAACAACCGGCAGCACAAAGGCCGGCTGCTGCACAAGCCGCTGTTCCGCAGCCTATGCAGCAAAGACCCGCAGCCCCTCAGGCTCCGGCACAGCCGCCGGCAATGCCCGTGCAGCAAAGACCAGTGCCACAGCAGCCCGTGCAGCAAAGACCCGCTCCCAGCCGCCCGCAGCCGCCTCCGCAAAAAAACAAACAGTCATGGCTGCCGGCGTTGATTACGATTATTATTATTGCCGGTCTGGGATATTTAGGACTCTCACTGGAGCCGGTGCAAGCCAATTCTAATTTACAGATAGTATTGATCGTCGCAGTTATTCTAATGGCTCTTGCAGCAGTCCTGATGTTAAGACCCAAGAATCAATGAAAATAAAGTTTTAAGAAATGTTATACAAACAGAAAATAACCGATTTTTGTAAAATATACACAAACCAATCAACTTCTGTAATGTTTGGATGTCCGGCTGACATTGTAAAAATACTGCAGTCGGCAAATTTAAAATTCCCGGATACGATCGTAATACCGGACGATTTTTTTCAGTTCGGCACGTATATGGCTTCGCTTGAATTCCCATTCTATCATTTGGCATTTTCACAAGAACAAAACAAAGTAATTAATGTCATTGGCAACAAAGATGCTCTGGCAAGGGTAAAAACAGCGCTCTCACAAAGTGTTGACGGCCCATCCGAAAGGGATATGAAAGCCTGGGGGATAGACGAAAACAGTATAGCTAAATATATATCATACAAGAAATACCTACAGGGCTCAATACAGAAAACAGAAGATATTTTTAACTTTATCCCGTTCACAGACGGAACAATAAACGTCAATGGAATATCCATTGGCGAAATGAAACGTAATTTCTACAAAATCTCCTGCGGAAACGAGAGCGCGGAGATCGATTTAAATATAAAAAGACCTACACGGTCATTTTTCCTATCGCCAAAAACAAACAAAATCCCGTCAATGCAGTCCGGAATGATTGTAATCGGAGCCGGTAACGGTTTTTCACCTTATGAAGAAAACAGTTGCGCTGTAGTCCTTGAAAACGGCATTCCGATAGCAATTGACGGCACACAGTGGATGCGTGCCAGAATAAATGAATTCGGGTATGACATGTCATCAATACCGATTCTGGTACTGACTCATATACACGACGATCATTCCAATGTCCTTGACCTGATTATATCCGGGAAAAAAATCAATATATTAACTTTGAAAATAATATATAAAGCATTTGTCACCAAAGCGGCCGCAACATTGAACCTGCCCGAACAGACTGTAAAGCAGTCGCTTAATTTTATTGAAATTCAGCCGGGGAAAACAAAAAAACTGTTTGGCATAGAGTTTTTGCCCCACGAAACAGTGCATCCGATACCCTGTATCGGCATAAAAATAAATAAAAAAATCCTCATATCCGGAGACGGTCTCTGGGGCAGCGAGCTGGAGAAAGCACTTAAGTGCGGGATAATAGACAAGAAAGCGTTCAATTTGCTGCAGAGTATACCGTTTGATGAAGATGCGAAGATAATTTTTATGGATGCGGGCGGAAAATCAATTCATCCGGAACCGGCCGAATTGTCCGTTATTCCGCAAAAAAACAGAAAGAAATTAATTTTAAACCACATTTCCCGAAATACTCTTAAACCGGAACTCGGACTGAAAACAGCTCTGGGGGGACAGATTTTTCCTCTGAAAAAATCCGAAGACAGCAAATCGGAAATGCTCAAAGCGATAAGTCAATCACCTTTTATAAAAGAAATAGGTTCAAAATGGCTGGCTGCATTTTCTGAAAAAGGTTTAGCCGAACAATTTAACTGCGGGCAAAGAAACGCCAGAAGCAAAAGCATGGGAATTATTCTCCGCGGCACACTGGTAAATATCAACACAGGGGCAATTTTTCATTCTGGCGACATTATCAGTCTGGAAGAGCCGGTTTTCCAATCAATATCTTACGGAAACATATTAAAAATAGAAGACAGTTTGTTTGAGGATTTTCTAAAACAGGAAAACAAAAGAAAAAAATTTTCCAAGCTTATGAGTCTGCATAAGGGAGTTTCCTCTGTCCCGGCCTTATGGAGAATAGATCAGAAATTTATAACGGAATATTTGTCCGATTTACAAATAAAAACACTTAAAAAAGAAGAAAGCATAAAAATAAAAAAATCCGTAATTGCATTGCTTGAGGGTAAAATAGTCTTAAAAAAATCTTCTTTGAATAAAAATAACACTGCGTTTATAGATGAAGAGACTGTCACCTGCAACAGTGATCAGGCAAGAATTATCATAATAAAAGCTAACGCTATAAAAAACGGAATATCCAATATCTATCTTGAAGGTTTTAAACGCAGCATCGTTTATTGAGCGGATTTAACCCGTTTTAATAGCATAAACCTTATATATACTCTGAAATTCAGACCCGGAACTATTCAGAGTGAGGATAATATGAACAGAGATTTGCCCGGACTTACACAAAGACAAAAAACGATACTTGAAGTTATTATTCACGAATTTGTTAGAACAGGGGAACCGGTCAGTTCCAGTGTTATAACAGACAAATATGACATCAACTGCAGCAGTGCCACCGTCAGGAATGAAATGGCTTTCCTTGAGGAAATGGGATTTCTTGAACAGCCGCATGCCGCTTCCGGCAGAATACCCATGGACAGTGCCTATAGAATGTTTGTGAATGATATTATAAAAAACAAGATCGCTCCGCCGCCCAGAGAAGCAGCCGATAGAATCAACCGCGAATATCATACAATAAAGCTGCAGTTGGAACTGCTTTTGGAAAAAACAGCCACACTGCTTTCAAACCTGACAAATTATACATCAATGCTGCTGGCCCCTCAGTTGCGAAAAAGTCTTTTCAGATACCTGAAACTATTGCCGATATCACCGACATCGGTATTGCTGTTTATGTTGTCCACAACCGGATCAATCACCCATAAAACAGTAGAATTATCACGTCCGACAAGTCCCGAAGAACTGGACAGAATCACAATTATGCTCAATGACCGGCTTCAGGGAAAATCAATGGAGCAAATGGAAGAGATACTGGAGGATGTCGGAAAAAATGATCCGCAGCGCGAACTTCTCGTATCAATAGGCAAAGAATCACAGCAATTGCTGGACAGACAAGGCCAGGAAGTTATTCTTAAGGGAACAAGTCACTTGCTTGATTTCTCGGAATCAAAGGACGTCAAAAACATAAAAGTAATGATGGAACTTCTTGAAGAGGAAAAAATCATCGCGGAAATCCTTTCTCAAACAATCAACCTTGGCGATATTAATATCGCAATCGGCTCAGAAAATCAAAGAGATGAAATGAAAGGGTGTACGCTGATCACGGCGGCCTACAGAATAAAAGACAAGCCGGTGGGAACTCTGGGAATAATCGGCCCCAGAAGAATGCCCTATCAACAGATCATTTCAATAATAAATTATACGGCTGAAAATTTCAGCAGCAAGCTGAACAGCCTTGACTCTATTTAAAAAGGTCTAAACATTGACGCAGTTCAGTGACAATATTCAGGCCAACGGAGGAAATATTTTATGGCCAATACAACAGAAAACAACGCTGACGTCGACGAACGGCTGTCGGCTTTACTGACAAATGCATCGGCTATAAGGGCTATTGCCGGAGCCGTGGAAAATACGCTTGGTCCCAAAGGCATGGATACAATGCTTGTCGATTCCGCCGGAAATATAATCGTGACCAATGCAGGAGTAACAATACTCGACTCCATGGAAGTCACCCATCCGGCAGCGAGAATGCTTATCAATATTGCCCGGAATCAGCACCGGCAAGCCGGAGACGGGACTACCACGGCAACAATTATGGCGGGAACGCTGGTAAACGAAGGACTTAATCACGTTATGAAAGGAGTCCCGGTCAGCAGGATTATCGACGGTATAAATGATGCGGTTGATTATGCGCTTGAGCTTTTGGCAAAAGAAGCCGTTAAGGTTAAGGGTCTGGAAGATCCCTTGCTTAGAAAGGCGGCACTGATTGCCGGCAGAGGCGATGAAAAAATTACCGATGCGGTAATAGGCCTTGCCAAAAGTATCGGCGATGAAAAACTGAGAGACAAATCATTCCGCCTATCAGATAGAATTATCTATCAGGTCGGCATGGAACATGAGCTGTTTGATGGACTGCTGCTCAAAAAAAGACGTCAGAATGATCATATGCCGGTAAGAGTTGAAAATGCCGGCGTGATTGTTTTTAACGACGCTCTGATGCCGGAGGAACTGAGCGAAGCGGCAATCAGAACGGATGCCGGGTTTGCCGCATACACAGAATATCAGGAAAAATTCAGAAGAAATCTGATAAAGTTTAAGGAAATGGGAATCAAACTGGTAGTTGTTGCCAAAGGCATGGATGCTTTTGCCGAGGATTTCTTTACGGCAAACGATATAATGGCAGTCAGCAGAATTTACGGAAAACAACTGCTCGACCTGCTGGAATTTACAGGAGCAAAACCGTTAAGAAGAAATTCTCTTGACAGAAGCCCTGATGAACTGAAAAAATATCTCGGCTTTGCCGAAGCGGCTGAAGAAATCCGTGAATACGGTCACATAAGAATCGCCGGAGGAGCCGGAGCGAAAACTTCAACTTTTGTGGCAGGAGCAACTACGGAGGAAATAGCCCTCGAAAAAGAAAGGATTGCTCAGGACGCCTCTTCGTCATTGCAGTCGGCATTTAATGAAGGCATTGTTGCCGGAGGCGGGGCTTTTGAATTAAGCCTTATACCTCATCTTAAAGTCAAAAGAAGCGGAATAAAAAACCTTTCCTCCTACGGAGTAGATTGCCTCATTGAAGCATTAAAACGGCCGATGGCCCAGATTATCACCAACGCCGGCTTCAATCCGCTTGAAAAAATAGAGATAGCTCTCGGAACGCATCAGGAAAAAAAAGGATTTTGGGGTATTGACTGCGACTCCGGCGAGCTTGTGGATATGCTCGAAAAAGGGATCCTTGACCCTGCAGGAGTAAAAAAGCATGCGCTGATCTCGGCAAGAGAAGTGGCCCAGTCAATATTAAAAATAAACACAATTATACGGATGAAAAGCCAGCAGAACTACCAATAGCGCCGGTGCTTCGTTTAAAATGTTTTTGTTTTGCCATATATTAAAAAACAATGACTGTAAAAAAGGATAAATTGTTCATATCGGTGAACTTTATAATATTAAAATTGAAGACTGTTTTAGGTCTATAATGTAATCATAAAAAATTATTATAAAAATGGAGAGCTCTGACATGGAAAAAAATACGGCTTTGAGTGACAAGTCATATGATGACAATTGTTTTCGCGAGCTCGAAGCAAAGCTTGTAAGCCGCCATGAAAGAGAGCGCAGGCTGGCTCGCCTAAAGAGGAAAGATCCGTTCAAGGATATTGTAGAGCCGCCAAAGGGAACTCCTGAAGAATCCGAAGAAATTGAAAGCGACAGAATAAAAAGAGAATTCATAGAACTGAAAAAGTTAGTAATGGAGACACCGGAGCTTGACTTTCTAAGAAACAGAATGGAAAGTGCCGAAGAAAACAAAATAGATCTTCAGTCTATTGCCGGCTATTACCGCATAGTATCAAGATCATTGAAAGAGCTTGTCGGCAAAAAATCAGCTGAAGCCCCGGCCAAAGAAGTCGTTTATGAATATGACAAAAAAAACGAGCAAAAAATTGCCGAACTGGAAAAAACCGTTACCGAACAGGAAAGAGAAAACTTCGTTTTACGGGAAACGGTCACCCTGAAAGACAGAAAATTTCAGGAGTCATGTGAGCGTTACGATAAGCTGGCATTTGATTTTAATAAGTACAAAGAAAGAACAACGGCCGAAATAGCAAGTAAATCATCAAAATCTTTTGAAGACGTAATTTGCAGAATTCTGCCGGTTATAGATGATTTTGAAAGGGCGTTGGCAGCATCAAAAACTACCGATGACGAGCATGCGCTCTCAAAGGGTGTCGAGATGATACTCCAGCAGTTTTACGCAATACTCAGGCAGATCGGCATAGAACCGATAGACGCCCACAATCAGCCGTTTGATCCTAAATACCATGAAGCACTGATGACTGAAATAAGTGACGAGTGTCCTGAGGATACCGTTTTGGAAGTAATAAGGAATGGATATATGTTTAATTCAAAATTATTAAGACCTGCGACAGTAAAAGTATCTAAAAAACAAACAGCACAACAAATTTAAACAACAACATCCCGTCGAAAGGTAGAAAAAACCAAATGAATAAGATTCTTGGCATAGACCTTGGAACAACAAACACTGTCTGCTCCGTTATGGAAGGCGGACAGGCCATTGTAATTCCAAGTGCGGAGGGAGATTCTCTTATACCCTCGGTCGTTGGTTTTTCCAAAACAGGTGAACGTTTAATCGGAGCTGTTGCCAAAAGACAGGCAATAAGCAACCCGGAAAGAACCATCATCTCTATTAAGAGACATATGGGAACCGATTATAAGGTTATGATTGATGACAAGGCATACACGCCTCAGGAAATTTCGGCAATGATCCTGCAAAAAGTAAAAGCCGATGCCGAAGCTTATCTGGGCTATCCTGTCGAAAAAGCAATCATTACGGTTCCGGCCTATTTTAACGACGGTGAACGTCAGGCGACAAAGGATGCCGGCACTATTGCCTGTCTTGACGTCGTCAGAATTATCAATGAGCCGACGGCATCATCAATGGCCTATGGTCAGGATAAAGGCGAGATAACCGAAAAAATTCTCGTATGGGATCTCGGCGGCGGAACATTTGATGTCTCTATACTGGAAATCGGCGGCGGTATATTTGAAGTTAAAGCCACGGCCGGAGATATGAGACTGGGCGGTGACGATTGGGATCAGCGAATAATGGACTGGCTTGTCGACGAATTCAAAAAACAGAATGCTATCGATCTCCGTACTGACAGAGTCGCCATGCAAAGGCTGAAAGAGGCGTCGGAGCAGGCAAAGATCATCCTCTCCGGTGATACTGTGACGAGAGTCAACCTGCCGTTTATCGCTGCCGATGCCCAGGGTCCAAAACACCTTGACATCGAGCTTACAAGGCAGAAATTCCAGGAAATGACATCCGATCTTGTTGAAAGATGTGAGGAACCGGCCAAAAGGGCGCTTGCGGATTCCGGACTTACAATCGGCCAGATATCAAAAATCCTGCTTATCGGCGGTTCGACACGTATGCCGGCAATTCAGGATAAGGTAAGAAAACTTTTCGGAAAAGATCCCAACAGGGATATAGATCCGGACAAAGTTGTTGCAATGGGTGCCGCCATTCAGGGCGGAGTTCTTTCCGGTGATGTAAAGGATATGGTACTTCTTGATGTCACATCGCTGTCACTCGGACTGGAGACTGTGGGCGGCGTTTTCACAAAACTTATTGAAAGAAATACCCAGATACCATGTTCCAAATCCCGTATATTCACGACGGCCACAGACGGCCAGACAGTCGTTGAAGTTCATATTCTTCAGGGTGAACGCGATATTGCGGCCCACAACAAATCGTTGGGCAGATTCGAACTTCGCAACATTCCTCCGGCACTCAGAGGCGTTCCCCAGATCGAAGTTCTTTTTGAAATTGACGCCAATGGTATCGTAAATGTATCGGCAAAAGATTTGGCGACAGGCAACAAACAGAAAATCACCATCCAGTCTCCTTCAAATCTTACCAATGACGAAATTAATCAGATGGTTAAGGAAGCTGCTATCTACGCAGAAGCAGATGCCAAGAGACGTGAAGAGACGCAGATTAGAAATAAAGGAAATATTGAGCTCGATACATCCGAAAGAACGCTCAGAGAACTGTCAGACAAGATGACTATTGAACAGCAGAAAGGTTTACGTACTGCAGCTGACAACCTCAGGGCTGCTCTTCAGACTTACGAATCCGACAGAATCAAAAATGCAACAAAATCAGTTCAGGAACTTATGTATGCGATTACAACCACGGCATACACCAACGTCGAAGGAAGCAGACTGGCTTCCGCCCCCAGAAAGGACGACGAGGGCAATATTGTTGCCTCTGCAGACGAGCCGACAGAAGAAGATCTCTTCGGATGGTTCCAGAAATAACAGGGCCAAGGCCTGTGCGGTTAATCAGGTTCATAGAAAAAAAGAATGCCTACGGGCTTTCTTTTTTCTATTTCGACGTAATATAATAGTTTTAAACAATAATTTTACCCGGGCAATTCAACTAAATTAAAATTGCCTTTTATAGATTTGAATGAGGTGTTTATAATGCAGACCAAGCGTGATTATTATGAAGTTCTCGGTATCGAACGCAGCTCAAGCGCGGATCAGATAAAGGTCGCTTACAGGCGGCTGGCCAGAAAGTATCATCCCGACGTCGCCGAAGATAAAAGTGATGCCGAAACTAAATTTAAGGAAATAAACGAGGCTTATGCCATTCTTTCCGATGATGAGCGCAGACAGCGTTACGACCAGTTTGGCCATCAGGGAGTCGATTCCAACATAAACATGGGAGACTTCATGAGCGGCGGATTCGGTGGGTTCGGAGATATATTCAGCCAAATGTTTGACATGTTCGACCTTGGCGGCAGAAGCAATTCCGGTAGAAGGAGCAACAGGCCGCGCCGGGGTAACGATCTGAGATATGACATGGAAATTACGCTGGAAGAAGCGTTCGGCGGAGTTGAAAAAGAGTTCAGCATTGATAGCTATGTTACCTGCGGCAGCTGTAAAGGTAACCGCACTAAAGACGGAACCCAGCCGGAAGTATGTTCCGTATGCCGCGGTACAGGTCAGGTAACTCAGGTAACAAGGAGCGCATTCGGCCAGATTATGAGAACGCTGCCATGTGATACCTGCCATGGAGAAGGCGTGTCAATAAAAGAAAAATGTGAAAACTGCAGCGGAACCGGGAAAAGCCTGCGCTCAAAGACATTAAAAATAACAGTACCGCCCGGAGTCGATACCGGTTCCAGAATCAGAATCTCCGGAGAAGGTGAAGCCGGCTATCTCGGCGGGGACAGCGGCGATTTATATGTCGTTCTTTTTGTAAAGGAACACGCTGTTTTCCAGCGCTCAGGAACAGATCTCTATAAAATAAGGCACATAAGCTTTGCTCAGGCCGCACTGGGAACGGAATTAAACATTAAGACAATAGACGGAGAAGCAAAGTTAAAAATACCGGAAGGGACGCAGTGCGATACGATTTTTAAAGTCAAAGGCAAAGGCATGCCTTCACTGCGTGGCAGCCGCAGGGGCGATCTGTTTGTTAAGGTATGGATTATGGTTCCCCAAAAACTTGATGAGAAGCAAAAACAGGCTTTAAAAGAATTTGACAAAATTACCTGTAAAGAATGCGCACAACCGGATCCCGGTTTTTTTGAAAAACTGAAAAACGCATTAAAAAGTGCTATCAGCTAAAAATCATTAACCATAAAGGCAGTAAATTATGAATTATTATACGCTTACAGTGACAAGCAGCACCGAGCAGCTGCCGATAGTAGAGGCTATTCTGGAATTAAACCTGATTAGCGGCTGGACAGAAGAAACCGCCGGAGCAGAAAAAGTAATCACATTCTATCTCCCGCAGGATAACAGCGGCAGCGAAAGAATAAAATCAATATCCGGATCATTAAAAACAAACGGCCTCGAATTGTCCCAGACGGAACTGCTGGGTGAAGAATGGGAACATACCTGGAAGAAAAACTTTAAAACCCGCAAACTTGAGAATATAGTCGTAACACCGCCCTGGCTTGAATATAAGCCGTCAGGTGAAGAGAAGGTAATCATAATAGAGCCGGGCATGGCATTCGGGACCGGAGATCATGCAACAACGGCACTTTGTATATTGCTGCTGCAGAAATACCAGAAACCGGGAGACAGTGTAATAGACCTCGGCACCGGATCCGGCATTCTTGCAATGGCAAGCCATCTTTTGGGAGCAGCAGACGTTATGGGCATCGACAATGATTCCGTCGCCGTAACGGAAGCTCTTGAAAACCTCAGAAAAATGAATTTGTCCGAAAAAGTAAGAATTGAGCTTGGCAATGCTCACGAAGAAATAAAAGGCATCTATGACGTTGTCTGTGCAAACCTGTTTTTACATCAGGTCGAATCAATCCTGAAAACCAAAGCACCATTTCTTAAAACCGGCGGTATTTTCATCGGCTCCGGCATAACCGCCGAGCAGAGCGAAGCGGCCGTAAGGGCAATTGAAGAAAACGGATTTGAGCTGATAGAGATTGCCAAAGAAAATCTCTGGATAGCTTTTGCGGCAAGAAAAAGGTGAGCTATTGAGAAGGATATTTGTTTCCCCTGAAAATATTTCACAGGACAGAATTACCTTTGATAGAAAAAGTGCCAATCATGCACTAAACTCTCTCAAATTAAAAAACGGAGACAAGTTCATTGCCGTGAACGGCAACGGCGGGGAATATCTGGCCATTGTCACCGACAGCAGTAAAGGTACAGCGGCAATTCTTTCCGTATCCAATGAAAATCAGGACAACGAGCCCGTTAAATTGCATCTGTATATGAGTTTAATAAAACAAACCCGCTTTGAAACCGCCATTGAAAAATGCACGGAAATCGGAATAAATACCATTACGCCGATATATACGGAAAGAAGCACTCCGTCGGAAGTTACCGACAACAAATATAAAAGATTTTCAAGCATCATAGAACAATCAATAAGACAATCTCAAAGGCTATCTGTGCCGTTTTTGAGTAAAAGCAAAAGCTTTGCACAAGCCATAAAAGAAGCTTCCATAAACGGTGTAATAATAATACCCACTCTGTCTGAAAACGGATATCCCTGGAAAGAGCTCCGTGAACATTTAAAACCCGCCGGTTCATTAAATATTTTCATAGGACCTGAAGGCGGATTCACAGAAAGTGAAATCGAATTTTCCGTGAAAAATGGAGGAAAAATATTATATTTGGGAAAAAAAGTTTTAAGATCCGAAACGGCTGCCATTACAGTCTGCAGTCTGGTAAGGTTCGGTTAAAACTGCGGGAGGTAGTAATGAAAGAATGCTCATTTGAAAAAAATCTGAAAAAATGCAGTTGTTCATATAGCTCATGCAGCAAAAAAGGACGCTGCTGTGACTGCCTGACTATGCATTTTTCATCGGGAGAGCTGCCGGGATGTCTGTTTCCTGCCGATGTGGAAGCGACATATAACAGATCCATTGAAACGTTTATTGAAACTTACAATCAACGCGGCCCCTGGTGGTAACCAGTCAATGAAATCGGCGAATTATCTCCATCAATCCGAATTTGCTAAATTTTCTGCCTGTTTAAATTGATTTACAGGCGGGACATCAATTAACATAATAAAAAATATTGAGGATACAAATGAATCCGGAACCAAAAGAAAATTCTCTTAAAAGAACGCTTTCTGCAAGGCATCTCAATATGATTGCGATAGGGGGCTCCATTGGAACCGGACTTTTTGTTGCCCTGGGGGGCTCACTTGCCACCGCCGGTCCCGGAGGGGCAATCGCCGCCTATATAATCATAGGCATAATGGTTTATTTTCTAATGACCAGCCTGGGAGAAATGGCGACATTTATGCCTGTCTCCGGATCTTTTGAAACGTACGCAACAAAATTCATCGATCCGGCACTGGGATTTGCACTGGGATGGAACTATTGGTATAACTGGGCAATAACCGTAGCCGCGGAACTTGTTGCCGGAGCAATTGTTATAAAATACTGGCTGCCGCATTCGTCGGCAATCATGTGGTGTGCACTGTTTCTGGCTCTGCTGTTCCTGCTGAATTTCTTTTCGGCCAGAATTTACGGTGAAAGTGAGTTCTGGTTTGCAGGCATAAAAGTTTTCACCATTATAGTTTTTCTTATTGTCGGCTTAGCAATGATCCTCGGAATAATGGGCGGAGAATCCCCGGGATTCAGCAACTGGACTATTGGGAGCGCGCCGTTTGTCGGCGGGATTCTAGCCATTCTTAATATCTTTATGATTGCCGGATTCTCTTTTCAGGGAACCGAACTGGTTGGAATTGCCGCCGGCGAAAGCGAAGATCCGGCTAAAAATATCCCCAAAGCGATAAATACCGTTTTCTGGCGCATACTTCTCTTTTATATAGGGGCAATAGCCGTTGTCGGTTTCCTGCTGCCCTACACCGACAAAAACCTTCTAAAATCAGGCCTTGAGAATGTTTCCGTAAGTCCGTTTACACTTATTTTTCAAAGAGCCGGGCTGGCGGCAGCGGCTTCCATCATCAACGCCGTCATTCTCACATCGGTACTTTCCTGCGCCAACTCCGGCTTGTATGCCTCAACCAGAATGTTATATGCAATGGCAATGGAAGGCAAAGCGCCAAAAATTTTTACAAAAGTCAATAAAAGAGGAGTTCCTCAAAACGCACTTATCGCAACGACACTCATAGGCGCCGCAGCTTTCCTGACCTCGCCTTCAGGCGAAGGACCTGTATATATTTGGCTTGTAAGTGCATCGGGACTAACAGGTTTTATCGCCTGGCTGGGAATTGCCGTAAGCCATTATAGATTCAGAAAAGCCTATCTTGCACAGGGAAAATCGCTTAACGACCTCGTTTACAAAGCAAAACTGTATCCGTTCGGACCGTTGTTTGCCATGTTTTTATGCATAGTCGTCATCATCGGCCAAAGCCAGAGCTGTTTCAGTGCCGGCGGCATCGACTGGAATTGCCTGATAATATCCTACATAGGCATACCGATTTTTATCGCACTGTTTCTGGGTTACAAATTCATCAAGAAAACCAAGTTTATCTCCCCGGAAAAAGCCGATTTATCAATCGAATATAAGAAAGATACTGATAATTAAAATTATAAAGTGAACAAAACCAAAAAACTTACAATAACGGCGAGCCTGATTGCGTTGGGAGTAATCATTCCCCAGTTTTTCCATATATTTGCCCTTTCGGGCAAGATTTTCCTGCCGATGCACATACCGGTCATTCTGTGCGGCATAATCTGCGGGGGAATAAACGGAGCTGTCTGCGGAATAATCACCGTATTTCTGTCATCATTCATAACCGGAATGCCACCGCTTTATCCGATAGCCATATCAATGGCATTCGAACTGGCAGCATACGGCCTCGTTTCCGGGCTGTTATATCCAAAATTCAAAGTATGGCTTTCACTGCTCTGTGCAATGGTAGCAGGCAGGCTCATCTCAGGAATAGCCAATGCCTTTTTATTAGGACTTGCCGGAAAAAGTTACGCTATGGGAACGTTTATAACAGGGGCCTTTATTACCTCATTGCCGGGAATCATAATACAACTGATTGCCATTCCGGCAATCATAACAATCTTAAAAGGAACGAAACTTATAAATGGAGCGGAAAACGGTAACTGACTTCTTTGACGCTCTGGCGCAAGACTGGGATCAGGGTATTGATAAATCAAACCCCTCAATAAAGCTGGCGCTTGATCTTATAAAACCTGAGCCCAACCTCAAAATTATTGATGTCGGCTGCGGGACCGGGATTATGGAAAATTTTCTTGCCGTCTTCAATCCGCAAAAAATGCTGGGTATAGATATCTCTCCCAAAATGATTGAATACGCGCATCGAAACAAAAAACATCCATGGGCCGACTATGTTTGTGCGGATATAATGGAATTCAGCGGACAGAAATTTACTCTCTGCACAGTACACAATGCCCTGCCCCACTTTGGCAATACGGAAAAACTCGTCAAACATCTTGCCGGCCTACTGGAAGATAACGGAAGGATAGCAGTATTCCATTCGCAAAGCCGCCAAAAAATTAACAAAAGGCATATGGAAAAAGCAAACCATGTATCCTGTATTCTGCCTTCAGGCAAAAAACTGGCCAATTTTCTTGAAAAATACTTCAATACCGATATTATCGTTGACAATGATCACCTTTATCTCGTAAGCGGAACAAAAATAAAAACTCCCTGAATTAAGAATGCCAGGCTGTTTTCCACATTTTAATTTCAAAACGGTATTGCCGAAAACAGGCGCAGTGCAAAAAGCAAACTAAAAAACAATACAAAAATATTTTTATTGTCTTTAAAGTCACATTACGAATTATTAGAGCAATTTGCAATCAAACTGTCATACTACTCTCATAAAATACTGGTTCGCCGCAGCGGAGTTTATCCCCGCGAAGGCGGGGACTCGCGATGACGGCTACGCCGTCTTTTACAAAAATGTTTACCGGATTTTAGTGACATATAGATTACAAATTGCTCTAGCACCTGAGAATCTATATCATATAGATCACATCTATATGATATAGTAACGTCAAAAAATAATGCTCATTTCAGCTTTAATTATGGATACCCGCCGGAGTTTATCCTCGTGAAAACGGGGACCTGTATGACATCCTAATAGCAATTGAATCTTTACGGATTTTTTGATGTCACTATATGTGTCAATATTTTCGAAAGGGGTGGTAATAATGAAAAGCAAAGCAAAAATAGCCGTAATCGGAGCCGGTTTTGTCGGCACGACAATCGCCTATACGCTGGTGCTGGGGAACATACCGGTTGAAATTGCCCTCATTGATATCAACGAAGAAAAAGCAAGCGGTGAAGCCCTGGATATAATGCATGGCAGCGGCTTTCTGAAATCATCTTCCGTCTACGCCGGAGACTACAAAGATTTAAAAGATACGGACATAATAATCATCACTGCCGGGGTAAATCAAAAAGTCGGAGAAACAAGGCTGAATTTGCTTAAACGCAATGCCTCAATATTCAAAACAATAATAGAAAACATCAAAAAATATGCCGACAACCCAATTATAATAGTCGTAACAAATCCTGTTGATATACTGACTTACCTTACATACACTATCTCGGGTATGGAAAGAAACAGAATCATAGGCTCAGGAACGGTACTTGACTCATCAAGATTAAAGTGGCTGATAGGCAAGGAGACGGGTATAACGCCCCAAAGCATACATGCTTATATCATCGGTGAGCACGGAGACAGTGAGGTTCCTGCCTGGAGCCGTACCAGTATCGCCGGAATAAATCTGGAAGAATACTGCGGTCAAACAGGAACATGCAGCCCTAATTTTAAAACGGCAATAAGCCTTAAAGTAAGGAACGCCGCATATGATGTTATCCAAAAAAAAGGCACAACATACTATGGAATAGCACTGTCTGTAAGGCGTATCGTCGAATCAATTCTGGGAGACGAGCACTCTGTGCTTACGGTATCGGGTATTCCGGATGGTGAACACGGCATATCGGGAATAGCAATAAGCCTGCCGGCAATAATAGGAAAAAACGGAATAGAAAAAATACTGCAGATACCCTATGCGGAAGAAGAGCTTAAAAGTCTAATAAAAAGTGCCGACACTTTAAAGGCCAGTCTGGAAAATCTAAAAAATCAGAAATAAAATCAGATGCTAAAGCACAGATTTCCTGAAGATAAGATTACTGTAATGCCAATTTTTACCACGGCTACCTTGTATCCCTTTCCTGCCAAAACAACTTTCCCCGCGTTCTCCATTGTCAGGATTTTTTTCACCATTATTAGAGCAACTTGATTTAATATAGCCTATACCAATCATTTAAAAATCATCCGGCAATATCCGTGGGTGTAACAGATTTAATAATGGTCACGGCATATTTGTGCAGTATTGTCTACATTTTTACAAGTTGCTCTAATAAAAATTACAGCATTTTTTCTTCAACGGAACACTCATTTTTATATGCCGGAAAATCATATTAAAAATCTAAGATCTGTTCTTCAATCACAGAAAATTTAGGCAAACATTTTTGCAAGTCATCTTTTAGACAGCCAAAGCCAATACAAACCATATGATCATTAATAAATAAAAAATACATTTTCATCGCCATTCTTACCGGAGACTCGTTTTCTTCTAAACTTAAAATGAAATTGACAATAAGAAACGGATGTCCGCTCTTTGTATGGCCTCTTGAAGATGAAATGTCTTCAAGACCGGATTCTTTATATCCCTCTACAATACCCGCCTCAAGGACATCCATGAAACCGCCAAGCTCATCCTTTGATATTTTTGCATCATCATCTTCTTCCAAATCAAACAAACCCAAAAGTTCCCCATTAATTATTAAATTATATTTACATGATTTTTTATTATCAGCATCCCGTTTAAATTCAGAAGGAATGACAAGCTGTTTTCCGCATTTTAATTTTACCACGGCATCGCCTGCAAAACATGGAGCTGTGCATAGAGTAAAAATCAAGCTGAAAAAATACAAAAAAATCTTTTTATTCATAAAAAAACAAACCCGCTTTCCTTAATTTCATCAGCATTTATAATGAAAAATATTATCTCATACTTTCCCAATAAACTCAAGCAAGCAAAATACAGACAAAACCATACTTTCCACACAATTTATTAACAAATTGTTAACTATGTTAAAATATTTTTAAAAAAATGTTAAAAAAGTATTGACAAATGTTAACAAGTCGTTTACAATTACACTTGTCGGAAAAAAACAAACAGAGAAAAAACTTCGGAGGGACTTACAAATGTCAGTTGAAGCAAACGTAAAAAATAATAAGATAATATTAGCCTTGATTATAAGCCTCTGCCTTACGGCATCAGCTTTTGCAGAGACATTAACGGTAAAGTCGGCAAACGGAAAAACAGTAGCATCAGTTGCAGCAAACGGCACGGTAAAAAATGAAAACGGCAGCAAAATAGGCTCAATCGACGAAAAAGGCATAGTAAAAAACGCAACAGGAAAAATCATCGGCCGAATTGACAAAGACGGAACAGTCAAAAATTCAAGCAACGCTGTTTGCGGAAAAATAGAAGCGGCAACAGGTATTATACAGGACCACAGAGATACACTCGTAGGACTGTTAAATAAAGGCACAATCATCAATATTTCCGGAAAAGAAGTCGGCTCATACTCAGGCTCTTCGCTTGAACATACAGCAGCGGTAATCTTTTTCTTTGATAACAGCTCAATGCTGCCCTGCAGCGCTGTTTCCGACGCCAAAGTATTCATTTACGACAAAGCAGGCAACATTCAGGGTTCTTTAACAACCAACACCATCAGCGACAGCAATAACGCAAAAAAAGCTTCAATAGATAACAACGGATGCGTAAAAGATTTGACAAATAACGTCATCGGCACCATTGCCGGAGACGGAAGCGTCAAAGATGCCAACGGACAGACAGTAGAAACGTTCTCTCCCAAAGACCCTAATTTTATGGCAAAAGCCATCTACACGCTTGTATTCACCCAGGTTTCAGCAGCCCAGAGCGCGTCACTTTAAAAATCAAATACAAACAAGCCAGTCCGCTTCCGCCTTGATAAACCTTCTGTAAAGACACTCACCTCCTCCGGTGCTCTGAAGGTTCGTCAAGGCGGAAGTTTTTGCATTTACATCGGGATAAATAAATTATAAAAACAAGCAATTCCTTTTCACCGGCATTTATGTTAAAATATATCAACGCAAATACGGCAGAAAAGAACACTTGATAGTAGCAAAGGTCCCGACAATCATGAAAAAAATAGTATCCTCAGACAAAGAATTATGCGAAGGCTGCAACCGATGTGCAAGAGAATGCCCTATCGAAAAGGCTAATCTTATATATCAGGATGAAAACGGCAATATAAAAGTCAAAGTGGACAACAGCAAATGCATCTCCTGC
Source organism: Candidatus Xenobia bacterium (assembly GCA_031551355.1). Taxonomy (GTDB): domain Bacteria; phylum Vulcanimicrobiota; class CADAWZ01; order CADAWZ01; family CADAWZ01; genus JAVBNT01. The sequence continues at coordinate 24,410 of JAVBNT010000014.1, read as the reverse complement.
GGAAGTTGCCTCTCGGTCTGCAAACACGGCGCCAGAAAATATGATGATGACACGATGCTGTTTTTCAAAGATTTGTCGGCGGGGAAACGCCTTTCGGTAATCGCCGCCCCCTCAATAAGAACCAATATACCCGAATATAAAAACCTTTTTACGTTCTTAAAGCAAAAGGGAGTCGAAAAAATATATGACGTATCCGTAGGGGCCGACATTTGTATATGGGCACATCTCAGGCATATAAAGAACCGTAAAAATATCCCTGTCATAACACAGCCCTGTGCGGCGGTAGTTACTTATTGTGAACTCTATCGTCCGCAACTGCTTAAATATCTTTCGCCCGTTCAGAGTCCCATGGCCTGTACCGCGATCTATATGCGGGAATATCAGGGAATTGACGATTCTATTGCCGCCCTTTCTCCATGTATTGCCAAGGCCAACGAATTTGAAGCTACGGAACAAATCCAATATAATGTAACATTTGCCAAACTTGCAGAATATCTTAAAGAGCAGAACATTAAGCTTCCATCGGAAGAAACGGAATTTGACCATCCGGAAGGCGGACTGGGTTCTATATTTCCCATTCCCGGAGGATTTAGGGAAAATATAGAACTTTTTCTGGGAAAATCCTTACGCATTGACAACTCGGAAGGGCCACAGGTATATACAGATCTTGATGCTTATATCACTACGGCAAAAAAACATCTGCCGGCAATATTTGATGTCCTTAGTTGTAAGCAGGGCTGCAGCACCGGTCCCGGCTCAATAAAAAATAAAAACAGCTTTCTTATACAAGCGGATATCAATAAATCAAGACAAAATGTTCTTGCCAGTGAAACACAGGAGAAGTATAAAAAACTGCATGGAATGTATGACAAAAACCTGGATTTCATGAAGTTTATGCGCAAATACACGCCGATATACACGGAAACGGTACCGGTTACAGAAAAAGAAATACAAAAAGCCTTTAAAATGCTCGAAAAAAATACTTATGCCAAACAAAACTTCAACTGCGGAGCCTGCGGTTCAAACTCATGCCGCGATATGGCGAAAAAAATCGCTCTGGGCATAAATCTGCCCATAAACTGTATCGTGAAATCAAGAGATAATATGGAATATGAACATCAAAAAAATATCACACTATACAAAAGAAATACCGAATACATTGAACTGATTCAAAAAATCGGCAATTACATACTCTCATCAAGAGAAGATGAACACTCACAGATTATTACCGAGTCCGCAAAGGATTTGTGTATGATGCTGCGGACACAAAGTACCTGCATCTGGAGACGTTCCACCGATGAAAAAGGCAAAAAATGCTATAAAAAATATCTCGGCTGGTCGGAAAAAGACGAAAAAGAACTGGAAACTATATATCCCGAATGGCTGCCGGAATGGTTTGAAACACTATACAGCGGAAAACCAATCAACAAAACGAAAGCTTCACTTAGCAAAAAAGAGAAGAAAATATTTATGGATATGTCAGACGGCTCAATACTGGCAATTCCGGTTTTAATCAAAGGCGATTTCTGGGGTTTCCTGGCAATACATGGAAAAGACGAACACCTTTTCGACGAAGAGGAAGTAGCGGTTATCATTGCCACCGGGCTTTTGGTTGTGTCCAGCATCATTGAAAAAGAACTTACACGCAGTCTTGTCTCTGCACGTGAGCAAGCGCTTTCGGGCACGTATGCAAAAAGCAATTTTCTATCCAGCATGAGCCATGAAATGCGTACGCCGATGAATGCGATTATCGGGATGACAAAAATAGCCGGCAATACAAATGATCTAAAAAAGTTGAAATACTGTCTTGATACAATAGGGACATCCGCTTCACACCTGCTGCAGCTCATAAACGATATTCTTGATATGTCCAAAATAGAAGCCGGAAAATTCGAGCTGGACAACAGTCTCTTTAACATTGAAAAAATGCTGATGAAAGTCTTTAACATCATTATAGAAAAGGCCGAACAGAAAAAACACAGTCTCTCCGTCAGCATCGGCAAAGATATGGTGATGCGCTACATGGGCGATGAGCTCAGGCTATCACAGGTTCTTTCCAACATCCTCTCCAACGCGGTAAAATTCACCCCTGAAAACGGTAAAATATCACTATCTGTCGATGAAGTAAAAAGAAAGGGAAAAATGAGCACACTGCGTTTTTCTATTGCCGACACCGGAATCGGCATGAACGAAGAGCAGCTCAATCGCCTTTTTAATGCATTTGAACAGGCGGACAACAGTATTACAAGGCGCTTCGGGGGGACCGGACTCGGCTTGGCCATCTCCAAAAACATCATAGAAAAAATGAACGGCGGCGTCAAAGTTGAATCCACCGTCGGCAAAGGTTCAGTCTTTACATTTGAAGTGGAACTGGAAAGACGTTCAAGGAGAGAATCGGCAGTAATCTCATCGGGAATCAGTCCGTCTGATCTAAAAATATTGATCGTAGACAGCGACGAACAGATAAGGAAGCATTTTCTGGCGATAATGGACAAATTCGGCATTCCTTCCGATACCACCGCAAACGGACAGGGCGCACTGGAACTTATAGACGGAGCTTACAGCAGAATCAAGCCGTATGACGTAATTTTCTGGGACTATGATATGCCGGAAGGCTGTTTAAAAACCATTGAACATCTGAAAAAAAGAATTGATAAGAATACGGTTATAATAATGACTTCATTCCTAGAATGGAGCAAAATAGAACCGGCAGCAAAAAAAATAGGCATCAGCCGCTTCATTCCCAAACCGCTGTTCCCTTCGACAATACTTGATGCAATCAATGATGTCATCGGTAAAACGGCCAAAAATGTCGGAATCACTAAAGCAAACAAACCGCAAATGCCTGACTTTTCAGAAATATCGCTGCTGTTGGTTGAAGATATAGATATCAACCGGGAAATTTTCAAAGCCTTGCTGGAGGACACGCGTATTAATATTGATACGGCAGAAAACGGAAAAATCGCCGTAGAGATGTTTAAGAAAAACAAGAATAAATATGACATAATAATCATGGATATCCAGATGCCGGAAATGGATGGCTACCAGGCCACAGGTGCCATACGCGCATTAGATTGCCGGCAATCAAAAAAAATCCCCATCATTGCAATGACGGCAAACGCATTTAAGGAAGACATCGAAAAATGCCTTTCCTGCGGAATGAACGACCACCTGTCAAAACCTATAGATGAAAAGGCATTAATACAAAAAATAAAGAAATATCTTAAAAACAAAATTAATGCCAAAAAAGTGTGTAGTCCGGCAATTTAAAAACAAAGTTACCGCCCAAATTTGCCGGCAAAAGGAGCAATCAAATGTTGGAAAGCCTCATTTCACAGGCAAAACTTGACGGCAAAAATATCGAAGCCCAAAGCTTTGAAAACGAAAACCTCACCGGGGCAGATATCAGCGCAATTGAATTCGAATCCGTGGAATTTAATAAGTGCACATTTGTAAAATGCAATTTCAGTAAAGCAAGTTTCTGCAGAACAGTTTTTAAAGACTGCGACTTTTCCAATTGTATTTTTACCGACAGCTATTGGAAAAAATCAACAATTATAAACTGCAAAGGAGACGGCGGCGACTTCACCCACTGTCACATAAAAGAAAGTAGCTTTTCAGGCAGCTCATTCCGTTATGCAATTTACTCCGAATCCATCTGGAATGACTGTAAAATAAATGACTGTACTTTCAGGGAAGCATTTTTTTCAGAAGTAAAACTGAAAAAAATCAAGCTAAAAGACACTATTTTCATTGGCACTGACTTTTTCAGAACCCCATTGAAGGGAACCGATCTGTCCGAATGTGAAATAGAAGGCATAATGGTCTCAGACACCTTCAAAGAACTGCAGGGCATGAAAATAAGTCCGCTGCAGGCAGCAGATATCATACAAATAATGGGTATTGAAATCGTTTAACATTCATTACGTTTTAGACGGCATTGCAATTATTGGGAAATATTGGTCAAAAAAATCATTATCCCAGGCATCAATAAAAAATAGCGATTAATAAAAATATACCGGAGGGAATTAAAGTGAAAAAAATACTCGTATTGACGGGCAGCCCCAGACACAAAGGCAACAGTGATCTATTGGCACAGTCCTTTGCCGAGGGAGCAAAAAAAGCAGGCCATGAAGTAACGATATTTAACGCCGGGCAGAAAAAAATCGCCGGTTGTATTGCCTGCGAAACATGTTATTCCAAAGGCAAACCCTGCTCATTTGACGATGCTTTCAACGAACTGGCCCCTCTGATGGAAAGATCCGATGCCCTTGTGATTGTAACACCGCTGTATTGGTTCACGTTTTCCGCTCAAATCAAGTCGGCTATAGACAAAATGTTTTCATTTCTTGTCGGAGAAAAAACAATGGCAATAAAGGAAAGCCTGCTGCTTTGCTGCGCAGAAACAAATAATGTTGCCGACTTTGACGGCATTATGAAATCATTTGATCAAATCAGCGCTTACAAAGAATGGGCAAACAGAGGCCATCTACTCGTTCCCGGAGTTCTCAACAAAGGAGATGTCTCAAACACAAACGCCCTTGAAAAAGCGGCGGAACTTGGAGAAAACTTCTGATAAACAGCGTGACTAAATACCGATAAATGAAAAACACCGAATAGCGGGGAAAACAGCCGGCAGTCCGAACTGCGGATAAAAATGAATTTCCCGAGCAAATTAAGCCGCAACAATACATATTACAGCAGAAAATAAATATTATTTAACATAAAATTTATAGTATAGAATAAAAAATAATTACAGCGGCTAAAATTTATTTTTATCAAAAAATACAAAATTATCATTTTATACCAGAAAAAGTTTTCTTTCCTGACAAATTATAAACCGCAGCACAAAGAATATGCCGCGTTTTTTTCTGATTTCAAATATCCCTTTCCACATCGGATAAAAAACACAGATAAACAAAATTAGATTATACCCAAAATATTTAATCAAATATCAATTACTTATAATCTGTTCCTTTATTAAAACAATCCGGTATAAAACAAAAAAATACTTAACTTTTTACAACGTAAAAGAAAAAATCCAAAAATACTTTCATGTAATTTGACGGCAATCAAGCAAAAAACTTAAAAATATCGTTTAGCTCTATTTAATTATCCGGCCGGAAGACTCTAAAACTGCACATGGCAAATGAAGAGTCCGGCAGATGCGGATAATTGATAAATATTAAAAATTTATGAAAAAAGGATCTTGGCATTTATTTGCGTATATTTATTACATATAACAAGAATATTCGTTAGAAATATTTATATGGAAAGGAATCGGATAATATGAAAAACAGAGAAATCATCTCACTCGCGGCCGTATTCTTAAGCGGACTTTTTCTATTATTTGGCTGCAACTCCGAAACAGGCTCAAGCTACACGGAGACCAGACATGAAGAACTTAAAACAACATATTCGCTGTCAGGAACCGTCACAGTCAGAGAGATACCGTCGGCAGGCGCGAAGGTGGAAATAGACGGTGCCTCAGGATACAGAAAAACAGTAACCGATGAATACGGACATTATACATTTTCCAGCCTTAACCCTGGGACTCACATTGTTTCAGCAAGTGGAAACGGGTGTACTGCCGAGACTAAAAAAATATTAATAAATAAGTCGGAAATGTTAAACCTTAACCTTGGCCTGCCCCTCACTAACAGATGTTTCGGAGGTAATTCCGCCGATTCGGGCTATTCCTGTGTCGCGGCGGAGGACGGAACCATTTTAATCACAGGCAGCACCAACTCCAAATTTGACAAGAACACGGATATACCATCGTCCAAACATGAAAGCCTTGATTTATGGGTGCTGAAAATAGATCCGTCCAAGCCTCAGGATCGGCAGATTATCTATAACAGATGTTTCGGAGGAAGCGAAGACGAAGAAGGAAGATCAATTGCTTCATGTCCCGACGGGACGATTCTTGTAACCGGATATACGAACTCACCTCATGAAGAGGGCGGCGACATCCCGGCATCAAAACATTCTCTCAACGATATGTGGGTGCTTAAAATAGATCCCTCCAAACCCCAGGAACAGCAGATCATTTATAACAGATGCTTCGGAGGAAGCTATGATGATGAAGGAAAATCAATCGTATCCTGCCCGGACGGAACTTTTTTGGTAGCCGGAGTAACTTCTTCACCGGAGGAACCAAATACTGATATTCCCGAATCAAAGCATGGTCACAGAGATATGTGGGTTCTAAAAATAGACCCATCCAAGCCTCATGCACAGCAAATTGTCTACAACAGATGTTTCGGAGGAGAGCTTGCCGAATCAGCCTGCGCTGTTGCCTACTGTAATGACGGAAGTTTCTATGTCGCCGGATCTACCGATTCGAATATCGGAGACGGCGATATCCCGGACTCAAGACACATTGGAACGGATATGTGGCTTCTGAAGGTAGATCCTTCAAAAATGCCGGCGGAACAAATCACATATAACAGATGCTTTGGCGGCAACATGGCAGACAGCGCAAACTCCATGGCACTCGCCGATGACGGAACAGTGCTGCTGGCAGGATTTACTGACTCAGAAGCCGGAGACGGCGGTGATTCTCCGGGAACAAAAGGCCAAATGGATCTATGGGTATTAAAAATCGACACATCGCAGGCGGCCGGGAATCAAATCCTATATAACAGGTCCTTTGGCGGAGAAAGCGATGAATTTGCATACTCAATAGCTCCCGGAGAAAAAGGAACCATTCTGGTTGCAGGACATACGGAATCGGCTCCCAAAGACGGAGATATCCCGGAATCCAAAAAAACAGGAGCGGATATGTGGATAATAAAGATAGACCCGGCAAAACAGCAATTAATGTATAACAGATGTTTCGGCGGAAAAGGACATGATTACGGATACTCATGCTTTTCAGGAGGAAACGGTACTGTAACAGCTCTCGGAACCACAAATTCTCCTCAGGAACAGGGAACTGATATCCCGCCGAGGTACAGGGGGAAAGATCTGTGGCTGATGAAGATAGATACCATAAAAAACACCTACACACAAACAGAAAAATAAAAAAATCCACAGGTTTGGCAGATCAGAAAAACCTCTCTACTTTATGCAGCGCGTCTGCAGCATAAAATCAGAAAGAGGTTTTTCTGATTTAAAAAGGCAATAAGACCTTGTGTCCCGTCAATAATTAAAGCTCTGAAAGAAGTCTTTTTAAATGAATAAAATAATTCCGCTGGAAATACGCTTTCTGTTCGAAGGCAATGAAAAATGCATCTATCCGACAATTTTACAGGACAATGAAAATCTTACGCTTATTGACTGCGCTTATCCGGGTATGCTTATGAATATACGCAATGCCATGAAGATGAACGGACTTGATTTTGATATGCTGACGGCAATATTCATCACCCATCACGACTATGATCATATAGGTTCACTTGCCGAAATACTTGAAGTCCGTCCCCAGATAACGGTATACGCTTCCGCAATACAGGCTCCGTACATCCGCAAGGATAAACCATCATTGAGGCTGCAGCAGGCACAGCAACTGCATGACAGTCTGCCGGAAAGTGAAAAGGAAGGTTCACTCAAAATACAGCAACTGTTTGGATCAGTATCCAAAGGCCGGGTTGATCTGACGGTAAAAAGCGGCGAGATTCTTCCATGGTGCGGCGGCACGGAGGTTGTTGATACCGGCGGCCACATGCCGGGACATCTTTCGCTTTACATACCGGCATTTAAAACTCTGATTGCCGGGGACGCATTGGCGGCTGAAGAAGGGAAACTACAAATAGCAAATCCGCAATATACACTGGATATGGAACTGGCCCGGCAATCAGTCCGCAAGTTAATTGATTATGATATAGAAAAAATCCTTTGCTACCACGGAGGACTCTGCGAGGGTGATATTAAGCAGCAGCTTCTTAAAATGTAGAGCAAAATTATAGAACAGAAAGATTACAGGCATACGGCAGCAGTGCCCATGAGAACTAAGACCATTCCGTTACTATCACAAAAAAATACAGCAGTCGAGGCCCTCATTCTTCTCAAAAAAACCAAACTCTTAACAAATAGCAACCATTTTTCCCTACAATAGTAATATTAAATATTAAATTTGCAGGAAAATATTATGTACATAAACAGGCATCTTGAAAAAACCATATTGAAAGCAGAAAAAATGTTCGGTTCAGTGATGGTTTGCGGAGCTAGACAGACAGGCAAAACGACTTTTCTAAAAAAAATAAAACCGGATACTCTTTATTTAACCCTTGACGATCCTCTGCTTCTGCGCTCCGCTTTTGAAGAAGGCGCGTCTTTTTTCAAAAATGCTCCTCCCCCGGTGATTCTCGATGAAATTCAATACGCTCCCAATCTATTTCACTATATAAAAATGATTCTTGACAGCGAAAATAAGAAGGGGCAATTCTTTTTGAGCGGCAGCCAGCAGTTTGAAAGGATGAAAAATGTAAGCGAATCTCTTGCCGGGAGAGTCGGTGTCTTCAATATGCCGGGACTTTCGTTGAGAGAAATAAACAATTCTGATTTTAGCGTTCCATTTCTTCCGGAACAGTCCTATTTTGATTTGCACAAACAACATTTAACGGAAAACAGTTATGGGGACATATGGAATATCATTCATAAAGGCTGTATGCCGGCAATGCATACATCCGCAGATATGGACTGGCAGATGTTTACGCGTCCTATACCAGAACTTATCTGGAAAGAGACGTCAGAGAGCTGACTCAGGTTGGAGACGAGATCAAATTTTTAAAATTCCTGACGGCTATTGCAGCCAGAACGGGGCAGCTTTTAAATTTGTCTTCCGTGGCCAAAGATGTGGGGATCAGCCAGCCTACAGCAGATCGCTGGCTTTCCGTTTTAATCGCTTCGGGCCTAATATATCTTTTAAAACCTTATAATCAAAACATCATAAAAAGAGCGGTCAAAACTCCTAAAATTTATTTTTTGGATACCGGTCTGGCGGCATATCTAACACATTGGAGCAATCCTCAGGTTTTGCAAAACGGTGCGATGGCAGGTGCTTTTTTTGAAACTTTCGTTATTGCCGAGATCATAAAAAGCTACCTGAATGCCGGTATCACCGACCCGCCATTGTATTTTTACAGAGATAATCAGCCAAATGAAATAGATCTCCTGATTTATCAGAACATGATGTTTTATCCCATAGAAATTAAAAAACATGCCAATCCTAAAAGCGATGATATCAAAGCCTTTAAAGCTCTGGACGGAATACCGGGAACAGAAAGAAAAGGCGGAGGGGTTATCTGTATGTATGAAAACCTGATACCGCTGAAGGGCGACGACATGGTCATCCCCATTGGGTATGTTTAGAAGTAATTTTAAAAAATAATAAGGCACTCAAACTGATGAAGTAACTAACAAACAGGATTGCGACTAAACTAATAACAAAATCATACTGCAACATAAAAATCAATTCAAACAGGTGGAGATGCTAAATCAAGCAGGTGGAGATGCTAAATCAAGCAGAAAAGCCACGAATGAGGCGTAGTTTACTACGTCGGAATGAGGGCATTTCTGTTTGATGACGCAGATTCGCCTGTTTCAATTGATTTTCAGACTTGGCAGGTGGGGCAAAATATGCTGCTCCTGCCCGTTACAACCTGGCGGCAAAGAGTTTTACCGCACACCAGGCAACCTTTTCCCTCACGGCCATAGACCTGTAAAAACGGCGTATTGCGGTAATCCTGTCCCCGGCATGCAAAATATTCTTCCGGAGTAATAATGTTTTTTTCGGTGAAATAGGAAAGACGCTCGGGAATAAGCCAGGCAAGAGACCGCCATTCATCAGTCTTGAGACTATTGGCAGGACGGTCAGGACGAATTTTTGCCTTGAAAAGAATTTCGTCGGAATAAATGTTACCTATGCCCGCAATCACATTCTGTTCCAGCAGACAGGCTTTGACCGGTTTTCTGCTTTTTCCGTAACTGGCCAGCAGATATTCTGCGGAAAGCGCGTCACTCAACGGCTCCGGACCCAACTTGCCGATACCGCTATATGTATCATCTTCTCCCGCCTTTATAAACCAGAAACGCCCAAAACGGCGAGGGTCGATAAAATGGAGTTCCCTGCCGCCGTGCAAATGAAAAATAATATGGGTATGTTTTTCCACCGCATAACCGGCAGGTGTCACAAGAAGGCAGCCGGTCATACGCAGATGCAGGATAATGGTGGCACCGCCGGCAAGCAAAATCTGCAAAAATTTCCCGCGTCGGCCTATACCGCAAATAGTCTGTCCGGCAACCGCAAGAATAAACGTCCCAGCCGCAGGATGGGCAATAACCCGTTCATGTTTTACAGTCGCGCTTTCAATCAGCAGACCAACAATCTGCTGTTCTAAAATACGCTTTACGGTCTCAACTTCCGGAAGTTCCGGCATATCTCACCTCTGGCCTTCTTCATAAATCTTCATGCTTTATTGTAAACAGCTCTACCCCAAACTCCACTTGTCCGGTGGAATCCAATCCATCAACACCCGCTCTATTTCATCAGACTCCAAAGGTTTAGGAAGAAAATCATTCATTCCGCTGTTCAAAAACATTTCCCTTACGTCGCCGACAACGTTCGCAGTCAAGGCTACAATGGGGAGGTCTGCATATTTTTCACCAGGCAATTCACGGATCATCTTTGTTGCATCAATACCGTCTATTTCCGGCATCATATGATCCATAAAAACGATATCATAATCGTTCTTTCTTACAAGCTCCACAGCTTCGGCGCCTGAAGAGGCAACACTCACCTTACCTCCATAAAACAGCAAAACGTTCTCAGCGATCATAAGATTTATTTCATTATCATCTACAACCAGCAAATGCGTTCCATGCAGACTCAAGGAACTGACCTCAGAAGAGTTCTGTTCATAAAGGTCCATAAAGAAACGTTCTTTATCATCAAATAAACGGGCAACTACAAGACTTGATAGCGGAACGCATACTCTTTTTAAACTCGTAGTATCGCTTGTTATTCCTCTGGAAACTGAGATCATACTAAGACCCGGACGTAAAAATTCGCGCATAATCCCTTCTTTTGCAGAATCGAAAAACACATGTGAGTAGCCGCTCAAAACACCGGGCTCCTCAATGATATCACAAGGAACGCCCATTTTCTTTATCTTTTCCGAAAGAATAGAAGCCTTCTCCTGATTAGGAAACCATACAGCTGCTTTATAGCCCTGATGATGAATTTTTATAGCCTGTTTAGTGTCTTCCACTCTCTGCAGCACATGAAAAGAGAAACATGACCCCTTACCGTAAGTACTTTCAACGTGTATGTCGCCATCCATTAATTCAACAAGGTTCTTTGATATTGCAAGTCCAAGACCTGTTCCCTCCACACTGCGGTTCTTACGCGTGTCCAATTGAGAAAAATTGTCAAAAAGCAAGGGTATTTCTTCCCTGCGAATGCCGATGCCGGTATCTTTTACGGAAACTTTAAGCTTATGCAGACCCGTTGATACCGGTTCTAATTTTACCGAAAAGACTATATGGCCTTTATCCGTAAACTTTACCGCATTGGTAAGTAAATTGATCGCTATCTGCTTAATACGCGTAACGTCACCAATAAGTTCGCACGGCATATCAGGATCGTCATCAACAATAAAATCAATAGGTTTCTCTCCTATTCGGACGTTAATCATTGTCGATACATCGTTAACAAAAGAATGGATGTTGTATTTTTCCGGCATCAGTTCAATGGCTCCGGCTTCAATCTTCGAAAAATCAAGAATATCGTTTATAATAGAAAGCAGCGTTTTGCCGGCAGTTTTAATATTGTTAAGATATTCAAACACTGCGTCACTCGGAAAGTGACGAATAGCCAAATCAGTCATTCCCAGAATAGCATTCATCGGGGTGCGTATTTCATGACTCATATTTGCCAGAAATTCCGACTTGGCGCGATTGGCAAGCTCAGCGGCTTCCAAACGCCTCTGTTCCGTTATATCGGTATAAAAACCTTCCAAAAGGCGGGGGGTACCATCAAGATTTTTTTCAACCACACGGCTGCGTTCCCAAATCCATTTTACACTGCCGTCTTTCATTATCATCCGGAAAGTCGTTTCCAAAGGCAATCCAATCGAAAGGGTTTCCGCGTTCAATTTTTCAAGCGGCCCCACATCCTCCGGGTGTACCATATCAAAAAACTTCACGGCGTTATTGCCCATAAGCTCTTCAGGAGTGTAGCCTATAAGTTTAAAACAGCCTTCGCTGACAAATGTAAAGGTAAATTCGGGAGGGTCATTAAGACACTGATATACCATACCGGGAAGATTACTCATTAACGCTTCTGTACGGCGCATCAACAACCGCCGCTCCGCACTTTCAAGCGCAAGGGCAACAAAGTCGGCCAAAGAAGAGGCAAAATTCTGCTCTTCAATAGTCCATTCGCGCTTTTCAGGAAATTCTTCACACCGATCCTGCTCAATACAAACAACTCCGACTAACTTTCCGCCGATACGTATCGGCGCATCCAAAAGAGAGCAAATTTGCGGGCCGTATGCATCGGTCAAGTTCGGAAGAACATCCGTATTGTGAGCGTCATTAATGACGATAAGACGTTCAGAAGCAAGCATTTTTACATATTGCGGACGATCTTCCAAAGGAAAATCCTCCTGAATAACATGTTCTCCGGTCACGCTGTTATAACTGGAAATACTTTTAAGCTCTCTGGAATCATTCCCATGCAGCATGCGCCAAATACCAACACGGTGAGTCTTTAACGCATGGCAGCCTTCGCGTGCAATAACGCTTGCCGCATCTTCAAGGATACCGGATGTCAGTGCCGACGTTTTCGTAATCTGAGCCAAAGCAGTATTTAACTTTGTTGCATATTCATTATTGTTTCTACCCATAAACAACCTCCGGTCGTTTTATTGCAACGCAATTATGGCTTTCAAAAATAGAACAAACCGGTAAAACACCGGTTTTCACTAAAAAAACTTCTCTAGTTTTATTCTATCTATTTTTACTCTTACCCTTTGAAAACAGACGATTTAATTACACTACAAATAACTATCAACAAATTAAAACATATTAGATCATAACATAATTATCTCAAAACAAGTGTGAGCCATTTTCGCAATGATTTACATATAAAAAATTATATAACATAAAGCGCAAACAAAAAATTATATCCAGAATTTTCTACTACAATCTAAAAATAATAGACTGTCGTACAAAGTGGGGCCAGAAAGGTCCGCTTAGTACGACAGTCCGTTATAAAAGCATATATCTATCTTTTTTACAGTGCCTCTTAAGCGCGAAGACTATAAAAAACTATAGTACGGCCAGAGCAGCAACCTCAGCTCTTATATCCTCATAAAATCTGGAAATATGGAATCCGTCGGCAACGGCATGATGAATCTGCATCGTGAGCGGCATGGTAACTTTTCCATTAAAATCCTGATATCGTCCCCAGGTCACAATCGGCGCCAAATAATTTCCACCGTCAAAAACATGTAAACTACATGCTTTATAATTAAGCCAAGGAAGACAAGAAGCGTCAAAAACGTTACGTTCAGAGTAAACAACTTCATGCCCCCGTGCGTCTTTGTGACTTTCCAGATCCGCAAGAACTCTCTGATAAAAAGTGCCAAAATTGGGAGAATAAACCGTTATCAAGCGGGTAAAAAGCTCATCCTCAGGCTGAAACACAGGGTATGAAGGTGAAACCTCATTCCATACAATCAGTTCACCATTCTCATCGTAACCCATACGGAACTCCTCCCGCCGGTTGACACCCCTTGATACAAGATAGAGAAACACAGGGTAAAAACGGTATTGACCGGCTTTACAAAAAGCCAGAACTTCAGTAACATCCATATCAGCCGTAATACAAACCACACATCTGACATCATCAATAAAATGCCTGAAGATGCCGGCACGCTGCCATTTTTCCATAGCTATTTTTTTATAATTCATATTAGCCTCCTAAATAATAGTATTTTATTTAGAAGGCAGCATCTATTGTAATTTTCATACGCTCTTCTCCTTTGGCGGCTTAAATAGTTCTCTAAAATTTAGCGGCGCAGAAACCACCTCGTCGCTCTGCGCCACCCCTCCAAAGGAGGGGAATTTATTAAAATTAAAATCTAAATCAATTCAAACAGGCGAAGATGCTAAGACAGATTGAATTTCGACGAGCAAGGCGTAGACATAGAGCGAATATTCAATTTGACGACGCAGAAACCACCCCGCCGCTTCGCGCCACCCCTCCAAAGGAGGGGACTTTATTAAAATTAAAATTTCAATAGGAAGTCGAGTAGGTGTACGTTTTTTATCCCATCAAAATCACTGACCGGCGGGCAATCCATTGACAGGATAACCTTTTCATAATTATCCGGAACAGCACGCAAAGGCTTAAGCTCACAATCCCTTACTGAGACATTTTTTATAGAAGAACAGACCTGATAATAAACCCTTCTGTCCGGCTTCATCGCCACAAAATCAATTTCATGATTGCCAAATTTACCGATAGAAACTTCAAAGCCGCGGCGCAGCAGCTCAAAATAGACAACGCTTTCCAAAACAGCACCATAGTCGGCACCGGCACCACACAAGACCAAATTTAGCAGTCCGGTATCCACAAAATAATACTTCTCCTGAGTTTTAAGAAACTGCCTGCCTTTCAGGTCATAGCGTCCCGCACGGTAAAGGATATAGGCGTCTTCAAGCATAGACAGATAGCTGTTGACCGTTTCAAAGGTCGTGTTATGGCCTGACGCAACCAGATAATCACTGATTTTCTTAATAGACATCTGTTTGCCGAGACTGGAAGCCATAAATTTCACAAGACTTTCAAGCAAAGGAACATCCCTGACATTATTACGCGGCATAACTTCTTTCATCAGGACAGTATTGTATATACCGCACAAAACAGGCATAATTGAATCCGGCAACGGGTAAAATTGAATCATTTCAGGTAAAGAGCCGTAATCAAGATAAGACTTAAAATGGGTTGCCAGTTCCCTGTCATCATAAGATATTTCTCTGAAATCAAGATATTCCTTAAACGACAGCGGCAGCATTTTTATCTCTTCGAGCCTTCCGTAAAGAAGCGAAGAAAACTCGGACGCCAGCAGACAGGCATTCGAGCCGGTAATAGTTATATCAACGTTGGGAATAAGTGAAAGTGAGTCAACGGCCTTTTCCCATTCCTTAATTTTCTGTATACCGTCAAGCAAAATATACGTATTTACATCCGGCACAAGCTTTTCTTTGACATAATGATACAGAGTTTTATAATCGGTTATCTCTTCAAAACCGCCCTTTTCAAAATCAACCCTGATAATTCCCCCAGGAGAAACGCCGCTCGCCAATAAATGCTCTGCAAATAAATCAAGCAAAGATGTTTTTCCGCAGCGCCGGACACCGGTAATAACCTTTATGCAATCCCTTTCTTTTAGTTCAACAAGCTTGCCTAAAGACTCAAAACGATTGTTCATATATTTTTACCGCCTGACTTAAATAGAAATTAAAAATATTTATTTTTAGGATATAATGGAAATATTTATTATCCAACATGTAAAATCCTTTAACTTTACATGCATTTAAAAAAATTATTTAAAAAGTAATAAATAATCAATCTTTTCCATTTTTTAGATTGTAATTAAAATTATGTCAAAAAGTAAAAACATAAAAACCAAAAATTATAATTTAGAGTACGCAGCTACAACGACAATAAAAACTATAATTTTTATACTATATTATGAAAAAAATCACAAAAAACATGTAACAATCATAAACCGAATTTTACCATGAGATTATCATATCACAATCGAAAAAAACAGCTATCATAAACATATTAAGTCTATAAAATAAAAATACCAGACAAACAGATATAAATCAAATTTACCCGGCACTACATCGGAAAGATTAACAATAATTAAAGAATTTTAGGTTTAGAGATTTTTTTATAGTATAAATGAAAAACAGATCAACTACACACGAAATTTTTACAACAAAATTTTTCACAGAAGGCTTTATACGGGAGAATGTCCGGAAATAAGAAAACGGATAAAATATCGGATTTAGTGGGGTATCATGGAACTGTTTCATTCTTCAAAAAGTTAAAGGAAGAATGGATTCCCGCCTGCGCGGGAATGACGGACCTCCGCTCGTTTTCAAGCTACCTGCAAGAAAACAAAAATACATTTTGCTACATTAAGAAAAGATGTATTTCAACAAAAAAATCAATTTGACGACGTAGAAACCACCCCGTCGCTACGCGACACCCCTCCACAGAAGGGGAATTTATTAGATCAACTTGATTTAACATAGCCTATGTCAATCAGGTAAAAGCCATCCGGCAATATCCGTAGGTGTAATAAATTTGATAATGGTCACGGCATATTTGTAAAGTATTGTCTACATTTTTACAAGTTGCTCTAAAATTAAAATTTAAATCAATTCAAACAGGCGGAGATGTTAAGTCAAATTGAATTTCGACGAGCGCGGCTTTTCCGTTTGCGGCAAAGCCGCGCTAATATCAATAAAAATCACTCAAATGAATGGAGCTGTGAAGGCAAATTAAAGGGCCACGAGTGAAGCGTAGTCTTTTCTACGCTGGAATGAGGGCATCTTTAATTTGACGAGCAAGATCCGTTTATTTCAGTGATTTTTTCTACTTACGCCGGGGCCGGTCAGTTCGCTCCTCCCCGTCGCGCCAAGCGGTACAACCTCTATTTTCAGAGGAATCCTCTCCCTGATCAAAGGAACATGCGAGATAATGCAGATCTGTTTTCCTTCGCGCTGCACCCTTGCCAGCGCGGAGATCGCCATTTCCAGAGATTTCTCATCAAGTGTTCCAAACCCCTCATCAAGAAACAATGAATCCATTTTTTGTTTGCCGGACGAAAGCCTTGAAAGTCCGAGAGCCAGAGCCAGACTGATGATGAACTTCTCTCCGCCGGAAAGATTTTCAATCGGTCTCGGCAAACCGGATGAATAATGATCCAAAACATCGATCTCCAAAGATGAGTTCAGGCGCGGCACAAGCGAATACCGCTCCGTCATCACCAACAGCTCGGTATTGGCCAGTTCCAGAAGTATATTAAAAGTAATGGACTGCACAAACTTTCTGTATTTATCACCCTGTGCCGAACCGATCAGAGAATTAAGTTCATTCCAGCGGCTGCAGACAGAGCGCTGACACTGTATTCTGCCGGCAAGCTCCGAAGAGTGCCGGTGTTTTTCCCGGTTTTGCCTTAATTTTTCATCAAGGCCGCCGAATTCGCGTTCCAGAGCTGATATTTCATTAAGGATTAAATCATATGAATCTTTCATTTCATCGTAAGGCTTTTCGGAAATAGAGCCCTTCAGATCCATAACATTTTTTTTCAATTCATCTTTCCTTGTATTCAGGAATTCTTTCTCTTTTAGATAGCCGGAAACGGTTTTTTGATACCCGGAGCCGATTTCTTCTGTAATAACGGCCTGTTCAAACTCTTCACGGCCGGGAAACCCTGACTTCAAGAGGTTAGCCTCGAACAACCGCTCACTTTCTTTAAGCAAAATTTCAAGTTCAGCAATACGCTTTACGGAAATTTCTCCGGCACCGGAGACCCTCGCCAGCTCCTCCTTCATACCCTGAACAGCTGCCGAAGAAGCTTCAAGCTCCGACCTTTTAACATCCAGCCTTAATTTAGCCGCACTGCGTGCAGACTCAATGTCGTCACCGTCAAAAAATTGCCTTCTCTTCCGCGCAAGTTCTGAGAGTTCTTTTTCCAAAGAATCCAGACTTTCCTCAAGCTTTGCCGATTCCTTCCGCACATTGGCAAGCGACTCCATTAGCGCTGCCAATTCAGGCTCTTTACCGGCAAGCTTTTTCTCGTTGTTTTCCAAAGCGCTGGCATGCCCGGAATATTCATCGGCACGTTTTTTCAGAGACAGATATACAGTGCGCAGAGTATCATAAGCAAGAGAATCCACTCCGTACTGCGCAAGTTCAAATTCACTGATACACTGCGAAAACATTACCGCAAGTTCATTCTCTTTCTGAGTTTTTTGATTATTCAGCAGCTCAATTGCATCTTTTTCATTTTTTATTGAAGAACGGATTTCGCTCGTCTCAAGCTCGCATTTGGAATATTCCGGCAGGACAGAGGCCAGGTCGTCAGCTGTTTTACGCATTTGCGATTCAAGATTTTCATGCGCGGCAATCTTATCCTCCAGCACTGAGAGCTCATTTTTCTGCAATGAAAGCAGTTCTTCCATTTCGGAGACCGAACGGCTGGCAAAGTCAAGCGAAGAAAGGCGTGATTCAATGGCGCCAATTTCACCGCTGCATTCAAGCTGAGATTTTTGCAAAAGTTCGAGACGTCCGGAAAAAACGACGGCTTCCTTTTGCATTTGCGACTCGCGTTGCTCAAGCATCTTCAACTCCGAAGAACGCTTTACATAGTCGTTTTCCGGAGTGTCCCCGGCATAAGGATGACTGGTGCTTCCGCAAAGCGGACAAGGCTCCCCATCAATCAAATGGCCGCGCAAATCGGAAAGTTCGGCAGTCTCCTTTATCAAAGAAACAATCTTTTTTAAATGTGAGATTTCTTCCGCCAGATGCACAATCTCC
This sequence comes from Candidatus Xenobia bacterium, assembly GCA_031551355.1. GTDB lineage: Bacteria > Vulcanimicrobiota > CADAWZ01 > CADAWZ01 > CADAWZ01 > JAVBNT01. The sequence goes on along the minus strand of JAVBNT010000014.1, from coordinate 5,842 downwards.
ACAGAGTATTTTTTTTGCTTTTCGGCAAGTTCCAGAGATTCCGCCGATATTTTACTAAGGCGTAATTTCTGAGCGTCAAAAGACTTTCCCAGTTCAATAGCTTTTTCCAAAGACTGCAATCCTTTTTCGGCATCCAAGCGTTGCTGCCTTAACTCACCGGGATTTATTCCCGACTGCAAAACCCGGGCCTTACAGTCAAGATACTGTTTTTCAAGTGACTCTTTGGTTGTTTTTAATTCAATGAAGGTTGATTCTGCTGCAGATAAACGGACCGCAAGCTCAGACAGCTTTGTTTCCCTCGCGGAAATATCTTTGGCAGCAGTCTGAATCAGCTCATTACTTAATGAAAATGATTTGAATCTCTCAAAAATAGCGTTGAGGTTCACAACCAAAGCCTTGCCGGCACTGTTTTTCTCAAGATAAAACCGGCTTTTTTCCATATCGGCATTCAATGCCCGCCTAACCTTTTCCAGCTCTTCTATCGCCGAGAGCAAATCAGTCCTGCGTTGCTCAGAGACATTTTTTTCCGCAATATTCTTATCATAAAGTTCGCGCTTTGACTTTAACAGTGTCTCCGTCTCTGACGCCGCATTGAGCCTGTCAAAAAATAGCTCGCTGTCATGCTGAAGCGCGTAATAATCTTTCTCCAGATCCTCATGCTGCACTAATTTTTCTTTTAGAGAATCTTCTAAAACGGTGGACTTGTCTTTCCGTAATTTCAGCCCGTCTTTTTCCTTTGCCAGTTCCAAAGCCGTTTTGTTAAAACGCTCATAAAAAGTAACAACACCGGAAGCCCTTGCCGACAGCTCAAGCTTAGACTGCAGTAAATCAATTTCCGGCTGTTTCAAATCAAGTTCCGCCAATGCCGCAATAATAGACGCCTGCTCTTTTTCATACTCCGTCAAGCGCTGCGTGACAGAGATGTCCGCGGCAAGTTTGTCTCTGGCGGCAAGTTTATCAGCCAAAACCGCTTCACCGGCAGTCAACCGGTTTTCAATTGCCGCCTCCTCTTGCGGGGAAAGAACTTCAAGTGACTTATTTTCAATCAGCAGCCGCTCATAAATATCCGTTTCCGCTTTAGCCCTGGCAAAAACTTTTTTAGAAATGTCGGCATAAATACGTGATCCGGTTATTTTTTCAAAATATGCGGCTCTGTCTTTGCCATCGGAATCAAGGAATGCCGAAAAAGAACCCTGGCAAAGCATAACGCTACGTGTAAACTGGGAAAAATCCATGTTCAAAACATCGGCAATTTCAGTGCATGTGGTTTCTTTTCTGGCAATGATATCCACATTGCCGCCGCAGTCTATTATAGAAAATTCATGGTTTACTTTCTGAAGCTTGCCGTCAGCTTTCTTTTTGGCCCGGTGCTGCCACCATATTGCACGGTAGGACTTGCCTCCAACATCAAAAAAAACTTCAGAGAAACAGTCGCCGGCGCCCTTGGAAATGATTTCATTGCTTCCCTGCGAACCGGCAATACGTCCCAGTCTGCGGGTATTGCCGTAAAGAGCCAGAGAGATCGCATCCAAAATAGTAGTTTTTCCGCTGCCGGTGGGACCGGTGATGGCAAAAATACCTTCATTCAAAAAAACGGGATCGGAAAAATCAATCTCCCACTCACCAAACAGCGAATTCAAATTCTTAAATCTAAGCTTCTTAATCCTCAACGTCAGGGCCCTCACCGTCATTCAAAACAGATAAGTAGATCTCATCATAAAGCTGTATAAGTTCATTTTGTTTGTCTTCGTCATAGCCCTCATACTGGAGTCTGCGCCGGAAAACGTCGCTGTGTTCCAACTCTTCAAGTTCAACATCGGCAACGTATTCGGCAAGAGACCTGTATTCCGGCATCGATGAACTGCGCATTTGCAGTAATTCCATATGAGTATTTTCAAGCATAGCGGTTATGCGTTCACGCTGCTCAAAGTCAAAATTAGTGCCGTGAATAATTTCCAGCCAGGTAGATTCCCGTCCGCTTTCCTTCTCGTCCTCAATGCACCTTTCGATAAAAGCGGCAGAGCCCTCAATACGCAGCAAATCCATAAAGACCGGAACCTCAATTGTGCTTACAACCGGTTTACCGAAATCAAAATCAACAATAAAGACGCTATTCGTTTTCTGAGGTTTGCTAACCGCATTGCCGCTATCGGCCTCTACAAGCTTACGGGCTTCGTTAAAATTCATTGCCAGCGGAGCGCCGGAATAGCGGTAATTTTCAAAACCTTTCAGGGACTGCGCCGCATGCAAGTGCCCAAGAGCAAAATAATCAATATTCCCAGGAAACAAATGCGGAGGCATATGACCGAGCTTTCCCACATACAAATCCCTGACACCGGCAGTCTTTTCGTCAGACTCTGCAGCAGCACAGCCGCCCTGCATAAACAAATGTCCGACAGCAACGATAGGAATTTTACGCCCGGCCCTCCTGGCTTCGGCTATTTCCGACGCCTGTGAATAATGGCAAACAATCCCCTCGACAAGCGCCGATTCCTTATCGGCAACAGTTTCGTCAGCCTTACTAAACCTGATTTCACGTTCTTTAAGAAACGGCACTGCCAGTACAATCATTGACAACTCACCGCCGGAGTCATAAATTTCTATAACCTCATCGGTAATGTCGGCCGGCAAGTTGCCCGTAACCACAACTCCGAGCGGCTGTAAAAGCGGTGACGGAGCCGAAAGAAACGCTGCCGAATCGTGATTGCCGGCGGTAATAATAATATTTTTGCAGACAGAAGAGGCTTGTGACAAAAACCGGTAATAAAGCTCCTGGGATCTGACGGAAGGCAATGAAGAGTCAAAAATATCACCGCTGACGATCAGGACATCAACTTTTTGTTCTTGAAGCTGCAGCAAAAGCCAGTGCAAAAACTTCCAGGATTCATCATAACGTTTCATGCCGGAAAAAGTGGAACCTATATGCCAGTCAGAGGTATGGAGGAGCCTCATTCCCGTGCGTCCGTCCCGGAAGCAAAAATAGTTTTAATGCAGCGGCCGTAGATAACAAGAAGCAGAACGGTAATCAAAGCGGCAATCCCGTAAACGGACCATAAAGCGGAGAAAGAAAGCTGATGCTTCTCCACGGCCTCAAGCAAATGCCCGCCGATGAAATTGGCAAGCAGACTGCCAAGCCCGGTGGGAATAAAACCATACCCCAGAAACAGAGCTACCTTGTCCTTCGGAGCAAGACTGCCGACATACTGCAAAAATCTGGGACTGGCGGACATTTCTCCGAGGGCCAGAACAAATATCGAGATCAATATGAACCACGGGTTGTGGAAAACAGCGGCCAGAAACATCGAAACCGAAGTCAGGGCTACACCGAGGATAATTGACGTCAACGGTTTCAAAGCGGACGTCAATTTACTGACAACAAGCTGAAAAAGGATAATTGTACCGGAATTGATGCCAATCATTATTTCCGGCGGAATGGCGTCCCCCGGTAAAATTTTACCGGCAGTAACTTCGAGTACCCTTGACTCCAGTAAATGGGCAAAAGGCAAATGCAGCCATGATGTGAAACGCGCGGCCGCTTCCAAAAGCGGCAGTGTTGATATATGATCGTGAAGGTAAATAGGCATGGTAAAAAACAGCTGAAAGTAGACAAACCAGAAACCGGAGAAAATAATTATCAGCAGCATAAAGCGCCAATTGGCCATTACGGCAAAAGCATCGGTTATGACTTTGCCGATACCGGTATTATTTTCCGTCTGCGGAAACGGCACCGGATCCTTATATACAAAAATTGCCGGCAAAAGCATTAAAGCCATCCAGAGTGCCGATGCATAAAAAACATAACTCCAGCTCATAACCCTCAGATAACTGGCAATAAAAGGAGCGGCAAAACCGCCGATATTGACGAGCAGGTAATAAATACCGAAACCCAGGGAACTGGTCTGTTCGTTGGTCGTCCTTGAGATCGTGCCGGTAAGCGTCGGTTTAAACAAAGCGCCGCCGACGGCAACCATTAATAAAAGAAAAAATACCAGCTCATAGCTTCTGGCATGCGACAAAAAGAAATAAGCCGCCGCAAGGGTGGAAAGGGAAATAATAAAAGTTTTTTTATACCCATAACGGTCGGCAATCGCCCCGCCGACAAGCGGCAGCATGTAAAGCAGAAAGGTATAAATCCCCATCATCGAACCGGCCGCAGACTTGGAAAAGCCGAGTGAGCCTTCGGCAACGGAACCGGTCATATACAGCGCCAGCACATTATACATGCCGTAATAGGCCATTCTTTCAAACAGCTCCATACCGTTGGCAGTCCAAAAACTAAGCGGAAATTGGCGAAAAAATTTCATCAGCGGATTAATCCTTGCAATAGATTAGGTCAAAAAACTTCTATAAAAAGGGCTGCAAGACCTTTTGAGAAAAAATGAGCCGGCAGCAACCATATAACATATTTAATTTTTTCAAATAAAACAAAGGATTCTTTAAAATATATAGTAACATCAAAAAATAATTATCACTTCAGTTTAGAGCAGCTTGCAATCAAACTGTCAAACTTCTGCCAAACAACCGACATCGGCCAATCCATAAAATACTGGTTCGCCACAGCGGAGTTTATCCCCGTGAAGGCGGGGACTCGCGATGACGGCTACGCCGTCTTTTACAAAAATGTTTACCGGATTTTAGTGACATATAGAATGCAAATTGCTCTAGCTTCCCTGGATACCCGCCTCCGCGGGTATGACATACTCCGGCTCATTTTCAAGGATTTATAGTAATTGATTTTTTGATGTTACTATAGATTCCCGCCGATGCGGGAATGACAAAAAGAACGAGTATAAAAAGGCCATCCTTAAAAGGACAGCCTTATTCTTATATCTCGCGACTATTGCCGTTTATAATCAAATGCTACATTAACTATACCTGGTTGCCATTATAGTTGAAATGCTGTTCTTCCATAGGAGCCCAGCCATAGGCATCCGCGTAAGATTGGAAATTATACTCAGCGGCATGTTGGGTAAACCAATCACGCCCGCCGTTGGCGGTACTTACATCAACTGCCATACCCTGCTCATGATTGCTTGATTTCGTACCAGGCGTAGCGGCTCTATCGGGTCCATATTCATCAAGTAAATCTTGTTGCTGTTTCTTAGTTCGATACCCATCATTAAACTGAAGATCAATTCCATCTGCTTTGGCCGCTGCAACCATCCGGTCAAAATCTGGTCCCATATTGGCATTTATAAAGAGCGGCTCATTGTACGTACTCATACCACGCTGCACTTTAGGAATAATTCCGTAAGGATCATGCTCCTCGTAGATGATCTCTTCCCCTCTTGCCGCATAGTATGCTTCAAGCTCAGGAGATACTTGTGTAACATCACCATTTAGACCCTGCGTCGCAATATCTTCTCCGGAGCCGGCAGCCTCAAGTTTTTCCATCCTATCTTCAAGAGCAGCCTGCTCGGTTTTTAAAGTTTCCTGTTTTTTCTCAAGCTCGGTCACCTCTTTTTTAACTTTCTCAAGTTCCGGCTTTTTAGTCTCAAGATTTTTAGTATTTTCATTTAACTCTTTTTGTTTTTGCTGCTCGGTTTCTTTTTCTTTTTTAAGCTCTTCCTGCTTCTTCGTTTTATCTTCCTTTATTTTACTAAGCTCGGATTCAAACTTTTCAGGATTGCCTGTTGACTTGCCCTTGTCATCTTTTTTATTCTTTTCAGCCTCAAGATTGCGCTGACATTCTTTTTCCTTAGTATCCAACTGGGAAATTTCACCATTAATCTTCGTTTGCTGACTCTTGGACTTATCTATTTCTCCCTTAAGCTTAGTGTTATCGCCTTCAAGCTTCTTAACTTCATTCTCAAGTGTGCTCTGCTTGGTTTTGGCAGGACCA
>JAVBNT010000036.1:0-82824 GCA_031551355.1 Candidatus Xenobia bacterium | reverse complement strand
ATCTTCTATTGCTTTGAGCATTTCAAATAACGAATCCATTTTATATGTCACACCTCTTATTTTTGTTGTGTAACATATTCCATATTTATTCAAATTATCATGCAATTTTGTAGAAAATTTTTCTCATGCGTGAATCCTGGTATTTTTCTACAACCTAAAGACATCATCCGCAAAGATGCCTGAAAACAAAAAACTGCCCCCGAAAAAGGAGCAGTTCTATCAATTATATATTATAGCCGGAACTACTCCGGCAGATAATTATACACATAAATCATGGTAAGGCTGTTCGTAGGCACATAGGCCGGTGACGATAGAGCGTAATCCCCGTATGTTGCCAGCAGAAAAAGGTTATTGGTATCGGGATTATACGAAGAAGAATAGTAATGTATTCTCATAGCATTCTGTGTGGTCGGGGCAGGAATAGGCTTTATGGTCTCATCAGCCAGATCAAGAACCTTAACACTGCTCATGACCGGAGAAGTAACCATAATTTTATTTTCCGGTCCGAAAGATATTCTGCATACATTGGTTTTGTAAAAAGCATAATCCGCTGCAGAAAGATTATTAAATGATTCAATAGTCCAGCTTTTATCTATAGAGTAACTGGTTTTTGCCTGGTTTGGCACCAGTTTGTCAACTTTGTGGGTGGCATTATAAAGGCCGGAACCCTGGGCGGTTTCTTTGAGCGTTGTATATGAATAATAGATATTTTCATCGGCATCGGCAAGGATAGAGCCGGCGATCATCGTCGTCTTGTTAGGATCCGGATTGGCGATAGCCCTCTCATACCCCGGATAAAGAACCGACATTTTCATGTCCAGCAATAACGTGTGCGTAGCAGTGGCTCCGGTCCCGTTTTTTCGGTAAATCATAATGTTGTCTATCTGGGAACAGACGGTATAAACCTTCGCAACATCTTCCTGATAGAAAAATGAAATCATGTTATGGGTCTTATTGCCGTCTGCCGGATTGCGCGGCAGCTCCGTTTTAACGGGAGCTCCGGAATCAGGTAAATATACATAAAAATTTCTGTAGCCCGAGGTCTGGTAAGGGTAGTCAAAACAATAGAAAGTATTTTTATCGACAGGCTTGAAGAAACCAAATTTGGTCTCATTTGACAACTCGCTAAGCAGTGGAGTGAAAGTCAAATCGGAAGAATAGGGCGTTGTTGTAAGAATTACGTTAGATATTTCATAGTAATAATAATCACCGGCGACCGGGGCCGGAGGAGACGCAAGCGTTACCTTGCCGGCCAGCGGCGAAACAAACAGATTGTCGGCACTGCCTTTAATACCGGTGCTGTCAACATATATTTCACTATAAGATCCGATAGGGGCCGATGTGGCCAGATAATCCCCTCTGGAGTTAAATCCCGGAGTCGGAGTCGGAGTCGGAGTCGGCATAGGAATCGGCGTAGGAGGCTGTGTTACGGAACCGTAAGTAGTGTGGTTACAGTTTGAATCACCGCAGCCGTAAATAGCAAACGGGATCACTAAAAAAACAATAAACAATAATAAAACCATTTTTCTCATAAAGTATCCCCCCCTATATTCTTTGTTTTATGAAATAAGTCCGTATATCCTAAACAACTACGGATATAAACGTTTCAGAATAATTATATACTATTTAATTTAATATTTCTAAAGATGAACAAAAATTTACAAATATTTAACCAATAATATAGATTCGAGACTTCCATGTGAAGGTGCATATAATATATAATTAATCTAGACTTTAAAATTAATAAAAATGATATCTTATTAAAAATAAATTAAAATATCATTAAAACCTAGAGATGATTGCCGGGAGGCCAAATGAAGATAAATTCACAAATAAACATGAATTTACCAAACCAGGGATTACAATCCACTAAAAAAGGTTCCGATAATAATCAAATAAAAGTAGAAAACAGCGATAAATTTACCCCTTCATCTCCGGAAGAACCGGTTTTCAAGGCAACACCTAAAGACTCACTCAAAACAGCCGGTGCCGTAGGCGCTGCTGTCGGGGCATCAATAGGCAAGCTGGCATTACCCGCGCTTGGAGTCGCAGGCGGACTGCTTGCAGCCGCTGTTCTAGGTCCTCTGGGAGTAGGCGTGGCCTGTGTTCTCGGTGCCGCAGCCGGAGTATTCGCAGAGAAAAAGACCAGAGCCGGTAATATAGCCCTCGGCATGGCTGGCGGCGCAATTGGAACAGGTATCGGCAAGGCTGCAGAGAAAATGGATATTGCCCCATCAGCCCGTATGGCCAATGCAACTAAAAACTTTTCATTAAAAAGCCTTTATTCCAAACTAGCCGCTCCGCACTACACAAGCTCTCAAAAAATCACCTATGAAGAAGCGGCAGAGATCAAAAAACACCTGAAACCGGGCGATATAATTGTCGGCAACAACGATACGACAATGAACTTTGAAATTACTCAAAAAATTATCGGCGCCTCCGGAGATTGGACGCATGCCTGTATAGTCAAAGATCAAAATACCGTTATGGAAGTTCTGATACCGGAAGTTACCGACAGAGACATTGACAGCGACAAACACCGGAAAATCAGTGCCAAAGATGATCCGGACAGAGGCTATATTGAAAATACGCCGGAAAACATGATTACACGCAACCATCATCTGATGATATTGCGTCCGCAATACAAAGACGACGAGTCCATACAAAACGTAATCAAAGTCGGTGAGTCGATGAAAGATGTCAAATACGATGTATTCTTCAATCTCTCCAGCGACGACAGAATGTACTGCACCGAATTTGTATATAAAGTGCTGCAAAAAGCTGCTCCGGAAATAAAAATAGAGCCAAATAAATTTATGGGGATTAAATTTATTACCGGTGACGAATTAAAAAATTCTAAAAATATCGATACGGTATACAATACCGGCAGCGATTTTTTAACCAATTTTATGCATAAATACGCATAACGGAAAAATAACTATGAATATCAACACAGGCGATTATAACTGTACAGCTGCAAATCAGTATAAAAACATTTCCTACCAGTTCGTTGAGGCGGGAAAGCCTGTTGCTGTACCGGAATCAAAAGACGCTTTCTCCGAAACACCCAAAGAAAACACAGCTCCGCAGATAATGCCTAAACCGAATTATGCTGTAACATATTCCACAGATGCACTCAAAGTAACACAGCAAGACCTAAAAGGTTACACTCTTACCGGCACAGGCCTGAGTTCGACTGCCGGTGTGGCTTCGTCAATCGTTCCGCAGCCGGCCTCACCGACAATATTTTCCACGATTGCCAATCTCTTTACCAAAGCTGCGGAAACTATAAAAAATGTCTTTAAAACCGAGGTAACCAGCAGCAGTGATGTTGCCGCTCAAAAGGTGGCAAAACTGAAAGAACAGTTCGAAACACTCAATATTGACGAGGAAACCAAACAGTTTATAAGAAACTGTGATGCCTCCGGACTTGAGCTCTATAGATCACTTAACAGTGTTTTAAACGATAAAATAATGGATACCGGGCTGGTAAAAGACTCAAAACTTACCCTGACCGAGGCAGTTGCCATTAGGGCATACACTGCGGGAGACGTGCATACGGGAAGTATATACCAAATAGTAAACAAAGCACTCAGGGAACAGGACGAAGCTGCCATTGAAAAATTCAAGCCGTTTACAGATACCCTGACCTCGGCTCTGAATAAATTGCCGGCGCAGGAAAAGACAGTTTACAGAGGAATGTATAACGTTCCTGTCGAGACTCTGAACACATATACGATAGGCGGCACCGTAAAGTATGACTCATTCACATCAACAAGTATGCTGGGAAATTTAAAAGTTTTTGACGGTAATGTATACATTACGATAGATCCGCTAAAAAAATCAGATAAAACGGAATCAAACGGAAAAGATATTTCCGCGCTGTCATATTATCAGAATGAAGGCGAAGTTCTTTTTGCTCCAGGCAGTAAATTTATGATTTTGAGTCATACGGAAAAAGCTAATTCAGGCAAAAAGGGTAACAAACATTACATACATATGGCCGAAGTATCGGACGGAGAGTAGAAATTTAACAGCAGCAGCATATTATTGCGCCGCTCCATAAAAATACGTTCAGCAAAAATCGTCCAAATTTATGATATAAAATAACATATCAGTTGGCGATAACCAAATTAAACCATCACAAAGAAAACAGAGACTGCGTGTAATTGCGGACACGCAGTCTCTGTTTTTTGTAATAAAGAATAAAGATTATGAGTCTTTTGTAGTCTCTTCTTCTGGTTGTTTTTCTGTAAGAAACTTCACATACGCATAGTCGGCTTCAATGTAAGCTTTAGCCGCTTCCCTAAGCTCTTCAGATAAATCCGGATCCGATATAATCGCAGCAGCAAACAAAGACGTCTTATCAAAACATTTTCCGTGTTTTTCAGCAGAGTCAACAAACTCAACAACCTGTAGTAACATAGCGTTAAGCTTCTTTTTCTCGTCCGGGGAGCATTTTTCCATAAGATCTCCGAGTTTATTACCAGTATCTTCTAATATCCTATCATAATCGTTTTCATTCATAGAGCAGAACCTCCAAAAAATAGACTCAAATCAAACATTCTCCACATTAGCATCAATCCCTGCATCTTCAAAATCGATCTTGCAAAGAAAAAGAGCATTCGGCGGAACGGCTGCCGGTACAAGCGAGGGGTCTCTGGCATCAAGAATACGCTTGACTTCACAAGGCTTACACCTCCCGGTTCCTATCCTTATAAGAAGCGCACACATCATCCTTGCCATGCTCCTGAGAAAGCCGCTGGCCCTGAATTCAATAATCACAAGATCATCTATCCAATCGCCGCATACCGGTATATCTATAAAACCATTTTTAGCGACAAATTCAGGGCCGGTATAAACATTAGCGCTATAAAGCCTTCTGATTGAAATAGTAGTCTCTTTTATACACGAAGAAACGCCGATAAAATCTTTTTCTCCTACCAAAAAAGAACATCCTTCCAGCATAAGAGCGATATCCAGCTTTTTTTTCAAAAAATGCACATAAGCCATCCCTATGCATGGTTTTTGCTCGCGATTGAGTATATAATACCTGTAAGTACGGGCCGTAGCTGTAAAACGGGCATGAAAACGCGGCGGAACATCTTCACACTCCTTTATGATGATCTTATCCAAACAAAGCGCATTAAACGCTTTTTTCATTTCCTCAACAGATTTATCGGAAGGTGTTTTAAATGTAACCACCTGATTAAGGGCATTTACCCCGGTATCCGTTCTGCCGGAAGATGCCGTTTTCACCTTACTGCCGGTAACATGCTCAATGACCTTTTCCAAAAGTCCCTGAACGGTAAGAAGCCTGGTATTTTTTTGTTTCTGAAATCCATGAAAACGGGAACCGTCATATTCAATAACAAGCTTTATATTTCTCACATAATCCTCAAATAATTAAAATTAAACATTGTCAAACCTATGAAAAAAACGCCCACAAAAACAACGGCAAACAAATCACGCCACGTAGGTTTCAGCACTTTAAGACGGCTTCTGCCTTCTCCCCCCCTGTAGCACCTTGCCTCCATAGCCACTGCCAAATCATCTGCCGTTTTAAACGCCTGAACAAACAGTGGAATAAGAACAGGAATAAAACATTTTGCCCGCTCTATAAGTGACTTAGCTTCAAAATCCGCCCCTCTTGACATCTGCGCTTTAACAATTTTTTCCAGATGTTCCATAAGCGTTGGAATAAATCTAAGCGCAATACTCATCATCATCGCGATTTCATGCACCGGAAGTTTCAGATATTTTCCCCACCGCATCAGCGATTCAAGGCCGTCGGTAATTTCTATTGACGATGTGGTAAGCGTAAATATTGATGTCGCCAAAACGATTATCAGCAGTCTCAGAGACATTAAAGTTCCAAAAGCAAGTCCTTCCACCGTAACGGCAAGCGTCGGCGGCTTGGATGTTTTTTCCTTATCCGCTTTTGCTGCGGAACCGATAAGAACTTTAGAAGGAAAGGAATAGGAAAAAACCGGGGTCCCGGATGTCAGAAAACTATTGAAAAAGAACGTTATAAAAACGAAAGGAATTATTGGCTTCAGACCTCTCATTATATATTTAAAAGAGATGGAACTTAAAACCGATGAAAAAACAACCAGCAAAAAAGGAATCAATAAAATCATCCAGTTTGTAATCAAAAAACATTGCAGAATCAGCAGGGAAAGGATAATGATCTTCGTTCGCGGATCCAGTAAGTGCAAAAGCGATGTTCCCGGAACATACTGGCCTATAGTAATATTTTTCAAAAAGTTCATTTATGTAATTCCAATTCCAGACTCTTTATTTGTCTTCTCTTTTGTCGATGAAACCAAGCATTCCGGTATTCGAACCATTATACAACGAAATTGTGAATAATAAAAGAAAAAACAAATAAATTTTCAGGTTTTACGCATGAGACACTTACTTTACCTGCCAACAGACTTTAGTAATTTTCCATCGTGACCTATACAATTCACAATGTCATTAAGTTAGTATTTTTCTAGCCTATTTTGACATCTTCGGATCTCTCACAGAGAGCACAGAGGCCACGGAGGATAAATGCCGGTTAAAACATCTCTGTGTTCTCTTCTTCTCTGTGAGAAACCATTTTCTCTTAACTCAATGACATTGATACAATTCATCCCTTCCCGCAGGACTGTTTTGAGTTGGTTGTTTTCTTGCTAAGACGTTCCGGAATCAACCTTAAATCTCAGCAAATTCAAGAGACAAAGTGGAAACAATAGCAAGAGTTGGTATTATTTGTAAAGCTCTCTGCAGTAATTCTTTTTTCCCAATATGAGTTTTTTGTTCTCAACTGTTTTGTTCCTTTCAAATTAATTAAAAAATTACCTCATTTTTTCGAGATAACTCATTGTCAATTCGCCCTATTTTTCGACAAACAAACAGCAATTTTCCCTCATTTTTTCGATTCAAACACTTGATGTTTTTCCTGAAAATTTTATTAATTTTCCAGAGCTACATACGACTCATTCCTTCCCGCAGACTGCTTTGGGTTGGTTGTTTTCTTGCTAAGACGCTCCGGAATCGACCTTAATCTCAGCAAATTCAAGAGACAAAATGCGAACTCAATCCTGCGCTGCCGCTCCGTCATTTCGGACATGCATTTTGATGGAATCAGATCAGAATTTGCTGAGTTAAGGTGCCCGATTCCTCCCGCGAAAGGCAAAAAAACAACCAACCCAAACCAACTTATCAGAGATCGTCAACAACTCAATTACAAATATTAAATAAAAACACTTTTAGGCTTATTTCTAGACCAATTGTACTGCACTTGTGATGCTTTTTGGATATAATATTTATAAAAGGAGATGATAATATGGCTAGAAACGCAAATTTGCATATTCGTACGGATCCGGAAACAAAAGCCAGTGCAGAGCGACTTTTTTCCACATTCGGCATAACGATTACTGATGCAGTAAATATGTTTTTACGTCAATCCCTGCTTGTAGGAGGCCTGCCTTTTGAAGTTCGTCATCCGCGTTACAATGAAGAAACCGAGGCCGCCATGCAGGAAGCACGGGATATTATGAGCGGAAAAATTCATGCAAAAAAGTTTTCTTCTTTTGGTAAATTTCTTGAAGATCCGGAGAGCGATTAATGCTGACGCTTGCAACAACCACTAAATTCCGTAAGGATGTTAAATGGGTAGCGTTCCAGTATACTACCCACGAACTCAAAAATATATTTTCTCGATTGTTTTAAGTAAGGTATCTTTAGATACTAAATTTGCAATTTCCATATGAGTAATTGAAGAATTTCCCAAAAATACTTCTTGTAATTTAAACCCAAAATTTATACGCATCTCTTCAAGAACACTTCTAACTCTTTCATCAAAATTTTCGTAATCATTTAAATAAGGTGTAAAAAAAAATGTATCAATAAATTTAATTCTGAAATTTGATACAATAATTTTTTGGCGAATAAATCGGATACTTTTATAAGAGAAGTATGGGATTTTTTCAGAGCTTTCTTCATTCCAAAAATAATCTGCTCCTTGCCATCCCTCAACATAAAATTTACACAGATTACTCGAAAATAACTCAAATTTTCTAATTCGCTCATAAATTTCAATATTAATTTCGTATTTCATCTTGGTTTCTTTATCAGGGAAAATACGTAATAAATTTAGATGAGTTTTCAACAGCCAATTAGTCGTATATAAATCACATGGAATACAAATAGAACTCGCATCATGATATGGATTAATTAGTTTAATGAATTCTCTTCCGGCCCTATCATAAGGAGATAATACAGAATTACAATCTACGCATACATCTTTGATTGTGCATTCATAATCAGTCAAAAATTTTCCAAATAGTTGGGTTGTGTTTCTTTTTTCTTTACCAAATACTTCGGTAAAAACACATTTAGAAATAATATGTTCTTTTGAAAACTTAACATTATTATTATCACAATACACACACTTTTTCATTATTTATAGACCTTTACCATATATAATTGTAAATGCCATATCTACGCACAGTAAATTTACACTAACAACAACCGAATGTATATAGTAACCGGAAAAAATACGGCATGATTCAATTTCTATAGATTCTTGAACATTAGTAGAGAAGTTGTCATCGCGAGCGCAGCGTGGCGATCCAGGGAACTAAAATGAAATGAGTATTATTTTTTCCGGTTACTATAATGAACCCATAAATCTGACACAGAAATTTGTAAGTTAAGTGGTGTGATTCGCAACGATATTCCTTATAGAAACAAAATCACTTGAAACAGGCGGAGATTCTAAGCCAAAGACAATTTCTACGAGTGAGTCGTAGTATTTCCCTACGCCGAACGAGAGAAATTGCCTGCGGCGACGAAGATTCGCAACATTATTCCTTACAAAACAAAATCACTTCAAAACAAGGGAAGGTGATGACAGACGATTGCGGCTTGAGCTAAGCGTAGACGACTACGCAGGTCCCCGTTTTCACGAGGATAAGCTCCAGACGACAACCGTATGGCGTTACATGCCCGCAAATTCCTTATAAAACAAAATCACTTGAAACAGGCGGAGATTCTAAGCCAAAGACAATTTCTACGAGTGAGGCGTAGTCTTCCCTACGTCGAACGAGAGAAATTGACTGCGGCGACGAAGATTCGCCTGTTTCAAGTGATTTTGAAGGCGTGGGTGATTTCGGTTGCAGTACTCTCCACCGAAAAATACCCCGTATTTATATCCATACCCAGCTCTCTGAGTTTTATCAGCAGCTTCGTGCACTGAGGCAAAATAAGACCGGCTTTCTCAATTACTTCATTATTGGAAAAAACTTCGCCGGCAGTACCTACTGCGAGAACCGTTCCATCAAACATAACGGCAATTCTATCTGCTATACGGGCAATTTCATCCATCGAATGCGATACAATAATAACAGTCACACCCTGTTTATTTAAAAAAAGCAATTTGGACAACAAAACTTCACGGGTAACAGGATCCAGGCCTGCCGTAGGTTCATCCAGAATCAGCACGGACGGTTTCATTGCCAGAATACCGGCAATAGCCACCCTGCGCATCTCCCCGCCGCTGAGAGAAAAAGGAGAACGGTTTTTAACCTGTTCAAAATTAAAGCCCAAAAGAGTTAATGATTCTTTAACAGAAGAAAAAACTTCACTCTCGGAAAAACCCAGTTTGCCCGGCCCGTATGCGACATCCGCAAAAACGGTTTCTTCAAACAGCTGGTATTCCGGATATTGGAAAACAAGGCCGACCTTACATCTTAGCTGTTTCAAATTAAGTGATTTATCAGACAAATCCAGTCCATCGACAATAACTTTACCGGAAACAGGGCGCAAAAGCCCGTTAAAATGCTGAATAAGCGTTGATTTGCCGCATCCGGTATGTCCGATGATACCTAAGATCTCTCCTTTTTTCACGGAAAGATTAATATCTTTAATTGCCGCCGATTCATATGGCGTTCCCTGCATATATGTATAACTAAGGGATTCTACAGTTATAAGGTCTGTCATTTCCGCTCCCTCTTTCCATATATGGAAAACAGTTCAGCGGCCATATCATCTACAGTCATGGGGAAAGATGGCAGCTTTATACCATTTGCTGAAAGCTTTTTAGAAAGCTGTCCAAGAACCGGGGCCGCCAGATTAAGCTTCTTTAAAAGGGAGTCATTTGAGAAAAGTTCTTCAGGAGAACCGTCATATGCGAGTTTTCCAGCTTTCATCACCATTACACGTTTTGCATGCAGAGCTTCGTGCATATGCTGTGTAACCAGTATTACACCTATACCTTCTTTTGAATTAAGGTATAATACCGTATCGAGAACATCTTTCTGTCCCTTGGGGTCAAGCATTGAAGTCGGTTCGTCAAGAACCAGATAGCGGGGTTTCATCGTCAATACGGATGCTATTGCAATTTTTTGTTTCTGACCTCCTGAAAGTCTGTGGGGAGCAAATTTTCTGAATTTTTCCATTGAGGTCAATTTAAGAGCCTGATCCATACGGCTGATAATGTCTTCTCTTGGAATCCCGATATTTTCAGGGCCAAAAGCAAGCTCATCTTCAACTGTAGTTGCCACCAACTGGCTGTCCGGATTTTGGAAAACCATACCAACGCGGCTTCTGATTGAATAAAGCTGTTCTTCATCCGCAGTAGGCATTTCATCAATAAAAACAGAACCTTCATGAGGAACAATTAGGGCATTCAGCATCTTGGAAAGCGTAGACTTTCCGCTGCCGTTATGCCCTAATATAACAACAAATTCACCTGATTCAATTTTTAGTGACACATCATCTACTGCTTTTATTTCATCTTCAGCACCGTAGTTATACCAATGTGTTACTTTTTCCAGTAATATCATTACAGATTTTCAGCAACCAAATACCCAAAAGAATCTGCCGGCTTATACAAGCTCAAGCAGAACCATATGGGCGCAATCGCCTTTTCTGAAACGATATTTTGTGATCTTTGTATAGCCGCCGTTTCTCTCGGCATACTGAGCTTTAGCCAAGTCAAACAGCTGGCAGGATACATCATTACACCCTATTTGCGAAAATACAAGTCTCTTTGCGGACAATGTACCTTTTTTGGCGACATTGACAAGTCTCTCGGCAAATTTTTTCAGCTCAAGAGCACGCACATGAGTTGTCTCTATTCTTCTGTGTGTAAACAAAGACAATGCCATATTGCGCATCATGCTAAGTCTGTGAGCAGTGTCCCTGCCTAATTTTCTGGTATATGACTTATGTTTCATAATCTAAAAACCTCCGTAAAACGGTTCAACAATAATTAATTCAAAACCATTAAAATAACGGTTATTACTCTTCACGTAAAGATGGAATCAGACAAAGCTCATACTGTTCAAGTTTTTCCCGAATCTCAACAAGAGATTTCTGTCCGAAGTTCTTGAGTTTCATTACATCGTCTTCAGACAACGCAACCAAATCCCCTACAACCTTTACAGAAGCACGTTTCAGACAATTCAAAGAACGTACTGAAAGACCAAGATCCTCAATTGGCAGATCATACACATGCGACTGATCTACCGGGCTTACCGGCAACGGAGACGCTGTCGGCGGTTTCAAATTGGTGAAGAAACCCATATAGTCCCTGAGAATATCAGCTGCTTTGCTGAGCGCATCATGCGGCAAAACACTTCCATTTGTCCATATATCAATGATAAGGCGATCATAGTTGGTAATCTGACCGACACGCGTATCTTCCACCGTATAGTTAACTTTTACTATCGGAGTAAAGATAGAATCAACCGGTATCATTCCCAATATCTGTTCGGCCATAACATGTTTCTCTGCCGAAACATATCCTTTACCGTTGGCAACAACCAATTCCATCGAAAACTTAGAGTTTTTATCAGTAAGCTGGGCAATATAAGCATCCGGGTTAAGAATATCTACTTCCGGATCAGTCTGGATATCGGCAGCAGTAACAATTCCTTCACCCTTAACTTCTATTCTCAGAGTTTTTGAACGTTCTGAAAAAAGACCGAACTTAAGTTTCTTTACATTCATTACAATTTCTGTAACGTCTTCAACTACACCAGGTATTGTTGAGAACTCGTGAAGCACACCGTCGATACGGATATGTGTTACAGCTGCTCCTTTGATCGAAGAAAGAAGAACACGTCTCAGGCTATTACCAAGAGTCGTGCCGTACCCTCTTTCCAGGGGTTCAATAACAAAGCGTCCATACGAATCGCTGGAATCACTTTTTATCCTGGGTTTCTCTTTTTCTATAACATCCAACATATTTATGTGATAACTCTCCTAACAAAATGAATTAAGACAGCAAATTCAAACTGTCCTGAGTGCCGATTTAATTTCATTAAATTCCACCGGCACTCATAAACAAATAACTAAATTATCTGGAGTAGAACTCGACAACGAGCAATTCGTCTACTTCGGTATCGATATCTTCTCTTACAGGGAGAGAGACAATCTTTCCCTGAACTCTGTCATAATCCATCTCAAGCCACGAAGGCACCTTTTTACTCTTAGCTGATTCAACGGCATCCTGTAAAAAAGGTTTATTTTTACTTTTTTCTTTTACGGCAACAGTCTCGCCAATACTGATAGAATAAGACGGAATATTTACCTTGTGTCCGTTAATGGAAACATGTCCATGCCGGACAAGCTGTCTGGCCTGGCTTCTGGATTGGGTAAGTCCAAGTCTATAGACAACATTGTCAAGACGTCTTTCCAACAGTCTCAGGAAATTGTCACCGGACACACCTCTCTGCTTGATAGCCTTATGAAAATAATTTCTGAACTGCTGTTCATTCAGTCCATAAATTCTGCGGAGTTTCTGCTTCTCACGAAGCTGAACACCATAGTTTGAAAGTTTTTTACGCTGCTGGCCGTGCTGACCAGGTGCATAATTTCTTCTCTCAAGAGCGCATTTTGCTGTAAAACAACGCTCTCCCTTTAAAAACAATTTACTTCCTTGACGCCTGCATAAACGGCATACAGGACCAACGTATCGAGCCACGTTTTCCCTCCTGTGTAATTTTAGATTTGAATTTCAGAGTTTATACTCTTCTTCTTTTTGGAGGCCGACATCCATTATGGGGAATCGGAGTAACATCTTTAATCATGCTAATCTCCAAACCACTGGCCTGAAGGGAACGAATAGCCGCTTCTCTTCCTGAACCTGGTCCCTTTACATAGACCTCTACACTTCTCATACCATTGTCAATCGCTTTCTTTGCACATGCTTCAGCAGCCATCTGTGCGGCAAAAGGAGTACTCTTTCTGGACCCCTTAAAGCCAAGACCACCTGCTGTTGCCCAGGAAACCGTATTTCCATTGGTATCTGTTATCGTTATAATAGTATTATTAAAAGTAGACTGAACATGAGCTACTCCCTTGGGAACATTCTTATGTTCTTTTTTTCTACTTCTGGTGACTCTTTTAGCCATCGTCTATCCTCCCTGCCTACTTCTTCTTCTTACCGCTGATAACCCTGCGAGGCCCTTTTCTGGTACGTGCATTTGTCTTGGTTCTCTGACCTCTGACCGGCAAACCTCTGCGGTGCCTGATACCACGATAACAGCTAATTTCGATAAGGCGTCTGATATTAGAAGCGATCTCACGACGAAGATCACCTTCCACCTTGTGATTTTTCTCGATTTCTTCCCTGAGTTTTACGGCCTCTTCCTCAGTTAGATTTTTAACACGGGTATTCTTATCGATACCTGTCTTTTCGAGAATGTCCTGACTGATTTTTCTTCCGATACCATAGATATAAGTAAGAGCAATTTCAACTCTTTTATCTCTAGGTAAATCTACACCTGCTATACGAGCCAATGGTTCACCTCCTTACCCCTGCACCTGTTTATGTTTGGGATTTTTACAAATAACTCTTATTTTGCCTTTTCTCAATATGATTTTGCATTTCTCACATCGAGTTTTGACTGAAGGACGTACTTTCATGCATCCTCACTCCTTTATCATATTAACGAAAATATACCTTTTTTATTTAAAACGGTATATAATTCTCCCTCTTGTAAGATCATAGGGGGACAATTCTACAGTCACTTTATCACCGGGAAGAATTTTTATGAAATTCATTCTAATCTTACCGGAAACGTGAGCTAAAATTTTGTGTCCGTTAGAAAGCTCCACTCTGAACATTGCGTTCGGCAGCGCCTCCATAACCGTCCCTTCAACCTCAATATTTTCCTCTTTCAACTATTTCACCACCTTACAATAAAAAACTCTTAAGATGAGAACGGGTATTCTTCTTTTTCAGAAGCATCCATAGGAAGAGTCAATATACGAGGCCCCCTATCAGTTATTGCGACCGTATGCTCAAAATGCGCCGAGTTCAGCCCGTCAGCTGTAACAACGGTCCAACCGTCATCCAGACAGTATACCTGCCATACTCCGGCGTTGACCATAGGTTCTATCGCAAGAACAAATCCCTTCTTAAGCAAAGGACCGGCTCCAGTCTTACCGTAGTTGGGAATCGGCGGATCTTCATGCATAGCTTTTCCTATACCATGACCGACAAGGTCCCTGACAACGGAAAATCCATTCTCTTCCACATAAGACTGAACGGCATTTGACAGATCACCAAGACGGTTCCCTATCGCAGCCTTTTCTATCCCTTTATAAAGCGATTCTCTTGTCACATTAAGAAGTTTCTCATCATTCTTCAAATCTCCGACAATGACACTTATTGCCGAGTCGGAGCAGTATCCCTTATAAAAAACACCCATATCAATACTGACAAGATCGCCGTTTTTCAATTTTCTCTGACCAGGTATTCCATGAACCACCTGCTCATTAATCGAAACCGTAATTGTCTTCGGATAACCACGGTATCCTTTGAACGCAGAAATAGCTCCCATCTTTTTTATCATAGATTCGGCTACTCTGTCAAGATCATTCACAAAAATTCCTTCGGAAATCATTTTTGCCAGTTCCATAAGAACCGTTGCCGTTATATGACCCGACTCACGCATCCATTTTATATCTTCATCAGACTTAACAGTAATCATAACTAAATTAGTAAATTCTTCAATTCTTCAAAAACTTCATTTACAGGCCTTGTAGCCTCAACGGTAACCAAATTACCTTTACTGCCGTAATAGCTCTTAAGGACAGCCGTCTGAGCTTCATAGACCTTAAGACGGTTGAGAATAACCTCTTCCTGATCATCATTTCTATGCAGAAGCTCCGCACCACAGTCATTGCAGTGCCCTTCACTCTTAAAAGAGTCACTCAACAAATTGTATATCTTTCCGCAGCCGGAGCATGTCCTTCTCGAAGACAGCCTTCTAACAGCCTCTTCCTGCGGAATTACAAAATCAAGAACGAATCCCAGCTTCTTTCCCAGTCCGGAAAGAATTTCATCAAGAGACTGCGCCTGTGATTCATTGCGCGGAAAACCGTCAAGAATAAAACCGTTGCTGCAGTCCGGTTTGGCAATTCTCTCTTTAACCATGCCCAGAACGACGGAATCAGGGACCAGCTCCCCTCTATCCATATAAGAAGAAGCCTCAACACCCATTGGAGTTTTAGCCGCAATTGCCTCCCGGAACATATCACCGGTGGAGATATGAGGAATCGAATAATGATCCTTTATAAACTTACCCTGAGTCCCTTTGCCTGCTCCAGGCATTCCTAAAAGCACAATATTCATTAAAAACCTCTTTAGATAAGAGCGGGGCAAGCATTGCTTGCCCTGCCGAAAATTATTGTTATTTAAAATCTCTTTATCGTAAGTTTGTTAAAAACAAAGGACACCAATTGTATAGCATTCCATGCCCGCAATTTTCAACAAATTTACTTCATGAAGCCCTGGTAATTTTTCATTACCACTCTGGCTTCAATCTGCTGCATCGTATCAAGAGCAACACCGACGATAATCAGCAGTGAAGTACTTCCAAGATAGAAGCTGGTCACCCCTGTCATCTGCATTACAAAATTAGGAGCTATGGCAATAAAACCAAGTGCTATCGCCGATATAAATGTTATTCTGCTCATAATCTTGTCAAGATACTCAACAGTTGCCTTACCGGGGCGTATACCGGGAACAAAGCCACCGTTCTTTTTCATATTATCCGCTACATCGGAAATATTAAACGTAATTGCCGAATAAAAGTAAGTAAAGAAAATTACCAGAAGCAGATAACACAAATTGTAGAACCAGTGGTGCGGGTTAAACACATTATTTATAAAGTTTGCAAAACCGGCTGCAGGCCCGCCCTGCAGTTGAACAAACTGAGTAAATGTCGTCGGCAGATACAGAACCGATATCGCAAAAATAATCGAGATAACGCCTGAATTATTTACCTTAATAGGTATATATGTATTCTGGCCGCCCATAACACGCCTTCCGACAACTCTCTTGGCATACTGAACCGGAACTTTCCTGATTCCCTGCGTAAGACAAATGATAAACACAATCAATGCCAGTGTCACAACAAGGAAAAACAAAAGTCTTAACCAATATACAGTCGGATTTTCAACGACCTTTCCATACTCCAAAGTTCTCATCAGATAATCCGGGTATCTCAAAACAATACCGGCGAAAATAATCATTGAAGTTCCGTTGCCGATACCTTTTTCGGTGATACGCTCGCCAAGCCACACAAGTGTAGCCGTTCCTGCCGTAAGGGCAAGTATCACAAGAATGGCATACATCGGACTACTGTAATGGAATATAGCTCCGGCAGTACCGGGCAGCTTATATCTCATAAGACTTACAACCATAACCGATGCCTGTATAAACGCCAATGCCATTGTCAGATAACGGACATACTGGTTAATTTTTCTGCGTCCCAGTTCGCCGCCTTCCTTCTGATATTCATGCAGTTTCGGCACCACAACGGTAAGCAGCTGCATAATAATCGAAGCATTAATATAAGGAGTTATGCCCATTGCCGCTATTGAAAAGTTATCAAGAGCACCGCCGGTAAACATTCCCAAAAACGCAAAAAGCTCTCTGTTATGCAAAAGCTTCTGCCATACTTCCTTATTTATTCCAGGAACGGAGACGTGAACAATAATAACAAAGGCTACAAAGCCTAATGCTACATAAGTAAGTCTGGATCTTAAATCCTTATCGTTTAAAGCAGCAAGAAATGATCCCATGTCAGATCACCTCAATTTTGCCGCCGACCTTCTCTATCGCGTCCTGAGCAGTTTTAGTAAATTTGTGAAGTTTTACGGTTACAGGTTTTGATATTGTTCCGTTTGCCAGAACTTTTATCGGGTTCTTCAGGTTTCTGATATATCCCTCCGAATAAAGATATTCAGGAGTAACAATCTGTGAATCCTGAGCACACTGCTCAAGAAGATCCAATGTTACCAGAGTATAATTGGTTTTAAAGTGATTTTTAAAACCTTTAAACTTCGGTAATCTTCTATACCAAGGAGTCTGACCGCCCTCAAAACCCGGGGCTTTTGTACCGCCGGAGCGGCTTCTCTGACCATTTTCTCCACGGCAGGCAGTTTTACCATGACATCCGCCTCTGCCTACTCTTTTACGTTTTTTTGTAGAATCCACTGCTGGATACAAATCTGTCAAATGCATAGGAGTAATCCCCTTTCAATATCCTCTTTTATTACAGCATGTATTACTGCAAAAGCTCACTCAATGACTTTCCGCGAAGTTTTGCAACCTCATCGGCTCTTTTAAGTTCTTTGAGCGCTTTTATTGTACAATAAACAATGTTTATCGCATTATCAGAACCAAGGGATTTGGTCAAAATATCCTTGATTCCGGCCTGAGTAACAACGGCACGGACAGCACCGCCTGCGATAACTCCGGTTCCGGGTGCCGCCGGTTTAAGCATAACCTTGGCTGCTCCAAACTTTACCGTAGTTTCATGGGGTATAGTCGTTCCCAAAATCGGAACGGATATAAGGTTTTTCTTTGCTTCTTCAGCACCTTTGCGAATTGCCTCGGGAACTTCTCCGGCTTTGCCCAGACCTGCGCCTACGCTGCCTTCTCCATTACCGACTACAACAAGCGCGCTGAAAGAAAATCTCTTTCCGCCCTTCACCACTTTAGCTACTCTGTTGAGTTTTACAACAGTTTCTGTAAACTCTTTATCTCCTGTATCTATCCTTGCCATTGTTTCCTCCAAATTAGAATTGAATGCCAGCTTCACGCATACTATCAGCCAAGGCAGCAATCCTTCCATGATACTTGTAGCCGCCGCGATCAAAAACCAATGTATCCATTGATTTTTCTTTCATACGGCCTGCAAGCAAGCTTCCGACCTTTTTAGCTTTTTCGGTCATATTGCCGGAAGCATCGAATCCTTTTTCCAAGGAACTTGCAGCAAGCAAAGTCTTGCCTTCATTATCATCTATGAGCTGAGCGTAAACATGCTTCAAGCTTCTGTATACTGAAAGACGCGGAATTTCATTCGTTCCGGAAACTTTCTTACGAAGCCTTGTGTGTCTTCTCTGTCTTAAAAAATTACGGGAAGTTTTCTCAATCATTTTATAGTCCCTCGCTTAATCATCTACAACTATTTGCCGGTTTTTCCAGCCTTGCCAAGTTTTCTGACAATAACTTCGTCAGAATACTTGAAGCCTTTACCCTTATACGGTTCCGGCGGTCTTATAATTCTGATATCGGCAGCAATCTGACCGATTTGCTGTCTGTCAATGCCTTTTATTTTTAGCTTGATAACACCTTTTTCAGTCTCTACATCAAACGATATGCCTTTTATAGGTGCAATATCTACCGGATGGGAAAAACCACAGGAAATCTGGATTCCTTCACCCTGCTTGACAATTTTATAACCTACTCCGACTAAATGAAGCTCTTTCTCAAACCCCGCAGAAACTCCGACAACCATGTTGTTTAAAAGAGATCTTGTCAGGCCATGAAGAGATCTGTGGGATTTTGAATCCGAAGGACGCTCAACGGTAAGAGTTCCGTTGTCAACAGCTATCTTCATATCCGGATGGAATTCTCTGGAAAGTTCGCCTTTGGCACCTTTTACCTTAACCAGATTACGTTCTCCAACCGTTACCGTAACGCTTGAGGGAATTGTTATAGGAGCTTTACCAATTCTGGACATTTTCTACTCCTCCTTGATTACCATACGTATCCGAGAACTTCTCCGCCGACACCATTGGATTTAGCGCTTTTACCGGTCATAACACCTTTTGATGTCGACAGTATAGCCAAGCCAAGTCCATTGAATATCCTCGGAACTTCATCGGATGCTTTATATACTCTTAAGCCAGGTTTACTGACTCTTTTTATACCTGAAATAACTCTTTCGCGATTAGGGCCGTATTTCATCTTTATTCTGATGACTCCCTGGGCTGCTCCCTGCGGGTTTATGACCTGAAAATCATTAATAAAACCCTCTTCTTTAAAAATCTTTGCAATATGTTCTTTTATTTTAGAAGCAGGGACATCCACTTGTTCATGATGAGCGGTGTTTGCATTTCTTATACGGGTGAACATATCAGCAATGGGATCTGTCATTGCCATACAATCTTCCTCCAACTACTAAATTAAAGCGGGCCGGTCAGCCGGCCTAATATTAAAACTACCAGCTCGATTTGGTTACGCCCGGAATTTCTCCGCGGTGAGCAATCGTTCTGAAACAGATTCTGCACATAGCAAACTTACGCAGGTAAGCTTTCGGTCTGCCGCAAACTTGACAGCGATTTACCTGACGAACCGCAAATTTCGGTTGTCTGTTTGCTTTTACAATCATAGCTGTTCTTGCCATCTGACCCTCCCCCTTGTTTATTTCTCAAAAATTTTATTAACTCTCTTTTAAAGGACATCCCATTAATTTAAGAAAATGACGGGATTCCTCATCTGTTTTGGCGGTAGTGACTATATTTATGTCCATACCTCTGATTTTATCCACCTTATCATATTCCATCTCAGGAAATATGATCTGCTCTTTAAGACCAAAGGCATAGTTGCCTCTGCCGTCAAAAGACTTGGCGGACAAACCTCTGAAATCGCGGATACGCGGAAGAACAACGTTAAAAAGCTTATCAAGAAAGATATACATCTTCAGGCCTCTTAAAGTTACCTTACATCCGATTTTAGCTCCCTCACGAAGCTTAAATGCCGCAACAGATTTTTTAGCTTTTGTAACAACCGGTGCCTGACCGACGATCTGTTTCAGATCTTCTACAGCGTTATCCAGAACTTTAGGATTGGCAATCGCTTCACCAATACCCATACTGATAACAACTTTCTCAAGTTTAGGCGCCATATTTACATTTGTATATTGAAATTTTTCCATCATACGAGGCAAAACTTCTTTATTATATTTCTCTTTAAGTCTAAGCATTACAATTCACCTTCCGACAAGTTTCTCGGTTCTAAAAACAAACCGTTAAAATTAATAACTGGCCTTTATCTGCTCGCCGCATTTTCTGCATACACGAATGCGCACTCCTTCTGAGGAAACGCTCTTCTTAACTCTTACCGGTTTATCACATTTATCACATACAAGCATTACCTTACTGGAATCAATAGGCATTGCTTTCTCAAGAATACCGCCCTGCGGAACTTTCGGAGGTTTTGGCTTGCTGTGTTTCTTTACAACATTCACACCCTCAACAACAACCTTACCCTCAGCAGGCAGAACTTTTACAACCTTGCCTCTTTTGTCCTTGTCTTTACCGGAAAGGACCATTACAGTGTCGTTTTTTCTAACGTTAACTTTCATTCTTAACTCAACCTTATTAGCCATTATTTATCACCTCTGTAAACTCAGAGCACCTCCGGTGCAAGAGAGCATATTTTCATAAATTCCTTATCCCTAAGCTCTCTGGCCACCGGGCCAAAAATACGAGTGCCTTTGGGGTTAAGTTGATCGTTGATTATAACCGCAGCATTCTCATCGAATCTTACATAGGAACCGTCTGCTCTTCTGATTTTATGTTTTGTACGGACTACAACCGCTTTAACAACATCACCTTTTTTAACAGGAGCGCCCGGTGTTGCTTCCTTTACGGAGGCAACAATAATATCTCCCACGTAGGCAAACTTATGATGAAAACCTTTTTTGACTCTGATACACATAATTTCTTTGGCACCAGAATTATCGGCAACTCTAAGCCGACTTTGTTGCTGAATCATAGCTTACTCCTCCATAACCTTATCACAGGTTTTACGTAACAAAAGTTTGAAGATACATAATAACATGTATGAGCAAACTTTGCAATAGAAAAAATAGATTATTTTTGACGCTCAAGAATCTCCACGACTCTCCAGTATTTATCCTTACTGATAGGTCTTGTTTCCATTATTCTTACAGTGTCGCCTTCTCTGCACTCATTCGCTTCGTCATGAGCTTTAAATTTTGATTTTCTCTTAATAATTTTTTTGTATACAGGATGTGCAAACTGACGTTCACAAAGAATAACGACTGTCTTATCCATTTTGTCGCTGACAACTTTACCAATCCTGACTTTTTTTCTGTTTCTTATCTCTGTCATATTGACACCCCTTCTTCTCTACGGTGCATTTTTACTTGGAGGCAAGCTCACGTTCTCTTATTATTGTATTAATGCGAGCTATAAGCCGTTTGTTATACTTTATTCTCGTGAAATCACCTGCATGGTCGGTTACCAGCTTAAATCTGACGTTAAAAATTTCTTCTTTCAGATCTTTACGCTTTTCATTAAGCTCCATTTCCGACATTTCGTGAAGTTGTTTCATCATATCCTTATTCTTCATTGGAATCACCACCTATTTCTTCACGTTCTAAAACTTTCGTTTTTACAGGCAGTTTGTGTGATGCAAGACGCAGTGCCTCAAGCGCTACTTCCCTTTCAACTCCGCCGAGCTCAAAAAGAACTCTTCCGGGTCTTACAACTGCTACCCAATAATCAGGTGAGCCTTTTCCGCTACCCATACGTGTCTCAGCCGGTTTCTTAGTGACTGACTTGTCCGGAAATATTCTGATCCAGACTTTACCGCCTCTTTTGATATACCTGTTAATAGCTACACGAGCGGCTTCTATCTGACGGTCCGTTATCCAGCAAGGCTCCGTAGTCTGCAAAGCAAACTCTCCATGAACAAGCGAATTACCTCTTTGTGCTTTGCCTTTCATACGTCCTCTGTGGACTTTACGGTATTTAACCCTTTTAGGCATAAGGAACATAAACATAGAACTAAACCTCCCTGCCTGCAGCGACAATACCGTCGTCAGCTTTTCTCTCAAGCTTACGCACCGGAAGCACATCGCCACGGTAAATCCAAACTTTAACACCAAGCTGGCCATATGTTGTAAAGGCCTCTTTATGTGCATAATCAATATCAGCTCTCAAAGTGTGAAGCGGGACTTTTCCTTCGAAAACTCTTTCGGATCTGGCGATTTCAGCACCGCCGAGACGTCCGCTGCATTCTACTTTTATTCCCAAAGCTCCGGCTCTCATTGTTCTCATAAGCGCCTGTTTCATAGCTCTTCTGAACGCAACGCGTCTGATAAGCTGATCTACGATTGCTTCGGCTACAAGACTTGCCTCAAGCTCAGGATTTTTGATCTCATGAACAGATACTTTTACCGGCTTGCCGACAAGTTTACTCAAAGACTTTTTGAGGTCTTCAATTCCGGCACCTTTTTTACCGATAACAAGTCCCGGTTTTGAAGTCTTGATGATGACATCGACTCTGTCGGCACGCTCAATTTCAACCTTTGAAATGCCTGAAGTTTTCATTCTTGAGAAAACAAACTTACGAATCTTAATATCCTCATGAAGCCACTCGGAGTATTTTCTTCTGTCATTAAACCAACGGCTGTCCCAGCCTCTGGTAATTTTAAGTCTCAGTCCGATAGGATGTATTTTCTGACCCACGTTACTTAACCCCCTTACTTTCCTTAACCACGAAGGTTATATGGCTTGTTCTTTTGTGAATGGCACTCGCCCTACCCTGGGCACGGGGGATCCAACGTTTCATCGTCGGTCCCGGATCAATGTATGCTCTGTAAACATACAAATTATCTTTATCCATTCTGAAATTATTCTCTGCATTAGCAACTGCAGAGTTGAGAACTTTTTCAAGAACACGGGCTGCACGCTGAGGTGTGAATTTGAGAATGGTAAGCGCATCCTTAACTTCCTTACCGCGCACGATATCAATTACGAGCCTCAATTTTCTTGGAGCAGTTCTGACGTATTTAGCGACAGCTCTCACTTCTCTGGAGTCTGTAGCTGCATTTTCCTGTTTCTTACTCTTTTTAGTATCCATCGCAATTTATTTCCCTTTCAAGTCTTTGCCCAATCCACAATATTGGAAAGAGCCTACTTAAGGGAGCTGGAACGCTCCGCCTTACTACCATGACCTCTGTAATACCTTGTGACTGCAAATTCTCCCAGTTTGTGACCGACCATCTGATCCGTTACATAAACCGGCACATGTTTTTTGCCGTCATGAACAGCAATTGTATGACCAATCATTTCAGGAATTATAGTGCAGGCACGAGCCCAGGTTTTTACAACTTTCTTTTCGCCCTTTGTGTTAAGGGCGTCAATTTTCTTTTCTAAATTTTTGTCCACATATGGACCTTTTTTTACTGATCTTGACACAGCCGACTAACCTCCCTTTTGATCTCTTCTTCTGACTATCATCCAGTTTGCTCTCTTATTCTTTCTGGTCTTATGACCATAAGCAGGCTTACCCCAAGGAGTGCAACTGGGTCTTCCGGGAGTTGACCTTGCCTCACCGCCGCCGTGCGGATGATCACACGGGTTAGTGGCAACGCCTCTGGTTTGCGGACGTTTACCAAGCCATCTTGAACGACCGGCCTTACCGATACTGATGTTTTCATGCTCCACATTGCCAACCTGACCGATTGTTGCTCTACAGGCTGTATTTACAAGACGAACCTCACCTGAAGGAAGTCTTAAATGGGCATATTTGCCTTCTTTGGCAAGAACCTGTGCAGCTGCACCGGCAGATCTAACCATCTGCGCTCCTCTTCCTACGAGAAGCTCTATATTATGAACCAATGTTCCGACCGGAATGTCTCTGATAGGCATACAATTTCCAGGCTTTATGTCGATTTTTTCTCCGGACATCAATACATCCCCGACCTTTATTCCGAGAGGACATAATACATATCTTTTTTCTCCGTCGGCATAATGAAGCAAAGCTATTCTGGCTGTTCTGTTAGGATCATACTCAACAGAAGCTACCTTTGCCGGGATATTATCCTTTTCACGCTTCCAGTCAATAATTCTGTAACGACGTTTTACGCCGCCGCCTCTTGCCCTGGAAGTCACTCTTCCCTGGTTATTGCGGCCACCTGATTTATTAAGGCTAACAACTAGACTTTTTTCCGATTCCGAACGTGTTATGTCGGAGAAATCAGATACCGTCATAAACCTTCTTCCTGCTGAAGTGGGTTTGAATACTTTTACTGGCATCTGGTCCTCCTCCTTTCTTAATTTTATTTCTTTTTTAATATTTTAAACCGGCTCTCCCGGTTAATAAGCCGTTATTCAACGGTTAGTTCTCAAAAAGAGCAACGCCGCCGATTTCTATCTTCTGACCTTCCTTGATTGTCACTACCGCCTTTTTCCAGTCAGAGGTTTTTCCTACATATTTACCGCGTCTGCGGACTTTACCGCGCATAGACACTGTGTTAACTTTTTCAACGGTTACCTTGAATATCTCCTGGATAGCGTTTCTAATTTCTATCTTATTGACATTCTTGTCAACCTTGAAAGTATACTTGTTGAGCACAGAGTTTTCCATACTCTTTTCAGTAACGATAGGTTTTATAATTATATCTCTTGCGGTTTTCAAGATAACACCTCCTCAAGTCGCTCAACAGCTTCCTTATCGAAAACTACATTTTCAAAATAAAGCAGATCATATACACTGACACCGTCAGGTCTGACGATTTTGACGTCTTTTATGTTGCGTCCGGATTTACGGACCGTATCGTCGGCACTCTTAAGCACAAACAAAGTCTTGCCGCTGACTTTAAGATTTTTCATTATCTCAACGAAAGATCTTGTGCTGATGACATCCATAGCAATACTGTCAACGACAGTCATTGTCGAGTCAAGAAGTTTCGAGGAAAGAGCCTCCCTCAATGCCAGACGGCGAACTTTTCTGGGAAGAGACATCGCGTAACTTCTCGGTCTCGGTCCAAAAGTGACACCGCCGCCTTTCCAGATCGGAGAACGGGAACTGCCATGCCTGGCCCTTCCGGTACCTTTCTGTTTCCACGGCTTCTTTCCGCCACCGCGAACCTCTCCTCTTGTTTTTGTGCTGGCTGTTCCAACACGTTTGTTAGCAAGCTGCCTAAGCACCGCCATATGAAGATGGCTCTCAATTACCGGAACTTCAAAGACTTCGGCCTTAAGCTCTATTTTACCAACACTGTTACCAGTTTTATTTAAGATATCCAACTGGGGCATACGACACCTCCGTATTTGTCTACTCTATCTACAAAATAATTACTTTTTATTTTTTACAGACTCTTTTATTATCAGGAGACCGTTCTGTCCGCCTGGAACAGAACCCCTTACTATAAGAAGGTTTCTCTCCGCATCAACTCTTACAATCTTAAGTCCCTGGGTTGTGACCCTCTCGGCACCCATATGACCCGGCTTCTTACTTCCTTTGAATGTTCTTGCGGCATCAGTGGAACCTGAACTGCAAGGCTGACGGTGAGTCATTGAACCGTGGCTTCTCGGACCGCCGCTGAAATTGTAGCGCTTCATTGTGCCGGCAAAGCCTTTACCCTTTGAAGTTCCCACAACATCAACATACTGACCGGCGGCAAACACATCGGCCTTAATCTCCTGACCCACTTCAAACCCGGCATTATCCATAGTACGGAACTCTTTAAGATAACGCTGAGCCTTTACACTCTGTTTCTTAAAAAATCCGGCGGCGGGTTTTTTCAAATGCTTATCCTTTATTTCTCCCCAACCCATCTGAACGGCACAGTATCCGTCTCTGTCTTTAGTCCTAATATCAGTAACAGTACACGGACCTGCAGAAATAACCGTTACGGGAACAGCTCTGCCTGTTTCGTCAAAGAGCTGCATCATACCAACTTTTTTTCCAATTAAACCTTTCACTTTATCTACCTCCTGTCCCGTTCTTCAGGGAATGGAATCTTTTTACTTTATTCAGCACAGGGCCAAGCCCTGAAAATTACAAAAAAATTAACCCTTTATCTCAATATCCACTCCAGCCGGAAGTTCCATCTTCTCAAGGGCTGCAACAGTTTTTTGATCGGGATCAATATAAATATCTATAAGGCGTTTGTGAGTTCTGATTTCGAAATGTTCTCTTGATTTTTTATCAATATGAGGAGAACGAAGTACACAGTAAACGTTCTTCTCTGTCGGAAGCGGTATAGGACCGGAGATATTTGCTCCGGACTTTCTGGCGACCTCTACAATCCTCTCTGCTGACTCATCCAGAATACGATTTTCGTATGCTTTAAGTCTTATACGAATTTTTTGCTTAGCCATTTGCGTTCCTCCCATCCTATATACAAGGCGCATAAATTTTTATTTTTCAAAAATATAATCTGCTGACAGGACAACAGATATTTTCTTTAAGCCGAATTTTCAACTGTATGATTCTACAACCGATAAACTCATTCTCAAAAGGTTACTATAGTATATTGAATATCAGAAAAAAAATCAAGTACTTATTTGTATTTTTTTTCACTTTTATGTAAAAAAATATTTTTTAGTCCCAAAAAGCCCTAAAAATAGCTCTTTCCATAGACTCTTCCGAGTATTTCTTCCTGAATATTTTTAGGAATTTCACTGTAATGCGAGAATTCCGAAGAAAAAACAGCCCTTCCCTGGGTAATGGAACGCAGCTCCGTGGCATAACCGAACATCGCAGCCATGGGCACAGTTGCAAAAGCCGACTGAATTCCGTTCAAAGCCGCCTCCATACGCTCTATACGCCCTCTTCTGGAGTTTAAGTCGGCAATAACCTCACCGAGATAGTCTTCCGGTGTTTCAACAACAACTTTCATTATCGGCTCCATAAGAAATGACTCATTCATATTAAGAGCCTGTTTTACAGCCATGGCAGAAGCAATTTTGAACGACAGTTCATTGGAATCAACTTCATTAAAGGTGCCGCCGACAAATCGCGCCCTGACGCCGATAACCGGATAACCAATCATGACGCCGGTTTCAAGCGCATCATGAACTCCCTGCTCGATCGCCGGCAGAAATTCTTTGGGGATACAGCAGTCTGAAGGAGCCGAATTGACAAACTCAAACGGCTTGTCATTGCCCATCGGTTCCAGTTCGACAATAACATGGCCAAATAATCCCCGGCCGCTCATCTGCTTCTCAAACAACCCCTCACCACGCGACGGACGTCTTACGGATTCTTTATAGGCAACCTGAGGCTTACCGACATTGGCGTCAACATTAAACTCGCGCACAAGCCTGTCGACAATAATCTCCAGATGCAGCTCCCCCATTCCCGATATCAGGATCTGTCCCGTTTCTTCATCGGATTTAACTTTAAAGGTAGGATCTTCTTCCTGAAGTTTAACAAGCACTTCGGCAAGCTTTTCCTGTTCTGCCCTGGTAACCGACTCTATGGCAATCGAGATCACCGGCTCCGGGAAAACAATATTTTCCAAAAGCAGCGGATGTTTTTCACTGCAAAGCGTATCCCCTGTCTTGGTCGTTCTAAGCCCGACAACAGCAGCCAGTTCGCCGGCACAAATAGACTGGACGTCCTCCCGGTGATCAGCGTGCAGGCGCAAAATCCTGTTTACCCTTTCCCTCTTGCCGGTTGCGGCATTGTATACCGCGGATCCGGCCGTCAATGTTCCCGAATAAACTCTAACATAAGTAAGCTTGCCGACATAGGAGTCGGTCTGGATTTTAAATGCCAATGCCGCAAAAGGTTCATCCGGATCCGGTTTACGGTATTCGTCCTTATCACCGTCAAGGTTGGTTCCCTTGATCGGAGGAACATCCAAAGGAGAGGGAAGAAAATCAACAACAGCATCCAGCAGCGGCTGAACGCCTTTATTTTTAAGTGACGTGCCGCAAAGTACGGGCACAAAATTACAGGCAACAACCCCCTGGCGTATGCCTTTCAAAAGCTCCTCTTCCGACAGGTCATGAGTCTCAAGATATTTTTCCAAAAGCTCTTCGTCAAGCTCCGCCACCGACTCCAAAAGCATCTCCCGGTAAAAAGCCGCCTGAGAAGAAAGTTCCTCAGGAATCTCCCGGTCCTCGATTACACTGCCAAGATCGTCAACATAAATGATTGCCTTCATACGGATCAAATCAATCATCCCGGAAAAAGTGCTTTCTTCACCTATGGGAAACTGAATCGGGATCGCCGAAACGCCCAGCCTTTCCTTTATACGGTCGATAACACCCAAAAAGTTTGCACCGATACGGTCCATTTTATTCACATAGGCAATCCGGGGAACATTATACTTGTCAGCCTGACGCCACACGGTTTCAGACTGGGGCTGAACTCCGCCGACAGCATCAAAAATAACAACAAGACCATCCAAAACCCTTAAAGAACGCTCCACCTCAACGGTAAAGTCGACATGGCCGGGAGTGTCGATAATATTTATCTTACGCTCCCTCCACTGACAGGAGGTTACGGCCGAAGTAATAGTAATGCCCCGTTCCTTTTCCTGAATCATCCAATCCATTGTTGCGGCACCGTCATCAACTTCGCCAATACGGTGCACACGGCCGGTATAAAAAAGAATACGCTCCGTCGTTGTAGTTTTACCGGCATCTATATGAGCGGCAATACCAATATTCCTGATTAAATCCAAAGAAGAAGCTTTTTCCGATTTTGTTGCGGTTTTCATAGTAATAAAAAGACTCCAGACTAAAAAATACAAAATTATGTACAAATAAAAAGTTTTTATTAGGCGCCCACCAATAACAACTGTCAGCGGCATCACGGCAGTCCCCCATAGATGGCCGTTCATAAAATAAAATAGGGCAGATTCCTAAAGAGTCTGCCCTAAAAAATTTAGTTAAACTACCACTTGTAATGTGCAAAAGCTCTGTTTGCCTCTGCCATTTTATGTGTATCTTCTCTTTTCTTTACAGAAGAACCGACTCCCTGTGACGCATCCATAAACTCATTGGCAAGTCTTTCCTGCATCGTTCTGCCGCCTCTGGTTCTTGCATAACCGACAAGCCATCTCATAGCAAGAGCACGTTTACGCTCCGGGCGGACTTCCATCGGAACCTGATAAGTTGCGCCACCGACGCGGCGAGGCCTTACTTCCAATATGGGAGAAACATTTTCCATCGCCTGTTTAAAAACCTTAACAGGATCTTTACCTGTTTTCTGGGCAATTATATCAAGGCTTCCATAAAAAATCTTCTCGGCAGTACCCTTTTTTCCGTCAAGCATCAGCTTGTTCATGAAAAGAGCTATTGTCTCGTCTCCGTATACAGGATCCGGAATAACTTTTCTTTTTTCAACAGGACCTTTTCTAGGCATGTTCAATCATCCTCCGCTACTTCTTTGCTTCCTTGGGCATCTTTGTTCCATATTTGGATCTGCTCTGACGGCGGTTGTTGACGCCGGCAGTATCAAGAGTGCCTCTGACAATATGATATCTAATACCAGGCAAATCTTTTACCCTTCCACCTCTGATAAGCACTACGGAGTGCTCCTGAAGGTTGTGGCCGATACCCGGAATATAAGCTGTAACTTCAACACCGTTTGTAAGCCTTACTCTGGCTACTTTTCTTAAAGCTGAGTTAGGTTTCTTAGGGGTTATCGTTTTAACCTGCGTGCAGACTCCTCTTCTCTGGGGTGCACCGGGATTATTGGTAGTCTTCAGTTTGAGTGAGTTATAGGTTACTCTCAAAGCCGGTGACTTACTCTTTTTGGTAGGTTTCTGTCTACCCTTGCGAACAAGCTGATTAATTGTAGGCATAAATATACCCTCTCTCGATTAATTTAGATGCACCGCATAAAACGCCAAAACACCTATGTTTTAAGTATAAAAAATACGGCACTTAACAACGTTTAATTATTCTATCACCGAACAATTGTTCTGTCAAGATATTTTCCGCATAAAATTTTACCTTCTGCAGCATAGTGAAAGACAATTACCAAATATGGGCGCTACAGCAATTATTTTTCACTAAAAACGCTTTAAAATCGCTCCCTAAGACAATCATTTTTCCATATAAAATGCAAAAAACCGTGATTTTTTTACTGCAGGACTCATGTAATTTCACTGCGGACATGCATTCCGGCAGTAAATTTACGAAAAGTC
This sequence comes from Candidatus Xenobia bacterium, assembly GCA_031551355.1. GTDB lineage: Bacteria > Vulcanimicrobiota > CADAWZ01 > CADAWZ01 > CADAWZ01 > JAVBNT01. The sequence goes on along the minus strand of JAVBNT010000036.1, from coordinate 52,600 downwards.
ACCCTACAATCTCGGAAGAAACATTTCTATCTGTTATACCCAGGCGTTTCTCGATCATAACTTCCATCGACTGCAGGATTTCAACAGCTTTTTTAGAGTCCGTCTCCGATAAAGAATCCAAAACCAGCTCATCACCGCCATGAGTAAGAGTACATAAGGAAAACCGATTACCGGGCGTCTCATCATAATTTCTTACAAAAACCTGACTTATCTCCTGACTTTTATAGGTAGATTCCGTAAAAAGACCTGAATATAGCTTTTCCAAAAAAGAGTAGTGAGGCTTTACAGTTACACTTACCGAGTCAGCAGAAACACGGATAATCTTTAAATTAAAGCTTAGAGCAGCGGTTAAAGTTAATGCGGCAACAGCAATATAAAGAAAATTAACGCGAATCACTTCTGTACTCATAGTAAACAAATACAATAAAAACATCGCCGCTGTTACCGCCGTAACGGCATAAATACCGGACTGCTTTCTCTTAATGAGCAAATCATGACCTTCTATTGAGCACACAAGAGATTTATCAAGATGTCCTTCCTTTACTTTATTTTCCTTGTATTTGAAATCGAAACTCTCCCCGCAGAAACCGCAGGAATAATTACCGTCGGGAGAACCATTTTTTGAACAGTTCAGAACTATTTTGCATTTGGGACAAAAAATTTCTGCAGTTATAACCGGTTCCTCCAGAGGCAAATCCGAGCGGGTGTAATACTTGACGACCCGATTCTCCGATGTTCCGTTAAATTCTCCCAGAACAGGCACATCTTTTATTCCCAGATGCCTTTCCAAAAAAACTTCAAACGAACGCACATCAAGTAAAATTTCAGATGAAAGAACCTGAATGTGCCTACCTATTTTCAGAACCGCATAAAGAACATATAAAGCCGTATAATAAGGACGGCGGTTTTTTCCTCCAGGATAATACTTAAACTCTCTTGTACCATAAAACTGCAGTATGTCGGCTGTGGAAACATTAAAAGAATCCTTTCCATCCTTCAGTATAAACCTGTTATTATCCACACTTAACTCACGGCCGCCCCACAAAATTGAATGTCCGCCGCGCTGCAGCCCCCCTACTTCAAACATGCCTTTTTCCTTAAAAGAAAATCCGGATGGCTTAGCGGTATATTGCCATCCCGGTATTCCTGAAAGCAAAGCGTCATCGGAAAGCGGGTAAAGCTCTTCTTTTAGGCAATAGCTTTGTATATCCATATTATCTCCTTTTCTTCCGTGAACACAACAAACATACTATTTAACAATCAATAGGGCAAAATCACCCTATGATCTCCGAAGAGACATTCTGATCTTCTATACCAAGGCGTTTTTCGATCATAACTTCCATCGACTGCAGTATTCCGACAGCCTTCGCAGGTGGTTCTCCTGTTAAAAAATCCAAAACGAGCTCGTCGCCGTCATGAGTAAGGGCGCACAAGGAGAACCGCTGAGTGCCCGACTCAGCGGAATCAGTTACAAAAATCTGCTTTATATCCTTAGTTGCATAACTGGATTCTTTAAAAAAACATGAATATAGCTTTCCCAAAAAAGGATGGTAGGGTTTAACGCTTACATCCAGCGAATCGCCGGATACGCGGATGACCTTTAAATTAAAGCTAAGAGCCCCGGTCAAAGCTGATACGGCAATAACAATGAAGGGAAAGGCGGCCCGAAGCGAAGGAAAATCCATAGTAAACAAATATAAGAAAAACATCGCGAGCATGACTGCTATGATCAGGTAAAAACCGGCCTGCTTTCTCTTAACAACCAAATCATGGCCTTCTATCGAACAGACCAGAGATTTGTCAAGAGGAACCTCCTTCATCCTATGTTCCTTGTATTTAGAATCAAAATTTTCACCGCAGGAATTGCAATGATACTTATCATCAGGAAAATCATCCTTTGAAGCACCCAGAGACATTTTGCATTTGGGACAAAAAATCTCTGCGGTTATAACCGATTCTTCATGAGGCAAATCCGAGCGGCTGTGATAAGTGAGAACGCTGTCTGACTCCGTTCCATAAAACTCACCCAGCACAGGGGTGTCCTTTATCTCCAGACGCCGTTCCAGGAAGACTTCCAATGAATGTACATCAAGTAATTTTTCAGATGAAATAACCTTAATATGGCGGCCTGTTCTCAGAACTGCATAAAGGATATACATAGTCATATAATAAGAGGAGCGATTTTTTCCTCCGGGATGATATTCGAACTCTCTTTTACAATATAACTGCAATATGTCAGCTGCGGAAACATCAAAAGAGCCGCTTCCGCTTTGCAGCATAAGCCTGCCGTTTTCCAGACTTAATTTACGTCCACCCCACAGAATCAACCCTCCGCCTGGGGATACAGTTCCCCCTTCAAACAGACCCTTTTCCTTTAAAGTAAAACCGTCCGCTTTTACCGTAAATTTCCATCCCGGTATTCCGGAAAGCAAAGCGCCATCGGCAAGCGCATAAAGAGCTGTCTTCGGACTATTTTGTTTTACCATATTCCCCTCCAATACCTTCAAATATATTAATCAAAAACCAGTATATGTAAAATCATCCTATGCTCTCCGAAATAACATTTTTATCTTCTATACCCAGCCGTTTCTCGATCATAACTTCCATCGCCTGCAATATTTCAACTGTCTTTTCAGTGTTAATTCCTGTAATATGTTCCAAAACCATTTCCCGGCCAGAACCATAAAGGGCGCACAATGAATACTTTTTACTGTTCGCCTTATTGGAGCGCTTTACAAAAATTTGCTCTATACCCTGACTCGGATAAGTGCGATCCATTATAAAAATACAAGGTTCAACGCGCACACTTATAACGTCGGAAGAAATGCGTATAACCGTGGAGTTGCTGCTCAATACAACAGCGGCAGTTAAAGTGGCAATCAGAACAATTACCGGGAAAGTAAAACCTGATGTTGGAAAAAAATCCATAAACATGGGGTAAAAAACAAGCATTAAAAGCGCTCCCACAGTCACGATCATACCGATTGAAGCATAAAAACCATGTTTTCTTTTAATAACCAATTCATTACCCTCAACCGAGCAGGTAAGGGATTTGTCGAGGGGGTTTTTCCTCATTTTTTGTTCCTTGTATTTGCAATCAAAATTCTCCCCGCAGGAATCACAGGAATAACTGCCGCCGGTAAAATTTTCTTTTGATGCGCCCAAAGCTATTTTGCAGCGCGGACAAAAAATATCTTCGGTCACAACCGCTTCTTCCCCGGGCAAAGTGTCATACCTGATTTTCGGGCCTTCCCACTCTCCCTGAAACTCACCGAGCACAGTTCTGTCTTGCAACCCTAAACGGCGCTCCAGGAATACTTCAAAAGACAACAGATCATCGCGGTTTTCGGATTTTAAAACTCTGATGTGTTTACCGGACTTAAGCACTATATAAAGAAAAAATACGGCTTCATAGTAAGATCTATGGTATTTTCCTCCTGAATAGTATTCAAATTCCCTTGTGACATAGAACTGCAACACATCGTCAGCAGGAACACGAAATCTTTTTTCTTCCCCTTTCAACACAAACATATCATTCTCTAAAATTATCTCGCGCGCGCCCCAGAGCAAGGTTCCACCCTCAAAAAGACCCTTTTCCTTTAAAGAAAAACCATTAACTTTATCGGTATATTTCCACCTCGGCAATTCTACCAACACTTCGTCTCTAACCCGGGAATATTCCTTTTTCAAATCATTTTGTTTTGTCATGTTTTAGTCCTATATCAAGAATAAAATAATTAATTTTGTCTGTAAACAGGCAAGCCCCTTCCCAATGTCATCAAGTTAGTATTTTTCATCACCAATTTTGACATTTTCCGGTAGTTTATGTCTTTCCCTCACAGAGTCATAGAGGCCACGGAGGATAATTCCGGGAAAACCTCTGTGTTCTCCCCTTCTCTGCGGGAAACACTTTTCTCTTAACACTAAAACGCTTCGTATTATCTTTTCCAAATAGTTCAATATAGCAAGACACAAAAACAGACCTGCCTAAAAAAACAGGTCTGTTTCTATACATTATATTATTACTTACAGACTTAGATGTTAAATGTCGGTATCAACATCAAGCGGCACATCTTCATCACCCTCAAAAACCTCAAATCCCGCGAGATCGGCAATTTCCTCTTCTCCGGTATCGTCCGCCACTTCAACATCGACTCCCATATCAGTATCCTCGGGCACCTGGGCAGACTGCTGCAGCCCATAGGAATCGGTCATCTCGCGCAAAGCCTCGGCAATGCCCATATCCTCGTCTTCTCTAACCTCGTGCCCCCATGCAGAAGCCTGCGGAGGAGGAATAGCTCCCTCAAGCTCGACCTGACGGTAACGCGGCATGCCTGTTCCCGCCGGAATCAGTTTACCGATAATAACATTTTCTTTCAGACCAAGCAGAGGATCTATCTTGCCGTTAATAGCGGCTTCAGTAAGAACCCTGGTCGTTTCCTGGAAGGATGCGGCCGAAAGGAACGATTCAGTTGCCAGCGAAGCTTTGGTCACACCGAGAATGACGTTGCGGCATTTGGCAATTTTTTCTTCGTCAGGACCAAACTCATCAAAAATTTTCTGGTTAACTTCCTCGAAATCCCAGGTATCGACAAGACTGCCGGGCAGCAGATCCGTCTCACCGGAATCCTCAATTTTGACCTTGCGCAGCATCTGTCTGACGATGACTTCCACGTGTTTATCATTGATATCCACGCCCTGAGAACGGTAAACAATCTGAATTTCATCAACAATATATTTCTGAACTTCGACAACACCTTGAATTCTCAGAACGTCATGCGGATTCTTCGGACCTTCGGTAAGCTGTGTTCCCTGTTTAACATAATCGCCCTCGGAAATCTTGCGGCTATTAAACATTTTAAGCCTTGCACTGAAAGGAACCGAATAAATAGCTTCCTGACCTTCATCATTACGGACTATCAGGCGGCGCATGGTCTTGTCGTCCATAATAGTAAGAGTACCGTCAATTTCCGAGATTACTGCACAGTGTTTCGGTTTACGGGCCTCAAACAGCTCTTCCACTCTCGGCAAACCCTGAATAATATCTTCGGTAGCCACACCGCCCAAGTGGAACGTTCTCAGCGTCAACTGTGTTCCCGGTTCACCGATTGACTGAGCGGCAATTGTTCCGACAGCCTCTCCAATCTCAACCGTTTTGCCGGTGGCAAGGTTCCTTCCGTAACACTTGCGGCAGACACCATGACGCGTTCTGCAAGTAAGGACAGAGCGGACTTTTAATACGGCAATTCCAAGCTTGTCAATAAGAACCGATTCTTCTTCGTCAACTTCCTTGTCGGCCGGAATAAGAACTTCTCCCGTTTCGGGATCGATTACATCTTCAGCGAGAACTCTTCCAAGGCATCTTTCACCGAGATTAACGATAGAATCGTATCCGTCGCTGATATCAGTCATATTGACGTAATCAGTGGAGAAACAGTCATCTTCCCTGACGATAATATCCTGAGCCACATCAACAAGTCTTCTGGTCAGATAACCGGAGTCGGCTGTTCGCAGTGCCGTATCGGCAAGACCTTTTCTGGCACCGTGGGTTGAAATAAAGTACTCAAGCACCGACAGTCCCTCTTTCAAGTTTGCGCGGATCGGCAGAGGAATAATGCGCCCGGACGGATCCGCCATAAGTCCTCTCATACCGGCAATCTGTTTTACCTGGGCCGGATTACCTCTGGCACCTGATGTTGCCATCATATATATAGGATTGAGCCGGTCGAGGTATCTCATCATCGCCTCTTCGACCTCATTTGTGGTCCTGTTCCAGATGGAAATGATTTTCCTGTATTTTTCTTCATCGGTCATCAAACCATCGGCAAACTGATCTTCAGTCTCATTAACTTCATTATCAGCCTGTTGGAGTATCTCTTTTTTCTCCGGGGGAATCTGGACATCATCTATACCGATTGTCGTTCCCGATTTAGTGGCAAACTGGAAGCCAAGAGTCTTAATATTATCAAGCAGGAATGCCGTCTTCGAGTTACCGTGATTACGGTGACACTCATGGACCAGTTTGGCAAGGTGTTTCTTGCCGACGATTTCATTGACATACGGAATACCGTAATCCTTAGGTATCGCCTGATTGAATATCAGCCTGCCAACGGTAGTTTCTTCTAAATATCCCCTGTCAATCTCACCCTTACCGACCGGCTCCATTTTGCCGGAAGGCATTCTTACTTTGATAATCGCATGAAGTTCAATTTCATCGGAATAATAAGCCATAATAGCCTCATCCTGGCTACTGAAATATCTGCCTTCACCTTTGGCATTAGGCTTGTCAATAGTCAAATAATAAGATCCGAGAACCATATCCTGAGTAGGAGTACAAGCCGGCACCCCGAACGCCGGCAGCAAAATATTGTTTGCCGACAACATCAAAAGACGTGCTTCCGCCTGGGCTCCCGCCGACAAAGGCAGATGAACCGCCATCTGATCGCCGTCAAAGTCAGCATTGTAAGGGGTACATACAAGCGGATGAATCTGAATGGCCTTACCCTCAACAAGCACCGGCTCAAAAGCCTGGATACCGAGTCTGTGCAGGGTTGGGGCACGGTTCAGCAGCACAGGATGATCCTTAATAACTTCTTCAAGAACGTCCCAAACTTCAGGGCGGACCCTCTCGACCATTTTTTTCGAACTTTTAATATTGTGGACAAGTCCTTTATCCACAAGCTTTTTCATTACAAAAGGTTTGAAAAGCTCAAGCGCCATCTCTTTCGGCAAACCGCACTGGTGAAGTTTCAGATACGGACCGACAACGATAACGGAACGGCCCGAATAGTCAACGCGTTTCCCGAGAAGATTCTGTCTGAAACGTCCCTGCTTACCTTTCAACATATCGGAAAGGGATTTCAGCGGGCGGTTATTGGGACCGGTAACGGGACGGCCTCTTCTGCCGTTGTCGATCAAAGCGTCAACAGCTTCCTGAAGCATTCTTTTTTCATTTTTAACGATAATATCGGGTGCACCGAGATCAAGCAGTCTTTTCAAACGGTTGTTTCTATTAATAACGCGTCTGTAAAGATCATTAAGATCCGAAGTGGCAAACCGGCCGCCGTCAAGCTGAACCATCGGACGCAGTTCCGGAGGAATCACAGGTATGACATCAAGAACCATCCAAATCGGTTTATTTCCCGATTTTCTGAAGGCCTCAACGACATCAAGGCGTTTAATGGCCTTGCTTTTTTTCTGCCCCTGGAGAGTTTTAACTTCCTCACGAAGCTTTGCATAAAGCTCTTCCAGTTTGACACCTTCCAACAGCTCTTTGATCGCCTCGGCACCCATTCCGGCACGGAATGACTGTCCGTATTTTTCCCTGGCGTCACGGTACTCCATTTCCGTCAAAAGCTGTTTTGTCAAAAGCGGGGTATCGCCGGGATTGGTTACGACATAAGCAGCAAAATAGATGATCTTCTCAAGAGTTCTCGGCGACATATCGAGTAAAAGGCCGATTCTTGTAGGAACTCCCTTGAAATACCATATATGCGAAACAGGACTTGCAAGTTCAATGTGCCCGATACGGTCTCTTCTCACCTTTGAGCGCGTAACTTCAACGCCGCACTTATCGCATATTATACCCTTGAAGCGGATTCTTTTGTATTTACCGCAATGACATTCCCAATCCTTAATAGGGCCGAAGATTTTTTCACAAAACAATCCGTCTCTTTCAGGTTTAAGGGTTCTGTAATTTATTGTTTCCGGTTTTTTTACTTCACCGTAAGACCATTGTCTTATCTGTTCAGGAGAAGCAAGGCCGATTTTCATAGCCTCAAAATTATTTACATCAATCACGAATGGTTCCTCCTTAGGGACGCCCGAAGGGCGAAGCTGATTAAGTTCGATTAGAATGCCGGCAGCGGCTCTGTCTCATTCGGCATCGTATTTATATTTCTGAAACCGATATGCTTGCCTTCATGTTCGTCCGCACCCTTTAACTCTACTTCACAAAGTTCTCCGTTTTCATCTGACGAGAGAATCTTGACATCAAGGCAGAGGCTCTGAAGCTCTTTTATAAGAACTTTGAATGATTCGGGAACGCCGGGTTCCAAAACATTCTCACCCTTTACAATTGCCTCATAGGTTTTCACACGTCCGACAACGTCATCCGACTTAACCGTGAGAAGTTCCTGCAGCGTATAGGCTGCGCCGTAAGCTTCCAGTGCCCAGACTTCCATCTCTCCGAAACGCTGGCCGCCAAACTGCGCCTTTCCGCCGAGAGGCTGCTGTGTAATCAGCGAGTATGGTCCCGTCGAACGGGCGTGAATCTTATCATCTACAAGGTGGGCAAGTTTCATCATATAGATCTGCCCTATTGTAATACGGTTATCAATCGTTTCTCCGGTTCTGCCGTCAAAAATCATACTTTTTCCGTCTTCGGTAACAGTTTTGAAAACGTCGATATAATCGGCGGTTTCAGCTATCGCCGCATCCGTGATCGCAACATGCTCTTTCCGGCAAACGGTTTTAAGCTTCTCGTGGATACTCTTAACCTCGATCACATCCATAAGCGCACTTTCTTCAATAGCGATCTTTTTTTTCTTAGCCTGTTTTAACAGGGATTCCCTTGCTTTGGGATTGGAAATAATGTTGCGGATCTCATCATCTGTAACTTTAAGGTTCTTAGAAGTTAAAAACCGGTCAAGACGGACAAACGTATCCTCACTCTCCATTATGTAATCTATAGAAGGTCTCGAAAGGAAAATACCCTTTTTGTCAAGATTGTCCTTAAGATGCGCCTTTTTCATAATCTCTTTCATATCGTCATCGGTTGCACCGTCAAAAACAGGTGACTCGACTCTGAGACCCAGTCTTTTGGCAGCCTCGCCGATATGTGTTTCGAGAATCTGACCGATATTCATACGGGAAGGAACACCAAGCGGATTCAAGATAATCTGCAGCGGCGTGCCGTCCGGCAAATAAGGCATATCCTCAATCGGCAGTATTTTCGCGATCACACCTTTGTTTCCGTGACGTCCGGCCATTTTGTCTCCCTGGAGAATTTTTCTCTTCTGGGCAACATAGACTCTGACAAGCTGACTGACTCCCGGTGAAAGCTCATCGCTGCTTTCGCGGGAAAAGACTTTAACGTCAATAACCTTACCCTTTTCGCCGTGCGGAACTTTCATTGAAGTATCCCTTACGTCTCTGGCCTTCTCACCGAATATCGCCCTAAGCAATCTTTCCTCGGCGGTCAGTTCGGTCTCGCCTTTGGGCGTAACCTTGCCGACGAGAATGTCTTCCGGCCTGACGTCGGCACCGATGCGGACAATACCGCGGCTATCGAGATCATTGAGGGCGTCTTCGCCGACGTTGGGAATGTCTCTGGTAATTTCCTCGGCACCAAGTTTTGTGTCTCTGGCTTCGCATTCATACTCTTCAATATGTATGGAAGTAAAGACATCTTCCTGAACAAGCTCTTCACTCAGCAAAATGGCGTCTTCGTAATTGTAGCCTTCCCAGGGCATAAATGCAACCAACACGTTTCTTCCCAGAGCCAATTCACCGTTATCGCTTGAAGCTCCGTCGGCTATAACCTGATTCGCTTCAACATACTGGCCTTTTTTAACAAGTGGTCTCTGGTTGATACAAGTTCCCGCATTGGAGCGTTTAAACTTCATTAAACGGTAACTCTTTTTGCGGCCTTTGTCGTTCTGAAGAACAATCTCATCGGAACTGAGACCGACAACAACACCGTCTTCTTCCGAGTTTACAAGAGCTCCGGAATCTTTTGCCGCCCTGAATTCCATACCGGTTCCGACAATCGGAGCCTGGGGCTGCACAAGCGGCACACCCTGACGCTGCATATTCGCACCCATTAAAGCACGGTTGGCGTCATCGTGCTCAAGGAATGGAATCAGTGCAGTAGCAACACTGACGACCTGTTTCGGCGAAACGTCAAAATAATCAACGCTGTCCTTGCCGACAACGATGTTGTCGCTAATGTATCTGGCAACGACCTTTTCAGTCATAATATTACCTTCAATATCCAGCGGAGTACTTGCCTGGGCAACTACGAACAAATCTTCTTCATCGGCGCTCAGATAATCGACGACGTCGCTGACAACGCCTTTATGAACTCTTCTGTAAGGAGTAAGTATAAAACCAAAATCATTTACTCGGGCAAAACAGGCCAGCGAGCCGATCAGACCGATGTTCGGACCTTCCGGAGTTTCAATCGGACAAATCCTTCCATAGTGTGAATAGTGAACGTCGCGGACTTCAAACCCGGCTCTTTCCCTGCTCAGACCGCCGGGGCCCAAAGCGGAAAGTCTTCTTTTATGGGTAAGCTCGGCAAGAGAGTTGGTCTGATCCATAAACTGTGAAAGCTGACTGGAACCGAAAAACTCCTTGATTGCCGCAACGACAGGTCTGATATTGATCAATGCCTGCGGAGTGACGGTCTCAATATCCTGGACGGTCATTCTCTCCCTGACGACTCTTTCAAGTCTCAAAAGCCCTACTCTGAACTGATTCTGCAGCAGCTCTCCGACAGCCCTTACCCTTCTGTTGCCGAGATGATCGATATCATCATGCCTGACAATAATATCTTCAAATCTGTCGTCAACAGCGGCAATCTCCGTCTCACCGCTTACAAGGGCGGCCATATATTTTATGGCGGTAATGATATCTTCCTTGGTGATGATCTCATTGTAGAACATTGTTCCGCCGCACTCAGGACATGCCACTACGCCGGATTTTGCAAACGTTCCGCACTGTGTGCAACTGACTTTTATGCCCAGTTTTTTATTAAATTTATAACGGCCTACTTTACCAAGGTTGTAACGTTTGGAATCAAAAAACAGATTCTTTAACAGACTGCGGCTGCTTTCGGCATTCGGAGGATCGCCGGGGCGCAATTTTCTGTAAATTTCAATAAGAGCCTCGTCTTCAGTCTTAAGCGTATCCTTGGCCAAAGTTTCCCTTATAGCTTCATTATTGTCAAACAATTCAAGAATCTGCTCATCGGTGGAGTAACCGAGCGCGCGAATCAGAACCGTTACCGGAATTTTTCTGTTGCGGTCAATTCTAACGCCGATAAGATCGGAAAGATCGCTTTCAAACTCAAGCCAGGCCCCCCTGTTGGGGATCAACATCCCCAGAGTAAGAACCTTTCCGGTCGGATCCGACACCGTCTGAAAATACATACCGGGAGAACGGACCAATTGACTGACAATAACACGTTCGGCACCATTAATCACAAAAGTGCCCTTGTTCGTCATACATGGGAAATCTCCCATGAAAATCTCCTGCTCTTTTACTTCCTTAATCTGACCATCCTCTTTGGCGATAAGCTCAACCCTTACTTTCAAAGGTTTAGCATAAGTCATATCCTTATCCTGACATTCTTCAATAGAATGTACCGGCTCACCAAGAAAATGTCCCTTAAAGTCCAAGCTAAGATTGCCTGTAAAGTCTTCAATAGGAGAAATATCCTCAAATGCTTCCCTTATACCCCTTCCAAGAAATTCTTCATACGACGATTTCTGCAACTCAATAAGATTTGGAAAATCTATTGGTTGAGCAATCGACTGAAAACTCAGTTTCTCGTCTCTTTTATTATAACGAGCTATGTCTATTCCCATACGGCAACCTCCTGCGCACCCTCACTTAAAAATACAAAAAAGCCAGGCCCTTCAAATTAAGGGCCTCGCTTTAACATCTATTTTTTAAAAAAGAATGCTTTATACTGAATAATTGTACGTCACATCCCACCAACTAATTTACAAGTCACATTATGATATCAAAAAGAAAATACAATGTCAATACATTCTTCAAATATTTTTTTCAAATCAAATTTACGCGAAATTTCGGAACAATTTTGTATGATATTTTGAAAATCCCACGAATATTTATAGAGCTGTTCAAAACGAAGAGGAGAATTATTTTGAAAAAAACTAAAATACTAACGCACTTTTTTTAATAATGCCGGTGCTGACAACAACAATAATGCTGCTGACAATACCGCCTGTTATGGCCATAGATTCATCGCAGTATGCAAAAGTAGCAAAACATGAGCCTTACAATAAGGATGGGAAGTATTGGATGGGCTTTACGGTTAAAAATATGCAGGGCAACCTGGCAGTGAGTGTTTATGCCAAGCTTCTTAATTCCAGCGGAACAGAACTTCTGTCCTGGAGTCCGGAGAGAGTCCCCGCCAATCAGGCGATAAAACGGAATTATAGTATAGACTTTTCCAATTATGCAAGCGGGACTACACCTTTAAACTGCTGGTACACGTTGCAGGGATGGAAACCTGGAGCTGGCCGTATAACATAAAGCACACTGCGCCTCCCGCAGAGTTTTCATTCAAGTCTTACGAGACTCATTACAATTCAAAAGGTTACTATTGTCACAAAATTAACGTTCTCTGCAAGAATATGCAAGGCGAGAAACTTTACTGCAAGGTATATGACTCAGCCGGCAATCTCAGGTACGATTGGGGTTCAGATGCTATCGTGCGCAAAACCAAAAACGAAGTAGGCTTTTTCTCGTGGAACGGATATACCGACGGCGTGAAGAACCCGCCGGGCGAGTATACCTTTATCATAACATCCTCGGCCAACAAAAAAGTCCTGGAAGTTACTGATTACTTGAAGATTCTGGAGAGGCCAAAGGGATGATAAAATATACTGCCGCATTTGCCTAAACCACCCCGTCGCTTCGCAACACCCCTCCAAAGGAGGGGAATTTATCAAAATTAAAATCCAAATCAATTCAAAAAGGCGGAGATGTGAAGATAATTCGTTAAAAAAATAAATCAATTGAAACCGGCGGAAAATCTAAGGAAAACCGGATTTCGACGAGCGATGCGTAGAATTCAGAGAGAATATCCGGGCTGTCCACGCGGAAACCACCCCGTCGCTTCGCGACACCCCTCCAAAGGAGGGGAATTCATTAAAAATAAAATCAATTCAAAAAGGTGGAGATGCTAAGGCAAAGGGAATTTCTACGAACGAGGCGTAGGTTCACTACGTTGAGCGAGAGAAATTCACTGCGACGACGCAGATTCGCCTTTTTGAATTGATTTATTCGATGCCGGAAAAAGTTAGCTTTACCTCATAATCATACGGCCAGACGATTTCAGGCATGACATAAATATACATTCCCGGATGTAAATCCACATTATGAGGCCTGGGGACCTCGGCCTCTAATAACAAATCACAGAGCTGGACATGAATGCCTCTCGAAGTCAGCCGCAAAACAATAGCTCTCTGCTCAGTTCTTCCAAGCTGCTCAAGATATTTCAAAATCCAGTAATGCTTTGATTTTCTTTCTATATGCTCGGCAGTACTGCGAGCCAAATCAAGCTCCAGAATGAGCTCGCCGAGATCATTAACCGTATAAAGAGGCTTGCCGGTATCTATAAAATGCTTCACCTGACGCTGCATCACGAGATCCATATACCTTCTGAGCGGGGAAGTAGCCTGTACGTAATGGGATATCCCCAAAGCATAATGACCATGCGACTCCGTGGAAATACAGACTTTTTTTAAATATTTCCTGATTTGATGCAGATTATACATACTGGCAAGGTCCATATCTTCGGGAACCTTTTCCTTGGGAGTCTCCTGATTTCTAAAAAATGCCGGAATATTATTCCTAAAACAATATTCTCCCAAACAGGAATTGGCAAGTATCATAAATTCGGAAACCAGAATTTGCAGAGGAGCTGTAGGAAGATCTTTTTTAATAACCGGAAGCCCATCCGACACATGAACTACCACCCTAGGGAAAGGCGCATAAACAGCCCCTTTCTCCAATCTCTTTTTAAGCAGCATTGAAGCCAGGGCATAAAGTGTGGCAACATCACTATCCTTCGCCAAAAGCTCTTCACCATCATCATAGCGGTAACGGTGCGAAACTTTTATAATGCTCTTTTTTATCGAAAAATCGAGTAAATTTGCCTGAGGGTCAAGGACAAAACAAAAGGACATAGCACACCTTCCCTGACCTGCTACCAGACCGGCTTTATCCTCCGGCAGAGCAGGGGGAAGCATATTAATCGTCAAATCAGGCAAATATATTGACGTGCCCCTCTTTTTCGCCTCAATATCTATCAGCGAATCCTTTCTGACCAGACGGCTGATATCGGCTATATGGACGGCAACGTGATAATTATCACCAACTTTTTCAACATTGATGGCATCATCGACATCTTTGGTATATTCATCGTCTATGCTTATGACATTCAAATTTGTAAAGTCGTCGTAACCGTCATAAGAGGCGGAAGAATCAGCGGTAATGACACGCCGGCACTCATCCGTCACATCGTCAGGGAACTCTGTCTCCACCTCATAATATCTAAGCAGCAAATTTTCATCTGCGGAAAAAATTCCTACCTTAACAAGAATATCAAATGCCGCTCTGTTTGAAGTAATCCCGGAAAGCTGAAAAACAGACATTGTTTCCTTATATTTCTGCGAGTCACTCTTCTTTACGGCGACATCTATCAGTGACGGAATAATATCCTCTACTTCCGGTGTCATCGGCGGTATAATTCCCGACATAACTTTCCGGAAATAATCCGCAAGGCGCTCATTTTTATCCTTACGGTCTTTTTCAACATCCATTTTGTGTATTAACGATTCAACATATTCCGCACTCTGCGGAAAAAAAAGATCATCTTTCCTTTTGAAATAAAGATGATCGGCAAGCAACAGGCGGCGCATGGCAGAAAATTCGTCTTCAGAGCATGAATCACCGAAATAAAAAGAAGCGAGATCCTTTACTGTGTATGAATCACGCTCCAGCAGCGAAAACTCCCAAAGCTCCCTTATCGGGATAGCCTGCTTGATAACATCCCTTTCACGGGAAAGAGAAACAAGATATTTTTTTATTTCATCCCTGCTTCCGTTTTTCAGCTCATCACACCTGAAAGCCGACAAAACCTTGTCTCTGGGAAGCTTTATCTCCCTGCCTTCTTCAGTTATACATTGAAGGACAGAGTTATGCTGACCGAAACAATAAGCACAAATTATCTGCTTATTATGGTAAATTTCAATCAAAAAACCTTCCTGTAATACTAAACTCACTAAAATTTACTCCTAAACGGGATAAGCAATCAAAAAATATAATACAAAACACAAATCAGGCAACTTTTTTCTTATGCTTTCCGGGCCTGATCCTTATTTTTGACAGGCGGTATGCCTCAGTACTCTCAACTATAAATTCATAGGAAGAATACTCGGCAATATCGCCTCGTGAAGGGATACTCTCGATAAGACTGATCACAAAACCGCCTACGGTCTGATAATCGCCGTCAGGCACTTCTATTCCCAGCAACTCTTTTAAGTCATAAATAGCCATTTTAGCATTGACGATATACTCATCCTCACCGACTTTTTCAAAATCAGCCTGCGGCGTATCAAACTCGTCATCAATATCACCGACAATTTCCTCAATAAGCGTCTCAATGGAAATAAGGCCGGCAGTACCGCCAAACTCATCGACGATAATGGCAATACTGGCTTTTTTCTCACGCAATTCAGCAAACAAAGTTACAATACTCTGACTTTCAGGAGCAAAATGGCATTCGCGCAGAATATCGGCGACACAGATGGAATTAAGATCTTCCTGATATTTTTTCAATATATCCTTGGCATAAACAACGCCAATAATATTATCAGCCGAGTCCTGTCTCACCGGCAGCCTGGAATGCCCTGTTTCATTAATGACCTTAATAGCATCCACAAGCGTCGACGTGTGTGGCAGAGTAGCCATATCAACCCTGGGAACCATTATTTCACCGGCAGAAGTTTTGGAAAATTCGAAGATACCTTCGATCATTTGCTTTTCGGTATTGGCAAGAACGCCTTCTTTGGCACCGTCATTAATGACCATTCTAATCTCATCTTCCGTAAGAATATACGGATTTGAACTGGGATTTCCGCCCAAAAGCTTGATAATTGATTTGGAAATAAATGCCAAAATAGAGATTATCGGCGAAAGAAGATTGATTATAATACCAATAGGCCTGGCAACAATCAGCGATATTTTAAGGGCATTTTGAGCGGCAAATGTTTTCGGGGTTATTTCTCCGAAAATAACAATAAAAATAGTCATAACAATAGTCGATATTGCCAGACCGTTTTTTCCAAGCAAATTCACTGCCAACACACCGGCCAGGGAAGAGGCAAAAATAATAAACATATTTTCAGTCGCAAGTATCGTCGCAAAAAGCTTGTCATGGTTGGAAACAACCTTTTCCGCGGCCTGGGCATTTTTATTGCCCTTCTCCACCAGATTCTTAAGCCTTATCCTGTTCACCGCAATCAATGCTGCTTCGGAGCTTGAAAAAAAGGCCACGGCACAGACACATATCAGCAAAATCACAAAAATAACGCCATTATTCTCTATCGGTATAGGCACATGCGGCTCCAAAACAAAATCCTCCATAATACATATAATTAAAGTAAATTGCTATCCATTATATACAATTTAGCATAATTTTTCAACATTTTAACCATTTCATTATAAATCAATCCAAAGAATTATGATTGCTGCGTATGTTATCTATCAGTCTCCTTTAATCCGGCGTTCACAAACAATTTTCCCTCACCCTTTTTGCAAACGTCTTCCAAATTATTTACCCCTACTCCGGACCAGTCCACTGTTGCCGCATACTCTCTTTTTATCGTTACGGTAATGGCTTTTGAGTTTTTCACTTCACCGGTCATATTCGGAGAATCCATATATCCGTCCACATGAATAAATTTTACGGTTTTAGGGGCTGTTTCCAGAATTTTAGGCATTTCTTTTATTACATCGGCTAAAAATCCGTCAACCGTATCCTGATTCTTGGCGCAGACATCGATCTGCATGGTCACATTTAAATCACCGGACTTCATTTTCATATTTGAGGGAAGATTGACATTTTGTGAAGCGGAATTAGAATCGGAACATCCCATTAAGCAGACAACAAAAACCAGAGATATAAGAGGCAATAAAACTTTGAACATTGATAAATTCTCCTTAAATATAAATAATTTAAAAACAGGCAAATATGCAAATCCCAACCGCTGGGCAAATTGATTCGAAAAAATAATTTTGTCAAAAAATAGCAAATTCCTCTAAAATATACAATTATTTTAGAGTTTTCGGATAATTTTCCGAACTGCAGTAAAAATAAGCGGTAATAAATTGGCAATCCTTCATAAAATGTTGATGCTCAACAGCCACTAAATATTTACAATTGTTATGAGCAAACGCTATAATAAAAACGCCAGAAAAAATTGAGGTTAAAGTGTCAGGAACATCAGAAACGCCGAAAGAAATTAACGAAATATCAAAAAAGACAGAGTTCACTCCGTCTTCACCGGCCAATGAGCAGCTCAATCCAATCTTAAACTTATGCATATCATTGATATTTATTATTGTTACTATTAATGCCTGGAAAGCTTTTTATTCAAACACATGTTATGACCGTTCCCTTTCCAGAGCCGACGCTGTCGTTACTTCTGTGAAAAAAGAACATATAAAAGAGATTACAGATAACGGCGAAGTTACAAAAGTTACGTTTGAATACAGCTTAAGCCAGGGAAAACTGCCGGAAAAACAAATCAGAAGCGGCAGCATATTTTTTGGCCCGCACGACGATTTTGAAAAATATAAATTAAAAACGGGACAAAGACACGAGATTTTTATAGAGCCGTCGGGACAAATTGTTATGGAAGCAGGAACGGGTATATGGGTATTCCCAATAGTAATACTGCCCTTTACCATCCTTTCTATCGCGGCGGCTATGGGGATATGTTTTCAACTTATAGGACAAGCTAAAAGGATATATCTCCGACTTAAAAAATTATTTGTAAAATAAGATAATGAAATTTGGAGAAAAAAATAATAAAATACCGGAGCAATCCCCAATGACGAAAAAGCATACAAAATGACGGAACTGGAAAATTCTGAAGCGAAAATAAAAATATCAATAACCGACAGCAAAGGCTCGGCTTTTTTTGGCCCCGGTCCTCTGCTGCTGCTGCAAAATATCGGCAGACATAAATCGATCAGCAAAGCCGCCAGAGCAATGAACAATATGTCATATGCCAAAGCCCAGAAAATGCTCAAAACGCTGCAGCAAAATTTCAGCGAACCGCTAATAACAACACGCATCGGCGGGGCAGAACATGGGGGGGCGGAACTGACCGCATTCGCACGCAAACTCATCAGACTCTATACGGAATATAACTATCTGATAAATGAATTTTCCCAAAAAGAATACCATAATTTTATAAACAAACTAAACCGGCAAACAACTGAAAAATAACACAAGGCCGTCTCTCACGGAGACACGGAAATCACTAAAATAATTATCGAAAATATTGCCGGCAATGCAATCAGGAAACATTTCACTGTCAAAGTCATCAAATCAAGAGAAAAAAGGTTCTCACAGAAAAGAAGAGGACACAGAAAGTTTTTACAGGTGTTTACCTCTGTGAGCTCTACGCCCTCTGTGAGAGACAGATAGAAACTACCCTTGAATATCCAAAAAACGTCAAACTCGGCATGACAAAGAACTAATTCAATAACAGTGTGATCACTCTTATACATAGGAAAACAATCCTTCTCTGTGTTCTGCATATCTCAGTGAGGAACTTTCCATTCTGTTACGTAACACAATTACTTAATTTTATAGCAGCTACTTCTCAGCCGCGACAATTCTGCGAACGGGAAATGTCTGGCCGGGATCCAGAACATAAATGACACCGTCGTCGGCAGAAATGGCCATTCCATAGACGCTAATCTGAAACTCAGCCTGTTCTCCGGGGCCATCGGCATATCCAACATTACCATTGCCGGCAAAATCAGTAACAACAGTATCGTTCCCGTCCACAGCGGTGGCCACGCCGGTGATTTTCTTTACTTTATGCCCGGTAAAATCGGTAAAATAAAGCGAATTGCCGTCGGCAGACAATACCATGGCAATAGGTTTTCCGAGCATGGCAAGCCCACCCTGCACCGGTCCGGAGGCCGTATCCGTGGAACCACCGCCGGCAATTGTAGAAACAATAATATTTACGGAGTCCGCAAGACCGGAAACGCTCCTGATTTTTCCACTCAAAAGATCGGTTACATACAAAACGTTGCCGTCCTTTGACAATACAGGCATATAAGGAGCCATAAACGTTGCCGACAAAGCCGGACCGTCATCAGATCCCGAAACCGATCCGGCCACAGTGGAAACGGTTATATCAGAGGAAGACACAGCCGTTTTGACGTTTACGGCCTTTTTTATTTTAAAAGCATGCTCGTCACAGATATACAAAGTATCATCACCAGGTGCAAGAACCATCCCCGATAAAAGTTCAAATTTTGCCTCATTACCCGGACCGTCGACATCGCCTATACCGGAACCGGCCAATGTAATGACATCAACATCTGAAGATGAAAGCGCATTTTTTACACCGGTAATTCTTTTAAGAACATTTGCCTGATAATTGTCCCTGGTGCCTACATAGAGCACATCTCCGTCAGCAGAAACAGCAATCCCCCAGGGAGAGGCTATACGAACCGAATCCCCTGCCCCCTCCTCAAGGATTCCACCGCCGGCAATATCCGTAACCACCAGTGTAGCCAGTTCCAAACGCTTGACTTTATTGTCAAAAAAATCGCTGATATACAAAAACTTTCCGTCAGGCGATGTAACGGCACCAACAGGTGTTATCCCCTGAACCTGCAGCGAAGAGATAATATTCGTGATATTTTCGGCGCTAAACGGTATATAAGCCCTTACACCATCCTCATAAGACGGATTCAGGGTTGCATCAAAAGTTACCGGAAGCGAATGAATAAGGTAAGGCGGTTTCTGAAAATCGATATTAACGGTACTGGCAGGCAAGGCAGGAATACTTATGGAAAAGGCTCCCTGAGCATCGCTTATAACCACATCCGCATCCTTGCCGGAAGATACGTTAACCCCGGGAACAGGGTTCCCGTCAAGATCAACAATATGGCCCGAGATCAATACCGGGACACTCTGCGGTTCATGTTCCGGCGCCGGTTCCTGTGGTTGATTCAAAGGAAAACCGGGCAGTACATCTGCCGACGATCCGAAAAGAGAATTCCCCCCGCTATTACAGCCAAAGGCAAAAACTGAAATAAATAAAAACAAAAATGCAAAAACAATATATTTCATAACTAACACCTTCTTTAAAATTTGGAATAACCGCTACCGGGAAACGTAAACAAAATACTTTCTTGACTTTTCGCTGTATTTTTAATAATATATCGAAGTAATCGCAAACAGTCCCATAATAACCGGCAAAAAACTGGAGTAATCACAATGAAAATATCTAAATCAATAAATATCTTTCTTATGACGGCAGTAATATTTCTGCTCTCAACAATCTCCGTCCGGACACTTGCGGCAAACACAAAAACTGAAATAATAGTCTCAGCCGCTATGAGTATGAAAGATGCACTTAGCGAAATTGCCGGGAAATATGAAACGAATAATCCCCGAACAAAAATAGTTCTCAACTTCGGCGGGTCCGGACAGTTGCGTGCACAGATAGAGGCCGGCGCCGGCGCAGACATCTTTATACCGGCCACGGAAGATGAAATCGGTAAAATACAGAAACTTCTGGAACCGGACTCTAAAGCAATGATCGCCTCAAATACCCTCGTCATCATTGCCAATAAAAAATCGGCAGTAAAGCTCTCTAAAATGGAAGATCTCTGCTCACCCGCAATAAAAACAATCGCCATCGGTAATCCTGACACGGTTGCCTCCGGAGGTTGGGGAAAAAAAGCTTTCTCTAAAAAAGGCATCTATGAAAAACTAACGCCTAAATTCATTTACGGTGAAAATGTCAGACAGGTTGCAAGTTACGCGGCGATGGGCGAAACCGACCTGGGTATAGCATTTCTTTCCGACGCAATCGCAACGCCGCAAACAAAAGTCGTATATACGTTTCCAAAAAACTCTACAGGACCAATCAAATATTTTGCGGCAATAACCGCCGCTTCAGGCAAAAAAGCACAAGCCAAAAAATTTATCAAATTCCTGCAGACGGAAAACAGTAAAAGTATTTTCAAAAAACACGGGTTTACAAATGGATAAAAACACACTTTTTGCAATCGTACTGTCACTGAAAGTAACGCTGATATCGACATTGTTTGCCGCCGTATTCGGGGGCTTTGCCGCATATATACTGGCATTTAAAAAGTTTTGGGGCAAAAATACTCTGGAAACGGTGATGATTCTACCGATAGCACTTCCACCTACAGTAACCGGCTACTATCTTATGATGCTTTTCGGGAAAAATGGATTCCTTGGTAAAATAATCTACAGTATAACAGGAAACGGAGTGATGTTCAGCTGGACCGGCGCCGTGATTGCCGCTTCCGTAGTGGCCACGCCGCTGATGATCATCGGAGCAAAGGCCGCTTTTGAATCGGTCGACAAAACGATGATTCATACATCCACCATACTGGGATACTCGGAAGCCGAAACGGCCCTCAACGTGATTTTGCCGCTGGCAAAAAAGGGCATTTTCGCCGGAATAATACTGGCCTTTATAAGAGCGCTCGGGGAATTTGGAGCCACGGTTATGCTAGCCGGCAATATACCGGGAAAAACAACAACAATTCCATTAGCTATTTACCTGTATGCCAGCAGCGGCGAAATGGAAAAAGTCCATATGCTGGCGTTTATACTGCTGATAATTTCCGGCTTGTTTATATTTGTATATAGAAAAATGGAACGGAAAAATGAGTCTTGAACTGAAAATAACCAAAAAACTAAAAAATTTTGCAATGGACACGGAACTTACTGCCTTACCCGGTATTTCAGTCTGTTTCGGCTTGTCCGGCTCCGGTAAATCCATGACTTTAAAAATAATTTCCGGGCTGGAAAAACCGGATAACGGCTATATAAAATTTGACGGCAAGGCAATATTCGACAGTGCCAATAAAATAAATATTCCCGCACAAAAACGCGGTGTTGGTTATGTATTTCAAAATCATTCACTGTTTCCCCATATGACGGTCAGACAAAACATTCTCTACGGCGGCAAGGGAATGGACAGAACGGAAGCAGCGGAGCGTTGTGAAAATCTTATGCAGGTTTTAAATATCAGTGAACAGGCAGGCAAATATCCGGATAAAATTTCAGGGGGCCAGCAGCAAAGAGCGGCAATAGCCAGAGCGATACTGCGAAATCCGAAAATACTTCTGCTCGATGAGCCCTTTTCCGCTCTTGATGCCATCACCAAAAAGAAAATGATCGAGTGTCTTACCACTTTTTTAAAGCGGCTTGAGATACCGGTTTTACTTGTGACCCATGATATATTGGAAGCATCAATACTGGCCGATAGAATGTTCGTTTTTTCCAATGGAAGAATAATACAATCGGGAACTTTTACTGAAATAGCAAAAAAACCGGTAAACGACGAAATCAGGGAGTTGTTGACGGTTCCTTCTTTAAATTGATAAACAAAGGCGGCTAGAGCAGCTTGAAATCAAATTGTCATACTCCTTGACAAACAACCGACATCGGTCAATCCATAAAATACTGGTTCGCCGCGCTGCGCTCGCGATGACGGCTAACGCCGTCTTTCCAAAAATTTTAGTGACAGATAGAATGCAAATTGCTCTAAAAGGTAAAGTCCGAAGTGATGCAAAAGGGCTTTATTTTTATTTCAATGCTCTTTGAAACTTTTTACAAAATCAACAATCTACATAATATCAGGGCAATAAAAATATAACTGTAAATATTACCTTGGCAAATTCTGGAGGAGAAATCATCTGTTGACGGCAATATTAAAAAAGGGACACGGGGGAACTACCATTATGCTAAAAAAACGTCGGAAAATTTTACACCCCGGTCTCTGAACAAATAAGGAGGCAACGATGGGTAACAGCAATTCCGCAAACGAATTTATAATACTCCTGGCGCCGTTATCGGGCCCGCTCGTTCCGATAACAAAAGTCCCGGATCCGACTTTTGCCGAAAAAATGGTCGGCGACGGCATTTCAATTGATCCCGTAACAGAAACCCTGCTATCTCCCTGCAAGGGCAAAGTTACATTGCTGCACAAGTCACACCATGCACTGACGATAACAACTCCTGAAGGCATAGAAGTTCTGATTCATATCGGCCTCGACACCGTCAATCTCAAAGGCAAAGGCTTTACACCGAAAGTAAAGGAAGGCGACACCGTCAATACCGGAGACACGCTAATCGTTTTCGACGCCGATTTTCTTACAAAAAATGCCGCCAGTCTGCTGACGCAGATAGTTATCTCAAACGGAGAAAAAATTGCCGAATATCTCCCGTCCTCAGGGATGGCTGAAGCCGGAAAAACGGAGATACTTAAGCTAAAGCTGATAAAAGCCAACTATGTTCCGGAACAAAAAGAAGAGTCATCATCGCTTGAATCACAAGATATACGAATTCTGAATCCCCAGGGCCTACACGCCAGACCCACTGCCGTTTTAACGAACAGCGCCAAACGGTTTGCCTCGGATATAAAAATGCTCAAGGACGGCAGGGAGGCAAATGCCAAAAGCGTCGTCGCCATTATGGGTCTTGATGTCAAATATCAGGACAGGATCCGCCTGCGCGCAAACGGCACCGACGCAGCACAGGCAATAGAATCGCTGCAGTCTCTGATAAGATCGGGCCTTGGAGAAAGTCTGCACGGAGCACCTCCAGAACCGAAACCGCCTTTACAGCAAAAGCCGGACATTGAAAAATCTTCCGATCCCAACATCCTCAAAGGCGTATCCGCTTCCCCGGGAATTGTAGCCGGCAAAATTTATCGGCTGAAGCAGGACGACATAGAAATAAAAGAGGAAAGCGAAGGCCGCACAAAGGAACGGGAAAAATTCCTCAGCGCCCTCAACAAGTCGAAAATAGAACTTTCCGAGCTGCAAAACCGTCTGCGAAATTCCGCTGATGTCGGCAAGGCGGCAATCTTCGCCGCCCATCAGGAATTACTGGAAGATCCGGATTTGCTGGCAGCCACGGAAGAAGATATGTCGGCGGGAAAAAGCGCCGCGTTTTCCTGGCATCAGGCATATAACGCTCAGGCGGATATTCTGCGCAATCTCAATAATGAACTTCTGGCCGGGCGGGCCAACGACATTCTCGACGTCGGCCGAAGGGTTCTCGTGCATTTAACCGGAGAAAATGCCGCAAAAAAAGAAATACCGCCGGGCAGCATACTTGTCGCCGAAGATCTTAGCCCTTCCGACACGGCTTCACTCGACCGTGGGCGTGTGCTCGGTTTCTGCACTACCGGCGGCGGCGCTACCAGTCATGCATCAATACTTGCCCGATCGGCGGGCATTCCCGCCATTGCCGCCATTGAGGAAAGGGCCCTGGAAATAAAACAGGAAACAATGGCCATCCTAGACGGAGACAGAGGGGAATTAAGGCTAAATCCGACACAGGATGAAATAGACAGGTTAAACGAGCTGCAAAATAAAATTGCCCTGGAAAGAAAGAAAAATCTTGAGGAGGCATCGGCTCCGGCCGTGACTGCAGATGGACACAGGGTTAAAGTCGTAGCCAACATCAGCGGGCTTGCGGAAGCCGAGGAAAGCGTCAGACTGGGCGGCGAAGGAGTCGGCCTGCTGAGATCTGAATTCCTTTTCCTGCAGCGCAGCGAAGCGCCTTCCGGGGAAGAGCAGGCGGCAGTGTACACGGCAATAGCCCAGGCGCTCGGCAAAGACCGGGATCTTGTCGTCAGAACCCTCGATGTCGGAGGTGACAAACCGCTGGCATATATGCCGCTTCCTTCAGAAGTAAATCCGTTCCTGGGAGTTCGCGGCATCAGGCTAAATATGGTCGCGCCGGAACTTTTACAGTCACAAATCGGGGCTATACTTTCGGCTTCACCATACAGCAAACTGCATATAATGTTTCCGATGGTTTCAACGATCGAAGAAATCAGACTGGCGCGCAAAATGGTCGAGCAACAAAAAAAAGAACTGGCCATAAATAACGAAGTCTCTGTCGGCATTATGGTTGAAGTCCCTTCCGCGGCAGTGCTTGCCGAAGCCTTTGCCGCAGAAGTAGACTTTTTCTCAATCGGCACCAACGATCTGACGCAATACACACTGGCAATCGATCGCGGGCATCCGAGACTGGCAAAAATGGCCGACGGCCTTCATCCGGCTGTTCTGTCACTGATTGCCAAAACAGCCGAAGGAGCCCATAAACACGGTAAATGGGTCGGCGTATGCGGCGGACTTGCAAGTGAAAAGGCGGCAATACCGATACTCATCGGACTTGGGGTCGATGAGCTCAGTGTCAGCGTGGCAGCTCTTCCTCAGGTCAAAGCAGAAATCAGGAGCTTAAATCTTGAAGACTGCCGTAATCTTGCACAAAACGCATTAAAAATGATGTCGGCTGCAGATGTGCGTAAAATGGCGGCGGCATTTTTAGAAAATAACGGATAAGGAGGCTACCGAAATGTTTAAAAATGCATTCTCTTTTCTTCAGAAAATAGGTAAATCACTTATGCTTCCGGTAGCCATACTGCCGGTAGCAGGTATTCTTCTCGGTGTAGGCTCATCAGAGCTAAGCTGGATGCCGACAATAGTTTCCCAGATTATGAAAGCCGGCGGCGGCATTATCTTCGATAATCTGCCGCTGATATTCACGATCGGGGTCGCTCTTGGTTTCACCAATAATGACGGGACATCGGCCCTCTCGGCAACTGTAGGGTATATGGTGATGATAGCGACAATGAGTATTATGGCTTTGAACGTGCTGCACTTAAACCCCGATCCGTCTCATGGACAGGTACAGACGATATTCGGCTTGAAAAGTATCGGCACCGGAGTTCTGGGCGGCATTGTAATGGGAGGAGTGGCGGCCGCGCTTTTTAACCGCTACTACCGGATAGAATTGCCGCCGTATCTCTCATTCTTTGCCGGAAAACGCTTTGTGCCGATCATCACCGGAATAACCGCCATCGGCATAGGAGTCCTAATGAGCTTCGTATGGCCTCCTGTTCAGAACTTAATAACCATATTTTCCAACTGGGCGGCCTATTCAAACCCGGTAATGGCCGGCACTGTATACGGAGTTGTCGAAAGGCTGCTTTTGCCGTTTGGACTCCATCATGTATGGAACGTACCGTTTTTCTTTGAAATCGGCTCATACGCCGATCCGGCAAAACATGGAGCCATCGTTCACGGAGACATAAACAGGTTCTTCGCCGGTGATCCGACTGCAGGTATACTCGCAGGCGGGTTCCTGACAAAAATGTGGGGTCTTCCGGCAGCGGCTATTGCCATATGGCACTGCGCAAAACCGGAAAACAAGGTAAAAACAGGCGGAATAATGGTATCGGCGGCCATAACCTCACTGCTGACAGGGATCACGGAACCGATTGAATTCGCCTTTATGTTCGTTGCTCCGGTTCTTTATATAATACACGATATCCTCACCGGCACGGCATTCGCGGCAATGAACCTGTTGGGTGTAAAGATGGGCTACACTTTTTCGCAGGGGGGCATTGATTTTCTGCTTTACTACGGAATGGACACCAAGCCGTGGATGACATTCATACTTGGACCGATTTACGCCGTCATATATTATTCGGTGTTCAGATTTATGATTCTGAAGTTCAATTTCAAAACACCGGGACGCGAAGATGCCGACGAGTCCGGAGTTGCAGCGGACACCGGCAATGCACCGGCAATGGCACGGCAGCTGGTTCTGGCTTTCGGAGGCAGGAGCAATATAACCAACCTTGATTCCTGCATCACACGTCTGCGGATAAATGTCGCCGATCCGGCAAAAGTCAATGCAGCTAAACTGAAATCTCTCGGCGCGGCAGGTGTGGTCATCTCCGGCAACGGAGTCCAGGCCATTTTCGGAACACGGGCCGGCAACCTCATGACCGATATGGAAACATACCTGAGAACGGCAGGGGACGACGCCGAACTGTCACAAGCGGATTTGCAGGCTCTGAAATCAGGAGGCAAGGTTCAAAAACACGAAAGCAAAGAAATCACGGAAGCATCGGCGGAAGAACTGGAACTGATGACCTTTGTGCTGGGCGGAGCCGACAATATCGAAAAAATAGCACCGGCGGCAAAAACAAGGCTGCTGGTCAGAGTGAAAAGCAGAGAGAAAATCTCCGCCGAACAGGCGCATAAAAACGGCTGGGAAATTTTCATTCCCGAAAAAGGCAAGGAAATACAGGTTATTGTCGGTCTGGAGCCGGAACGGTTCCGGGGACTTTTCAGCGATTAGACGCATCAAGTCAAACATTTCTTGCGGGGGCATCCGGCCAGAGGAAAAAGCGCGATGCCCTCTTTTATTAACGGCGAAAAAGTTCCTCACAGAGAAGTAGGAGAGCACAGAGAAAAATACAAAGGTTAACACCTTAAAAGAATAGAACTCTATAAATTCGTAATTGCTCTTTGCGGGCAATTACATAATTGCACAAAATACTGGATTGCCGCGCCTTACAGGCTTGCAATGACAGACTATCATAATTTTTATTAGTACTTGTTAAAAAAACAGCGTAAGAAAAGGGAGACCGTAATAATGAACTTGTTAGTTACAGGAGGGGCCGGATTCATCGGTTCCAACATCGTGGACCGTTTAATAGAAGAAGGGCATAATGTTATCATCGCCGACGACCTTTCCACCGGCAAAAAAGAAAATATCAACCCGAAAGCCACGTTTCACAATGTGGATATACGAAGCGAAAAACTTGAAGACGTATTTAAAAGCTGCAAAATAGACGCCGTATACCATCTGGCGGCACAGATCGACGTTAGAAAATCCGTATCGGCACCGGTTATGGATGCCGATATCAACATTCTCGGCGGCATAAATCTTCTGAACCTGATGAAAAAATACGGAGCAAAAAAAATAATATACTCCTCCACCGGCGGAGCTATTTATGGAGACCCGCAGTATTGCCCGGCAGACGAAAAACATCCGATAAGGCCAATGTCGGCATATGGAATCAGCAAACACTGTCTTGAGCATTACATAGAGCTTTACCACGATCTGCATGGTCTCGACTATACGATCCTGCGCTACGCAAATGTATACGGCAAAAGACAGGATCCCCTCGGAGAAGCCGGCGTAATAGCAATCTTCATCGGTAAAATAGAAAAAAGCGAAGTGCCGATAATATTTGGCAACGGGAAGCAAACGAGAGACTTTGTTCACATAGACGACGTTGTCTCCGCCAACGTTGCCGCTCTTACAAACGGCAGCGGCGAAATTATGAATATCGGCACGGGAATAGAAACATCGGTAAACGAGATCTACCAATGCCTCAAAGATTTAATGCCCGAAGCCAAAGACGTCAAATATGAAGCCGAACGTCCCGGAGAAGTTTTCAGAATTGCCCTCACAATCGAAAAAGCAAAATCCATTCTCAAGTGGGAACCGAAAGTAAAGCTTTACGACGGCATGAAAATGACAATCGGCAATTTCTAAAATCAGACAGTATATAGCAAAAATTCATTTACAGAAAATTTTATGCAGATATATCATAACCGTATTTTTAACGGGCTGTCGTGCTAACGGCGGCCCGTTTCTCTATGATAAAAAGTAATAGTACGAGAAAGGCCCTCTTATTTTGTTTTTACCGGGTATCTTTAATCAAGCTTTTTACAATAGCATTTAAGTTTTCTTTACTGACCGGCATAGAAAAATGTATAGAGTAGGCGGCATTGTCATATGTCCAGGTCGCAAGCGAAATTTTTGAAGAGCTTCCTTTCACAGTAACCTCGGCACCATACATACAGTATTTTTTTACACTTCCATATTTGCTGTAATCCCCGCTGATATCTCCTTCCCCAAGTGCGGTGCGGTAATTAATAATATTGCTGCTATCGCTGTATTCAAGCTGAAAAATTTTCCCGTCAATCGTCGAAATCGTCTTCATTTTATACCCCTTCGGCAGATATCCAGGTAACTTTGCCTCAAATCCCACAGTGTTTCGGGCCTCGCGGACCGTCATATGCGTCTCAATGGGATTCGGCACGGAGGCTGATATTCCGGGCCTGCCCGGCTTACCGATACTGTTGATGATCTTACCCAGCGTATCAACGTTCACAGCATTTTCAAAGTAGAGAGAGTAGCTGATTTTGTCATTATTCCATGTGGCAAGGCTCACCTTTGCGGCAGTCCCTTTCATTGTTACTTTTATACCTGTAATATCCACAACCCTTGTAGAAGAATACCTGTTATAGTCCCCACTAATATCCTTTTCACCCCTAGCGGTGCGATATGTGAGCTGATTTTTACCGTCGCCGTATATTACCTGCAACAATTCCTTGTTAATGACCACGAACGATTCGGCGACATATCCCTCAGGCAGGGCAAGAGGCTGCCGAGCATTAAAGCCCGCAGCTTTTTTAGCTTCTTCAAAAGTTTTGTAATTCACCAAAGGATTCGGCAACGCATAGGCAGTCAGGCTTGCGCATGCCATAACAAACAGGCCGGCAATAAAACATGTAAACAGTCTTTTGCTCATCATTACATTCCCCCACTTTGTCCGGATTATATTCTTTATGTTATTCACAAACAGAAAAAATAACCATCGTTATATCATAACGATATCATATCATAATTTTCGGGTTCTGCAAATTAACTTAATAATGGTTTTACAAAATTACGTATTACTCGGGCCGCATTATTTTCAAGGTAAATGACTGCAAATATCAATATTTCAACCTTATTGCAGGACATAGAGGCCTTTGTCAAAAAAGTTACGTAACGATATACAATATTAAAATTGAGTTTTGCAAGGCGGCCGGAAAAAATGCTGCCGCACTTTCTATTTCTTGCGTAAATAACTATATTCGGAGGAGAGAAATCCTATGACCAAAAAAGAACAGACAAACACCAATATAGATCTTGATAAAATAGAAATCGGCAGCGACGGTAAAATAAATGTAAAAGATATTAAGACCAAAGCCGCTATAAAAAAATTGCAGAAAAATAATCAGGACACCACCCCTGACGATCTCGAACTTTGCGTATCAGGATGCGGCGATCCGGATACATTTCTTGCCTCATGCCAAATGGCATAAACTGTATAACCAGGCTATTTGAGCATATTTCTCAAAGTTTCCAGTCCCTTATCCATCACACTGTCACGCCCGTTTTTATAATCGTCCAAGGACAAATAGGACTCAATGTGCGGTTTTATTCCCTTTCCGACAAACTCCCTGCCGTCAGGATAAAGCCATTGCTGCGTGCAAATTCTATATCTTCCTCCCCCAGGAAGTTTTCCCACCAGCGGCTGTCCTGTTGAGCCTAAGGTAACCGTTCCCACAATCGTGACGCGCTTATTCAAGTCAAGCTCAAGAAGGAGGTTCTCCGCAGCAGAGCCGGTTTTTTCGTTGGTCAGCACAACAACAGGCTGTTTCAATATCAAAGGAGAATCATTGTTACCTATTAATGCCGACCTTTTTTCCATAAAATAGCGTCTATTGGCCGACAGGTAAATTTCTTCATAAAACTCTTTGGCAGATTTTTCCGTAAAAGAACTTAAGGCTTCATCAGGCGTCTTAACAGCATACCCCAAAGCCTGACCGCGGGCATTATTGTAAGCTATGTGCGTAAAATTTTTTATCGTACCGACAACAAAATTTCCGTGCATTAAAGATCTGGAAACGGCATAGCCATTCGCGGAACTTCCACCGCCATTATTACGTATATCTATGATAAGCCCGCTTGTATCTTTTAAAAGATGTAAATTTTTACGGTATTCCTCTCTGAACTTATCATTGCCGAAGGTGGGAATAGTGATTACGGCAATGTTATCTTCAGTCATACATATATTATGGCTCCCGGATTTGTAAATATCATTTATTTTCTCTGAAGGCAAAACAGGCTTAATAGACAAAATCTTTTTCCTGCTCACATCAGCTGCAGACAAATACTCCACTTCAACATTCCCTTGTCTACCGCCGGGAATAACCGTTTCAAGCTTAAGCCTGTCGCCAAGCTTACCGTTGCACTGCAGTTCCCTTAGTACAACATGGCGCGGTTTACGCCAACAATAAGGATAAATATATCTCTGCAGATATTTTTCCGCAGGCATACCGTTAATACCGGTAACACAGCTTAAAAGCGGCATCTTGTCCGAAAACTCTTCCGCCACTTTAACAACAGTGTATCTGCCATCTACATACTCAAGCTTTATCGGCAAAAAAGCATATAAATCGTCAGGCAGCCAAACATCGGTATGCCCATCCTGAAGAAGATAAATAAAACGCTGCAGTTCCTTGTAATATTCATACGTGGTTTTTGTTTCAATTACTCTCGGAAGAGCCTCTCTGTAAGCTTTGTCCCAAGAAGGAAAGCTCTTTTTGTCCCAGAAGCCGAAATTATACTCAGCCTCCTTCCATAACAGCGCCAAACCGTAAACTTTTTCCTCCATGCTTAACTCCGGTCCGGACAGTTTAACACCGTTTTCGGCAGAAACAGGCAAGAACATCAGCAATACAAAACAAAAAACAAAAATAATTTTTTTCAAACTCTCTGTACCTCCGCTCGTAAATTTTCTTTATAACCCAATACTATTAGATTTTTATTGCACAATTATTAACAAAAAACAAATTGTTTTACTGTTCATGTTAAAATTGTATTACATAC
Organism: Candidatus Xenobia bacterium; assembly: GCA_031551355.1. Lineage (GTDB taxonomy): Bacteria > Vulcanimicrobiota > CADAWZ01 > CADAWZ01 > CADAWZ01 > JAVBNT01. The sequence continues at coordinate 21,000 of JAVBNT010000036.1, read as the reverse complement.
TTTAATAATATATTTAACAAAAATAAATATATTCTCATAAAGGACAAAAAAAAAGTTATGTGGAAATATTTTATATTGACAATATAATCAAATATTTTAAGGAGGAAACTTTAATGACAACAGCTACGGCAGAAAAAGCAAACAAGGTTGATCTTGATAAAATAGAGATAGGCAGTGACGGCAGAATCAATGCAGGAGATCCCGAGACGGAAGCCGCAATCAAAAGTATGCAGGAAAGAAACCAGACTGACGCATTGCCGTCCGACGATCTTAAGCTTTGTGTTTCCGGATGCGGAGACACGGATGTACCGGTTACCACATGCTACCCTGCATAATCTAAACATACCGTAAATCAGGGATATGAGAATATAAAACCGGAATGGAGAGCCCGCTTTGAAACCGATTAAAGAAAGCGATATTGCCCGAGCACTGGCAAATGATTTTTTGCATTTAACAATTATGCCTACGGAAATGTGCAATTTAAGATGTACATACTGTTATGAAAAATTTGTCAACGGCACAATGAGCGCAAATGTTTCTTCCGGCATAAAAAAATTAATCGGCAAACGCATAAAAGAGCTCAAAGTATTTGATATCTCCTGGTTCGGGGGTGAGCCGCTGCTTGCCCAGAACGTAATATACGACATTATGGAGTATACAAACGCAATAAAGCACAGCCGCCTTAACCTAAGGAGCGGAATGACTACTAACGGCTGCCTTCTCGACATATCGACATTCAAAAAACTGTTAAAATGCGGAATAAACAAATATCAGATTACTTTTGACGGACCGAAAGAGTTGCATGACCGCAAACGAGCCGCGGCAGACGGTTCCGGCTCTTTCGACAGGATATGGACAAATCTCGAAAGTATCAGAGCGGCAGCGGGAAAATTTAAAATTCAGATCCGCCTGCACCTTGATTACGACAATTACCCTTATATACGGCAATTCATAAAAGATTACACCGCCGCCTTCAAAGAAGACGAAAGGTTCATATTATTTTTCCGCCCACTTTCACGTCTCGGCGGCAAAAATGATCCCGAACTCCAAATCATCAGTACAAAAGACATCAGGCATTACACAGATGAGACAGCCGAATATCTAAAAACAAACAACATCCGCTATCAAATTATGGACGATTTGCCGGCCATGTGCAGTGCTGCAAGACTGAACAGTTTTGGAATCAGGTCCAACGGCAATATTCACAAATGTAATGTAGCTCTGGAACACAAAATAAATCTTGTAGGAAATATCAATACGGACGGAACTTTATCTATAAACAGAGGCAATTTCATGAAATGGTGCCGGGGAATAAAAACAGGCAGCGAACGTGAATTGCGCTGCCCGCTAAACGGTATAGACTCTTTATAAAAACGTTCATCAGCCATTCTGAACTTCGACCTTAACAAAGGATACGGTTCCATCGGAATTCATGCCGTATCTTATTCCGCGCCAAAGGATATCGTCCTCGAAACCGGACATCATCAGCGTCAAAAAGCCCATGATCATACATGGATATGCCATCAGTACCCAAACACCGTAACTTTGCCCTTCCCTGCCCTCAAAACGGCTCAAGGCCATAATAAAAATCATCGCCAGCATATAGCAAAGAACCGGATAGAATAAAGGCATTAAAGGCGGTATAAAGGCGGCCAGAATAAGAAACAGCGGAGCGATAATAACAGTAAGGCTGTTGGCTATTGTCAGCAGGCAGGCCGTAAGCCACAGATTTTTACAGTAAATTTTAAGATACTGATTTTGCCGGACAAACCATGCAAACAACGCCTTGCGGTCATTGATAACATTTTCACTTTCGGCAACACAGACCGGAACGAAGGCACGTTTCAGTTTATTCCTGACAATAATAGCCATCAGCGGAATATCATCGCCGACAGCTCTTTCCCATACTTCGCCCACATTGTGTTTAAGATAAGCTTCCCTCTTTATTGCCATAGAACCGCCCCACATGCCCTGTGAAGACGACATCAATGTTCCAATGTAAGCGCTTAGCATCGCATGCATAGTTCCCCAAAAGGTAAAATTAGGGGGCTTAAGCCATCTGTAGGCTGTTGTGGCTGACACACCCGGCTCCGACATCGGCAAAATAAGATCCTTCAGCCATATTTTGGACGGTTTAACATCGGCATCGGCGAAAACAAAGATTTCTGCAACATCCTCACGTGCCTGTTCCTGTCCTATCGCAGCAAGCAAGTTGTGATTTTTCTGGCAGCACTTTTCGGCTCTCCCGGCAACAACGCAACTGACATTCGCATATTCCCCGGAGATTTTTTTCACGATCGGAAAGGCAGGATCTTCCTCGGACTCGACGATAAAATAAACCCTGTAGGGCGGATAATCCTGTTCCACCATCGCGCGCAGATAATTGTCCATTCCCTCTTCAACACCTTTACAGGGCACAAAAACCGCAACCCGCGGGATCCAGGAAGAATCGAATTTTTTAGAATAGGCTCTGTAGGTAAGGCGGTAATACCTGCTTTTCATTGCAAAAACAAAATTGACAAAAACTATAAACGAAAGTAGTGCGATGAGAATAGACAACGGATTGGATTCCTCTCAATAGAATATTATGGGTTTAATTTTTTTATAAAAGGCAAAAACGCACAAATAGATTTCGACTTTGGCAGGCAGAAACCTGCCGGTAATTCAAACTCCCGTTCAAAGAAAAAGTAGGTAAACCGGCAGGCTCTCCAATACGAAATAACAAAAGCAATAAACATAAATTGCCCGAGCAGGAAAAAAGCTTTAGTACATACAATTAATTCAATTAATAAGCCAAATAAAAACGGAGAGAACACTCTATGCCGAAAATATGCCCCGAATGCAGCAAAGAGAATAGAGAACACGCCAAGTTTTGCAATAGATGCGGGTTCAAATTTCCGCCGGAACAGGCAGTCTCTGAACAGGAACCGTCCGAGAAAGTAAAGGCCGAAGAGAAAAAACAACCGGAAAAAACAGCCCCGGCAGAGCAACAGCCGGAGAAACCTGCCGTTGCAGAAAAACCGGCCGCTGCGGAGAAAAAGAGCCCTTCTCCCAGATCGGCAGTAAAAACAACAGGCGACAAATTCACAGATGCCATTTTAGCAAACGACATCGAATTGCTACAAAAGTATCTGGCAGAGCAAAAAACTGCAGATCTTACATATGAAGATGGAAAAACACTTCTCCATATCGCCGCACAGTATGGAAAAACAGATGCAATAGATATTCTGATAAAAAATAAGTTCGATCCCGAAGCAAAAAACAAATACGGCGAAACGCCGATACTCGTGGCTACTGATTTTGGGAAAATTAACGCAGCTGTTTTTTTGATGGATAAAAAAGCCGACATTAATGTGGCTGACAACACCGGCCTTTCCCCGATAGACATTGCAATCCGCCAGCAGGATCTTGATTTTATAGGAAGTTTGCTTTCTAAAGGAGCCAACGTCAATAAAAGCGATTCGATAGGATGGACTCCTCTGCACAGAGCCGCATTTTACGGCAACGTTCAAATAGCCGAACTGCTGCTCGCATGTGACGCCAATGTCACGCCGGAAGACTTACAGGGGAAAACCCCGCTCGACTATGCAAAACAGGAAGGTCACAAAGAAATGGAAGAGTATCTGCAAATACTTTCCGAGGGCAAGTAATAATTCTCCAGAAGCACAATATTCCGTTCAGACTTTTTATAAAGGTTGCTGTTACAGGCAGCCTTTATTAATGAATTGAGGGAGGGTTTATGTATACCAGAATATTAATGATACCTATGATTATAATATTTTTATCAGGAGCCGCCATTGCCATGCCGGAAAAACAATCTTACAAAATTCCCAGTGAAAAACTCAGAAAAATAATCGATCGCTCATTCCCTCCGTCATCATCGGTTTCACCTGACGGAGAGCATATTTTACAGGCTGAACGGATAATATATCCGGAACTTAAAGACATGTCCAAAAGAACACTCGAGCTTGCCGGTATAAGGATAGAGCCGGAAAGCAGACGTCAGCAAAGGAGATTTTTTTTCAAATCACTTTCAATTGCAACGACATCTACAGGAGAAATAAAGCAGATAAAACTGCCTGCCGGGACAAAATTTAACTATCCTCAATGGTCTCCTTCCGGGAAAATGTTTGCATTTACATCCGATACTGATAGAGGCCAGATGCTATGGCTGGGAGACACATTGGCGGCGACGGCAAAACCTCTGGAAATATTCCTTTCAAATACAATCGGCCCGGCTTTTGTCTGGCAAAACGATGAAACGCTGCTTTTAAAGGAAATAAACCCCAATGAGGGCGCTGAACCTATAAAACCCAATGTTCCCGTATCGCCGATAATAAAGGAATCATACGGCAGGCAGCAGCAAAGCGTCACGTATCAGAATCTATTAAAAGACAGTTATGATGAGGAGCTTTTCAGCTACTATTCGCAAAGCATAATATCGGTGTATGATATTCCGTCCGGAAAGAAAAATACGGTGACCAAACCGGGACTGTACGTATATGCCGAAATTTCGCCCGACAAAAAATATATATTTACACAAAAACTTGAAAAACCGTTCTCATATGACGTGACCTGTTCGTTCTTTCCCATGCGCATGGAGATTTTGGATATGAATGGAAAAAACATAAAAACAATTGCCGAAAGACCGCTCAGAGAAAACATACCGTTTGACAGCGTTGCCACCGGCCCGAGGCAGATACAATGGCAGCCGACAAAAAATTCCGTTATTCTCTGGGTTGAGGCGCTTGACGGCGGAGACAATACGAAAGAGGCAAAGCTGCGCGATCGGATAATGTGCCTTGAGGCCCCGTTTACAGGAAAATCCTATAAAATATGCGATCTTAAGGAAAGGTTTGAGGACATCCTTTTCTTTCCCGAAAAGAAAAACAAAACCGGGCTGGCCGCCGTAACCGTAACCAACAGAAAAAAACGCTGGACGACGACATCGGTTATCGAAATGAAAAAAGACGGAAAAACAGTCAGGGAACTATTCAGCAGAAATCAGAAAGATATTTACAACAATCCGGGAAGCATAGAAACATACTGCGCTGAGAACGGCCAAAGATTTATCATACAGGACGGGGACTTTATTTATCTGAGAGCGCCCGGAGCGGGACCTGACGGGATCTTCCCCTATCTGGCAAGGCTCAATATGAAAACAATGGATAAAGAAATAATATTTCAGTCAAGAAAAGACGGGTATGACAGGTTTGCCGCATTTGTAATGCCTGATAAACAAAATCTGATCATACAAAAAGAAAGTCTGAATGAACCGGTAAATTATTACCGGTTTGACATCCCGTCAAAAAAAGAAAAACAGCTGACATTTTTTAAAGACGAGCTTAAAGACGCCGTAAAAATAAAAAGAGAGCTGGTAAAATACAAAAGACAGGATGGAACAGAGCTTTCCGGAACCCTTTACCTGCCCGGCGACTGGAAAGAAGGAGATGCGCCGCTGCCGCTGCTGATATGGGCCTATCCGCTCGAATACACAGATCCGTCGGTTGCAGGTCAAATCAGGGATTCCAGATATCAGTATCCTATTCTCGCAGGAGATTCACCGACAATCTATTCGGCTGAAGGATATGCGGTGCTGCATAACGCCGCGATGCCGGTAATAGGCGATCCCGACACCAAAAACAACACCTTTATAGAGCAAATAAACTCGTCGGCAAAAGCAGCTATTGATTATCTTGCCGGCAAAAAAATCATTGATAGAAAAAAAGTCGTCGTTGCCGGCCACAGTTACGGAGCATTTATGACCGCCAACCTTCTGGCGCACTCGGATCTTTTTGCCGCAGGTATTGCCAGAAGCGGAGCTTACAACAGAACGCTGACTCCGTTTGGTTTTCAGGATGAAAGAAGAACATTCTGGGAGGCAAGAGACATTTACATAAATATGTCTCCCTTTACCTATGCAGACAAAATAAAAACACCGCTGCTGATGATACACGGCCAAAACGACAGCAACAGCGGAACATTTCCAATCCAGAGCGAAAGACTTTATGATGCGATCAAAGGAAACGGCGGCACAGTCAAACTGGTAATGCTGCCGCTTGAAGAGCATTCTTACAGAGCCAGAGAATCAGTCATGCATGTGACGGCAGAGACACAGGAGTGGATGGATAAGTACACCAACAGAAAAAAATACAACAACAAACCAATACCATAAAAGGAATCAAACAGGTGTTTTTTGAAATATAGAATTATAACCCATATTGATTATTAAATTAATCCAAAATTAAACAATAACCGACATTCGGCAAAAACAGTCAAACTAATATATAAAAATTTATTGCTTTGACTGTTTTTTATGATCATAAAACAAATAAAACTCCACCTGACAAGAAAAATTACCAAAAATAAAATGTTTAATTTTTATCGGTAAAACGCCGATTGAACTCCATTTATAAAAACGGGAGGAAGGCAAAGAATGATCAATAAAGAAATATGGATGCCGGATTTAATAGCAAAACTCAATAAGCAATTCGGCAAACGCCTTTTATTTGTAGGCTTACAGGGCAGTTACCAAAGAGAGGAAGCAGACGAATCCAGCGATATTGATGTTGTAATAATTATAGAGGAACTGTCGTTAAAAGATTTAAACACATACCGTTCGATAATACAAACAATGCCGGAATGTGAAAAAATCTGCGGATTTTTTTGCGGCAAAAAAGAACTCTGCAACTGGCCGAGATACGAAATATTCCAACTGCAACAGGATACAAAAAGCTATGTAGGCACACTTGACGATTTAATTCCCGCCTATGACAATAATGACATCAGGCAAAGTATAAAGATCGCAGCGGCAAATCTTTTCCATGCATCCTGCCATAATTACCTATTCGGCAACCCGGAGGCAAGAACAACGGATCTGAAAATGCTATTCAAATCCATTTTTTTCATACTGCAACTGGCCGAGTATCTTAGAACAGGCCAATACCATTGTACCAAGTCGGAATTGCGGCAACACCTTACAGGAAATGAAAAAATTATGCTGGAAATAAGCATGCGCCGTGAAGAATCTTCTGATGAAATCAGGACTAATCCTGAAAATTTTTATGAAATGCTGATAGAATGGTGCAAAAAAACATTGGCCGGATAAAAATAAGATGAGGCTATTTACTCTATGGCACTCTTTAAGTTCTGTGATAAATCAGTTCCACAATATCGCCGATGCTACCGGCACTTTTAAAATCAAGACCGGTTTCGGAAAATCCTTCCGGAAAAAGTTTCAGGCCGCCGCCAAGCAAAACAGGCATTATATAGACAAAGTATACATCTACGAGATTTTCCTTCATAAAAAGACTGATAATTTCGCCGCCGCCCATAAGCCATATATTTCCCGAATGCTCAGAGCGAATCTTTTCCAGCAGCTCCGAAGGCGGCAGTGAAGTAAATCTGACATTGGCATTATCATCTTTTAACAGGCGTGAATATACATAGCAGGGATTGCCTTCATAAAGCCACTTGTCAGGAGATATTTCATTGACCAACTGACGGTACGTTTTCCCGCCCATAATAATAGAGCCAATTGACGAATAAAATTCGTCATATCCAAGTTCAGACATTGAAACCGAGGTCTCTTCCAAAAAAGCTATTCCACCATCCTTATCGGCAATATAACCATCAAGTGAAGACGCAATATAAAGAATTAGTTATAGTAACCGGAAAAAATACGGCATGATTCAATTTCTATAGATTCTTGAACATTAGTAGAGAAGTTGTCATCGCGAGCGCAGCGTGGCGATCCAGGGAACTAAAATGAAATGAGTATTATTTTTTCCGGTTACTATACAGGTAAAGAATATATAAAGGAAAAAATAAAATTGTTTACGAAATTGAACCGCTTTTTAAACAAACCGCAATTATATTCACCGGGAACAAACCTATTTTGGAAAGAACAGCATATTTCCCAATACGTTCTCGATGCACATCTAGATCCAGGCATTGACAAAGCAAGCCGCAGTCCCGAATTTATCGACAAATCAGTCGCATGGATTACTTCAATAGCACCGCCGTCAAAATTCCGGCACCTGCTCGATTTAGGCTGCGGACCAGGGTTATATGCACAGCGTTTTAGCAACGCCGGATATGAAGTTACCGGCATTGATTTTTCAAAGCGCTCGCTCGAATATGCAAAAAAACAAACAGTTGCCGGTGGAAACAAAATCAACTATATCCATCAGGATTATCTGACGATTGACTACACCTGTCACTTCGATGTTATAACATTGATATACTGTGATTTTGGAGTCTTATCTGCCGGTGACCGGGCTATTCTGGCAAATAAAATTTACAAAGGGTTAAAGCCGGGAGGTAAATTCATTTTAGATGTATTCACCCCGGCGGAACATTCGGGCAGGCAGGAAGTTCGCAATTGGAACTATCGTTCCGGCGGTGGTTTTTGGAACAAACAGCCATACCTGTCTCTGGATTCCTTTTACAGGTATGATGAAGATAATACTGTTCTCAATCAAACAATTGTCATCAACCAAAACAGCATAGAATGCTACAATCTATGGGAGCATTGCTTCACAAAAGACGAGCTGAGCGCAGAAATACAAACGGCAGGCTTCACTCAATATGAATTATACGGCGATGTGTCCGGCAAGAAATATGACCGTCAGGGCAATATCATCTGCGCCGTTTTTACGAAATAGAGACAAAAATAAATGACGTAGTAAGTTAAAAAATATCACACTGCAGCTATTAAAAAAACATAAAACAGGGGAAAAATAAAAATGAAAATACGACCATACCTTACCTATAACGGAAACTGCGGTAAAGCGATAGAGCTTTATAAACGGGCGTTCAAAACGGAAATACTGCAACTAATGCGTTTTGCCGATTTGCCTTCCAACCCGGAATCTCCTATTTCTGAAGAAATAAAAAACATGATCCTGCAGGCAACCATGAAATTGGGTGACGGTTTCATACGCATGTCCGATTGTAGGGGGGAGGCTGTCGTGATAACGGCGGCCCCTTTAACATGGAATAAAAGATAGCGGTCACCGGGTTTAGCCCGGCAAAACCGGCTTTAGCCGGTTCAAATATAATTGTAAAAATGGTGAAAAATTAAGAAAAGAATAGCAAAAAGCTATAAAGCAAGCTATTTTTCGCCATTTTCTGTCGTGCTAAGTGGGGCTAGAAAGGCCCACTTAGCACGACAGTCCCGGAATCGGAACGCATCTCCATCGCTGTGGAAGCAGGTGTTGAAGAAGTTAAATACGCTTTTGCAGTGCTCGCCGAAGAGGGACGCATTGGCTTGCAACTGGACCAAACATTTTACAGCCCATGCGCCGGTGTCGTCTTCGATAAATTCGGCGTTATGTGGAATTTTGTAGGAGAATAGCGGCAAACCCTCAATAGCTGAGCATATTTTTGCCCATTTCAAAGGCCTTTTCACAGTCGGCAGGAAAAACGTTTTCACGTCGTTCTTTCCTTTGTTTGCCGTCAAACATTGACATTGCATATTTGGAATAGTCATCGAATTGATACGTCTCGGTCACGACAAGTTTTTTGGATTCGGCCACAAAAATACGTTCCAGCAGTTCTTTGTTGGCCGTAAAAACCTTATTATACCCCACATCATCAAGATAACTTTCAGGGACATTCATTGTATAAATAAATGAGGTCGCTATTTTTTTCTTAAACGACGATGGTTTGCCTTCATAAGACAGGTAAGGAAAGAACAGTCTCTCTATAAAGCAACGCATTAAACCGGTAACTTCACCGAAATAGACGGGAGAGCCCAATATAAGTCCGTCACAATTGCAGATACTGTCAAGAACAGGCAACAGATTGTCTTTAATCACACAGCGATCAACTATAACATCTTTATGCTTGCATGCAAAACAGCTCACACATCCTTTAAACGATAAATCATATAAATTTACAAGCTCGGTATCGGCTCCGGCAGCTTTGGCTCCCTCAAGCGCTTTCTCAAGCAGCATATGGGTATTCCATTTTTTTCTCGGACTTCCGTTAACAGCTATTATTTTCAAGTCAATATCCTCCTAAAATCATATTTTCAAATTAAATATAATCCCCACGCAAAGCCCGGCGGACGCGCAATGCGCGCCCTACAGCCATGAAATTTGCAGCGGCTTTCGATCTACCAGCCTGAAAGAATGGTATTGGGGAAAGCCCGCCATTATCGCTCCGCAAAAAACATGCTCCTCAGGCAATTGCATCAGTTCGAGCAGTTTGTTATCCCCGGAAAACGCGCACATTTCCAGAAAACCGGCCCAACAGCTTCCAAGACCAAGGGATGGAGCATAAAGCTCGGCATACGCCAGCGCAAAACGGGTATTATCTTTTGCCCATGATGCTTTTTTATGTGCATGAGAAACAACAAGACACGGAGCGCCCCGCAAAATAAAATCCTGACCGTCCGCACGGTATTTGGCAACCATTTCACCGTAAACTTTAGGAAGTTTGCCTGACTTTACACCATTTTCCATAAAATCCACAACGGCACCGATAATATCGTCCAATATTTCCCTGTTCTCAATAACACGGAAACTGAGTCCCTGAGAATTTCCGCCGCTGGGGGCGCATCTGGCAACCCTGAGAAGTTCGGCCATCAACTCATGGTCCGGAACCTCTTTTTTATAGCGTCTCACCGAACGTCTCTGCCGCAAAAACAATTCGGCGCGTTTTGAGGAGAGAACCGTGCCGGCTTTTTTCTGTTTTCTAAGCGGAACCCAGTCAAGCTGAACCGCGGCTTTAGGGCAATGGGCAACACAGTGTCCGCATGAAATACAAAAATCAGCCCTGTCGGAAGTCGGCTTACCGGTATCCATAGATATTACGGCAACCGGACAAACTTCGGCACAAATGCCGCAGCGTATACAAAGATTATCATTGATTTTTAATGAATTTTTGCCCATCACAAATCTCCTCCGTAAAAATAATATCTGTCCAACACTCGTATAGAATTGTATCACACCTGGCAAGTTATGGGAATAAGCCGATAGAGGCAAAAGGATTTAAAGGGCGATAAAACGAAGAATAAAACCCTTGATTAAGGCTCACAAAAAGAAAAAACCATTTTTTATATCCTGGGCAACGCGGAATAAACAGACGGCAGCAAAGGCAGCCGGGTATAAAAAAGATTGAAAGGATCTATCAATGGACATAAAATCAGTAAAACGTTTAGCGGACACAATAAGACTGCTGGCGGCGGATACCGTGCAAAAAGCCAACTCCGGACATCCGGGAATGCCTATGGGGACAGCTGATATCGCCTCAACGCTCTGGAGCTATTATTTAAACTTTAATCCCAGGGATCCAAAATGGCTCAACCGCGACCGCTTCGTGCTTTCTGCAGGTCACGGTTCAACACTGCTGTATTCTCTGCTGCATCTTTTCGGTTATGAGGTAACAATGGAAGATCTTAAAAGCTTCCGTCAATGGGGCAGCAGAACGCCCGGACATCCGGAATATGGCTACCTCCCCGGAATAGAATGTACCACCGGACCGCTGGGACAGGGCATCGCAATGTGTACAGGTATGGCACTGGCGGCAAAAATGGCGGCGGAAAGATTCAACACCGATGACTGCAAAATTATTGATCATTTTATATATACAATAGCCGGAGACGGCTGCATTATGGAAGGCGTTGCCGCAGAGGCTTCGTCCCTTGCCGGGCATCTAAAACTTGACAACCTTATAGTCTTTTACGACAGCAATAAAATTACAATCGAAGGATGTACCGATCTTGCCTTCTCCGAAGATGTCGGAAAACGTTACGAGGCGTACGGCTGGAAAGTTTACGAGGCGGACGGACACGATCCGTCACAAATCGCCGCAGCGATAGAAAAAGCCCAAGCATTCAAAGGAGCTCCCAAACTCATAATATGCAAAACGCATATAGCATGCTGCGCTCCGACAATGCAGGACAAATCGGCCGCCCACGGCTCACCTCTTGGAGCCGAGGAAATAAAGGCGACAAAAAAACTTCTGGGATTTCCGGAAGAAGAGAGTTTTTACATACCGGCTGAAGTAGACGGTTTCTGCAAAAATACCGTTGAAGAAAAAACAAAAGCTTACCAAAACTGGCAAAGTATGTTCACAAAATGGTCAGAAAAATTTCCTGAAAAGGCAGCGGAGCTGAAAACATATGAAAAGCAGGAAATACCTGACTCATTAATTGCCGATCTTATATCCGGACTACCGGAAAAGGCGGAAGCCACAAGAGTTTCTTCCGGAAACATGATCCAGAAAATAGCAAAAAGCATACCTTTTACAACAGGCGGTTCGGCAGATCTCGAACCTTCGGTAAAATGCCACATAAAAGGCAGCGCATCCATTATGCCGGACAGCTACGGCGGCAGAAACATACATTTCGGCATCAGAGAGCATGCAATGGGAGCAATTGCTAACGGCATAGCACTGTCGGGGCTGTTTATTCCGCATGCTTCAACATTCCTGGTTTTCAGCGATTATATGAAAGGCGCCGTCAGGCTGTCTTCAATAATGGGACTGCAAACGGTATATGTCTTCACACACGACAGTATTTTCCTTGGTGAAGACGGTCCGACGCACCAACCGATAGAACATCTGGGTGCTCTGAGAATTATACCTAATATGCATGTGATAAGGCCGGCAGACGCACTGGAAACGGCGGCGGCCTGGATAAGTGCCCTCAAAAACAAAACAGGACCGACCTGCCTGATTCTTTCCAGGCAAAACCTGCCTCAGTTACATAAAACAGCCGATAAATCGAGGCTTGAGACAATACTCAAAGGCGGATACATTCTCGAGGAATCTGCCAAGTCTAAGCCTGACGCCGTGCTTGTTGCCAGCGGCTCTGAGGTGCATGTAGCCGCAGACGCACGCAAAGTCCTTTTGGAGTCAGGTATAGACGTAAGGGTCGTATCAGTTCCATCAATAGAAATATTTATGGCTCAGGACAAACATTACCGGGAGGCGGTCATTCCCTCCGCGGCAAAAGTCATTGCCATGGAAGCAAGCAATACAAAAGACTGGGACCGTTTTACGGCTGCAAACGGCGGATTGTTCATTGGTCTTGATAATTTCGGACACAGCGCCCCTTCAGAAGTGCTGGCGGAAAAGTACGGCTTTACAGGACCGCAAATAGCGGAAAAAGTTAAACAACATCTGCAAAAATAAACCCGCACAATCAAAGGGGCTGTCGTGACACAATGTCATTAAGTTAAGGTTTTTAATCACCATTTTTGCCATCCTTGTCATTGCGAGGAGTCTACCGACGAAGCAATCCAGAAAAATAAATATCTGGATTGCCACACTTTAAAGGCTCGCAATCGTCCAGGCGGCGTCACAACTATAAATGAAAACATCCGTTAGGATAACTGTCATTGTTATGTTTTCATAACAATGACAGTTATAGCAAATTAATCATGTGATTTTTGCCGCTATCCAAGAATAGTTTCTCTTAACTTAATGACATTGGTCGTGACAACGGCGGCCTCTTTTGCCATAATCATCCATTTGTTAATATTTTGTCAACATAGTTTCTACTGCATAAGTAAAGAAACTGTGTTAGAATAGAGAATGAAGATAGTTTAGTTTTTGTTTAAATAATTAAAATAAAGAGATGAAGAGTATGAACACAATAGGAATATCAAATCAATTTACACCACAAACCATAAATGCATCTCAAACTCAGATTCAGAATACGGAAGAGAAAACATCTGCCCCTTCCCTGGGAACGGATAGTTTCAAAGCGGAAAGCGGTTCCAAATCATTAAATCTTATTCCCAGGCCTTTGAACAACAATGCAGCAGTGGAACAGGAACCGGCTAAAATCAGCGAAAATACAAAAGAGAATTTAAAACTGGCAGGCGTAGGAGTTCTCGCCGGTGGAATAGGAGCAGGCACAGCCGCTCTGGCCGGTGCAACAACAGCAGGAATTGTTGCCCTCGGAGTAACCGGATTAGCCCTCCCCTTTCTCGCTCTTGGAGCTCTAACAGCAGCCTTGAATTCCTGGGGTTAATTTTTACCGCCGGCCAAAAGCAACAGAACAACCTCACGTCACACGTGGGGTTTTCTTTTGCGAAAAAGTGCTGTTCCCATCATTGTAAATAAAAAGAGCCATCCTGCTTTTTTAACGGGACAGCCCATTCTAAATTTAAAAATAGCCGATACTTATGGTTTATTTATCGCCTTTAGAAGATTCTGATTTATCCGGAGCAGATGATTTTGCAGTCAAATCAGATTTTGCCGCAGCAGAATCTGATTTGACTGCCGTGGGCTCTACCGCTTGTGCGCCTTTAGGTTCTGATGCCGCTTGAGCATCAGTATTGCTTTCGGGAAAGTCTTTATGATAGTACCGTCCGCCTACGCGATCAAAACTCCCCATATTATTTACCTCAGTGATATACTGTTCATCTTGCGTGAATTCCACATTGTTAGAACCCATAAGCGTTGCCGCACCATCTGACGCAACAATTTCAGTATGGCCATCTTTTATGTATACGTCTCCAGGCCTGGCATCTTCTTTCGAAACCAGATAGTAACCTTCTTCTTTTAATCTCTCTTCAAGGCCTCTTACCGTTGTATTCCCTTGTTCGAGGCGTCCTGTGGCCTCTAAAACCGATGATACAAACTGAGCGCAATTTTTATCTTTTCTCGAACCCACATTGTAACCCGGAAGCAGACCGCTAACCTTGTCGGTTCTCAATCCTTCCAACTGTTTCATTAGAGCAACCGGATCTCCTATTGAGCCTCCCTTACCGGTTATTCCTTCAACCTGAAGCCCTTTAGGATTCCAGCCGAAGTAAGAAGTCATTGTGCTTCTTTTGTTGTTATGCGTGAATCCCCCTTCTCTCGGAAATGAAGAAGAAGGTATTGTTCCGCCTGAAGACGCAGGTATTGCTCCGCCTGAAGACGCAGGTGTTGCCCCGCCTGAAGACGCAGGTGTTACTCCGCCTGAAGACGCAGGTGTTGCCCCGCCTGAAGACGCAGGTATTGCCCCGCCTGAAGACGCAGGTGTTACTCCGCCTGAAGCCGCAGGTGTTGCCCCGCTCATACCGACAGGACTGCCGTAACCTCCCGCTCCGCCAATTCCCGGGCTCTCCATACCTGCTCCGCCTGCCGCAGCCGGATTAGCTCCCATTCCGTTTTGACGCTGCATCTGCAGCATTTGCATAAGGGCCATTAACATTTGCAGAATTTGTTGCTGAGCTTGCGTCTGTTGCATAGCTCCGCCAAACATACTTCCGGAAAGATTGCAACTTCCTGCAAATCCTGGCATAGCGCTATTTCCCAAACCTGAAAGCAAATTGGTTAAATTTCCAAAAGGATTTGAAAATCCTGTCGAGCCGAATTGTTCTACAAAGTCAGAAGAAAGCATTGCGTTATCAAGTCCGAAGCTAAGGCCCGTTGACGGACTCATTGTGTTTTGAAGTCCTGAAAGCATAGATGATGTTCCCAAGCCAAATACTCCTGATAATCCCGGCATAGAGTTCGGTATGTTCACAAATTACACCCTCCTGAATTTTTGATATTTTTATAAATTTTATAGCTATTGCTCTTTAACTATATTATAATCTCTCCTTAAACGTGCCGATATATATTTTTTGTTACATTTATTAACAATAGATTAATTTTTGTTATCAACTATTTTTATGATAGCAATATGAAGTAAGGGTAATAAATAAATGCCTGCTCCATTGTCAAACGAAATACGCAGAAGAATAATTGAGGCGAATTAAGCTAAGAGAAGAGGAGAACACGAGAGTTTTAAACCGGTATTTTACTCCTCTGCGGCCTCTGTGTAATCGGTGAAAGACAATAGGAACTTCATGTGAACATCCCCCAAAGATATATAAAAAAGAGCTGACTCAATTTTCGGTCAGCTCTTTTTTATATATCTTTGGGGGATGTATATTCCCGTCTTTTAGGAATTTAATTTCTTTGCATCAACCATCTGCTGGGCAACCAACAGTGCATTATGGGCATTTACGCGCTTACCGCTTACAGTTTTGTCGGCAAGAGCATCAATCGAATCGCCGCTCTTCATTATCGCTTCCTTAACTTCAAGCGCACTCAGTTCAGGGAACTTCGACATAACCAAAGCTGCAACCCCGCTTACATGCGGCGTTGCCATTGAAGTACCGCTCTTCGTTGCGTAAGTCCCTCCGGGAACAGTTGAGTAAATAGAAGAGCCTGGAGCTCCGACATCAACGCTCTCTTTGCCGTAATGGCTGAATGAAGACAGATTATCATTATGATCGGTGGAGGCAACGGCAATAATATTGTCCGACGGATAGCTTGACGGATAATGAGGATTAGTATCATTATCAAGGGCACTGTTTCCAGCGGCGGCAATAAACAGTCCGGGGAAAGAAGCAATAGCATCTTTGAGAGCCATTGAATAACCTGCCCCGCCCCAGGAAGCGGAAATAATATCGGCCCCCATTTTTGTGGCGTAGAGAACGGCGTCAATACTGGCAACCGTGTTGCCCTGGCCCTTACTGTTGAATGCTTTCAGCGGCATCAGATTGGCATCCCACACCACGCCGGCAACTCCGATGCCGTTATTTCCCTGAGCGCCTATTGTTCCGGCACAGTGTGTTCCGTGTCCCTGATCATCATCAGGATTATTATTTTTGCCGATAAAGTTATAACCGTCAAAATCATCGACATAGCCGTTTCCGTCATTGTCAATACCGTCACCGGCAATTTCCTTATTATTTTTCCACAAATTATTTACCAGATCAGGGTGATCCAAATCAATACCGGTGTCAATAACGGCTATCAGCGGACCGCCTTCCCTTTTACCGGTGCTTATATTCCAGGCTTCAGGAGCATCTATATCAGCATTGGCCTTACCGCTGGTCTGCCCGGTATTATTCATGCCCCAGAGCTTGGGATCCAAATCGTTAGGAAGTTTCTGCTGATCACCTGAGGTCTGTCCGCAAGAAGGCTGCGGAGCAACGTCCCCATCCTCACCCATCGGTATGGTCATTATATAATTCGGTTCGGCATAGGCAACGTTTTCATTCGACTTTAAAAGTTCAATTGCCGCCTTAACGGAAGTGTTGGAATCAAGCTTGACGTGGCAAAGCTCAGAACCGGTTCTTTCCGTAGCCTGCATATCAAACTTCTTAATAATATGAGCGCTGAAACCGCCTTTTGTCTGCATCTCCTGAGGGGCCTTTCCCTTGAACTTCACAATCAGTTCCCCGGGTACAAAATTCATTTCTTCTCTCGCGGAAGCGGAAAAACTGTCTCCGGCAACAGACGGCGAAGCATCGCTTCCCGAATTATTGACGGACGTTTTTTCCAAATTACGGTATGGAATATTTGCTGCAGTGTTAATATTTTGAATACTCATAAATTATGCCTCTTCTTCCGTAATATTCTAAAAATAGTACCAATCTTCAATTATATTATAAGCGATCTGATATCAATCAAAAAAGTTTTTTTTGTTAACATTTCACCATATTCAGACTGCCGGCAAACCATATTCCGTCCGCTGGAGTATGAAAAACACAGTCTTCACAGCAAATCATTGCTGTCAGGACAGGATAAATGTTTTTTGAGGCTCCGAATATAATTGACATTATATTATTTTTTAATTAATATAAATTTGATTCATTTTAATAAAAGTGTATGGTTCAAAACTATGACACCCTGCAAAAAAAATATAAAAAAACAGCGAAAGACATCTGAAAAAAGCTCTCTGAGCTCCTTAACGTCGACGTTTCCCCGCGGGCAGCAGTAATTACGCTGCTCCTGTTTACGCTGTGATTGTCAGCAGCAATCTTTTTTTACATTGATTCATACTCTCCCGAACCGATACCTGAGGACTATTTCAGTATCGGTCCGTTCAAGCTCGAAGACCCGTTTAATCAGGAACTTGCAGAACGGTATTTCGGAAAACCTACGGACATAAAAACACTTTACGTAACGAAAGAGGCCGGTAAAGATGGCGATCCCTACATATTACTGCCGTATCTGCCCGAATCGTCTTTTCCGCCATATTATGTATATGCCCGTACCTACAGTTTCAGGAGAGCCTCATTCGTTACCGTAAAAAACCGCATACTTTTAATTAAAATATCCGAACCGGGATTGAAAACAATAAAAGGAATCAAGATCGGGGATTCCGGAGAGCTGGTCAAAAAACAATACGGACAATCAGGATTTTCACGCAATGAACCGGAGGAAAATATCCTGGAATACGGAGAATCATCCCGCAGACAGCTGCTGTTCGGAGTTGACGGCAAAAAGGAAGTATCTTTAATCGTGCTCCGCCAGATGGAGCTTTACTCACTCTACTCAAAACATATGCTCTACCGTGAAATGCAAAACGAAGAAGCAAATCAACGGGCGGAAAAGCAATAACAATTTTACGCATTCATATTTTCGGAAGCGTCATTTTTCAAAGGATTATCCGGAACCCGCGGCAAAATAGAACTTTGATTAATCCGGGCTGAAAAGCATCCTGTACAGATAATAAAGGACGGAGCGTGGGAAACTGCATGACTAGTATTATAAGTATGATCGGTTCGGCAAACGAATCATTCAAAATGTTCGGCGACAATGAATCATTCAAAATAGTTATCGAGGCCGCGATACTTTCAATAATAATCCTTTGCATATTACAGACAATATATGCGGTCACGTTCAAAATCATTAAATGGAAAAAGAAACATTTCAGCAGCTATATACAGTCAATAAGACCGTTTGTATTCTATCTTTTCAATGCAATCACCCTGCTCATATTCGTTTATAAAATATTCGGAAACAGCCTCAACGAAACGGTCGGAGATATCCTGCTTATTATAATAACGGCACTGTTCGGAATAATCGTCATAAAAACCATAAAATATGCGATATTCGACTACATTATACCGAGATCAGGTCCTAATTCTCTTTTTAACATATATGAACAGCTGGGCGTGGGAATTCTTTATATAGTTTTGCTCGGCGTAATTATAAACGTACAGGGGGGCTTCGATCTCACTAAATTTATTGCAACGTCTGCAGTCGCATCAATGATACTGGGCCTTGCGCTTCAGGATACCCTTGGCAACATTTTTGCCGGCCTGGCTATCAACATTTCCAAACCGTATATACCGGGCGACTGGATCCGGCTCGGAGATGTGGAGGGAAAAATCAGCGCTATAGACTGGAGATCCATTTCTGTGGAAACAAGTGACGGATATCAGATTTTCGTTCCGCACAATCAGATATCGAAAATGAATATTATAAACTACTCGAGACCTACAAAAGAGTTTTTGAAAGTATTGTATATCAACATCAGCAACCGCTATAAGCCGTCACTCGTCATATCGTTGATTACAGAAGCGCTTAAGGCGCTTCCCGGCATAAAAAAACATCCGGCGCCGTCCGCGGGAATAGCCGATTACGGCTTCAGCGTAATCCGTTACAAAATAGTCTACAGGCTTAATGATTTATCCGACTCCGCATCAGTGGCATCTTCAATAATGCAGCGTATATGGTATACTTTTAAAAGAAAAGGGATTAACATTTGGGGAGACGATTCACTTTATATTGATGACACGGAAAACTCTTTCAAAAATACTGATTTTCTGAAAAAGCTTAATTTTTTCTCTAATGCGACAGACGAAGAACTTGACATAATTTCTTCCAGCATAAGAAAATCAGTCTATGACAACGGAGAAAACATACATGCCCACAGTGATGAATCAAACGATATCTTTCTGCTTTACCATGGAAAAATCAACTCCATAGTAACTGATGAAACCGAAACGGTAATCACCAGCAAAGCTTTAAAACCCGGATGGATTTTCGGGGAAATGCCGGAACAGGCGAACTATAATGTAATGTATATAGCAGAGGGCACTGTGGTTATATTAAAGATAGACAGGGAAATTTTCAAAGTTTTCCTGGATGCCCATAAAGAAGTCAGGGAAATATATAAAAAATACTATCAGGACTGGGAAGAAGAATTCGAAGAAATAACTAAAAAAAACACATGCGGCGATACGGTTCAATGCAGCTCAAAAAAAATAAATCCTCTTACATTTTTTAAGGAGTTTTTTAACTATTAGGCTACTGACAAATATACGCCATATTTTATCGGTTATGAAAAAACTAAGGGATTGCCTCAGAAGAGGCAATCCCTGGTTTTTAATAGCAATAAAAATAATTCTAAGCCGTTTTTATATGCTTCAGCCAAGGCTGATTTTTTGCATGCTTGGCAATTTTCGGAGGATAATCGGAACCGCCGTTATAGCGCAGAAGCATCTTATCCCAGCTTTTATACTTTTTGTAAAGACTTGCAAGAAATTTTGAACCGTAGTCTATATTTTGCTTTGGATCCCATACGGCGTCGGTCTTGGCAAATTCATGCCATCTGTCGTCAATCTGCATAATTCCTTTGCCGTGACCGCCGTCAAAAGAAGAGGCTTTGGGATTCCAGGTACTCTCCTGCCAAGCGACTCCCTTGAGAACTTTAGGAGGCAAGCCGTATTTTAAAGCAGCAGCATCCAGTTGTTCGTTGATCTGCTTTTTTGTCGGTTTCATACCATGATCCGGAATAACCGTTGCCGGTTCGGCACTCTTCAGGCCTTCAAGCATATCGGCGGTTATTATACTCTTGGTATGCTTCGGCTTCTTACCTGATTTTCTTGTTTCTTCAGTAAAAGCGCTGCCCTCCCAGACATCCCGCTGGCAGTCAAGCACCGAGGATTGAGCATCCTGCCTAGAAACTCCATCGCCTCTATTCAAAGCCATAGAAGACAACAGATTTAAAGAACTGTTTGTAATTTGGGTCATTACCTTGATTTTCCTTCGTTAAATGTTCTTACGGCAGTAAGGGTTCCAATATACCATGAAACGACAGAGAAATCAAGGTTATGCAAGGCCTTCCTCAGGATTCACGCATGAGACACTTATTTTGTCTGCCAACAGACATTTTAGTAAGCTTTCATAAGTTACATGCGACTCATTCCTTCCCGCCGACAGCTTTTGTTTACTTGATTTTTTGCGAAGACGCTCCGGAACCGACCT
>JAVBNT010000050.1:0-4963 GCA_031551355.1 Candidatus Xenobia bacterium | reverse complement strand
TTCATCGCCGACTGGGCATTCTTATGACCTATGGCAGTGATAAATAATTTTGCCTCACTGTTTTGTGTATCTACCGCCTCAAACCTTGAAACCTCTTTGTATTCAAGCGGAACCTGTTTGTATTCCGGCTGGAGAATAATCATACCGACGCCTTTTATATGTGTTTTCTGAACCTGTGCCATCGCTGCCGATGAAAATGAGAACATTAGTGCGAACAAAGCTACCATTGTGAATAAAAATCTTTTTGTCATAACCAAAACCTCCTCTGAATTACCCCGGTATTGTTTATCGGGATACATTTTATCTATCTGTCCGGCCGGTCAAAACCATCTATTTTCTTTCCAGCCATTTATTTAGATTCCGTCAACTAAATTTAGATTCAGAGAACTTGGCAATCAATTGCAAACGACAATATAAACTCAATTATCCAAATCAAAAATCATAAAAGGCAGCGGCTTTCCCAACCTGTTAATCGACTCTCCAACATAAAAAGCGCCCATCTTCTCATAAAACCCCCTGGCGTTAGGTTCGGATAAAACATAAAGACGTTTAATTTGCCTCTCCCTGCACCAGTCAAAAGCAATTGCGGCAAGCTCTCCCCGATTCCCTGCTTAATATGAGAGGGATCAACAAACAAATTATCAAGAAAAAAACCTCCGTATACTTTGCAATTTCCAACTTCAAGAACATGTTCCGGCGGTTCCTCAATAATTGATATATACCCAAGAAGGTCTACGCCCTCTTCGGCAACTACAACCATATTTTTCCCGATATATTCCGAATTCATTTCAAGAACTTCAAACCAAAGCGCAAGATATTCTTCAGGATAGTCCCAATATCTCTTGGAATCAATGGTAAGCTTACTGAGGCTTTCCGCTTCATCAGGTACAGCATTTCTAAAAATCATCATAAAACTCCGCTATAAGCAATTTAATAATACAAACAAATCTCTGCAACTCTCTTTTATATAAAGTTTTTCCATTTTTACACATATCCTGCCCTATTAAAAATTCATGCAAAATCAGGCAGGCACCATAAAAACTTATCACTGCCGACACAAAAGGATTATGTTTACAATATACAGAAAATATATTTCACTATAAATTGAATTTTAAAATAAAAGGCAGTGTTATTTTGAAAATAGAAACAGGAAAAGAACGTCCGTCCATATACAAAGAAGCATGGGAAGGATGTGGAATATATTTTCTCATCTGGAATTTACAACGGCAATTCCCCATGTTTTATTTGCAATAACAACACTTAAAGAAAATGGCAAGCCAAATATAAACTACCATTCCTGGAGCTGTTTTCAGGGAGATAACGGAGGATTTTATGCCATTCTTGCCGGAATATACCAGCACACACATACATATGCCAATATAAGGCGGACAAATGAATTTTGCATCAATTTCCTGCCTATAAATTATTTGAAAGCTCTGAATTCAACCATAAAAAACAACTCATATGAAGAAGACGAGTTTGCAGTCAGCGGATTTACTCAGGAAACTGCCTCCTGCATCGCGATTCCCCGAATAAAAGAGAGTTTCCTGAGCCTGGAATGCAAAACCGGACAAATAACGGACTTGTCCGGAGCCGGAACCACAGCGTTAATCATAGGTGAAGTTTTAAACATCGCTCTTGATGAAAGTTACGCCGGTGACATGCAAAAGCGCTATGGTGAAAACGGTTTTATGCTGCTGGCACATTCCCCGTTTAATTACCTGACAAAAGCTTACAACAAAACTTTCGCCGCCACTCTGAAACTGCAAGAGAAAACTTAACCGCAGCAGTTAGCAATCTGCAAAATCAAACGGCAAGCTTCAATACGGCTCATTTGGTTCAATACTTATTGCCTCACTGTAAACCAGCGCGTTATCCGGCTGCCTGACAGGACAGTTTCTGCCATGCATCTGATAATAAACCCAAACTCCCGCAAGTGCCACTATCGCTGCTGTAAAAAAAAGTCCCCTGTATCCGCATAACGGAACAAGAAGGCCAAAGAGCACCGGTCCCAACCCAACTCCGGCATCGGCAAATATATAATAAGTTGAGTTAGCCAGTCCTATTTTATGTTCCGGCGTCTTCTTAATGGCTATTGCCAAACAGCATGTCTGAATTATTCCCATCCCCAGGCCTATAAAAGCACCGGCAAATATCAAATAAAAAAACTGATGTAACTGACTCAGCAGTAAAAATCCCAGCATCAGAATAAAAAAGGAAGGATACATAACAACATTTTCACCTTTTTTATCATAGACCTTACCTGAAAAAAGACGCGACAAAAAATTAACGACCGCAAAGGCAATAAAAAACAAACTGGCCAATCCCAATAAATTTATTTCTTTTGAATAAGGCGTTAAAAATGCCAGAAGACTTGAGTAACAGATAAAAGCAATTGCCCCGACATTGCAGATCGGGATTGCTTCAAAGGAAAAGAAATTGCTGAGTTTCGGCTTCTTTATTTCCTGCAAGTGCTCATCGCAAATCTCCGCTTCCTTACCGGACAGAAATAAGGTACTGGCAATACCCAAAAACACCGAAACAACGGATATACCAAAAATAAAATTATAATTACCGTCTTCCAAAAGAAACATTCCCAGAAACGGACCGATTGCCGCTGCGGATGTAAGGCTGAGCATATAGAAACCTATTCCCTCACCGCGTCTTTTTTCAGGAATACATGAGGTAACAATGATCCCCACTGCAGTAGAAGAAATACCGTAAGCCAAGCCATGTATTGCCCTTACTAAATAAATAAGCCAGATATTACCAGGCCGAAAGTAAAACAATACCATAACGAAACACAGAATCAATCCGGTTATGAGCGACTTTTTACGCCCTATACAATCAATCCATGCTCCGCAAAAAATACGGGCAAAAAGAGCGGCAATAATAAAAATACTTACTGCAATACTCGCCTCCAAAAGTGAAGCTCCGGCTTTATTCATCGCATATACGGTTACAATAACGGCAATTATATAATAGCTCATCAGTAGGAAAAAGTTTATCAATGTACCAACTATAAAATCTCTCGTCCATAACTTCGACTTTTCAAAAGAAATATTTGCAATATCCATCAAAAACCACCTAAACCTTAATTAAGATAAAATGTAACTAGGAACTGATAACAGAATCTAACCACATTGTTTAAAATTATACCATTGACTTTTTATAAATGGAAATATATTATAAACATAAAAACAATAACATTAAAGGTATAAGATTTTGTATGGAACTGCTTCAACTAAAATATTTTCAAACTGTGGCACAATATGAAAACATGACAAAAGCCGCAAAAAAACTATATATTGCACAACCATGTTTAAGCAGAGCCATCTCACGGCTTGAGAAGCATATCGGAGTTCCATTGTTCGACAGGATTGGCAGAAGTATAAAACTGAACCAGTACGGAAAAACATTTCTAAAAAGAACAGACAGAGTCTTTAAAGAACTGGAAGAGGGAAAACTCGAACTAGCGGCGTTATCGGGACAGGAGTGCGGAAATATCAGTATAGGGGCAACAACCACCCAGTTGCTTCCGGAACTTCTCAAAGACTATCTTTCATTGCAGCCTAAAGCAAAATTCAAGTTGCAGCAAATAGCAAACAAAACGGAAATAGAGCAACAGCTCATAAAAGGAAATATCGATCTTTGCATATCTACAGTGCCGATCATTCAAAATACGATAGACTGCGAACTGCTAACTACGGAAGAAATTTTCCTTGCTCTGCCGAAATCTCACATTCTGACAAGCCGGAAAAATGTTGAGCTTGCGGAATTATCAAATGAACCGTTTATACAACTGACCACAGAATTTGAACTCCGGGAAACCATAGACAATCTTTGCAGACAATCGGGATTCAATCCTGACATTTCGTTTGAGAGTTCCTCGGTAAAAGTAATTTTCAGTCTCGTCGAATCAGGAATGGGAATAGCGTTAATACCATCTTCATGGTGGAGCGGCTTTAATACGAGTCTGCTTGCTAAAATTAAAATAAAAAAACCGGTTTGCAATCGCAATATTTGGTTATCCTGGTCAAAAGAACGCTATCTGTCCAGGGCTATAATCTGTTTTAAAGAATATTCTCTCGGATATTTTAAAAAATAAATATACAGGGCCTCGGATTGTTCCGCAAATATTTCTTTCCGGCAAATACGATTAAAAAGAGTTATAGCCACTGAATCAGTGCAGGCCTATAACTCCAAAAAAACAATATCTCACAAAAAAATATAAATTATACTTTTGCGCAAAACTACTGCAGCCATAAATTTTATATCTTAATTTCTTTTACTTCAAGATTTTTAAAGATCTTATAAAACAATTCGCAGTAACGCATTTATTTTTTCACCTGACATCAAAAGTTTACACAATATTTCAGTAAACTACCAAAAAGACCTTACACATTCCTCAATCTTTGCGACATATTCTTTTTGTAAAGACCGTATATCGTATTCATATGTTTTGCCGTTCACCCTGTCTTTTTTAGCTATGACAACCATTGAAAAACCTTCCGGAACCGATTTGGCAGCAGCCGAAAAAAGGCCCCACTGATTCCTGACCAATTGGGCATCAGATAAATTAACCAACGGCATTTCACCTAAACGAAAAAAGGTTTCAATTGTTCCAAACCCTGCTTCCTGCATAATTCCCGCCTGTTTGGCAGGCTCCATATCTTTTTCCGTAGTGTCATAAAGCTTCACAGCGTCTACGGACCACTGCGCTATTCCATGTCCCGCTCCAGGCTCAATGGTAACAAAGACACCATTCTCATTCAAACAATCAAATACACTTTGTATCGCTTTACGCTCATCTACGGCATGATGAAAATACCAACTGGGATTTACTGAAGAAAACATTTCTGTGTTTAAAAAGTATATGTTAGACAATGTTACCATCAGTAATATATATCTTGCCTGCGGTGCCACCGATCTTAGAAAATCCATAGACGGACTGGCGGCAATA
>JAVBNT010000017.1:0-36397 GCA_031551355.1 Candidatus Xenobia bacterium | reverse complement strand
AGGTCGGTTCCGGAGCGTCTTCGCAAAAAATCAAGTAAACAAAAGCTGTCGGCGGGAAGGAATGAGTCGCATGTAACTTATGAAAGCTTACTAAAATGTCTGTTGGCAGACAAAATAAGTGTCTCATGCGTGAATCCTGAGAAAAATACTGATTTTTATTGACTTTACTCCCGCGTTTTTGTATCATTGTTATGTTTCCATAACAATTGCGGACACCCGTTTTTTAAGTCTTTCCTGCAGACTATACTGCATTTGCCGTTAAACGGGTGTTTTTTATTATGTGTAAAGCGATTTTTTCCGCGTGATTATCAGCGATTTTTCGTTAAATTTATTACTGCGGCGAGCATAAGAGGACATTATTGAAAAACGACAGACGTTTTAAGGTTTTTATGGCAAAGGCCGAACGGTCATTGATATCTTTTATTGTTGTAGATCAGAAGAAACATCAGTGGCTGACCGGCCTTGCTATTTGCCTCATGCTCATCGCCGCTGCTTTTCTTCAGGAATTTTTGCTTGAGAGTTCCTATCAGCCCCCGGATCTATTTTTTGTTCCCCTGGCAATAGCTGCCATTCTTTTTGGATATGCGGGTATTTGTTTCGTCCTTCCGGCGGTAATTGTCAGACATCTTGTTTTATACGGGTATTCTTTACCTTCTTTGATACCCTTTACCAATGAGATTTTTATTATTTTTAAATGGTCGCTTATTATCATCATAACAGCTTTTGCAATGAAGAAATACCGTGAAGCATATTTTTATGAGCAGCGGTTTAAACGCGACCTTGAACTTGCGAGAGTTCTTCAGAGAACCCTGGTGCCTAAGCCTTTTAACCTTGGGCGCATACGCGTTACCGGCTACATAAAACAATCAATGCAGATTGGCGGCGATTTCTATTACTTCCGGCCGTTTAAGAGAAAATATGCAATGTTTGCGATTGGTGACGTTATGGGCAAGGGGATTACTGCGGCGATTGCAATGGCGGTCATAATGGGTATTTTTTATGAATGGGGCGTGAAAAGTATCCTGCCTTCTTCCATGCTGCATAAAATTAACAGGCGTATTATCCGCCTTTGGGGCGAAAGCCACCTGTTTTCAACTGTTTTTTACGGGATTCTTAATGAGAACACCGGCGAATTCATCCATGCCAGTGCCGGGCATCAGAGCGCAATTTTGATCGGTAAAACAGGTGAGGGCAAAATAATAACCGGCGACGGTCTTCCGGTAGGTATGTATACCGATATGAAGTGGACTAATTACCATATGATGCTTGAGCCGGGAGATAAGATTATTCTTTTCACCGACGGTATTTGTGAAGCCAGAAATTCTAAAAATGAGATGTATTCGGTTGAAAGACTGATGTCGGTTGTAGAAAAATACAGAGCTTCGGAACCGGAACAGATTCGCAATAAAATTATTGACGATCTGCAGAAGTTTACGAAACAGCCGCATTCGGTAGGGGATGATAAGGCTATAGTCATCATCGAGCTGATCGAAGAGCAGATGCAGTGAATTACGCCAGTATGCGTCGTCAAAACGGATATTCGCTCGCTCAACGTAGTCACGCTACGCCTCGCTCGTCGAAATCCGTTTTGCCATAGCCTACCGGCGCAATTGACTGCATCCGGCAAATCAATTGAAACGGATAAATCTGCGTCATCAAAGCGGAAAATCCCTCATTCCAGCGTAGTCTTGCTACGCTTCACTCGTGGACTTTCCGTTTGCTTTAGCATCTTTACCCATTTGAATTGATTTTGATTTTTGGTTATTTTGTTTGATTCCAGAGATAAAAGACTGGTTCTTACAATTCATTACTTTTTAGAGAAAAAATTGGCGAAATTTTTTCATAAAAAGGACAGGTCGTAACGTCTTTGTGACGGTAAGGGCAATGACTTTATAGTTTTCAGACATTTTTTAGGGTTTGTCGGCAGGGCTGGCTCGACAGATGTGTTTGTTGATTATTTTCATTAAAATTTTTTCCTTAGTATTATATTGATTTTTCAAGCGGCGGATAAACGGATATTATTGTATCTCGGCATTTAAGTATGAAGGAAAGTGTTTTGTCTTTGCATAAAGGAAGACTTAATTTGTCCTGAAAGGGTGAAATCAATTTATTATGAGCTCTGGAAAAGAAACAAAAAAATCATATAAGTTTTTTATTGGTGTTTTTTTGGCGTTTTTGTCAGTTGCTCTCGTCTTTATAATTTATACTCTGTTTATTTATTTTAAAGAACCTTCAAAAATCTTTGAAAAGCATAATTCGTTTGACAAAGATGTTATTTTCAGTTATTACACGAGAAAAGGTGCTGCTGCGGAGAACAATGATGTTAACAAATATGTGGATAAGGATGCGCATGCAGTAGTATATGATGTAATTGAAACGTATGACGGTTGTCTTGTTGTTGCCGGAATGCTCAATAATGACGGCTGGATTATGAAGCTCAATCCGCGTAATGCGGAAAAATCAGTTCAAAGTGAAGTTTTATTCAATTATTGTTATGGCGGCGAAATGGAAGACAAATTTTCCGGAATTGTCCAAACAGAAGATGGTTTTATTGCCGCCGTAGGAGAAACGGAATCATATTCGGGAGATCTGTCCGGCGTTAAATCTAACCCGAAAAGTGATCTCTGGCTGATGATAATAGACACATCCGCGAAAAACAAGGAAGACAGTATTATCTTTAACCGTTGTTACGGAGGAGATTGGTATGACACAGGACGCTGTGTCATTCAGACGTCGGATAAATGTTTAGCCGTTGCCGGAAGCACTTATTCCCACTCAGGAGATGTTTTGGGAAAAAATACCCCTGGATGGGATATTTGGCTTTTAAAAATAGATCCGAAAAAAGTAAAGCATAAAGATATCCGTTACGGACGCACTTTTGGAGATGCCGTTAAGATTTTCGGAGATTATAATGCGAATTGTCTTATCGAAACAAAAGACAAATGTCTGGTTTTGTGCGGCAACAGGAGAGTAGACGAGCCCGCATATGACCGGCAGGCGTTTTTGCTAAAAGTAAACCCTGACGATCATTCCGGGATGCCTTTGTTTTTTCGGTTGTTTGGCGGCAGCGGGAACGATTTTTTTAGCGGTGTTACGGAAACAGATGACGGATATTTAACTGTTTGCGGAAATACATCCTCAACAGACGGTGATCTTAAGGGGATTAATAATGAATCTAAGCAGCAAAGTATTTGGATTGCAAAAATAGATCGGGCAGGGTCTATTGTTTCTAACAAATGCTATGACGGGGATATTTGCAGAGGTCTTGTGCAAATGAATGACGGCAGTTTAACAGTATGCACAAACAAAAAATCTATGGTTTATATTATGAATATAGATAACATAAATGGAAATATTATTTCTGAAAAATATTACGGGGTTGACGTATTCAATACATCAATGGCATTCGCTCAGACAAAAGACGGCAGTTTTGCCGTAGTTGCCAGCGTGAGTCATGAATTGTTTGGAAAACTTTACCCCTGGGTATTTAAAGTCAGCGGAAGCAAGGCAAAAGAATAGTCGGTTTACGTTTCATACCCTGGCCTTCATACCGTTATTTGTAAACCCTTGTTTTCCAATATATTTTTGCATTATGTCTTTTGTCAGCGGATGTATTTGTTGATTGTTTTCAGTAATTCACCGGCAGTTTTGTCGGTGTTTTTTCTTATCCAATCTCCTTTTTCATCGAGCAAAATCTGTCTGTTTTCTGTATAATTATATATTTTTACAGAAGTGCTGCCGGCGTCATTGGCGGCGGATTTTTCCTGCAGTTTTTCTTTTATGTTGCCTGCCTGTTTTTTTATTTTTTCCAAATCTTTTTGTGGAACAATGCTGGCTTTTTCAGTCAGGTTATCCAATATCAAACTGCTGTAATCTTTTGCCGTTCTGCATTTCATAATTCTTTCTCTTTGACTTCCGGCGTCAAACCGGTAGATGCTGCCGTTGGTAAGAATTACCGTTCCTTTATACTGAAATCCCCAGGCGAAGTTGATATACGACTTTTCGGCTAAAACCATTTCATCTTTCCCGGGTTTAATTTTTGCCTGGACAAAGTTTTCGTTTTGTGAGTTTTGCAAGAATAATGAGATGGCCAACAGTATTAATAGAGCTATTCCTGACAGTGTTTGTTTCATTTTATGCCTCCTGAGCGCGGGTTTTACTCTAAGTAAGTTGCAGAAAAACGGCTATTATTTCACTTCGGCATAATTTATGGTGTATTAATCTTTGCCAATCCTGTTGTTTACCCACCATTTTAATACATCGTAGTCTAAAATTTCTTTTATCTTTTCGCTCAGTGGATAGCGGAAAAGCAGATACTGCCGGATTTCCGACGTCATAAACTCGGATTGTATACAGTTTGAATAACACCCGTTTATATCAATTTTTATGCCGGTATGTTTACAGATTATGTTTATTAAGTTTTCTGAATTTTTGTCCGTGTTTATTATCATGCCGCTACCTCTGCAGTAGAGCATAATTTGTTTGTTATCTGAAGAGTCGTATACACGTAGCTCATGGTGTATATGAGACAGGTTAATTGGAGATTCTTTCATAAACTGTTTTTTAATGTTATTGCCGTATTTTTTTATTTTTTCCAGATCTTCATGAGGAACATCGCCTGTTTTTTCCGTCAGGTTGTCCAAAATTATACTGCTGTATTTCCGTAACGTTGTGTGCCTTGTTTTTTCTTCGGTCTCTTTTTGGATGATATTGAAGCCTGTGTCAAATCTGTAAATGCTCCCGTCCGTAAGAATTACTGTTCCGTAGTGCTCTCTATTATTATCGGAACCGTCATATTTATTATAGGGACGCTCATATAATTGTGTTGATATTTCGACTAAAATTTTTTCATCTGTTTTGAATCTTTTTTGCAGATATACCGGAGTTCTGAATTCACCTTGTGAGTCAAGGTTGTCCGGTTGTAATCGTGGCTTAGTATCGGGGCGCGAAGATGGTTTAACTGTTTTTTTACTGTAGTAACGGCTTATGCTTTTAGGCCGGTGAAGTGATACTGCAATCAGTAGCGTGAAAAATGTAAGGGATGTAAAGAATAATATCAAAATCAGTGCGGTTAGTTTTTTGCTTTTCAATTAGGCGTCCTCCTGTTGCTTAATATTTTTTATGATCATCAACACGTTTTTACAGCTTTTGTTGGCTATTGATGCATTTGTTGATTACATCCAATAAGGGTTCCGAGTTTTTATCTGTATTTATTACCGTTTGCGAACCTGTTGCATAAAGTAATATTTTCTTATTATCCAGATAGTTGTACACCCGTATATAACCGCTTGAATGACTTGTGGTGATAATGTTGCCTTTTATACACCGTTCTTTGATATTTGTGCAGTAATCTTTTATTTTATCCATTTCCTTTTGCTGTATATCGCCGCAATTGTCCTGATTGCCCCGTATTTGTCGAGAACAAACAGCCTGCTGCCGCCGTCGCAGAAAGCAAGGTCAACCGTATCGTCAAACCGCGCTTCCGCTCCGGCCGCGTCAACAAATCCCGTTTCATTTTCCTTGCCGGCAATTGTTCTAACTTCAAACGTCTTCAGGGACATTATTTTTATTGCCTTATTATCGGAAAACGCCAGTAATGTATTGTCCGGGTATACGGCTATTGCGTTAACTTTATCGGAAAGCCCGCCGGCGGCGAGCGTTGTAACTTTGTTTGTGGACAGCTCAAGTCTTCTGATCGAAGAAAAGCTGCCAACCGATCTGCCGTTGCCTGTGTCGGTAAAAAATATATATGCACCGTCCGGTGATACGGCCAATGCACTCACCATCCCCATTTTTGCCTTCGGACCGACTCCGTCGGCATGTCCTCTTATGTTTCCGGCCAGGGTAACAACAGTTTGGGCTGTAATATCTATTTTTTTGATTACCTGATAATTTCTGTGATTGGAATAATCCAGTGAGCCGGTATAAAGGTAGCGCCCGTCCGGGGAAATTGCCATTGAATGGAGACTGTCGCCGGTGTTGATAAGAGTCGTGACACTCCTGTCAACAAGATTTACCACCCTTATCCTGGCAGTGAAAACAACTTCATTGGGATCGGCATCGGCAATGTAAAGCATTTTACCGTCAGGAGACAGCACTATCTTCTTGGGGAAATAGAAGCTTGCCGATTTTCCGGTTCCGTCGTTTATTTCGCGTTTGCCGCTGCCGGCGATAGGACTGAATATGCCGCTGTCAGTGCCAAATTCAAAGATACTGTTTTTTCTGGTTACCGAAACATACAGTTTTTTGCCGTCGTTTGCCGCAGCCATTGCAGAAATGGTATCGGCCCTGTAATGGTGGTCCACAGTGGAGCATAATACCGTATTTACGGACTTTGTAACTGTGTTGACGGCTTTGATGTTTTTGACGATGTCCTTGAAATAAATTGTTTTGTAATCGGCGCTCCAGCTCATTGCAATAGGAACTTTCAGGTTCATCGGTCTTACAAAACCATCCCTGGTTTCGTTTTTACCGCAGTTGACAAAAGTATCCGCCTTCTGTGAACCAAGAGCGATCTCCGCTATTCTGTGTTTTTCCATGTCAGCGAGATAAAGTTTTGTATTGTCTTGCGAAAGTAACAGATCCGGGTAATAAATTCTGTTAAAATCGAATGATTGGGATTTGCATATTGTTTGCACCTTTGTCAGGGCCTGTGTTTTACCGACAATTATTTTCCGTATTTTATGGTTGTAAAAATCTGCGGCATATAGCGTGGTGCTGTCTCCGGTGGTTACAAGGCCTCTGATACGATTGAATCTTGCTTCTGTTCCGTTGCCGTCGTTGTATTTTTCTTTTTCGCAGTAATAGGCAGACTCTCTGTCATCAGGGTTGGTCTTTCCAGCAATAGTATCGACGTTCCATGTCTTTGTATCTGCCCGTTTTATGCAATAGCCGTCGGTTAGGTAGAGTGTTTTCCCGTCCGCGCTTAGTGCGGACGCCTGAATGCAGTCATCGAACAATGAGTTTGTTTCTGCTGCGTCACCGCGGCGGTCGTGATTCTTTAATGAAACGGTTTTAACCTCAGCTGTTGAAGTATCAATAATCCTTATGCAATTGATGTCGGCTGCGTAAAGTGTTTCTCCGTCCGGAGAAATTTTTATGGGACCCAGCTGCCCAAAGTTTGCATTTTTACCGATCCCGTCAGTAACTCCATAGGAAGATTCATCTCCGGCGAAGATAATTGCTTTGCCGGGGACAGTGCCTTTATCCGGGGTAAGTTCTATTTTCATAATGACATTGTCCCTGACGGTATCACTTCGGCTGTTTATTGAGTAATACAGGTATTTTCCGTCAGGAGACGCCGCTATTCCGCTGTATCCGCAGTCGATAATACCGGCCGGCCAGTATACAGACGATACGCTGCCTTCGGTTTTACCGAAAACGAATGGGGTATATGCCGTTATTTCCAGCGGTGTAATAATGGTTTCGTCGGAGCGGTTTACTGTTATTGAGCGTGAATGGATTATATGGCCGTTTTTTTTGAAAGAGAGTTTGAATGCAGAGCCTGTAGGAAGGACGGTGCTAAACCGGAAATTTCCCAAGGTGTCGGTTCTGGCGTTTATCAATTCAAAATTGGGGCTGTCTGCCGTTATTGTCACTCCTTCTACGGGGTTGCCGCTGGTGTCGCTTACGGATATTTCAAATATCTTTCTATAGTCGTTATACCTATTAAGTAATAATGCAGTTAACAATGCAATTAATAATGTAAAAAATAACATCCGGGTAATCGCGATTAAAGTTTTGCTTTTCAATTAAACGTCCTCCCGTTTCAAATATTAGCCGGTTTTTTCTAAAAATACAGAAATTTATAGTTGATCAATCTAAAAAGCGGAATGTGACAGTTTAAATTAAAATTATTCCAGTAATGTTATCATTGGATGTATTTCTTTATAATTTTTAAAAGGGATTCAGAGTTTTCGTCTGTGTTTACTCTCTTGCCTGCATCCCCATGAACTCTTACTTCTTTATAAAAGGAATTGAGCATGTATGTAGAATCGTTGCGATCGGCTTGGGAGTAATCGCGTATGTAGTCCAATATGTATATATCTTTTGGTTGAGGATGAAGAGGTCGGGGGTAGAAATAGTAGTCATGAAGTCGATTACCTGTAAGTATCCATTGCTTTTCCGTATTTTTACTGTATTTTTTTATTTTTTCCAGATCTCCCTGGGGAACATCGCCTGTTTTTTCCGTCAGGCTATCTAAAATTACACTATTATAATACTCTACTGTTCTGGGCCATATGCTTTTTTCTGTGATGGAGAATTTGTAAATACTCCCGTCTGTAAGCATTACGGAACCATAATGCATGCCTTCACATATTGTAGATTTTTCGACTAAAATTTTTTCTGTTCTTGAATCGTTTTTGGGGTATACCATAACCAGATTTGGATATGTAAGCCCTTTATATTCCGATTCGCTATATGCCGTTAGCTCGACATAGTGACTTGTTTTTCCCTCAGGCTGTCTGAACGTAACTCTTTGGGGGCGTATTATATAGCCGTCTTTTTCAAAACGGAGCGTAAATGTTGTTCCGGGAGGTAGTCTTGAATTAAAACTGAAAGAACCGTCATCGGCTGTGGAGTTTTTTAGGCTAAGCGCAGGGTTGTCTGCCGTTATAATTACTCCTTTTACCGGTTCTATATAGTTATAGTCGAATGCTTCTATGTTGAATGTCGTTTCGCAGATATCCTCTTTGTGATTTGAGAATGCAATCCATAATGTAAAAAATAATACCAAAATAAGCGCAATTAAAATTTTACTTTTCAATTACTCACCCTCCCATTTCACGATTTGTAAATTGCTTTTAATTACCACTTAAAAATTATAATTTTTTACGTGTTGAGGGCTTGTTGATTCAATGTCATTAAGTTAGTATTTTTCGCCGCTAATTTTGATATCTTTGATTGGGAAGTTCTGTCTGTCCCTAACAGAGGACACGGAGGATAAATACCGGGTAAAACTCTCTGTGTTCTCCTCTTCTCTGTGAGAAACCATTTTCTCTTAACTTAGTGACATTGATGTTGTTTATCCCTTATTTCTTACAAATGTTGAACCAAATACAAAACCTGGTAAAGTAATATCCTGCGGAGGTTTGACAGCGGAAACTTCGAAAGGTATTGCCCGTTTTCTGGTAACGGCTTTAGCAAAAATAGTGAATGCGGCCGTCATCGTCAGTCCCATTTCAGAGCATACCTGTTCAAACTCATTTTTTAAAGTCTCATCTATTCTGATATTTACATTTATTTGTGCCATAAATTTATTTCCTTTTTAATTGTATTGTAAATAAATTTATGTTTAATGTCAATATTGTGTGCGTGAAATTAATTTTTATGTATAGACTGTAAAATGAAGCGGATTTATAGTTAATTTATGTGCACAGGAAATTTACTGAATAAAGTGTAAGATATCCTGACAGTAATTTGGTGGATAGTAATAATGAATTCTTTACTTTTAACTTTCTCCGCGCTTGTAAAAGGAACAGCCATTGCCGTTTTGGTTTTTTATTCCGTTAGATATTTCAGGCCTAAAAATGAAGCCAACAATTGGATTTCTGCTTTTATTATAGGATTTTGTCTGGCATTTTTTGCTTCACTTTTGAGTGCCTTCGCACCTGTTACCGGATTAGCCCCTTTGTGTTGCTGCTTTGCTTTGTTTTACCGTTCATATAAGCTTAGCGGAGTTCAATCGTTTATTATTTCAGCTTTTGTAGGGATGATACTTTTCTTTGTGCCGCCGCTGTATCTGCTGCCTGTGATCGCAGCCGTGTTTTTATTTCTAAAAATACGAAAGCAGAGTGGGGTAATGCAGGAAAATAGCAGGGAAGTTAAATTTTAGCGAAGTCTTAAAAAACCTTTATCTGTCAGCCGGTATTTTTGTAGTTTGCTGTTAGGTTTGTCAGGTACGGTCATCTCGATAAACCCTTTGGTTAGAAGCGGTTCGATGTTTCTTTTAAAAGAACGGTAATCGCCGTTTATACCTATTGCTGCAAAAATTTCTTTGCGTGACAGACTTTTATTTTCGAGAGCTTTCAAAATGTCAAGCATTGTCTCGATCAATTCAACTTGGTGCTCAACTTGGTGCTTTTCTTGAAGTGCAATGATTTCTGCAATTGCGGAAAGCGTGAACTCAATAAATATTCCGGAATCATTGACCTTTCTTGCATTTTCAATTGCCAGATAGTATTGCGGTCTGTTTTGATACAAAATCGGCTCCATTGGCACCCACGCGAAAATTGTATTCTATTTGGCAAGCAGCAGCGTTTGCCATAATCTGCCTATACGCCCGTTGCCATCGGCGAATGGATGTATTGTTTCGATTTCGTAATGCATGATTGCACTTTTTAGTAAAGGATGTAGACTCGACTCTTTAGCCCATCCAAATAATTCCTCTATCAATTGCGTAACAAATTGCGGGCGCGCACCAATGTGAACCACCGTTTCTCCGTCAAAGACGCCTACATCGCCGCTTCGAAATTTTCCGGACTCTTTGACAAGACCTTGCGTCATCAGCTGGTTTGCTTTTAGAAAATCGTCAACGGAATAGGGATCGAATGTCATAATTTTATCGTATGCTTCGTAGGCATTTTTGACTTCTTTGATCTCTTCCTGCTTGCCCGCGATCAGTTTCCCCTGAATTACGGCGGTCATCTCATTTAGAGAAAGGGAGTTTCCTTCGATGGCAAGGGATGAGTGGATTGTCCGCATACGGTTTTCTCTGTGAAGCTTTATATCGCGTTTGAATCCGGTTACAAGTTCAAGCCTGGTTACCGTTTCCACTATTTTCGCCAAATAATCGGCGGCTTTTTCCGTGATGGTGTAAGGCGGTTTGTTAAACATAGTCTATTCCTCTATTTCGCTAAGGACCAGATTCATGCTTTTTCATAAATTGAAATGCCAACTCTTTTTATATGGCTTTTGAGTTCTTCATTTTCTATAGATTCAAAATCGACAAGATCAAAAATATAGGGGCAGGGGAGGTTCTCCAGCCGCTCTTTGAGTCGCTCCAGATTTTTCGGTCCGGTTCCGCCGAACAAAGCGAGATCAATGTCGGAGTTTGGCTTAAAATTTCCTTTAGCCCGTGATCCGAATAAAACAACACGCTCTATTTCAGGGAAAGCGATAAATTCTCTTCTTATATTGGTTAACAGTTCAGCTTTTATCCCGTGACCGCTCATAATCATTCTCTCTCTGACAGCCAATCCCTGAGATTGCGGAAAGCTTTTTCGTATGCAGTGAGCT
This sequence comes from Candidatus Xenobia bacterium, assembly GCA_031551355.1. Classification (GTDB taxonomy): domain Bacteria; phylum Vulcanimicrobiota; class CADAWZ01; order CADAWZ01; family CADAWZ01; genus JAVBNT01. Next base: position 25,159 of record JAVBNT010000017.1, on the reverse strand, counting down.
CTTCCAATACCTGCTTCAGTTTTTTTATATCATAAATGTGCGAAAGAGAGTTTCTGGCCAGCATCATCTCTATCCAAAGTTCACCGTCGGTGATTATATTTGCCGCGAAAGACATTTTTATTACATTTCTCGGGGTAACTTCATCAATAACGATACCACTGCTCTCAAGATAGTCTTTGAGTGTTTTCCAGGCAAGTTCGAAGGTGTATTCAAATCTTTGCGCCAGTCCCTCTTTCTCCAGATCAGAAAAATCGTCAAGCGGTTTTAGCTTAAGGGCGCCGGACAATAAGCCAAGCGCTTTTTGGTAATTATGGAATCTTTGTTTCCATCTGATGTCGGTTTCCATTGTGCAAACACCTTTGTCAAGAAGTTATTACGATTATTTTCAAGGCTTTTTTGTCAATCCCCTTTGATATGGCTTTATTCTTCATCGCTCCCACTTTTTATAATTTTGCGCTCTATGAGTTCACGTTCACGCTCTAACTCCATTTTTAGTTCATCTTCAGTTGGAAGATACAATCTGTACTTTGATGCAAATAGGTTATAGTTGTCGGCAAGCACAGAGTATTTTACGATACTTTCATCCCTGTCCGTTACGAGAACAAGGCCGATAGTCGGATTGTCATCAGCCTGTTTAACTTTTTCATCAAATAGGCGCACATAGAAGTCAATCTGCCCTACATCTTGATAGGTCAGCTTTCCTGCTTTTAGATCTATAATAATAAAGCATTTTAATATGTAGTTGTAGAATATGAGATCGATATAATAATGCTCGCCATGTTCTGTGGTTATTCGCTTTTGGCGTGCTACGAACGAGAAGCCTTTGCCTAATTCAAGCAAAAATGTTTGCATTTTGTCAATAATTGCCTGTTCAATTTCGCTTTCGTGATAATTTTTGTTTTCATTCAATCCAAGAAATTCAAGAACATAGGGATCTTTAAGGTGATATTTAGAATCAGTGTTCGGTTCCAGAGTAAAAATTTCATTACTAACACTCTCTTTGCCGCTTTGTTGTGTGGCAATCAGGCGCTCATAGAAAAATGAGTTAATTTGTCGCTCAAGCTGGCGAACTGTCCAACCACATTCGATACATTCCTGTTTGTAAAATTCCCGCTTTTTTTCTTCTTCAACTCTAATTAACAGCCGATAATGTGACCATGATAATTCGGGACTCACTGTGTCCCGAATTGGAAACATCAGATAAAATTTACGCATTTTGCGCAAAGTAGATTCATCAAATCCTTTTCCACAATCTGCTGTTAATCGCTCTGACAAATATTTAATTAACCCTTTACCATACTCAGCTCTGTCTCCCACAGCCTCGGCAATTTGCCTGCCTATTTCCCAGTAAACATTCACCATTGCAGAATTAACTGCAACAACAATCTTTGTGCGTGCTTCGAAAAGTGCTGTGCGAATGGCCTCGTAAAGCTCCGCATCAGACTGAGCCGGCAGTGATGGCTTTTTTTTCGGACCATTCAGTTTTTTATCATTCATGATATCATCCTTTACCTTATGTAATTTCTCCAGATAATTTTTGGTTGTTTTCCAGGCCAGTTCAATGTATACTCAAACCTTTGTGCCAGGCCCTTTTTTACAGATCGGAAAAATCATTAAATGGTTTTGGTTTAAAGACACCGGACAATAAATCAAGCACTTTTTATAATTTTGATATCTTTGCTTCCATCTGATATCGGTTTCCATTTTGCGAACACCTTTGTCAAAAAGTTATAGGATTATTTTCAAGGCTTTTTTGGCTAACCCCTTTATGTGTTTTTACTTGTCATCATTTTTCATTTCTGTAATCCATTCTCTTCTTGTGCTTATAGTAACCGGAAAAAATCCGTATCGATTCAATTTCTATAAATACTTTGAACATTAATGGAGAAGTTGTCATCGCGAGTGCAGCGTGGCGATTCAGGGAGCAAAACTTAAACGATGATCATTTCCTCCGGTTACTATATGATTTTTTTCGGACACTGGAGAAATATTTGCCTGTTTGTTACATTTCTCATAATTTTCCCTACTTTAAATGTCAGCAATATATTTTGCAGGAGGGAAAATGAGTAATATTTATGGCTATATAAGAGTCTCGAGTAAAGACCAGAATGAAGACAGGCAAATTAAAGCCATGCTGGATTTCAGCGTGCCTTATGACAATATTTTTATGGATAAACAGTCCGGCAAAGATTTATAACTTCCAGTAAAGTTAGTTTCATTTTCCTATCTGATACATGTACATTTTTTAGACAATTCTCGCCAATTTTGCCGCTATGTCCAAGCTTTCAATATGCATAGGTTCACTTCTAAGATTATCTATAAATTTTTCTGCGAGTCTTATTAAAGGTAAGTTTTCCATTATTAATATCCTTAATTTTGATTTAAGCTACCCGAAGTTGTACCAAACACATGCATCTTTTATAAAATGACATTCTGTTTGTCCTAAAAAAGATTGGGTCATTGTATGCGCCAGTCCTTATTTCTGGCTTTTTAACCGAAATATAGCCGCCATGATATATTTTCATATAGTTTTCTTTGAATGACAAAATTTTAATGTTTTTTCACGTTATTATTAGTGTTTATTTTTTAATACAAGTTTTTCTCCTCATATATTAAAAGTATAACATAGTATATAAGTTTATTTGTTGTCCAATAATATCAGTAATTTTATTGAAATAATCCTCTCTAATAAGCAATTCCATACCTTCGATTAATGAAATTTCATCCGGCAACCCACGCTCTCCATTCCCGATATATTGATAACGCCACTGATTATATTTTAAAACAACCTCATTCTGCTCATTTGTCGCAGCTAATCCGTTTAAAAAATGATTTATCTTGATTTTTAGCTTATCCATTATTATGGGATTAAGCCAAAAAATTTGGTATTTTTTTAATAAATCATGCTCAATGTATTGTAACACAACATTGCTGCATCTAGTCAAAGGAACAGTATTATATAAACAATCTAATCTATCTATTGTAGAATATTCAGTAGAAAAAGTGCCACTACATTTATGTTCTGATAAATCACGATGCCTTTCTTCCTCTTTCAATTCTGTTTCAAAATGACATAATCTTATCCAACCATTGACCGATGAAATTGGAATTCTACTTAATTTTTTTTCTTTTTTAGATGGCAGCGGTAACTCTGAAGGTCGTTTTGAGAAGGACAAATTTTGAGCTGTTAATACTTTTGTGTTGATCCTTAAATATTCATATAAATCATCATTCTCTTCTTTTTGAAGCTCTCTTAAATCATTGTATAAGTCTTTGTTTATTATATCCAAAATGTAATCGGAAGGGTATATGTTTTCTGCCATAATTTTATATAATTTATTACCATATAAATCCATTTTATCTTCATATCTAGATTTGTAAGTTAATTTGAATTTTGATGCGACATAAGAAGAATCTAATCCGGAAGTTTGTAGTTTTTGCAGCCTTCCATTTAAAGAAATAACTTTGTTGGCATCATCTGTATTATAATATAATAATGGTTTAATCAGAGTTTTATGTGGTGACTTATTAAATAATTTTTCTAAGATACAATCAATTAAATAATATCTTGTAGGGTAGAGCTTCTCCAATTCAGTTTTGAAATTTAAAATATATTTAGGATTAATTTTGTGGTAATCAAACAAAATATCTAAAAAACATAACAAAACGGATTCCAGAAAAATATTATGCTTGCCAAATATATATCTTAGAGGTTTAATTAATTTGTCTGGTTCGTTATATAGTATCCAAGCAAAGCCGGTTAGAGTATTTATTAGTCTATCATAAGTGTATGCTTTTGAGCGAAGGAGTAAAATTGTGATTAGCAACTCTTCCATATTCATGCGAAGCTCATTTTTAAATTCATCATCCCAATTATATTTATCTGCAACAGGTATTTTATAATCAATACAGTCAATCAAATTTGAAAAAGCGTCTTTAAGTATTTGACTGTCAAATTCTACTTTCGTCAACACCTTCAAAAGATTAGAAGAAAAGTCCATATTAATACCTGTAAATGTCATAGGAAGCAGCTCGAAAAAGTATTCCATTGTTTTATTTGGATCAATAAAATATGCATCTGTAAATTTATTTGCAAACCCGAAACAACGATCGTTGCCGCGTATTATCCAGACAAATACAAGGACATTATAATAAATGCCTAATTTTTTGTTATCTTGGAATAATTTGTCCAATGCTTCCAAATTAATCTCATTCTCCCAACGATATTTTTTTATAACACAGTTTTTTACAAATTGTTTAGTATTTTCATTGACAGGGAGCTTGTTGATAATTTGAGCCAAACAAGATATATCTAAGTCTGATAATTTTGCTTGGTTAATATATTTGCCCAATTCCATTAATGACATTTCAGAAAAATTTGGACTACTAGTATTAATATGTTTTGTATAGTTTTCTTTTTCTTTAATAAAGTCCGTCGGCTTTTCTACATAATCACTTGTCTCAATACCTAGAGCGTAAAGATGAGAATGCACTTCTTTCCTAATATTTTCAGAAAATGATGAATAAGATTTGTTTTCCAATCTTAAACTAATTTTTTTCGCGAAAAACAAAGCTAATTCATTGCTTTTATTGTTAACTTTTTCATTAATTTTAATAGCATATTTAAGATAAGATTCGGAATTGTCTACAATAAATGAATTAAAAATAAATTGCTCTAAAACAGGGTTTATGCTCCCTTTTGTTTGCATGATCAAATCTTTGATATTTTGCTCTAAACGAAAATCATAATGTAATTGATGATGGGATAGTTGATTTCTTAACCACAACGTGGCCTCTTCTCTATCTATTTTAATATATTCTTCAAACCAAGTTATCGGGAACCATTGTGTTTCTTTTCCATCGGTGTGTTTCGTTACAGAATCGGCTAACTCTTTTACTCGGCAAGAATATTTCTTTGACATATCAATATCTATTTTAGCAAGAGCTGTCATGCATTCTATTCCGTCTGACAGCGTTCTATCTTTGTGGCTAGTATAACTAATCATATAACGAGCAGCTAATTGAAAATAGAAATTGGCATCATCTATTCTATTTGCCTTATAGCACAATTTAGTTATTGCGAAGCAATAATCCGACAGGTAAGAAAAGAAACGATATGTTTTATCACCATTATATATTTCTATGACTTTTTGAATTAAGTAATCCCCATTAACCGGGTTAAATATTTCGCAGAACAAAGTAAAAAGTTTGTCTGTTGATATTGGTCCTCCGATTGAGCCAGTTAGAGAAGTAGTTGTTTTTTCACTCACTTTAATAATTGCGTCAATGGCAAATTTCAATTCATCAAATGTTTTAATCAAAGATAAACCATTTTTTAATGTTTTATAAATTAACGGTTCGACAAAATATAAATCGCACGTGCGAGGTTTGCCTTTAAATGGTTCTAAATCATAAATTAAATAAGAAAATGCCTGGCGAATTTCTTCAAATTTAATATCCGGTTTATTTTGTAGATAAGCAATTTTAACGCAATAAATGAGCCAATTGTAAAACCAATTTATCCCGAACAATTGTTTTACAATATTATCACATGAAATATCGTCTCGGACTTGAAATTTACATTGACAAATAAAATCGTTTAAGATTGTATATGTTGCTTCATTGTAATGTTCAATGTCCTTAATGTTTGAAATAATCTCATTAATATCTTTAATTTCATAATTTTTTTCTGTAAAGATTTCTGTAACAGGCGGAGTTTCTTTTAGTAATAAGTGTTTGTACTTATTATCGGATATTATTTCTAATTCTTCTTTAAATATTGTTTTATATTGCGGTAATTTTTTAACTTTATTTGCAATTTTAGCTATTTTTTCAGTATCTTTATTGATAATAAGATATTTTAAATAATATTTAAAGTCTTCTAGTTTAATTTTTCCATCTTTTTCAAAATAATCAAAATATAAATTCCAAGGTGCGGTACTATCATAATTAGAACATAAATAACAAGCGGCAAGTCCTTGTTTTAAATCAACAGTAGGTTTTCCTTCAAATGTCAAAAAATTAGCAACTTGTTCAAACCCTTTCAATAAACCAATGCATTCCAAGTATGGTAAAAAAGATTCTTCATAGTTATATATAGCTGTGCCAACAGTTTTAAATAACTCGTTAACAATAATAATGAATCTCAAGTCTTTCAAACAGATAGCAGCACGTGATAGAATATAAACATTATGCTCTATTTGTTGCCACGGTTGTCCACATATCACACTATTAACTATAAAATCTTTTTGAATAAAGGATTCTATTTCTGTGTATTGGCGGCAATCATAATAAAATTTTAACGCGTATCGATATGCTTTGTTATAAGAAAAGAAATTTTTTGATTTAAACCATGTGATTATAGGGTCAAAAATGTTTTGTTGTATAGAAACTTTTTTATCGCGCAAGACATCTAATATATAACGTCTAAAACTTTCGTGATAAATAATATATCCATTTTGAGAAATATTTAATCTTAGAATTGGCGAAAGACTAGTAATAACCTCATCTACATAATTGCCTTCTCCTGTTATTTCTTTTAATTCGTTCTTTGTTAAATAAAAATTTACTCCAGAAAGTATGCGGGGTAATGCTTCTCTTGTATTTAGCTTAATTATAAGGTAGTCGTAATACTCTTTTAAGTTGAATGAATAATCAGGTAAATCTCTAATTATAAATTCTGCGGTATCTTTATAAGTGCTTATTTCTTTTAAAATATAGGTTAAATAGAGTGGATTGCCCTCGCTTTTTTTTAGAAGTTCTGCGGATATTTTGTTATCATTTACAGTAATATTCTGAATATGATATTTTCCCAACAACAATTCAACTTCTGTATTTGTCCACTTAGGTAGTTCAAATGATCTAAAATCTTGTAAATCATTCAATTCATTAATTGGTTGAGATGCTAACAATACGGATACATTTTTCGAATATTTTATTTGTTTAATGTCTTCAAATATTTGTATATCATTTTTTGTAATATCTTTGCGCTGATAAAAATCATATACCCTCTCAATATGGTCTAATCCATCTATAATTAAAATAGTAGGCTCTGAAATATTTTCAATAATAAGATTTAATTCTGATAAAGAACTCGCGTACAATTGTTCTTTTTTATCTTTGAGACTTGGAAATTCTTTTAGAATATCTGTAATCAAATTTCCGTAGAAAACATCTCTTTTTATACGTTCTATTTGTAATTCATCTTTTAAATCAGTATAACAAAAATGCCTCACTATATGAATTTTCTTTTTTCGAGCTATTTCAATAAAATTATTGACTAACCAAGACTTTCCACTGCCTGGCTCTCCTGTTAATATTATTTTTTTATATTTTTGCAATTGTTCAAATAGTCTATCAAGACTAGTTTTCGTAGGAATATTTTTTTGTAAGTCTACAGGGAATGTTTGCTCTATAGCACCATAGTCAGTTTTTATTTTAAACCAATTGAATATTGATTGAGAATGAATTGACGAACCGCTACTCCGTGCTTTTTTTATCTTTAGAAGAAGTTGAGAAATAAAACTTTTGGAGCTTAAATGTTGGTTTGGAAAAGTTCCGACTCCTATTTTTTCAGATTGCTCAAGCACAATCTTTTCCAAATCTCCAGGATTATCTATATCTAAACTGAATTTGGGAAAGTTTGTTTCGATTAAGAAGTGATTGCAGAATTCTGCAAAATTATTTCTATCAATTTTTGTAGTTGATTCTCGTAATCGTTTCCATTTTTTTGATGGTTTATCGTTTTCAGGCCATAGTTTGTCAATATCTACTCGAAATAGTTTTGTAGGATAAGTAGAAAATGTTTTATCTCCGCTAACTTCAGAGAACACTTCTCTTAATTCATCGGTTGGCTCACTCCATGCCAAACACAAACGAACTTCATCTCTTTGATTATTCCACGAATCGAATAAGTTGTTAATAGCTAATTGGTATCCGGAATTTGCTGAAATATCTTTCTTTTCAAGAGTGTGTGTATCACTGTATTTTATTTGCTTTTTGAACCTAATTTTTTTTCGTTCAATAGTTAAATCATCAAAAGCGTCTGTTGATGATAGTTTTTTGTCAATATGAAAAATAGATTCATTTCCGCGCAATATTTCATCTAGGATAAAATATGCAGTTAATAAATCTTGATATTCATATCCTTCGTGTGCAGAGTTTAGTTCCATAAGATTTATTTTGTTTGCAAAAAAACATTTTATTTTAATTTTAAAAATTTTATAATCATTTGTTTTGTTTGGAATGTTGATTGATAATGCATAAACAACAGAATATTTATTAAAAAGTTCTTATCTAACAGCAAATTACTCATACTTCTTGAATTTTTCCGTTTGCTCCAGAACCTTTATACTTCTTCATTCCATTCAGGCGGATAGTCATTTTTGTAGAGCAGCACGGTTAAGTTCATATTCAACTGATTTTTTATGTCATAGCGAGTTGATCAGTTTGTAAATGCTTTTTCGTTAACAATTATTTTAACTTCTTTAGCAAGAGCAAGGCATTTGTCGTTTGCGAACGAAAAACTATGATCGTTACGTAATTTACGAGAATATCATAAAAAGTTTTTGTCTATCAAAACGAGCCAGAGTCATTTTAAAAGGATCTTTCCCGGACTTCGTGTAAAGTCTAAATTGATATAAAATAAAACGAAATATTTTGTTGAGGCATGTAAGCTTTCGGGCGAACATGCCTCTGCTTTTATCCTAGTTGGAAATCGGCAGGCTTGTCAAGGGCGGCGCAGCCGTTTATTAACTCTTGATTTGTCGGCCGGTTTCGGCTATGGCATTCTGTCAAGAAAAGATACTTCCAATTTGGCATATATTAGCCCCAGTCTTTCTGGAGGCCAGTCCGTTTTTTTGTGATATATAATCATTGCAAGATACAACATTTTCAACAAACTGTCATCTGTTGGAAAAACAGATTTAGACTTGCTTACCTTATTCTTAATCTTTTGTAAGATTTGATTTTGATGCTGGTTTGTGTTGCTATAAAAGCATAAAAATCAAATTGGAGATAAGTGGTTTGCCTATACCTAATGGATTGAGCCAAATTTTAGCGCAAAACGGCGGCATCATTACTACTGCCCAGGCGAATGGGGTCGGTGTTTCGAATGAGCGTCTGCGCCTTCTTGTTAAATCCGGCGAATTAGAGCGGGTTTCTTTTGGTGTGTATGCTTTGCCTGATGAGTTTATTGATAAAATGTACGTTGCACAACTGCGGCGCTCAAAAATTATATATTCTCATGAAACGGCTTTATTTTTGCATGATTTGACGGATCGCGATCCCGTAAAATATACAGTAACAGTTCCGACCGGATATAACACTACAAGACTATCTCAGGAAGGTTTTAATGTTTTTACTATCAAGCGTGAACTTTATGAAAAAGGCTTAACGGAGCTTCCGACTATATTTGGAAATATCATCACCGTATATAATTTAGAACGTACAATTTGCGATTGCCTGCGAAGCCGGAATCAGATTGACATAACTATCCTGACCGATGCAATTAAGCGTTATGTCAAACGAAGAGATAAAAACTTAAACACCCTCATGCATATGGCGGAGTACTTTCAGGTTTTAAAGCTGTTAAGAAGTTATATGGAGGTACTCCTGTGAAAACGTCAACGCAATTAAAAGCTCTTTTGCGAAATCTATCTAAAAAATCTGACTGAAAAAGTTTAAGTTAAGAGAAATTTGCAAAGCTCTATTGTTAAAAACAGCCACGGAAACAGCAGGGTTAATATAATGAAGTGATTAGCTTTAGATAGCGGTAAAAAACTAACCTTCCCGATTCCTCATAATCTCCCTGAACTTCTCCATAAACTCTGTAAATATTTCCATCCAGTATTCATCGTTGAGGATGCCGTAGATCGTCATTCTGTTGTTTTCGACTTCAAACGGCACCATTATTTCCCGCATTTTTTTCAGTTCGCTGCGGCTGAAACCGTTAAAGAAGGGCATCAGCATAAACAGATCCAGTTTAGAATAACTGAGTTTGGGGATCAGCATATCCATCAGCATTAATTTTATTTTTGCAATATCAAGCAGGTTAAAAAGCTCTTCCGGCAATGAACCGAAACGGTCTTTGAATTCATCCTTGATATTTTTTATATCGTCTTCCGAAGAGATGGCGCTTACGCGTCTGTACATCGTCAGTTTCTGAGCCTGATCCTCAATATATGAATCCGGTATATAAGCGGATACCGGCAGTTCTATTACCGGAGAACCGATGTCCTTCGTTATCGGCGTGCCCTTCAGTTCCGCTACGGCTTCGGCCAGCAGCTGGCAGTATAGATCAAAACCGACCGATTTCATAAAGCCGTGCTGTGCTTTGCCGAGAATGTCTCCGGCGCCGCGCAGTTCGAGATCTTTCATCGCCACGTGGAAACCGCTGCCAAGTTCGGTAAAGTCCTTAAGTATTTCCATTCTCTGTTTGGCCGTGTCGGTAAGTGTTCTGTGAGGCGGATATAGCAAATATGAATAAGCCTGATGATGGCTGCGTCCCACGCGTCCGCGTATTTGGTAAAGCTGGGCGAGGCCGAAACCATAGGCATTGTTGATGATGATCGTGTTGACGTTCGGCATATCAATACCGCTCTGGATGATGGTCGTGCATACGAGGACGTCATAATTTCCTTCGAGAAAATCTTTTACCGTGTTTTCCAGTCTTTCCTCACTCATCTGTCCATGTGCCGTAGCCACTCTGATGCCGGGTACCAGTTTGGAGATGTTGAGAGCGACGCTTTCAATTCCGTTAACTCTGTTGTGAAGGAAAAAAACCTGGCCTCCGCGTTCTTTTTCCCTGATTATCGCTCCTTTGATCACGTCGTTCTGGAACGGGAAGATGTATGTTTTTATCGGCCTTCTGTTATAGGGCGGGGTGGATATAACAGAAAGGTCCCTTACTCCGGACATCGTCAGGTAAAGCGTCCTGGGAATCGGCGTTGCCGACAGCAGCATAGTATCGACTCCGGCGGAAAACTCACGCAGTTTTTCCTTGTGGATGACCCCGAAATGCTGTTCTTCGTCAACGACTACAAGTCCGAGATTTTTGAATTTTACGTCTTTGGAAAGCATTCTGTGCGTGCCGATTACGATATCAAGCTCGCCTGTTTCCAGCCGTTCAATACAGTTTTTTTGCTGGGCATTGGTGCGAAACCTTGAAAGCAGATCGACTTTTACCGGAAACGGAGCAAAGCGTTCGGAAAAAGTTAGATAGTGCTGTTCGGCAAGCAGTGTTGTCGGCGCCAGCATTGCCACCTGTTTGCCGTCCATTACGGCTTTGAATGCACAGCGCAGCGCCACTTCCGTTTTTCCGTATCCGGCATCCCCGCAAATCAGCCTTTCCATCGGCCTTGGCGTTTCCATGTCCTTTTTAGACTGTTCAATTGCTTTCATCTGATCATCGGTTTCACTGTATGGGAAACTGTCTTCCATTTCTCCCTGCCATGGAGTATCCGGTGAGAAGGCAAATCCGGGAGCGGCTTCACGTTTTGCATACAGTTCCAGCAGGTGAGCGGCTATTTTTTCAACCTCTTCTTTTACCTTGGCTTTGGTGTTTTTCCATTCCTTGCCGCCCATTTTTGAAAGTCCCGGGCGTGATTCCTCGGTCTGGGCGAACTTTTGGATCAGATGTATCTGATCCACCGGCAGAAACAGCTTGTCGCCTTTAGCATATTCGATGTGGAGAAATTCACGGGCGATGGAGTCTATTGTTTTTGTTTCCAACCCATGATAGAGCCCAATGCCGTGTGTGGAATGGACGATGTAATCGCCGTTTTTGAGATCCTCAAGCTTAAGCGGAATATCGCGTTTTACAGTCCTGGTACTGCGTCTGGGAGAGCCGAAAAGTTCTTTGTCGCTGATAACATACAGGCTGTCATCAACGTGAAAGCCTTCGTATAGCGGTTTGTTTATTATCGTTGTCGAACTCTTTGAAAAGTTGACAAGATCCGCATCTACATTCAGATTTTCCTGCGAGAGTATTTCCGAAAGCCTTGATGCCTGTGACGTAAATACGACAATTTTTTTTCCTTCATGTTCTCTGACAAATTCGATGAATGAACCGACATTTTTGTTAAACGGTGGTATTTGACCGGTATTTATATGTATTTCTTCTTCTTTGCCCCATGAAGATAAACTGATCGTCTGCCTGTTGGCAAGCTTGAGGGATATGTCCTCCCAGGAAACAAACGGCTCCCTTTCCAGTGCCGCCAGTTTCAACTGCGCCGGTTCGTCAAGGATTATTGCTGACGATTTGTCAAAATAATCCAATATTGTCGACAGGCTTTCATTTTTATCTATTGAGAACAGTGTTACAGCCTGTATTTCCTGCCGGGAACGCTGCGATTCTATTTCGAAAATTCTGATCGATTCCACCGTGTCGCCGAAAAACTCAATTCTTACCGGCTGAACCGTCAACGGATAGATATCAAAAACAAACCCTCTTACGGAAAAGTCCCTTCTTTTTTCGACCATATGTTTTCTTGTAAACCCTTTTTCTATAAGAGTCTCCATCAACAGCTCGATCGAAACTTGCTGGCCCTTTTTTATGGTGATGGAGTTTTTGAGCAGAGAATCGGGAGATTCGACTTTTCTGGATATGGACATTAAATCGGAAACTACGAGAACCGGTGCTTTTTTTAATATTTTTTCCGCCACACCGGCAAGCTCGGCATCTTCTTCCGTATCGTCGGATGTCAGGGTCTGCATCTGCAAGCCTGAATTTGAAAAAATGGCTATGCCTTCAGACAGTATTTCCGCGCGGCTGGCGTCGGACGTCAGGCAAAGTGCGGGCAGCGTCAAATCTTTGGCCAGCATTGAGATTATGAATGGTTTTGACGAAGTACACAGGCCTGATACGGAATATGGCTTTTTTTCCGCTGTTTTCTGCTTTATTTTTTCGAACGTGCTATGGTTTGAGTAAAAATCTATAAATGTATCGGGCAACTGTTTTTCTCCTTGGAGCATAGGACCGTATCTTTACTTTGTGTCATAAATTTATTGTTTAACAGGGGATTGTATCTTTGCTTTTGTGTAATTGATTGTGAAATATTTTAGCACAAAAACAGCATTCAGTCACGACTTTTTACCGGCGTTATCCAAGTTTGTAATTTTACTCTTCTTTTGTTTGGTTTAAAAGGATAAATCGGCTGTGCGGAGAAAATTTCTAGTTTAGATTCTATGTGAAATTTTCATCAAAACCATCACTGAAAATAATGTTTTAAGGATTTTTAGGTAAATATCAATGGAGCCTGCAGAAGTATTTGTAAAATCTGAAAAACTCAGAGCCTATGTTGTCGCTTTCAGAGGCCTTGCACTGATTTTGGGACTTGTCATAACGGCACTGGCCGGTAATACGGATTCCGTTACTGTCTTTAAACTGCCGATGTCGGGCGGACTTTCGGTAGTTCTTTCCATTGGACTGGTAATGTACCATATTCTGGCTTCGTTTTGGTTTTTGAAATTTCATTCAAATAAGACTAATTTGACGCTGCTTATTGTTTCTGATTGCTGTGTGGGACTGCTAACCTGTGCCGTCCTCGGCAGCGGATACTTACTGCTTGCGCTTGCCGTGCCGGTTCTTGAAGCTGCGTTCGGCGATTATCCCTGGCTTATTCTGCTGATTGTTCTCGGCATTTTCTTTATGGTAATTGTAATGATAGAATTTGTCGGCATCATGAATATCGCCGTTCCTCAGGATGATCCTGAGGCCGGAAGGATGCTGATTAAGGATGCCAGACGGGGGCTTTTGATACAGTCGCTGATATTCTTTGCTACCTATGTTATTTCCACCGTTTGGGCTTACTCTGTTTCGCTGCAGATTGAGGCGGAAAAAGTATTTCTTTATAAACAGGGCCAGGAGGAGAAAACGCTGATTATTGAGGATACGCTTCATGATAAAGAAACGATACAGGGGCTTTCCAATGCTCTGATAGAGAAGGAAGTTGAGATTGAAAAATGCCGTTCAAAACTGGCGGAAGCTCAGGAAGAGCTTGAAAAGAATTATAAAAAATATCACGATCAAAAGAATCATAACGCAGCACAGTCGGAGCTTTTCCGCGAAAAAGAAAATGAAATAAATCAATTATTTGAAAAACGCAGCCAGAAGATGGAAATGGATGTCGCTGAATATAAGAAGCAGTCCGAAAAGGCCAGGGCGCTTTTGGAGATATCAGTCGAGTTGAATAAAAGCCTTAATCTTCAGGAGGCATACGTATCGGTTATTGAAAATTTTCTCAAGCTTATACCTGTTCAGACCTGTATAATCTTTATGCTTGATACGATTGACGGCAGAACGGAAATTTTTGCGGAAATGGTCTACAGTCCGTATTCCGACTTTTTCAGAAATTTCAGTGTGAGAATCGGTGAAGGTCTTCCGGGGTTGGTTGCGGAACGCCAAAAAACGATTATAGTTGACAGCGGCAGCATAGCATTTGAAGGTAAAGAATATCAGACACTTTTAAACTATGAAAAAAGTGCTCTTGTTGTTCCTATTCTATATGAAGAAGAAATTCTTGGTGTTTTTTATCTCGGGAAGCAGGATAATTACGGTTTTAATGCCGACATGGCGGAAATTGCCAATTCTTTTGCCGCTATTGCTGCCGTCACGCTTCAAAATGCGCAGTTGTTCCAGAAAACGATTTCCGGGGGTATGTTTGATGATTTGACCGGACTTTATAACTCGATTTATTTTAATGAACGCTTCGGCGAAGAAATCAAGCGCAGTAAGCGTTATAAGACGGATTTGTCGATATTGCTTCTTGATATAGATAACTTTGTCCCGCTAAACAATGATTTCGGAACAGCCTGGGGGGATGATGTGTTAAAGGAAGCCTCAGAGGTCATAAGAGCCCACACGAGAGAAACGGATGTGGCGGCGAGGGTTCAGGCCGGTCAGTTTGTCGTTATTCTGCTGCAGTCGGATAAGACGAATGCGGGCCTTATTGCGGAGAGGATAAGGACAGCTTTTGAAATGCGGAATATGGCGAGAATGCGCAGATCAAGAGGAACGACCACGATATCTATCGGTGTGGCAAACTTCCCGTCTGATGCCGGCGGGAGGGATGAATTGATTGCATCTGTTGAAAATGCTCTTGGAAGGGCAAAGGCGGTGGGCGGTAATAATACCGTCATCGCAGACGCGCTTTAATTTTATGGGATAATATTGGGGGAACTTTATTTTTAACGGTTGGCGAAAATATATTATAGCCGGGATTACAGGACAATTATGAATACAATTACAAGTATACAGTACCTGCTGCTGAAGCTTAGAATTAACCGTCTCAGAGAGTCGGTGTTAAAAAATGCCGATTCTCCGACCTCGGAAAAACAAATTGAAAAGCTATCTCAGTCTTTGCTTAAGATTGCCCGGTTTTGTAAAAAATACGGCTTTTCCGTCATGTACGACAAGGCTCTTGAGTGTGAGCGTAAGCTGGTTTCTGAAGGACTCTCGGCTTCGCTTGATTCTTTGTTTGAATTATTTGAAAAGACTCAGGAGCTGAGCGATGTAATTAATAATGCCAATCCCGGTTTGCCGGACAAAATTGTATTGACTAAAGAGAACCATGAATATACTAACATTGCTTATTCGAAAATTCCCAATATTTTAATTTTACGTGATGGAAGCGATGATTTCAAGATTCAGCAGGAGCTTGATACCCATGAAAGATACAAGATCTATACCGCTTTCAATATTTCGGAATCGATAACCATTTTCGAAGAACGTAAACCGGATCTGATTCTCCTTCAAAACGGATTCAAGTCTTTGTCGGGAGTAGAGCTTTTGCAGGTAGTACGTAATACTCCTTACGGATCTACTATTCCGATATTGTATTTATCTCAGGATGCTTCATTGGATTCCAAGCTGAGTATTTTTAATGCCGGAGCCGATGATTATATTGTAATTCCTTTTAATGTTCAGGAACTGATTGCCAGAATAAATGCATTTTTGGCAAGAACTGCGCTGCTTCGTGAACTGGCTTTAAACGATGAGCTTACAGGACTTTACAACCGTCAGTATATGTATGAAAAGCTTTCGGAAGAAATATCGCGCTGGAGGCGCTATAAACGCCCCTTTGCGCTGATGGTCGTTGATTTGGACGGTTTGAAGGAAATAAACGATACCTACGGCCATATGGCCGGCGATCTTTTGATTAGAGGGTTTGCTTTTTTTCTTAAGTCCCAGTTGTCACACACGGATATCGTTACCAGATTCGGCGGGGATGAGTTTGTCGTTATTCTGCCGGAAACGACGCTTGCAGAAGCGGAGCAGATACTGCTGGAACTTTATACGGAGAGGGCTAAAGTTGTGGTTCCCGTTTCCAAAGCCGAGCTGCCGATTAATTTCTGTGTCGGCGTTTCGGGATGTCCTGATGACGGCGAGGACGGGGATACTTTGATTTCTATTGCCGATAAAATGCTTTATAAGGCAAAAGATTTTAAAGGCAAGAACAATTTTGTAACTACGGCACAGATCAGGGAGGGACTCGAATGAGATTTTGGCTTTTGCTTTTTGCGGTATTGATTTTCTGCTGTCAGTCTGTATTTGCCTCGGGTGATGTTTCGCAGACTGCCCCTGAGCGCGTATTTAAGCTTTCTGTCAGAGGGACAATGCATCAGGGAAGCGTTTTGTTCCTTACTTTGTCGGGCGATCTTGCCGATTGCAGTGCCGATGCCGTTTTCAGAGGTAAAAAAGCAGTTTTTTCCCAATGCGGCGATATGCTCGTTGCAACATTTCCCATTGCTCTTGATTGTCCCAAAGGGGCCTATAAAATGCAAATAACAGTTAAGACCCCTATCGGTGACGATTCCTTTGAGCGTTTGATAAAAACCGAAGAGCACACTTACGGCAGGCAGCAGCTATGGCTTTCGGAGTCGCAGCTGGCGACTTATGACGATCCGCAGGCAGATAAGGACAATAACGATATTATTTCTGCATTGTCATTCGATACCGGCGGGATTGTCTGGCATAAAAAGTTTATCAAGCCGACATCGGGTCCGACGACGACTGTTTTTGGCCTTAAACGTTTTTATAACAACGATCCGGAACCGGAGTTTCACCGCGGCGTCGACATCGCCGCTCCGGCGGGTCAGCAGGTTGTTGCCTCTCAGGACGGCATCGTACGCATGGCCAAAAGAAATTTAAAACTTCACGGTGATACCGTTGTTATAGACCATGGACGGGGGATCGGGACTATATATATTCATATGAATTCAATCAATGTGAAGGAAGGCGACATTGTCCGGCAGGGACAGCAGATAGGAACGGTCGGCGCCAAAGGAGTTTCGACCGGGCCTCATCTTCACTGGGCGGCATATAGCCATGCACTGCCGATAGATCCGGCTCAGCTTCTTCAAATGCCTGCAGACTGGGCGGAGTAGCGATTTTTATTTATTTTTTTAAGAGGTGTAACAATGACTGACAAATTGAAAGAGCCTATAGTTGGAACTTCTATATTGAGAAAGGATGCTATTGAAAAAGTTTTGGGCACCGCCTTGTTTATTGCCGATATAAAACTGCCGGGAATGTTGTACGCAAAAATTTTGCGCCCGGAATGTGCGCATGCCAGAATTCTTTCAATTAATACTGCGGATGCCGAAAGTATGCCGGGAGTAGTCAAAGTTATTACCGGCAAAGACTGTCAGGAGCTTTATTACGGATGCTGTTTCAGAGATATGGTGCCGATGCCTTATGATAAAGTCAGGCATGCCGGTGACGCTGTGGCGGCAGTGATTGCAGAGACGGAGAGACAGGCGGATGATGCTCTGGCAAAGATTAAGGTTGAGTATGAGGTTCTGCCGCATGTTACCGATGCGCTTGAGGCGATAAAACCGGATGCACCTATTATTCATGAAAAAAACGGCGAGTACTTCCATGCCGGTGGCTTCTACCCGCAAAAAGGGACGAATATTTATCATCATTATAAATTGCGCAGCGGTGATATTGATAAGGCTTTTGCCGAATGCGAAGTTGTTGAGGAAGCCGACTTTGATTATCCGCTTAATGCCCATGCGGCAATGGAGCCCCACGGCTGTATCGCTCTTTGGGAAGCATATGACAGGATAAAAGTATGGTCAAGTACCCAGGGGCCTTTTGTCGTTAGAGAAGAGCTTGGGCATATGTTCAATATTCCCATGGCAAATATTGAAGTTTTTGTTCATTTTCTCGGCGGGGCCTTCGGATCGAAATCCGATTTGATTATAGAGCCTCTGACGGCTTACATCGCAAGTTTTGTTCCCGGACGTCCGGTAAAGCTTATTTTGTCGAGAAAAGAAGTCTTTACCAGTGCCGTTGTCGGCAGAGGACTTAAAGGATATATAAAACTGGGAGCTAAGAAGGACGGCACGCTCCATGCGATCGTTTCGGATATGTATTTTACTGCCGGCGCATATGCCGATACCGGCTGCAATGTTGTGCAGGCGGCCGGTTATGTAGCTACAGGCCCTTATGAAATTAACAATTGTTCCTGTAATGCAATAGGAGTTTATACCAATACACCGCCGATTGGCGCCTTTAGAGGGTATGGCCATCCCGAAGCGCATATTATGGTGGAGAAAATGGTCGATATTCTGGCCAGAAAGCTGAAGATGTCGCCTTCGGAAATAAGGCGTAAAAACTTCCTTAAGGAAGGCAAGGAAAATTGTCTGGGTCAGAAAATTATCCGCGGCAACGGCGACCTTTTTGCCTGTCTTGACAATGTGGAAAAAGATCTGTTTGACGGTGAAAAACCTAAAGAGGACGAGAATTTTTTCTACGGACGCGGCATTGCGGCCCTGATGAAAACACCGATGATGGCTCCGAATGCTTCTTCCGGCGCTGTTGTAAAATTCGGGGATGACGGTTCGGTCAATATAAACATCAGCGGCACGGAAATGGGCCAGGGACTGCATACGGTTATTGCCCAGATTGCTTCCGATATCCTTAAGGTTCCGGCTGAAAAAATCTATGTATCAAAGCTGATTGATACCAATTATTCTCCGCAGGAGTGGCAGACAGTGGCCTCTATTTCTACTTACAGAGTGGGGAACGCCGTTGCCAAGGCCTGCAAGGATGCTCTTGCCAAACTGCTGAAAAATGCCTCGCTCGTGCTGCAGCAGCCGATAGACAATCTTGTTTTTGACGGCAAGGAGGTTCGGGCGTTAAATAATCCATGCATTTCTGTGCCGCTGAAAAGTATCACCATTGCCTGTGTGGATGCGGACGGCTGTGCGATCGGTGAGCCTGTTATCGGGACAGGTTTTCATCTTATCCGCGGTATAAACTTCCCGGATAAGGAAACAGGCAGGGGCAACAGTGCTCCTCAATGGACTTACGGCTGTCAGGGTGCCGAGATTGCCGTGAATAAATCTACCGGAAAAATTACCGTAAGAAATATTGTCACCTGCATTGACGCAGGTAAAGTTATTAACCCTGAACTTGCCAGAATACAAATGCTCGGCGGAATGACGATGGGTATAGGCGCGGCTCTTTCGGAAGAAATTCTTTTTGATGAAAAAGGCCGCGTAAAGAATCCTAACTTTAATACGTATAAAATCCCCGAGATCAATGATATGCCGGATAAATTTTCCGTGTCATTTGTGGAAACTCCGCAGGAAGACGGTCCTTTCGGTGCCAGATGTATTGCCGAACATCCTTCGGTTGCGGTTCCGCCGGCGATATTAAACGCTTTTTATGACGCTACCGGTATTGATTTGTATAAAATTCCGCTTACACCTAAAGTAGTTTTGGAAGCACTGAAAGGAGTTTAGTTCTTATGGATGGCCAGATTATTAATTTCAAGCTTAACGGCAGGGACGTTAAGGCAAAAATAGATGAAAAAACAACTCTGTTGTTTGTTATCAGGGAAATACTCGGTCTTATGGGCACGAAGGAAGGCTGCGGTTACGGCAAATGCGGAACATGCACTGTCATTATGAACGGCAAGTCTGTGAAATCCTGTGTTGTTAAAGCTTCTAAAGCTGACGGAGCTGAAATAACAACTATTGAAGGAGTTGCGGACGGATTTAAACTTGATCCCATACAGGAAGCGTTCATAGAAGGCGGTGCGGTGCAGTGCGGTTTTTGCACTCCCGGCATCATAATGACTTTAAAAGCCCTTTACAGCGCTAATATAGATGCTTCCGAGGAAGATGTCAAAAAGGCTTTGAAAGCGCATCTTTGCAGATGTACCGGATATGAAACGATTATATCTTCGTCATTGTTGGCACAGAAAAAATTGAGAGAAGCTTCAAAATAACGATCAGGAGCCCTTTGCCAGTGTCTGAAAAACATTTTATCGGCGTGGGAATGATGCAGCAGTGGCTTCGCAATAACGAACCGGAAAAACTGTTGGATGAACTCCATGCTTCAGGAGTTAATTTTATTGAGATGGGAGTCTTTCGCAAAGAGCTGGACAGTCATTTGCAATGGATGGATATGGCCTTTAGCCGCGGACTTAAGACTTCTTTCCATGCGCCTTATTTTGCGGAGTATGATTTATCGGCATTTGAAGATGAACCAGGAAACGGGGTTAAGGCTCTGTTTTATTCTCTTTTCGCCAAACTGGCAGATTTTTGTGAAAATAAAGGATTCGTTGGACGTGTTAATTTGCACGGGGCTTCGTCGCCGTCAATGTCTCACGGAAAGCTGATGGATATTACGGTATCTTTTCTGAAATGGCTGGCAGATGAGACAAATAAAAATGACTGGCCTTTGGAGTATGTGATCGAAACGCTGCCGTTAAACCCTGATAAAGCCAAAGTAGGAGAAAAAGTTGCCGATTTGTTGAAGATCAGGGAAAAAGCCCCGTCAACTCTCAGAGGATTTTGCTGGGATTTGGGCCACTATGTCTGGAACGAGTATTTTAGAGGTTTTTCAACTCCTCCGGTTGCCTTCACTAGAAATGTCAGGCATGTTCATTTGCATGATTTTAAAAATCTGCCTGAGAATCTTGATCATTGTCCCCTTAATTATGGTATTGTTCCCTGGCAGGAATATATACGCAAGGCTGCCAAAAAGCCGCTTCATGTTGTTCTTGAATTGGATTTTAGAAATACTCAGTCCTGTGGTGAAGCGAAAACGGAACTGTTTTCGAGTATTGGCAAGATGAAAGATTTTATGGATGCGCTATAGTTTTCAGTTTGGTTTTTGAAAGCCTTTAAAGGAGTAAAATCGCAGCGATGAAAAAGATTTTTTTTATATCGGATAATGAGGTGCTTTCCCGGTTATGGAAATATCTGCTTGAGCAGGAAGGTTTTGAGGTTTTCATTTATAACGAACCGGATACGTTTATAGAAAGAGCAAAAAAAGAAAAACCGGAGCTTTGTATTGTTGATTCCTTTATGAACAGTGCCGAAGGTTTTGATTTTTGCAAAATGCTTAAGTCAATACCTGAACTTGCGTATCTGGTTTGTATCATTTTTGTCACCAATTATAATCTTCTGTCATCCATAGAGCGCTTAAAAGAATGTGATATAAACGACTATTGGGTAAAGTATGATATACGCCCCAAAACACTGGCCGCCAGGATCAGGGTTTTGCTGGGCGAGCCGGCATCTGTTTGCTGTGATGACGAATCCTGTCATTCAATAAGGACTCTTCTCCTGGATTCGGGAGTTTTGACGGAAGAGCAGATTAAAAGGGCTGAAGTATGCACTGCCGATGGTTGTGAGTTTATCCCGGCCCTGCTTCAATCCGGTGCCGTAATTGGCGAGATGATGAATTGTCTGCATGAGCTTCACTATAAAGTTGATTATATAGATCTTGATTCTATAAAGCCTTTGCCCGAAGCCATCGCGCTTGTTCCCGATTATGTTGCAACACAGAGAAAACTTGTTCCTTTAACCTTTAGGGAAAATGTTCTGACCGTAGCTATGGCTGAGCCCTGGGAGCTGCCTGATATTGACTACGTTGCCTCCATTTCAAAATGTCTGGTTCAGGCATGTTATGCCCCTCTGGACAAAATTGAAAGAGCTATTATGTCGGCCTATTCCGGACGTGAATTCAGGGTTGAGGCCGAGAAGCTGCTTAAAGAAGAAATAATCAAGCAAAATATGGGTTTTCTTGACGGAGCTTCGATAAGTGACGTAATCGGCGAACGTCCGGTTATAGACTTTATGAATTCAATTATTTTTGAAGCCATTAAATCAAGAGCCAGTGATATACATATAGAATATACCGAAGATGATGTGGTTATAAGATACAGAATTGACGGAGTTTTGCACGATGTGCAGGTTATTCCGTCCAGAATGGGACAGTCTCTTGTCGCCTGTGTAAAGATAATCGCCCAGATGGATGTGGTCGAAAAAAGGCTGCCTCAGGATGGCAGATTTGATATGAGGCTCCAGGGGAATGATGTCGATTTCAGGGTCTCGACGGTTCCTTTGTCTACCGGTGAAAAAGTCGTTATCCGCGTACTTTCAAAGAGTAATATACCAACAAACCATGCCGATCTAGGCATGAGTCCTGAGGTGGAAACCAAGTATAAAGATATGATCGCTCAGCCGCATGGCATGGTGCTTATAACCGGTCCTACCGGCAGCGGTAAAACAACAACGCTGTATGCAACATTGAACCATTTGATGAGCCCTGAAAAAAATATTTTAAGTATTGAAGATCCTGTCGAATATGATATCAAAAGAGTTAACCAGATACAGGTAAATCCGAAGATAAATTTGACTTTTGCCTCAATACTTCGTCATGTGCTGCGTCAGGATCCCGACATAATAATGGTCGGTGAAATAAGGGATTTGGAAACGGCGGAACTTGCGGCCCAGGCTTCGCTTACCGGCCATATTGTGCTTGGAACGCTGCATACAAATGATGCCCCGACCGGTCTCATAAGGCTTATAGACATGGGTCTGCCTCCGTTTATTGTTGCTTCAACAGTCACTTCTCTGGTGGCGCAAAGGCTGATGAGGAGAATTTGTATCAATTGCAAGCGCCCCCTGGAACTTTCAAAGGAAGACCTGCGTAAGCTTTCGCAGTTTAAAAAAGAACAGGTGACGGAAACATTCCATGAGGGAGCAGGCTGCAGCTTATGCCGCAAGACCGGCTATCAGGGTCGAATCGGAATATTTGAATTGCTGCCGGTGTCCGAAAGAATATGCAGTATCATAATGGCTAACGCCAATATGGAAGATATATCCAACCAGGCTAAGGCAGAGGGAATGACTACGCTGCGCGATGCTGCCTGGAATATGGCTGTTGCCGGGATTTCAACGCTTAGCGAAATGTGGAGGGTCACTCGCACCTAGAAGCGTAAAAGAGACTAAACAGGCAAATCTTTGGCTAAAATCCAATTATTGCCGCATTACAAATGAATGAAAGCATCCTAAGGGGTGCTTTTTTATATTGATACTATAATTTATTTTCTGTTTTGCCTATTTCTGCAGGAACGGTAATATATTGGTGTAGAATTTATTAAACATTAAATAAATCGAATATTTGCATATTATATCATTAATGTGATTTGCATTGTTTGTTAATATCTTGGGGGATATTCGTATAATATAAGGAGGTTGACTATGTGTGATAACCGGTAAATGTTATTTTGGGAGAAAATTTTCTCAAAAGTAAAATAGTCTTTATTTTCAATTTTTATGTAGTGATGATCAAAAAATATTTAGGAGGTTATATCATGCAGGCTGAAATGCTGAAAAATATTATGGTATCCGGTTCTTCAGGTGGAGAAGAGGCTCTTTATATCCCTCTGCTAATACTTCTTTTTGCTGCGAAAGCGTTATTTTTAGCTATAGTGATTTATTACAGTGTTTATTATTTTGAAAAAAAGAACGAGGCCAATAATTGGACGACCTCAATAATACTGGGCGCATTAATAAATTTTGCCGCTTCTATAGGTATTATTCTTATATTTTTGGCCGGTTATTTGCTTTTTGCAAATTATTACCGTTTGTCATTCGGTAGATCTATTTTGCTTACAGCCGTTTTGAATTTTGCTCTATATTTTTCAGGATTTATTTTCTTGCCTATTTTGCTGGTTTTCTTGATTTTAATAGCGTGCAGCAGAATTTTTGCCCCCAAAGCCACGGCTTTAAAAGTTGCTGATATACCGCCGCAGAAAAATCCGTATCTGGATTTTTGATTTGTTTTAAAATAGTTACCGAGCGTTTTTTTTAATTGTTAAATGCTGGGATTTAGTTGCTGCAGCAACGGTTTTTTACTTTTTGTAATGGTATGCTGTATACGAATTTTAATTGTTTTTGTACAAAAATCTTAGAATATTCGTCAGCAATCTTTTAGCATGATGGCGGGAATGTATTTTTAGGGCTATTTTGTTTTACTGCAAAATATTTTGTTGTAAAAGGTTGCTAAAAGAAGGAAAATATCGAATAATAGTAAATATTTTGATTCTATCTTATTAATCATTGAAAGGATTTTAAACTATGGATAATCGAGGACCGAATGATCTTGAGCAGGTAAAACAGCCTGTGCCTTCTTCTGATAAAATGAACCCCTTTGATCAAACTGACGAATGCCCGTCAGGAAATGACCCTGCTAAGCTTTCTGAGATTGAAGGCCTTAACTGGGGCGCCTTTTTGATGAACTGGATATGGCTGATACCGATTAATACTACATGGGCAGTGATCACTTTTGTTGTTATATTTGCACTTAATTGTCTTGCCGGTTTAGGCAGTGTCGTTCAGCTTGTTTTAGCTATATACCTGCTTCTTAAGGGCAATAGATTTGCCTGGAAATTCAGACCTTTTAGAGATGTTGAAGAATTTAAAGCCGTTCAGGCCGCATGGCTTAAATGGGGAATTATACTGCTTGCTGCCGGTCTTTTGATAGGAATCGGTGTTGCCGTTTTATTCGGTGGTTTTATTATGGCAATTCTGGCAGGCGGCAGCCGTTAATTTGGATTTTTGGCTTGCAAGAGATACAGAGCGCTTTGGCTTTATCCGGCGCTCTTAAATTATAGAGACTAAAAATAGCCCCGGGAGATTTACGTTGAATGTTCTTCTAAGAGAGACATTTTTCAATCTCCGGGGGCTATTTTTATGACAGCCGGTTTTGTATTAGAGCAAACTGCACAAATGTAGACAATACTTTATAATGCACGTGAAGAATACAAATATGCCGTGGCCATTATCAAATGATTTGCAAAAAAGAATTATCACTGTAAAAATACCGGATAGTTTTTATATGATGGGTATC
>JAVBNT010000032.1:0-57438 GCA_031551355.1 Candidatus Xenobia bacterium | reverse complement strand
GTCCTGTTTATCCTTGTCCTGTTTATCCTTGTCCTGTTTATCCTTGTCCTGTTTATCCTTGTCCTGTTTATCCTTGTCCTGTTTATCCTTGTCCTGTTTATCCTTGTCCTGCTTATCCTTGTCCTGCTTATCCTTGTCCTGTTTGTCCTTACCCTGTTCGCCTTTATTTTGCTTGTTCTTATCTTTATTTTGCTTATCTTTATCCTGCTGCTGTTTTTTTAGACATATTTCAAGATTGTACCTTGCGTCATCATCCTGTGGATTTTTTCTCAGAACTTTTTTATAGTAATCAATTGCTCCGTTTAAGTCGTTCTTTTTGAAGCAGGCATTTCCCAGATTGTATAATGCCTTCGTCTCCAGTGAAGGGTCGAGGCCCATTGCCTTTTCGTATTCTCCGGTTGCCTTTTGATAATTTTGCTGCCGGAAATACGTATTTCCCAGATTGAAAACAGGTAAAGACCAGGTATTTTTTTTCTGAATAGCTTTGTTGTAGTCCGACTCCGCGTTTTGATATTTTTGCTTTTTGTAGTTATTATTTCCTGAAGCGGCGTCAATATATTCGGAAAACGCAAATGCCGGTGTGTTTAGCAGCAGCATCAGAGTCATAAAAATTAAAATTGCCGCAATTTTTCTGCTTTTTCTTGGTCTTTGATCTCCGAGAAGAGGCTCTACTGCCAACAGTATAAAAGCCAGAGCCAACGGATATTGGAACCTGTCTTTATATTTGTCTTTTTTTGATGTCATCAGATTGTCTTTTTCAAGATTTTGTATTTTATCGGTAATCTCGCTGATAAATGAGTCGTCATAGTTTGCCCGTATATAATATCCGCCGGTGTTTTCGGCAATTTCCTTAAGTGTTGCTTCATCAAGTTTTGAAATAACATAGTTTCCGTTTTCATCGGTTTTGAATTCACCATCCACTTTGAACTGCGTTCCCTGCGGAGAACCGATACCGATAGTGTATATTTTTATATTATCCCTTGCGGCGCTGTTTGCCGCCGCGACAACGTTTCCGGCAAGATTTTCGCCGTCGGACAGTATTATCAGAGCTCTGGGACTTTTGCTGTTCCGGGAGAAGTTGGCTTTTGCGATAGTTATAGCGTCGGAGATATTCGTTCCCTGAATCGGTACCGCCGCATAATCTATATAGTCTATAAACATTTTGGCGGCGTCAAGATCGGTTGTCAGCGGGCATTCGATATGGGCTGAGCCGGCATAGGCGATGACGCCGATTTTGTTTCCCTGAAGTTTATCGACAATTTTACGCAGGACAATTTTTGAAAATTCAATCCTTGAAGGCGTATAATCTTCAGACAGCATACTTTGCGAACAGTCGAGGGCAATAAAAACCTCCGTTCCCCGAAGCGTTTCATTTACTTCGACTCTTCCCCACTGCGGCCGCAAAATACTTATCATAAGCAGAAATATCGCCGCAATTTTAATGATTTCCTTCATTGTCTGGCGCTTTACACTATGATTCGGCATCGTGTTTTTTAAAGCCGGTTTTGATGAAAATTTCAGGATATCTTTCTGTTTAAGCCTGAACCCCATCACAATAAAGGCCGCGGCGCCCATAAATATTAAAATCAGTATCGGAAAATAATCTCCGTTGGCAAATTGCATTTTTAACCCCTCTTTTACGGTATTTTCCTGCAAAGCGTATAGGAAAGAAATATTTCCAAAAGCAGTATCGCGAGTGCCGGTATCAGAAAGTAATTAAACAGTTCCGTATACGTGTATTCCTGCTTTGCTTTGAATGAAGTTTTTTCAAGACTGTCTATTTGCTTGAATATATTTTCAAAAGTCGTCTTATCGGTTGCCCTTTCGTAAATGCCGTTTGTCGACTTGGCAATGTCTTCAAGAGTTTCTTCATCCAGATCGTCACCAATTTCTCTGTAAGTAATTACCCGGCCGGTGATGGGATCTTTTATAGGCATAAAGGTTTTGCCTTTTTTGGCCACGCCTATTGTGTATATTTTGATTCCCAGTTTTTTGGCGATATCGGCTGCCGACATCGGATCCAGTTGCCCCATATTGCTGCGTCCGTCGGTAACGAGTATGATTATTTTTGTTTTTGCACTGCTGTTTTTCAGCCTATTGACCGACGTTGCAATGGCATCGCCGATTGCCGTGCCGTCTGTTTGGGTTACTTTCTCGGTTATCCCGGCGATTGTGGCCTGGAGTGCCGGATAGTCGGTTGTCAGCGGGCACAGGGTCATCGCTGCCCCGGAAAAAGCTACCAGTCCGATTCTGTCGTTCATTCTGCCGTCTATAAACGTGGAAATTACTTTTTTGGCTACGGTCAGCCTGTCGTCGGGATTGAAATCAAGTGACAGCATACTTGGAGAAGTATCAAGGCAGATAATGATGTCGGTTCCGGAAATGTTGTTGGGAGTAAACGGTTCCGGGTTCATATCCTGAAACCTCATAAGTCCCGCCGCAATCAGAATCAGTGCCGTAATGCGCAGCAGCAGAGGCAGTTTTTCGGCAACTGAGCTTATTTTTGCGTTTACGGGTCTGATTTCTTTTAATGCTTTTGCAAAAGGAAAAATTATTGTCGACTTTAATTTTGACTTAAGCCTGATTGCGAAAATAAGCACTATTACCGGAATGAGCAGCAGCAGAGAAAACCATGGTGAAGCGATGTGCAATGATGAAGGAATCATTCGTTATTGCCCTCCTCCCCTGTCTCTTCTTTTGCCGGCCTGATACTTTGATAAATTTTTACCGTCTCGTCGAAGTCTTTGGAGTAATTTTCCTTTTCAGGTATAAATTTGGCAAATTTAACCAGATCGCATTGCTGCAGCAAACTCCTGATTGAATGTACCGACTGCTGCGGAAAATCGACATTTTTCAGGCAGCGGCAAAGCTCTGCCGTTGTCAGGTCCGGTGCCGGTATTTCATGTCTGGCCTGGATGTAGTCGCGCAGTATTTCCGACAGGGTGCTGTAATATTCCTTTATCAGCCCTTTTTCCGGCAGTGAGGCACCGTCAAGTTCAGCCAGTCTTCCTTCGGCCGTTTCCTCCGGCGTTTTTACAATTTGTGCGACATTATTTTTTCTGGAAAGCAAATATTTTGTCAATTTAACAATCAGATATATTACTGCTGCCAATATTAATACCGCCAGCAGATAGACATATGTCGGCAGTTTCAGCGGAATATTTTCTTTTATGTCTTTTATGTCGCTGTCAGCGGATGTCAGGACTGATTTTATTTTTATTTTTATGCTGTTTGAAACAACCGTTTCCGTTCGAGATGAATTGGGATCGGTATAAGCGGCTTTTACCGGGCCGATCTCTTTGTCGCCCAGAGAAAATGCCATTATTTCAAATTGGTAAATCGTGGTAAGTTTTTCATTTTCTTCTCTGGAGACCGGTTGTTTTTGGTTAAGCACTTCGAAATCGGCAAAGGGTATGTCGTTTGTCAATGTAATTGCCGAACCTTTGGGGGCTGACACTTCAACGGTTATGTTCAGCAGTTCGCCGATTTTGGCTGTATCGGCTGAAGACGACAAGACCGCATGTGCTTTTCCGGGCAACGCATAAGCGGTATATGTCTGCAATAATATCAGCAGTAGAAAAAATACTGTCCTTGAATAAAACCCTGATTTCATTATCTGCGGCCTTCCCTTAATTTAAAAAAAGTGTAAAGCGGTTTTATATATGATTCGTCCGTAAGCAGTTCCACGGAGTCTATTTTTGCCTTTCCGAAAAGCCTTTTCAGGCCTTCGCTTCTTTTTTTAATATAATCGCTGTAAGAATCTCTCAGTTTTTCATCGGCTATATTTATGACAAATCTGGCTCCGCTCTCGCTGTCTTCCATCTCCACCAGACCGATGTCGGGTAGAGACTGTTCGCGTCTGTCCTGTATGTTTATGGCGATTAAATCATGTTTTTTATTGGTGATACTTAAAATTTTGTCATAATTTTCATCTATAAAATCGGATATCAGGAATATTACGGCTTTTCTTTTATATACTTCATTAATGAATTTAAGCGTTTTGCTGATGTCGGTTTTGTTTTTTTCGGCACTGTGAAAAAGTATTTCCCTGATAATTCTCATCACATACTGGCGGTTTTTTTTCGGAGGGAGATATTTTTCCGGTCCGTCGCCAAACATTACCAGTCCGACTTTATCCTGATTCTTCAGAGCCGAAAGAGCCAGAAATGCTGCTATTTCACAGGCCAGTTCCGCCTTTGTACTGTTCTCACTGCCAAAGAACTGGGAACCGGAAACGTCGACTACGAGCAGGATCGTCAGCTCCCTCTCTTCAACGAACTGTTTTATGAACGCTTTTCCGAATCTTGCCGTTACATTCCAGTCAATACTGCGTATATCGTCTCCCGGCTGGTATTCCCTGACATCGGAAAAGTTCATTCCCGTTCCTTTGAATACGCTTTCATATTTTCCGGAAAAGTAGTCTTCAACAAGCTTCCTTGTCCTTATTTCAATACTTTTTATTTTTTTGAAAGAAGTATTTGCAGATTCTTGCATTTACGGAACCTCTACATTGTTAAGTACTTTCTTCACGATATCGTCGGAAGTCATTTCCTGGGCTTCCGCTTCGTAGGTGACAATAACTCTGTGCCTAAGTATTTCCATTGCCACGGCTTTTATATCGTCGGGCGTTACAAATCCTTTTCCTCTGATAAAAGCCTGAGCCCGGGCCGCTGTTGCCAGCGCGATTGTTGCTCTTGGCGAAGCCCCCCACCCTATCAGCGGTTTTAAGTCGATCATTTTGAATTTTTCCGGTTCCCTGGTGGCAAAAACAATATCTACAATATACTTTTTAAGTTTTTCATCAAGATATACTTCCGGAATAATTTTTGACATTTCGACAATATCGTCAGGAGATACCAGTTTTTTTGCCGAGGGCTGTGTTGCCGAAGTCATACGCTCAAGTATGACAAGCTCCTCGTTTCTGGAAGGATAAGTCATTTTCAGTTTCATCATAAACCGGTCGATCTGCGCTTCCGGCAGCGGGTATGTTCCTTCCTGTTCAAGAGGGTTCTGTGTTGCCATGACCATAAACGGTTTCTCAAGCGGAAAAGTTTTGTCGCCGATTGTTACCTGCCTTTCCTGCATAGCTTCCAGCAGGGCGCTTTGAACTTTGGCCGGAGCTCTGTTTATTTCATCGGCAAGGATCAGGTTGGCAAAGACCGGTCCTTTTTTGGTGGTAAACTCATGTGTTTGTGGATTATATATTGTCGTTCCTATTATATCCGCCGGCAATAAGTCGGGAGTGAACTGTATTCTCTGAAATTTTGTGCTGATGATGTCCGACATGGTTTTTATTGTCAGTGTTTTTGCCAGCCCCGGAACACCTTCGATTAATATATGGCCGTTGGTAAGCAAACCGATGATAAGCTTTTCCACCGTATCGCTCTGACCGACGATAACTTTTCCAAGTTCATCCTCAATCTGTTTTACAAATAAATATTTTTGCTCTGCAATTGCGCTTATTTCTTTTATTTCCATATATTTATTCCTCTCAGATATTAATTTAATAAATTATAATTGATTCATATTAATCCTGAAACGGATAACTGCCCGCTACCGTCATGTCCGGGGTATTGAGCCGAATCTTTTATGATATTATAACGTGTGTTTATTAAAAAAATCTTTATTTTTTATTTCACACGTAATTATAATTCAAAAAATCTTTATAATCAACATATTATTCTAAAAGACAGAAAAGGGAGAATATATATTTTGTTGAAATATAAACTTCAAGTTATTTGAGAATATTATCTTTATTTGGTGTAGTTTTATCCGGTAGTAAATAAATGCTTAGTATACGTTATCTGTTATCGCTTTTTTGTTTTGCAGCCGTGTTTTTCTGGATGTCTCTCTCTGCTGCTTTTCCGGCTGATAGAATGGGTTCTATGGGTTTGTATCAGCAGGGTGCGCAGCAAATGAGCATCGGTAATGACAGGCAGGCAATAGAGCTTTTCAAAAGTGCAATTTCAAAAGATCCCTCCAACCCGATGCCCTATCTGGTCCTTGGCGATTGCTATATAAAGCATGCCGGTGATTACAGACAGGCAATATTTTATTATGAGAAATTTTTGACTTTGAGCGGTCCTGAAGTAGATCAATTCCGTGCCGATGTATACAAAAAGCTCGGTGATTCCTGTGTAATGGGGATGGATGATGTCAAAAATGCTGGTACACCCGCTTTTTCGGAGTTTGGTGCCAATGCGGTAGATGCTTACAAAAAGGCTTTGGAAAGCGACTTTTCCAGAGACGGTGTTAAAAAGAGTTATGCCGTGAATGTCTCGATAGCCCACGTTTATACGCTTTTAGGAAAATATGACGATGCGGAGAAGATTTTTGATTCCATTGAACAGGCAAAGAACTTTTATGAAAGTCCGGAATATTTCTATTACAAGGGTGTTCTTCTAAGAAGCAAAAAAAAATATAATGAATCTCTGGCGCTTTTTTCAAAGATAAAAAATGATTCCGACTATTATGGCAAAGCGATACAGCAGACTGAAGAAATCAGCAAAGAACGCCGGTTTGAGAATATTTTTTATATAGTGGTCTTTTTTGTTGTTCTTTTTGTTGTTGCCGCGATCATTGTCTATTCACTCCATCTCAGGAAACAAAATCCGGAAAATTCGGTGATTTCGACTTATGAGTATTCCGATGAAGAACTTTTTGCCGACATAAAATTTAAAACGGTCTCTGAAGCGATTATTTTTTCAATGAATCATTTGCTGGCGATAATAAATATGCCGACAGCGTATGCTTTTCTTCCCAACAGGGAGCAAAACAGGCTTTTTCTCGTCAAAAATACCAGTATCGGCATCATGTCCGAAGTTGATATAGTTCTGCAGTATTCCGCCCGCAGCGTATCCGACTGGATCTCGCAAAGAGGCGGATCTCCTTTTGTATATAAGACTGAGCGGCGGGAAGTCTCTTACATAAGGGCATTCCCCGATTCACATATAGAACTTGAACATCTTCAGGTGAGAATAGGCGTACCTTTTATTGTCGATGAGTTTTTCATCGGTATAATATATTTTGCCTGTGATAACAGTTCCCGGCAAAAGAATCTGTTCAGGAAAAATTTCGAGAAAAACGCTTTTTTAATCAAAAAAATCTCCGTAAGACTTGCTTCAATTGTCAAGGCTTCGATTGAGCGTGAAGCTTTGTATATAAATAAGGAAACCGGCATAAATAATGAACGGGCATATAATGAGTCGCTGCCGGCACTCATAGAAGAGGCCAAGTTACAGGACAGGCCCCTGTCACTTGTTTTGTTTGAAATAGACGATTATGAGTCGCTTTCCAACAAGTTCGGCATTCATTCGGTAGCGAGACTGAGAGAGATGACGATCGACAGTGTTTTGCATTTGCTTGAATCAAGAGGAACGCTTTACCAAATAGCGGATTCCCGCTTTGCCATAATTTTACAGGGTTTTTCTTTTGATTCCGCAAGCTCTTTCGCAGAGGATTTAAGGTTATGTATCCATAAGGTAAAACTTACTTATCAAAGTGATCCGTTGGCGGCAACGATATCTTTCGGAACCTTTCCTACTTCGACTTTGTTTCCTGACAAACTTCACGAACAGGTGGAAACTGCGCTTGCAGAAGGTCTTAAGCATGGTGGAAATCTTATTTTAACTGCCGAAAAGCAGTTACGGGTTATGGAAACAATAAAAATTTCCAGGGAACAGGTGCTGGCTGTCCTTAACAGGAAGCAGACGGAAGAAACGCCTGCCTCCGAAGAAGAGAGCCTGACGGATACTCCGAAAAAATCCCTTTTTGCGCCTAAGGCTCAGGCGGCAGACACTCCGGCAGCTTTAAATATCAGATCTCCGCATCAGATAAAAAAAGACGATGACACGGAGAAACCTGTTGTTCCGGCATTCCGACCCATATCGGCGCCGATACCGGTTCCGGCTACTTCAGTTTCAAAAATAGACCCGCTTACCGGATTTTTCTCCCGTGCCGTAATGGAGCAGACTTTACTTCAGGAGGTCCAGAGGCTTAAAACACATCCGCGGAGTTCCGCTTTTCTGTATTTCGGTTTTGACAATTTTGCCGGTTTGAGAGAACCTAAAAATGCTTCATTGATGAAGGATGTCCTGAAAAAGGTTTCCTCTCTTTGGTCTTCTTTTTTGCCTAAAGACGCGATTATTGCCAAGATAGAGGAAAATGGTTTTGTAATATTCCTGCCGGGTGAGTCTTTAAAAGGGGCAAATGTCTTTGCTAAGCGTTTGTGTGATGAGACGAAAGAGAACCTCTCTTCCTTTGGAGATTTTACCATAAGCGTGGGATTGTCGGTTTATCCCGATATTGTTGTTAATTTCAAAAATATCGTCATTAATTCACGCAATGCAATGGTGGTATCAATGAAAGAAGGGGGGAATAAAGTTTCTTATATTTCCCCCCAATCAAAATAAAATTATATTGTCATGCAGGGAATCAGGACGTATAGTTATAAATAATTAGTGATGTTGCCTTGCGTTTTTACAGAAATATATATTTAGAGAAGAGCTATGTCGCCAAAGTTTTTTAACGGTAAACTTAGAAAAGTAGTTGCAGTAGGGGATCTTCATGGAGATTATTTTCGTGTATTGAGAATACTTGAAGAACAGCAGCTGCTTATTCCCGGTACGTTAGTGTGGAATCCGCTTAGTGATAGCGTCGATCTTGTTTTTATCGGCGATTATGTGGATTGGCGCGGCGAGCCTTTGGAGGGCGAGCGCGACGACTGGCTTAAGGGTGCGTTTAAAGTTCTTTGGCTTTTGCAGACGCTTTACGACAATCTCGAAAAGCTGAGAAAAGTACAGCCGGATTTTACTTCCAGAATTTATATTGTTATGGGTAATCATGACGATATGATGATGGAATCTCTGGGTATATTTACAACCATAGATTATGAAGATATTGAATTTTTAATAGATAATCCTCAGTCGTATACGGTGATTGTTCAGAAATATATGGACAAAGGCGAAGACCCCCAGCAAATAGCCGAAATAATTCTGAGATTTCTTAACTGGTTTGTTCAGGGCGGCGAACCTACTATCGCCAGTTTTGGCGGTCTTCAGGAGTGGAAAAGTGCGATGGAAGGCCAGATGGGAAATTTTCTCAAGAAAAATCTATTACTGGGAGCCGTTATAAACGGGCGGCTTTATTCACATTCGGTGCCTGATAAAAAAGAGTTCTGGATTCCGTTTGAAAATATCGGTCAGATAACATGCGGTGTTAAGCATCGTTTGAAAGAGGCTTTTTTGTGGGGGCGTAAGGTTTGGGGATACGATTTTTCCACCGGGATGAGATCAAAACCGTTTACTTCGGAAGAACTTACGGAGATGCTTAATATGATTGGTATCAAGGGATTTGTTGTCGGCCACACGCCGATGAACCGGCCGTCTCCGTTAATTGCCTATGAAGGCAGGGTTGTAAATGTTGATTTACATGGGATTCCCGGCAGTCAGCCATACATAGAAATATACTTTCCGACTGAATGAAAGTGCAGGTTATTAGCTAAGTGACTACATCCGTCGCAGAAATATCAATAAAAAATGTTGCAGAAAAAATAATATCAAATGTTGGGAATATAATCATAGGTAAGCGCGATGTTGTATCCCTGGTGCTTTCTTCGCTATTTTGTGAAGGGCATGTCCTGATCGAGGATGTTCCGGGTGTCGGCAAGACTGCACTTGCCAAGTCATTGGCAGCGTCTTTCGGTTGCCCTTACAGCCGTATTCAGTGTACTTCGGATCTTTTGCCGTCGGATATACTCGGCGTGAATGTTTATAATCAGAAGAGCGGTGAGTTTTCTTTCAGGGAAGGCCCGATAAACAGCAATATCGTGCTTGTTGATGAAATTAACCGGGCAAATCCGAAAACGCAGTCGGCACTTTTGGAGTGTATGGAGGAATACCGTGTTACGACCGACGGGTGTATCATTACACTTCCCAGGCCGTTTATGATTATTGCCACCCAGAATCCTATCGAATATGACGGAACGTTTCCATTGCCGGAAGCCCAACTGGACAGATTTTTCATGAGATGTTCAATCGGTTATCCCGACTTTGAATCCGAAGGCAAAATGCTTTTGAATCAAAATGCTTTTGAAGCGGTTGAACAGCTTCAGCCGGTATCGTCTCTTGCGGAACTTGTTTCTATACGCAATATGATAAAGGAAGTTCATGTTGATGATTCGCTCAGGGATTATGTATTGTCGATTGTCCAGGCTACAAGGCGCGATCCTTCGCTGATACTGGGAGCCAGTCCCAGAGCGTCTATTGCGCTGTTCAGAGCTTCACAGGCAATGGCTGCGATTGACGGCAGGTCTTTTGTAACGCCGGATGATATAAAAAAGATGGCATTGCCGGTATTGTCGCATAGAATACGTACTTCATTTTCTTCTTCCAGAGAGAGTTCTTCCGGAGTTCTTGTTGAAAAAATTCTTGGCAGTATTCCTGTGCCTGTTTAACCATAGGAGTTTTAATTTGGTTGTAACTGTTTGCAAAATCGGAATATTCTTTCTTGATGAGCCTGATAATCTTAAACGGAAACGACAGATGCTGATGCACATCAAAGAGCGGATTAAGAAACGTTTTGAGGCGAGCGTCGCCGAGGTTGACTTTCAGGATAAATGGCAAAGAAGTGTTTTAGGAATGTCTTTTGTATCCCTTACAGAACATGACGCAAAAAAAGTTGCTGCAAAAATTTTTGATTTTATAGAACGTGACGGCAGTGTTGAAATTTTTGACAAATATATTGATTTTTACGTCATTTGAGGTGTTTTGATGAAAAAAATAACTGTTTTTGTTTTGCTGTTTTTGTTTTTTTTGCCGCTAAGCGGTTTTGCGGCATATGATCCCCCGGTCAGCGATATATTGCTGTTTGTCGATGAAGAAGGCGGTTTGCGCGGACCTTTGTCCA
Source organism: Candidatus Xenobia bacterium (assembly GCA_031551355.1). Taxonomy (GTDB): domain Bacteria; phylum Vulcanimicrobiota; class CADAWZ01; order CADAWZ01; family CADAWZ01; genus JAVBNT01. Next base: position 46,533 of record JAVBNT010000032.1, on the reverse strand, counting down.
ATCTATCCAGGGTCCCGGTCTTTTGTCTTTACAAGGATGGCCGTCTGATTTATTCACAAACGGATGCATCGGGATTTGTTTCATTGATGGAAACTACTTTGAAAGACGATAAAATCAGTGAGATAACGTCTATGTTTGCAGCGAGTGACGAATGGAATGACGCCTATGAGAATTGCCCGATAAAAGATATGCCTTTATTGAGAATAACTTCAAACCTGAAGGGTGAGCCGCGAAAATTCAGTATCAGGGGAGTTGATTATGCGGTTAAAAACAAGACAATCCCCCAGGAACTTGCAAAGATTTACCGGTACGTTGCTTATTTTTCAGATCCTGATTCAAAGGATTATGAAAGCCCTGATATTTTCTTCTATGTAAAGTCGGCTGCCGATCCCAAGGGCAGTAAGAATTCAAGTGTTTTTAAGTGGCGGGCCAGAGTCGAGCTTGCTCCCATCGTCAATGATACTACTTTTTCCGGTTTTGCAACAGTGCGTTTATCAGGGAAACAGGCAAAGAGTGTCATAAGAGAGTTGAGCGGCAAGACGCCGTATAATTCTTCTGAGCTGCCGGTATTTTTTAAACAGGGAAATTCGTTTTACACGCTTGGTTTCAGGCCTCTTCTGCCTCATGAGTTGAAGTAGGTTTTTCTTTAAAGGAGCTGTCCGGATTTTATAGAATATTTTTTTATTGGGAATGGAAGGGGCCCGGTGGCTCCCGCGGACTTCAAATCCGTAGAGGGGGTGAAATCCCTGGAAGGTTCGACTCCTTTCCGTTCCCGCCAATTTAGACCGGCAGCGGTCAGTGCTGTTGAGAATAACGGGTATAATTTCCCGTTATTTTTTTAGTGTGATTGGAAAATCAGACGTATGTCTCTGTTCTATATTTTATTTGAGACCTTTTGTTCGTGGCGGTATACTTTGTTTTTTTTGATATATGTCCGGCCTGGGGTAATGCAGGGATACATATGTCCTGCGGTTTTTGTTATTTTGCTCCGGGGGTATTGTTCCGCAGATCTTTTATAGTGTATACTAAGATATTGGTTTTTAGGGGAAGAGCATTTTTTTAAGATTGGGTTTTGCAATGGCCTCATTTGGAAAAATATTCAAATATTTGCTTGCGGCTGCTTTTGTCGGTCTGGTATTGGTGCTTTTATTTTACAGGGGATATCTGTTTGACGATTCACAGAAAAAAACTCCGCCTCCGGAACCTGTTCCGGCGGACTCCGATAACAGGCCGCAGTTGATGCAGACGGTCATAACTTCTAAAAAGGACGGCAAGAAATACTGGGATTTGTCCGCCGATAAAATTGCTTTTGATCAAAATTCCAAAATCGGTGATGCGAAGGAAGTTTTTTGCCGGTTTTATGATGACAACGAGGTTGTATACATTACTTTCAAATCTTCGCGAGCGGATTTGGATATGAATACTCAAAGTGTGAAGTTTAACGAACCTTCGTATGGAACGCTTTTGAAGTCGGGCGATAAAATAGAAGTGCGCCGGCTGTTTTGGGATGGGGAGAAAAAGAAGCTGTTCGGCTATGACGGCGTAAAAATGTACCGCTCCGATTATGTAATTACGAGTTTGGAAATGATCGGCGATCCTACACTTAGAAATGTGGAACTGATTAAGGATGTTGTCGGAGTCTGGGAAGGTCCGGTGTCCGACAGTCCTTTGCGTAAATGATTTGTCTGGGGGGGCTAATTTGAAGCTTGAGCTTTGTGACTTAGTTAAGAGCTATAAAGGCAGAAAGGTTGTAAACGGCCTTAGCCTGTATGTTGAAAAAGGTGAAATAGTCGGGCTTCTGGGACCTAACGGTGCAGGAAAGACGACGTCTTTTTACATGGCTGTAGGATTGGTTAAACCTGAGAAGGGCAAAATTTTGCTTGACGGCAAGGATATAACGAGAAACCCTATGCATGTCAGATCCAGAAAAGGTGTCGGCTATCTTGCGCAGGAGAATTCCGTTTTCAGAAAACTTACCGTTGAAGAGAATATCCGTCTGATATGGCAGCAGAGAAAGTTTTCCAAAAAAATGCAGGATGAGAAACTTCCTGTCCTCCTGGAAGAATTCAGTCTGACAAAAGTTGCCAAACAGCCGGCCTATACTCTTTCCGGAGGCGAGAGAAGACGTGTTGAGATAGCGAGGGCAATTTCAACCGAACCTCATTTTATTTTACTTGACGAGCCCTTTACCGGAGTGGATCCCATTGCCGTTGCTGAAATTCAGACCATTGTCAGAAAGCTTAAATCGCGCAATATAGGAATTTTGATAACGGATCACAGCGTGAGGGAAACTCTGGCGATTACTGAACGTGCATATATTATCAGAGAAGGACAGATTCTGGTATCGGGTAATCCCGAAGAAGTTGCCAGTGATCCTGTTGCCATTAAATACTATCTCGGTTCGGGATTCGGAGAATATTCGCGGAGCGGTGAATCTGACTCATGAAAATATTAGATCGCTATGTATTGGCGGAAATGCTTTTTCCTTTCCTTTATGGAGTTGCGGCTTTTACCGTGCTTTTTATGTCGGTAAGCTCAAGCGAATTGATCTCCAATCTGGTTTCCGTAGGAACAAAAGGCGGGATTGAGCTGGTAGCCGTATACCTGCTTTCAATGCTTCCTCAGGTGCTTGTTTATACTTTTCCCATGGGCGTTTTGCTTTCCACATTGATGGCTTTCGGCAGACTGTCCGGCGAAAGTGAGATTATCGCTATGAAAGCCGGGGGAATAAGCTTCATTAGAATTGGCCTTCCCGGTCTGGCACTGACGTTTTTAATCTCGCTTGTTTCTTTGTTTTTAATGGAGAATGTTGTTCCTGATGCTAATTATACGGCGACGAATATTCTTCTTAAACAGGTAATGAAAGAAGCAAGGTCGGAAAAGCAAAACCTTGTTTTTTCAAGTGTTGAAAGCGACGGTTCCGAGCGCAGGATTTTTGCCAAAAGCCTTGATGAAGAACAGGGTATTTTAAAAGGCGTCGTCATTTTCTATTTTAAAAGTGATCACCGCACAAGAGAAGTTTATGCCCCGCAGGCATTGTGGCAGAATAATGTCTGGTATTTGATCGACCCGCGCACATATGATTTTGATGAAGAGCAGGGGGTCAAATATGAATCCCGCTCTGTTTCCGGAAAACTTCCCGTTTCCGAAAGTCCTGCCGAATTGTCAAAACGCGAGCGCAAGGTTGATGAAATGTCCCGTGAAGCATTAAAGGAGCGTATAAAGCTGATGAAGGGCGTTGCCGATCATTCATCGATAAGTATTGACGGGTCGACGGAAAACTATGGGAAACTGTACAGGAAGATGGAAGTAGTCCTCAGCCAGAGAGTTGCGCTGCCGTTTACATGTTTTGTTTTTGGTCTTTTCGGCATTCCTCTGGGCCTGCGCCCTCAAAGGACCAACACCTCTATAGGTCTCGGCCTGTCGCTTGTTTTCATTCTGTTTTATTATATTTTGATGACTGCCGGCCGTGTTTTGGGTGAAGGCGGTACTTTGCCGGCTGCTGTAGGTTCCTGGCTGCCGAACATTGTTTTTGGTCTTGTCGGTATGGTTTTGTTTATTAATGCCAGAAAAACATAGCTGGGAACCTTCAATAATCTCTCTGTCATCCTCGCGAATGCAATTTTATTTTATTGTAATCACCATAACCGGGAATGTCTTTTGGTGTCGTCAGTTCGTAAAGATGGGACTGTCTCACGTTCAGTTAGGTATATCTCTCACAGAGTTCACGGAGATAAATACTTGTAAAAAAATCTCTGTGCTCTCGTATTCTCTGTGAGGAATCTTTCCATTGTTAATAAGAGGACCTGTCTTGATACCGTTTTATGATACCCAACTAGACACTGAATAAATTTTGTTTTATACTTATTTATAACGGTGCAATATTGTTACGATTATTGCGACTAATCTTATAAGATCGGGTATCATCTGGTTTTTTAAATCATGGCCATTGTTTTGTCAATAGATCCCGGAAGGGATAAATGCGGTATTGCGGTTGTTTCCGACGCTTTTGAAGTGATTTTTAAGGATGTCGTCAGAACTTCGGACATCATTGAAAGTGTGAAATCGCTGATTGAAGAAAAGTCTCCCGATGTTATCTTAATCGGTTCCGGGACAGGCAGCAGAAATATAATAAAGCTGATACGTGGCACTTTTGTGCTGCCGGTTGAAATTATTGATGAAAAGCATTCTACCGAACAGGCAAGAAAAAGGTTTTTTGCGGAGAATCCTCCGCGAGGGATTATGCGTCTTGTCCCCATAGGGCTTCAGGTTCCGGGTGTTGCTTATGACGATTATGCCGCAATTGTTCTTGCGGAAAAGTATTTTCTTGAAAAAAGAAAGAGGTGAAGTCGGGTGCGCAGAATTTTTGGGATTATTTTATTTTCGCTTTTTCTGATTCCTTTGTTTGCAGGAGCAGTGTCTGCAACTCCTATTATGGGGCAGGTGATTGAGTCGGTCACATCGTCCGGCGGTGAGAAACAGGGTGCGTCGGGCTCGGATAAAATTGCCGGTGCAATTGTTGTTATCGAGGGGACAAATTACCAGTCCAGAACGAATTCTAACGGTTACTTTTCATTCCTTGAGGACATACCTGAGGGCGTGTACAATATCGGTGCCTATAAAGACGGTTATCATCTGGAAACAAAAAAGGTAAATGTGGCCGGGCCGTCGCCTGTCAATCTTACCTTTATTCTGACAAAACGCCAGCAGGCCCCTACCCTTTCTCTGGGAACCATACCGTCTTCGATGAATATTCCCGATGCCGTCTATGTGGCCTTTGCTTCTTTGACGATTCAGGGTTCTCCGGCGTCTTCCGGTTCGGTAAGCACTCCCGCCCCCGGCAGCAATATGACTTCACTGCAGTTCAGGGCTGCGATTGCCGCTGGTGCGGATCCGACCAACCTGTCGGGAATGCCTGCGCCTGGAGTTGATTTAAACCCGGGCAGCATCTCGAATAAAGGTGATATGTATACTCCCGTCAATAACAAACCGAACAGTATTGCCGTTGTCGATCCTCACAGTCCTAAAAATACGACATATGTCGATTTTAATACCAAGCCGCATTGGCTTACATTTGACAATTCGGGAACAAAAATCTTTATCTCTACCGATACGCAGTATATTGTCGTTTTGGACGCCGGTGCCGGAAACAGGATTATCGGCTCCATTCCCGCCGGCGGCATGGTGACCGACATCACCAGAGCTCCGGACGGCAATGTCTATGCTGCCGTTTCCGGTTCAAGGCCGGGTGTGCTGGTTATTTCTCCTTCAACAAATGCCGCAGTGGCTTTCTATCAGGTGAAGCCGTCGCCAAAAGCGCCGAACGATTTACAGCCGCGAGCGATTGCCGTTGGCCCTGATTGTATCTATCTGGCGATGGGCTCTAATTCAGCCGGCGAGGTTCAGGCGATAAACAGATCGGGAGGGGCGATGCTCGGCGCCTGTGAAGTAGGTTCATTTCCGTCAGGCATATGTCTGACTCCTAACGGCAAATATCTTTTTGTTGCCAACAGAAACAGCGGTGATCTCTCTGTTGTCGATACTCAGCGCCTGTCTGTGCTCGGAAGGGTCAGGGTTGGCTCGCAGCCGACAAGGGTTGTTTCAAGTCCTTTGGGCGATCGGATATATGTCACAAACTTCGGTTCCAATTATGTCTCCGTAATTGACGGCAGAAGCGGTTCCCAGCTTTCTACGATAAATACCGGCAAAGGTCCGCTGGGAATAGGAATTACCGCCGACGGAACAAGAGTTTTTGTTTCCAATAATCTGGAAAATAATCTGACGATTATCAATGCCGAGTCTAATACCGTTATCCAGACAACGACGCCTTCGACGACAAGCCGTCCTTTCGGTGTTGCAGTCAAACCGGGTGTCAGCGGCCGGTAAAACTTGTTTTTGGACTGATTTTTCAGCGCCTGATATAATATTTGATTTTGAATAATTTCTATCGTTTCCGGAGATCCTGTAACTGTTGACTAATTTTTAAATTATTTGCTCAGTTACAGGATCTTTATGTTGTTGCAAAGAACTTTAAAGATTATTTATTGAGTTTTATATTTCATTTCCTATATTTTATTTGTATGCTCATACTTTGAACCGGGAATGTTTTCAATAGTGCGGGTTTTGTTTATAACCGGTAGGAAAGATCAAAAATTGTTTATATAGTTGCAGGGGGTTTTAATGGATTTTTTAAAAAAACTGATAGACGGCAATGAACGTGAAATAAAGCGTTTTATGCGCAGGGTTGAGAAAATAAACGCTCTTGAAGATGAGATTAAGCCTCTTTCCGATGAGCAATTGAGAGCCAAAAGCCAGGAATTCAAATCCAGAATAGAAAAAGAAGAGGATCTTGACGACGTGCTGAATGAAGCGTTTGCCGTTGTCAGGGAAGCTTCTTTAAGGGTAATAGGGCTCAGGCATTTCGATGTCCAGCTTGTAGGCGGCATGGTTTTGCATCAGGGAAGAATATCGGAGATGAGGACCGGTGAAGGAAAGACGCTTGTCGCAACGTCTCCCGTTTACCTGAATGCGCTTCTGGGCAAGGGGGTTCATGTCGTTACCGTCAATGATTATCTTGCCAAGCGTGACTGCCGTTGGATGGGCCCGATATATCATTTTTTGGGCTTGTCGGTTGCCTCTATTCAGCACGACGCGGCATTTATGTATAATCCTGACTATGTGACTAAAGATGAAACTCTTGACTATATGGAGCCTATTTCCAGGAAAGAAGCGTATGCCGCCGACATTACCTACGGAACAAACAATGAATTCGGCTTTGATTATCTCAGGGACAACATGGTCATGTCGATCGAGGATCGTGTTCAGAGAGGCCGTAATTACGCGATTGTCGATGAAGTCGACTCTATTTTGATCGATGAGGCGAGAACTCCTCTGATTATCTCGGGAAGAGGCGTTGAAAGTACTGACCTTTATATAAAATTTTCCCGGCTTGTCAGAAATCTTGTGAAAGATACCGATTATACGGTTGATGAAAAAGCCCATTCGGTTCCGCTTACGGAGGCCGGTGTTGCGCATGTAGAGAGAGAGCTTCATTTGGAAAATCTGTATGATAATGAGCATATGGAGCTTGCTCATCATGTGAATCAGGCGCTGAAGGCCAAGGAGCTTTTTAAAAAGGACGTTGAGTATGTTGTTAAGGACGGCGAAATCGTCATTGTTGATGAAAATACCGGCCGCTTAATGTTTGGCCGGCGTTATTCCGACGGACTTCATCAGGCTATTGAAGCTAAAGAAGGTATGAAAGTAAGATCGGAAGATCAGACACTGGCGTCGATTACTTTTCAGAATTATTTCCGTCTTTACGCAAAACTGGCCGGCATGACCGGTACTGCATTGACGGAGGAACGCGAATTCAGGGAAATTTATAATCTTGATGTTGTCGTAATTCCGACGAACAGACCGATGAGCAGGAAAGATTTGTCCGATGTGGTCTATAAAACCGAGAATGCCAAGTTTGACGCCGTTATTGCCCAGATAGAGGAGCTTCATGAAAAAGGCCAGCCTGTTCTTGTCGGAACCAGATCAATTGAGAAGTCCGAGACTCTTGGTTTTATGCTGAAAAGAAAGGGTATACCGCATCAAATTCTTAATGCCAAGTATCATGAAAAAGAAGCGCAGATCATCTCGCAGGCCGGCCGCAGGGGAGCGGTAACGATTGCAACCAATATGGCGGGCCGCGGCGTTGATATCCTGCTTGGCGGCAACCCTCCCGAAGAAGGTGTCACGCAGGATGATATCAGAAAGCTGGGCGGACTTTATATTATAGGTACCGAACGGCATGAATCAAGGCGTATCGACAATCAGCTTCGCGGACGAAGCGGACGTCAGGGAGATCCCGGGGCTTCAAAATTCTATGTTGCCCTGGAAGACGAGCTTATGCGTCTTTTCGGCTCGGACAGGATTGCTTCGATGATGAGTTCCCTCGGGGTTGAAGATCATGAGGCTATTGAGCATGGCTTTATTTCCAAAGCCATTGAAAATGCTCAGAAAAAAGTCGAAATGCACCATTTTGATATGCGTAAAACCGTTTTGGATTACGACAATGTTATGAATTTGCAGCGTGAAGTGATATATAACGAGCGCGATAAAATACTCGAAGGTTCGGATCTTAAGGAAAACGCCCTCGCGATGGTAGAGACAACTGCCGCATCGATTGTTGCCCTTCATGCCTCAAGCGAGTCCCACTTTGATGAATGGGACTGGGAAGGCATGGTTCGCGGTTATGCCGATTTCTTTCCTTCTCCTAAAACGTTGACGGTAAAAGAACTTCGGGAGCATACTACGGTAGAAGATCTTATTGATTTCATGGAAACGAGTGCCGTTGAAGCGTATGAGGAAAAAGAAAAGTCGGTCGGACCGGAGCTTATGCGTCAGCTTGAGCGTTTTGCCCTTTTGCGCATATTGGACGAGAAATGGATCGATCACCTTTACTCCATGGATATGCTTCGTGAAGGAATCGGGCTTAGAGCCTATGGGCAGAAAGATCCGCGTATGGAGTATATTAATGAAGCTTATATTGCTTTTGACGCTTTGAAACAGAGAATTCAGGAAGAGACCGTAAAATTTTTATTCAGAGTCAGAATTCAGTCTTCTCCGGAGCAGCAGGAGTCTGCACGTAATCCCAGGCGTGCCGCAAGAGAACTGCGGGTGAACAGGGGAGAGGGCAGCGAGGCAAAAACCTCGACCGTAAGGCGTCAGGGAGATAAAGCCGGCCGTAACGATCCATGTCCATGCGGCAGCGGGAAAAAATATAAGAAATGCTGCGGAGCATAGGAGAGGTAAAATGATTGATAAAAATAATCTTGATGACATATATCAAAGAATATCAAAAATAAAGGAGTATCTTTGACTTTGAGGGTGTAAAAGCAAAGATCAAAGAACTTGAAGAATCTCTGAAAGCTCCGGGTATATGGGATGAGCCTAAAAAAGCCCAGGGGATATACGATTTATTAGGCGGTCTTAAGGAAACGGCTGATATATGTCACAAGCTTGACAAATCATATGAAGACATACTTCTTTATCTGGAAATGCTGTCGGACGGCGACTCCTCCGCCGAGTCGGAAATGGGTGCTGAATACGAGTCGCTCGTCGGGAGGCTTGCCGTTTGCGAAACGGATGCTCTGATGTCGGGCGAGTATGATAATGACAATGCTATTTTGTCGGTTCATGCCGGTGCCGGCGGTACCGATTCCCAGGACTGGGCGGAAATGCTGATGAGAATGTATCTGCGTTATTGCCAGTTGAAGGGTTTTAAGGTTGAGGTTGCCGATATTTCAAGCGGTGAGGAGGCCGGTATAAAGTCCGCTACGATAATGGTTTCCGGCAAAAAAGCTTATGGAATGCTGAGATCGGAAACCGGCGTCCACCGCCTTGTCCGTTTATCTCCGTTTGACTCTGCTCACCGCCGACATACGTCATTTTCGCAGGTTGAAGTAATTCCGGAACGCGATGAAATGGTTGATATAAAAATTAATCCCGATGATTTGCGGCTGGAGACATACAGAAGTTCCGGTGCCGGCGGACAGCATGTCAATAAGACTGATTCGGCGGTAAGGATAATACATGTGCCTACGGGTATTATCGTTCAGTGTCAGAATGAGCGCTCACAGCACCATAACCGGACCATGGCCCTGAAAATACTTAAGGCCAGGCTTTTTGAACTGCAAAGACGCGAGCAGGAGCAGAAACTTGCCGAGATCAGGGGCGAACATAAGGATATTGCCTGGGGAAGCCAAATAAGATCGTATGTCATGCACCCTTATACACTGGTAAAGGATCACCGGACAAATACGGAAACCGGCAATGTTCAGTCTGTGCTTGACGGTGAAATAGACATGTTTGTGCAGTCATGGCTGGAATTTTTGGCAAAAGAAAAAAAAGTTTCCTAGCAACCTCCGCATTTGTATATATATAATGTAAGGAAACGCCCCGGATTTAGATGTAATACAATTTTATGGTTATTTGGTAATAAAATGTTAACATTTAAAACAAGGAGATCAGGGAGGATTGTGGAATTTATTAGAGGACTATTAGTTTAAAATAGTTTTTTTCGCCGATAAAAAGATTTAATACGCTCGGGAAAGTGTGGTGGTAACAAGGATTATAGAGTCAAATTTTTTTAAAGGTATATTTCGCAAAGTCGCTTAAAGAGGAATACATTTAAGAGAAAACTAGGGTGCTCTTAGCTAATCCTCCTCCAGCGGCAAAAAAACACAAAAATAAAATGGAGGAATTATCAATGAAGAAGTTTACTTTTCTTCTCGCAGCTATAATGGTTTTCTGCTTTGTAGCTCCAGTATTTGCTGCACCGGTTTTTCCCGATGTTCCAGAGGAACATTGGGCACGTGACGCTGTAGCCAACTTGGCTGCTAATGGACTTGTTGAGGGTTATCCGGACGGAACCTTCAAAGGCGACAGAGCTGCTACCCGTTATGAGCTTGCTATGGTTATTGCAAGATTCCTTGCAAAAAATGAGCAGGAACATGCAACATTTGCAACAAAGGCAGACCTCGAGGAGCTCAGAAGACTCGTTGCTCAGCTTAAATCAGAACTTGATGCTCTCGGCGTAAGAGTAACCAACCTCGAAGACGCAGTCGGCAAACTTGACAAAAGAGTAACAGAACTTGAGAGAATAACCTTCTACGGCGAAATCGACAGTATCTTCATTACTCAGGGCTTCAAAAGCTGTAACTCCCCTGTATCCTTCAACGGAACAGACTGGGTAACAGAACCAAGTCCTTATTATCAGGGAATCACCGGCACAGGTACCGCTGCTAACCTCAATCCGCAGGTTGACGCTGTAATGCCTACAATCGACTACAGAAACGGCAGACCGCTCACAAACGGAACAGGTCTTACAATTACTGCTAAATTCGGCATCAATGCGAAAGTAAGCGAAGATGTAGATGCAGGCCTCGAGCTCGCAGCTTACACCTCAATCGGCGATCCGCTCGTAAACATGTTCTACGGCACACAGGCACCTTATCTTTCAAATCCTTTCACAGCCAACGGAAACACCCAGTCAGGTTCCAGCCTTTCCGCTAACCTTCCTGGCAATTCACCTTGGACAAGAATGACACTCGACAATTTCTGGGTAAAACACAAACCTTCAGGAATTAAACTCGTTGTCGGTTCTTTCGGCGAGCTCAATATGGATCCTATCCTTTATGCAGGCGAACCGAATCCTAACGTAAACGGTCCTAAGTATATCAACAACTATGGCTTCAGAGTATTTGGAACAACCAACCTTCTCTCCGAGATGGATTGGGAAGTTTTCTACACAGTTCTCCCGGATGCTCAGTTTGGTAAAACCGAAACTTCTCTTCAGTTCCCCAATGGCGACTGGATGAGCACAGACTATAACACATACGCTTGGGGCTTCAGCCTTGGCTGGCACTTCAAAGGCGGAAACTTCAAACTCGGTTACCTCAGAGCTCTTAACGATTCAGTTGCTAACCAGCAGGTTACCGGCGTAAGCGCTTTCCAGCAGTTCGGCGGTTACGGTTACGGCACAATCAGACCTAACTATGTTGATTTCGGCGGCACAATGTTCGGTTGGGTAAATCCTAACGGAAACTATTTCGGACAGACAATTCCCGGCAACCCGGTAGGCTTCGATATGACAACTCCTATCGCCGGTGGCGAGCTTGGTGTTGACACATATGGTCCTCAGGCTACAACAAACTGGTCAGCCCATTTTGATTACACTTGGGAAGACAGCAAAATTAAACCTCGTTTCTTTGCTGAATATGCATCTTCCGACTGGAAACCGAATATCAATTCAGGTTTCTCAAGATCCGGTAGTGCTATCAGAGCAGGTCTCGGCGCAACATTCTTTGATGACAGCCTTGATTTCGACGTAATTTATCAGTCAACCGAAGCTTGGTACGACCCCTTCACACTTCGTTTCCCTGTAAGCGTAAACTCAATGTGGAGACTTCCCAGTTTCTCATACTATCCTAACATGTATCAGCTTCACGACAGTGACGTTTATACAAACAACAGATCCGGCTGGGAATTCAAACTTACCTATCGTTTCAAAGACGAAAGAGGTAAAGCATGGGTTTCTTATAAAGGACTCGAACAGGTCGACAGCAGTATTTATGACGTAAGAATACAGGACAACTCCCTCGGAGTAAACGTTCCTTTCACAGCATCACCTATCGGCGGTGTAATGGGTTACACTCCTGGATTCCTTGATTCAGTATTCACTCCTTATGATGTAGACACATATTCAACAACCGCTGGTTCCACAGCTTGGGGCGCATGTGTAGACGATCACAAAGGTAAAACGAATTACTGGACAGTCGGTATCGACTACAAATTCAACAACAACCTCGCAATCGATCTTAACTACTACAATCAGAACTTCAAGAGAGATACAAATCTTTCAATCGGTCAGATCGTAACAGTCGGCAACGATACCTGGAACACAGGCGTAGCTGCTTCCGTAAATTACATCAACTTTGACGTAACCGGATTCCACATTGGCTTGGCTTATCCTTTCAATGAGAGATTCACCGGTAAAATCGGTTATGATTACACAAGCATCAACGGTCACTATGATCCTTCAGGAATCCATGCCAATTATGCTTGGACAACCGGCAGCAGAGACTTCAAAAACCTCGATGTTAACCAGAGCGTTCCTTATATCGGTTTCGATTATAAGCTCAGCAAGAACACAGAGTGGGGACTTAACCTCCAGTTCTTCAGCACAAAGGATAACGTAGAAGGCCTCAGAAGCGTTGCTCCAATCGAAGGCGAATCAACACCGAATCCTTTCTCTTGGAACGGTACACAGCTTATGACTGAGTTCAAAGTAAAGTTCTAAACTAAACTTTGCAGGTAGTATAGCAAAAGGGGATGTCGAAAGACGTCCCCTTTTTAGTGTACAAATACATATTTACAGCATACAATTTCTCACAGAGAAGAAGAGAGCACGGAGGAAGATATAATAATATTAAGAAATCCATAATGACATAATGATTCAATTGCTATAAGAATGGCATACCCGTCTCGCCTGTTTTCACGAGGATAAACTCTGGCGGGTACCCGGAAATTAAAGATGAAAGTAAGCTTTGGATTTTTGATGCTGCTATCTTCTGTGAGCTCTGTGCCCTTTGTGAGAGACAAAAAATTGTGAGACATCCCCGTTTTGATGTTACTCCAGAACCGTAATTCATCTGATTTTTCGTTTTATGCATTTTTTTTAGTCGAATTGATATTTATATAAGACTTGCTTGTTAAAACGCTTTCCTGTGCTTAAAAAACCCGCTTTTTTCGAGACAGGAAAGCGTTTTTTTATATTTTTTACCTATTGGGCGGATATTTTTGTGGCGGAAATAGTTTGTTCTCGGATTAAATTATTAATTATTTGTTACTGTTGCATAAATCGTAAAAACTGTTTAGAATAGAAATATATACAAATGGTTAGTCAAATAGGAAAGGGTTTAGTAATGAGATATTTTATACCGGTCATATTTCTTGCAATATTACTTAGCGGCTGTAGCCTTTTTACAGGTAAAAAAGCGTCTGTTCCAAAGTTTACCGAGGGACGGTCGTCGATAGAAACGGACAATTCTGCAAATAAGACTCTTAATTTCTATTACTATATTCCTGCCGCTAAAAAAACCGTATCGCAGAAAATGCCGGTTATGGTTCTCGTTAACGGTTTAAACGGCAGCGGAGAGGCAATGGTTACTCCGGAACTTAAGGACCTCGCAGAGAGGGAAGGATTTGTCATTGTCGCGCCCACATTTAAATTTGATGAAGAAAATTGGGAAAGCTGTACCAGTTATCAGTATCCGGGTGCCTGGTCGGGATATGCTTTAATCGATATTATTGATACGCTGAAATATAAAGATATTACTCCCGGTAAACTGTATATGATGGGAGTGTCGGCAGGGGCGCAGTTTTGCGGAAGATTTGCACTGATACATCCGGAACTTGTTTCCGCTACGGTAATACATGCCTTTGGTGGTGAAATCAGGCCCGATAAGTATATAGACGTCAAATTTTGGGTAACTGTGGGTGATAAAGACGAGGAGCTTCGCAAGCAGTTTCTTGAGGGATTCATGAAAGAAGCAAAATATTATAAAATAGATGCTGAAACCAAAAGATATGATATCGGACACAGCCTGTGCCCCGAGCTTTATGTGGATGCAATTGCTTTTTTTGAAAAAGTAAAAAAGGAAAACGGAGACTAGTTTATGTGCTGTATTTATTGCCGGAACTTAATATGTTTGGAAATTTTGGCAGTAGGTCTTTTCCGTGTTTCGTGTAAAGTCTAAACTGATATAAAATAAAACGAAATATTTGTTGAGGCGTGTAAGCTTACCAATTCATTAAGTTAAGAAAAAATGGTTTCTCACAGAGAAGAGGAGAATACAGAGAGTTTTTAACTGGCATTTATTCTCCTCTTCTCTGTGAGAGAGCAAAAGATGTCAAAATCGGCTGGTTTTGGCTACGACATTCTGTCAGAAAAATATACCCTTATTTGTAATTAGCCGGGGGGCTGCCTTAAAACCTGGAGCTGTTTGCCATATAAGAGAAATTTAAAGGGGCCACCGCTAGCACGGCAGCCCACATTTTTATACGGTTATTTTTTATTACCGGACTATGCTTTTTTGATTTCGGCTAAGTCGACATTTACTCTTATGCGGGTATTTATTACCACTTCTTCTTTGGGAACCGTTATTACCGTTTGAGTTTCAACTTCCGATTTTAGCAGAAAACCTTCGGTGTGGGCAAAGTATGTTGAACCGGTTGCGGAAATGGTCTGCATTACGCCTTCCTGAAGCTCTACGCTTGTTTCCGGGCAGCTTACTTTGATTTCTGCACAGTCATACTTACCTTGTTTGATTATATCCCAGAGTATATATTTATAATTTAATTTTATTGGCTCCTGTCTTTCCTGAACATTTATTGTGCTTATCGAATCCCATCTGTCTTTTTTCTTTTTGAGCCCTTCAGGGAAAGAAGGCTGTGAAAAGTCTATAGGAACGCTGGTATAAGTTACTTCACCGGTTTTTTTCATTTTCATGGTAATTTTTTGTCCGGCATTGGGAAGCGGGGAAGATTCTCCGCCCCTTGTGACTTTCCCATCTTCAATTACAACGTCTACCGTTAAGTTGCCGTCGCCGTCAACTTCCATAATCGTTTGCGACATAAGTATTTCGATTTTGCTGCTGATTTCCTGTTTCTTATCTTTTTCCTGGAGAATTTGATTTGAATCTACGATTGTTTTGTATTTTATTACGTCATTTTTTTTACCCTTGTATTCCAAAAGAATTCCGTCTGTGCTCATAATATTTCTCCTTAAAATAAATTTTTCAAGCTATTTTGCTATTATATTCCTTATATTGTCTTTTTAATCCTTTTAAATTTTCCCTAATATTGAGGTACAGGCTTTGATTAATTCTGTGCTGGGTATGAATATTATCTGTGATATTAGTGTCCCGATAACCGTACCGGTTGCAAGAAACACGGCCATTATCCGGATATGTTTGAACGGTCTTTTTTCATGTATCGTTTCATCTGTGATCATGGCTGTAGCGGGATCTACCATTACGCTCAAAAGTATCGTTGCGACTCCATTGATTACGGAAGACAATAACGTAACTCCTCTTGCGTCCGGATACGCGGCACTGGCATAAGTTGCCGCCATTACACCTACAGTATGGAAAGCAATAACTATTATGTTGGCAATGAGAAAATTTTTGGGAATTTTGTTGATGTCATTTAATTTTACTCCCATGAAACTTGGCCTTCGCAGACAAAGTATTGTTTTCTTCCATATTTCCGGGGTTATACAGAATTTCCATAGTAGTTTTGTAAGCGATCCGTAAATTTCCATTCCTTTAATAGCTTTGTTATAAATTTCCACAAACGTCGGCAGCATTAGCAAACCTAAGATGGCGCCTATCGTAGAACCGCCTATCAGCCATCTAAATTGAAATTCAAGTGTTGACAGATTGGCGGTTTTTACGGCAGTGTCGACCATTGTTCCAATCAGCGGAGCGAATATTTGCTGCGAGAGTCTTGTAATCAGGAAGAAGAAATTATAGATGGCTATTGCCGTGGCGACATTTTTTGTTATTACGGCCGATATTCTTGAAGAATACGTTGTCGAGCCTTTCAGCATAACAATGGCGTTAAATACCGTAAGGACAATGAAGTTTCCTACGATGGCATGATTTCCCATGGCAATAGCCGCTTCGTTAATAACCCATGCTCCCGGGAATATGAAAAATTGAGCTATAAGGCAGCCGACGACATTTCCCGCCATAAGATGCAATGATATCGAGTAAAGTTGTTTTTCCGGTTTTTCACCTTTTACGACCTGATCCGTTATCAGTGAAACTTTGGGATCTATTATCAGACTGAAGAATATTGCCGCGACTGCATTTACGAGTCCGGAAAGCAAAATCGCCGTTCTTTTAAACTCCGGATTCATTCCGCTTGCGTATATGGCACAAAGGGCTCCCACGGTCCATATTCCGGTGGCAAAGATATTAAAATACAGTATTCCCTGCGGAGCGCCTTCCAGGTGGAATAGTCTGGCTCCCATAAACGATGGTTTTTTTAGGCATTTGATGGCTTTTATCCAGTTGGCGGGATTAAAAAACAGTTTCAGGATTACCCTTACCATTGACTGCTCTTTTTCAAGGGCTCCTATTCCTTTTTTATACAGTTCCACAAAAGTAGGCATCAGAATCCAGCCCAATATGGAACCTACGGCAGCTCCAAAGATGATAAACCTTATCTGCATCATCAAGAGATCCATATTTCCGGTCTGTTCGGCTTTGTCCACATAGATACCGAGATAGGGGAGGTAGAACAGGTTGGCAAATCTTGTAATCAGAAAAAATATACTGTATATTGAAAACGCCATAGCGACTTTTTTTGTCTGGATGGCGGCTATTCTGGTGGCTATTGTTGTTACGCTCAGGACGCTCAGCAGTGTGGAGACTAAAAACAGAATAATCAGGCGTGGTTCGGATATTATATTAAGGTAATCCATAGAAGAGCTCCGCTTTTTAAAGTTGGCCATAGGCAAAAGACCCTAAATATAATTGCACAAACAATATATTTGTCCTGCGGTTATGACGATGTTTTTTGTCTGCCTGCGCAGTAGGTTTAGAGGGATTGTATTGCGCCTATAGAAGAAGTAAACTGATTTTCAGGGGAGGAATTGTTTTATGAATAAAACTTTGATGCTTGTAAAACCTGATGCCGTTATGCGCGGACATATGGGTGAGATTATTTCGAGAGTTGAAATGAAAGGTCTGACGATTTTAGCGATGAAAATGCTGCGGCTTACCCGCGAAAGGGCTGAGGAGCTTTATTCGGTTCATAAAGGCAAGGATTTTTATGAACCGACGATTCAGTTTATGACCTCTTCTCCTCTTGTCGCCATGGTTGTCTCGGGACCTAATGTAATAGCAATAATCAGAAAAATTATCGGCTCTACCAACCCTCTTGAGGCCGATTCCGGCTCCATTAGAGGAACATTTGCCGTCAATACCAACCGCAACTGTGTTCATGCCTCTGACTCCGAAGAAAGCGCGCTTCGGGAAATTCCGGTATTTTTTGCAGAAAATGAAATCTGCGACTATAAGACTTTGTCTTCTTCATGGATTTAACAGGCAATGCTTTATATCTGTTCGACTCCGATAGGCAATCTCGGCGATATTACTTTGAGAGCGCTTGAAGTTATCAGGCAGTCCGGTAATGTTGCCTGTGAAAATGTTTCACATACCAGGGCTATGCTTAACCATTACGGCATTAAAGCCAATCTTGTGAGTTACAGGGAGGAGAACAGGGATTGCCAGTCAGGTGCGATTTTTAAAATTTTATCGTCGGGAGAGAACGTTGTCCTTGTCAGCGACGCCGGGACGCCGGGAATATCCGATCCCGGTTTTAGGCTGGTTGATGAGGCTTTGGACAAGGGGTTTGCTGTCTCGGTTCTTCCCGGACCTTCTTCGGCAATTTCAGCTCTTGTTTTATCGGGGTTTCCTGCCGACAGTTTCCTTTTCCTGGGGTTTCTTCCGAGAAAAAATAGTAAACGGGCAGACGTTTACAGAGAGATCGCCTCTTCGCTCCGTACAATTGCCTTTTTTGAGGCTCCGCACAGAATCGTCAAAACTCTGGGGGAACTTTCTCCCTTTATAACCGGCAGGAGAATTTGCCTGTGCCGTGAGCTGACAAAAAAGTTTGAAGAAGTTGTCAGGGGCTGCTGTGATGATGTGGCCGATGATTTTGCCGGCCGTAAAATCCAGGGAGAGTTCGTTGTTGTAGTGGAACCGTTGCAGGCAGTTCAAAAAAACGATGAAATAGACGATGATTTAATTGAAAAAAGACTTCTTGAAAAAATGACTTTAAAGCAGATTGTTGAAGAAATGTCCTCTTTTGTCAGTAATAAAAAAGAACTTTACAACAGGGTGCTTTTAATAAAAAAACGGATTGCCGATAATGTTTAATTGTTTTAATATTTTGCAGAAATTATTGTTGATATGCCTGCTGCTGGTTTCCGTGACGGCTGGCGTCTATGCTGTTGACGGATTTTTACCGGTTATCGGTGAAAATACCCGGCGCGAATCCTATCAGGGTGAAGATCTGGCGAAAATAGCAGCAGGCTACCGGCTTGCCATTGATCATATCATGCTTGCCAATCAGATACAGACGCTTAAAGTGCCGTATAATACATCATTACTGATACCTTCAAGGCGCATCTTGCCTGATGTCCTTGAGGAAGGTGTTGTGATCAATATTCCTGAACGTATGCTCTATTTTTTCAGCCCTTCACATGCCGTCCGTCATTATCCGATTGCTGTCGGGGCGAAAAAATGGATGACGCCGGTGGCAACGACAAAAATAATAAATAAGTCGAAAGATCCAACCTGGATCCCGCCGGACTGGGCGGGTAAGGATAAAAAACCGGTTGAGCCCGGTCCGGAAAATCCGCTCGGCGACAGATGGATCGGCATTGACTTGCCCGGATATGGAATTCATTCGACGAATGATCCTTTATCTGTCGGTATGGTTGTGTCACACGGGTGTATAAGGATGAACCCGGAAGACGCCAAGGAACTTTTTGATCTTGTAAGGGTCGGTATGACGGTAAAAATAGTCTATAAACCCGTTCTTATCGGCCGCAGCGAGTCCGACGGCATTATATACATGTCTGTTTATCCTGATGTTTATGATATGTGCGGAGATATGGATGGTTTTACGCTTTTTTCGCTGAGGTCAGCCGGAATAGAGGAGCTTGTCGATACGTCGGCGGCCCTCGTTATCTCGAAGCGCAGAACAGGTGTCTGTGCTCCGGTACTTGGTATCGCCACAAAGATATTTTATAATAATGTAGAGCAGCCCATGCCGCTGCCGCCGTTTATGATTGAGGGCAAAATTTTTGTACCGGCTTCCGTTTTCGCACAAATGGGAATCGGGGTTAACTGGAATAAACAGGACGGTTTTGTAGAATTCAGCAGAAACGGCAAGCTATTTACATTACCGGCCGACAGAACTATGAAAACGGCTTATATATGGAAGGGCAGACTTTTGCTGCCTTTACGTGAATCGCTTCAGGCACTTGGATTTGTTGCCAATTGGAATTCGGCACTCAGGAGAGTGGATATTTTTCAAGGTGCCGTGAATGATGAAGAAAGCAGGGATGACTTATAATGCAGAATACTCCCGGTACATCAGGCAATTCGAAACAGAAAATACTTGTTGTCGACGATGAAAAAAGCATGGTTGAAATTATCCGGTACAGTCTTGAAAAAGAGGGCTATACGGTAGAGGAAGCTTTTGACGGCGGAACGGCAGTGGAGATGGCCCGGCAGCACAAACCCGATTTGATTGTTCTTGATGTTATGCTGCCGGTTATCGACGGTTATCAGGTCTGTAAAATTTTATCGACGGAACTGGGTATGCCGATTATAATGCTGACGGCAAAAGACGATGAAATGGATAAGATTTTGGGTCTTGAGCTTGGGGCTGACGATTATCTAACCAAACCTTTCAGTCCCAGGGAACTGGTTGCGCGGATACGCGCAGCTCTCAGAAGGGTTGCAAAATCATCAAAGTCGGTAGAAATCCGTGAGTATGTATTTTCTTCCCTTTCAGTAAATCTTGACCGCAGGGAAGTTTTTTTGAACGGTCTTAAGGTTGAGCTCACTCCGAGAGAGTTTGAACTGCTTGTTTTTCTTATACAAAATGCCAACAAGGTGCTGTCAAGAGAAAACCTGCTTGATGCACTGTGGGGATATGATTATTACGGTGACAGTAAAATTGTCAATGTGACTGTTGCGCGTTTGAGAGAAAAAATAGAGGCCGATCCCGCTAATCCCCGTTATATTATTACCCACAGGGGAGTAGGTTATATGTTTCAGGATCCGCGGGATTAGTTGCCGCTTTTTTGTTTTTAATTAAAATATTTTCCAATTTATTGCCTTTGACCGGAGATTCATTTGTTTAAAAAGATTGTATGGCAATTAATGTTTTCTTACCTGCTCGTGATTATTTTCTCAATGCTGCTTGTCGGGGTAATTTCGTTCCGCTCTGTTGAAAGCTATTTTATAAATTCACTGGAGACGTCTTTGAGTTATGACGTCCGTCTTGTCGCCAGGCTGTGGGAAAAGCATTTTTTAGATCCGTCGTCTTTGTCACCGCGTGAAAAGAGAACGGTGAAGATGCTTACGGAGGGCCTTACATGGCAGTCAGCCAACAGCAGGATCACGGTTTTCGACGGCAAGGGCAAGGTCCTTATGGACACCGGCCATTTGGGAGAAATTCCGCCGGAAAGATCCGAACTGCTTGATAAGGCTCTTTACGGCCAGGAGACGTCGCAGGTTTTCAGATCTTCACCGGCGATTGGAGTTGCAAGGATATCACTTTGCTGCCCGGTAAAGATTGTTCGCGGCTCCTATTCGGGGGAAGAGGTGGTCGGTGCCGTTTTTGCGACGACTTCACTCGTTTATGTCAGGGAAATTCTCTCGGGGATGACGCGCGAATACGGTGCCGGAGTTATTTTTTCAATTATTATCCTTGCTGTTTTCAGTGCTTTTTTATCTTCGTTTATTGCCAATCCCATAAGAAGTATAACCAAAGCCGCAGAAAAAATGGCTTCGGGAGATTTGACTACATCGGTAAAAATGAACCGCGGAGATGAAATAGGGGAACTTTCAAGGCAGTTTGACAATATGCGCATTCGCCTGCAATCGACGCTGAGAGAACTTCTTGATGAAGAAAAGAAGCTGCAGGACGTCCTTTCACACATGTCTGATGGGGTTATTGTTTTTAATGCCGAGCGCAATATAATGATGGTAAACAGTGTTGCCTGTAATTTTTTGGGTTGTTTTACCCTGGAAGGACTCAAGGATAATATGGACAGCGATTCGCTGCCCTTTAGCCGTTTGAGGGAGCTTTTTGAAAACGTAATTTCAACCGGTTATTCGGCTATCGAGACGATGCGCGGCCTGTCCGGCGGCAGGGTTGTCAAGATTGGTTATTCACCGCTGAGAGCCGGCAATCATGAAATTCAGGGGGTTATTTTCCTTTTTCATGATATAACCGAACTGTCGAGACTCGACGATATGAGGGTTGATTTTGTTTCCAATGTTTCCCATGAACTAAAAACCCCGCTCGCATCAATTAAGGGGTTTACGGAACTGCTGCTTGACGGTGCCCTTGAAGACGGTGAGAAGGCCAGGCATTTTATTTCTTCAGTCAATAAAGAAGCCGATCGTCTGGCGAGACTGGTAAAAAGTTTGCTGGATTTGTCAAGACTTGATTCCGGAATGGTAAAAATGGAACTTGACTTTTTTGACCTCTCGATGCTCGTAAGTGATGTTATTGCCAGATTGTCGATTAAGGCTTCCGGGAAAAATATTTCTTTGGATATGCAGCTTGAGAACCAGCTTAATGTATATTCAAACAGTGACAGGGTTCAGCAGGTGATCATAAACCTTGTTGACAATGCGATCCGCTATTCGCCGTCGGACTCCAAAATAACCGTGAAACTATTTTCCGATGATGATTTTGCGGAATTTCATGTTATAGATGAAGGTCCGGGAATTCCTTTGGAGGACCGCTTGAGGATTTTTGAAAGATTTTACAGGATTGACAAGGCGCGTTCAAGGGAACAGGGCGGCTCGGGACTTGGATTGGCAATTGTAAAACAGATCGTTGAAACTCTTGGCGGCAGGGTCTGGATTGCCGATGAAACGGAACATGGCTGTGACTTTGCGTTTACTCTGCCGAAAGCCGGAAGTGATGATTTAATTTGATTGATATAAATCAAATTTTCAATGAGTGTTATTAAGAACAATATACTTAATGATTGGGAGTTTTGGTTATGGATATAAAACATCTTACATGGGTTGAAATCAGCAGAAAAGCCATCGGCAATAATATCTCTTCGTTCCGAACTCTAGTTGGCCGTGACTGTAAAATTATGGCTGTAGTAAAGGCCAATGCCTATGGGCATGGTCTTTTGGAGGTTGCCGGAATAGCCCTTGAATCAGGAGCGGATACTCTTGGCGCTTTCTCTATAGAAGAAGCCGTTTTCCTTCGAAAAGCTGGTGTGACCGGTGATATTTTTGTCTTGGGCTATGTGCTTGCCGATAATATGCCGCTTGTTTGTGAATACGATCTCTGCGCCGGGATAACGTCTCCGGAACATCTGAAATCGGCTCTGAATGTTCTTTGCGGGCGTAAAATAAGGCTTCATCTTAAATTTGATACCGGTCTTCGCAGGCTTGGTTTTTTGCCGGCTGATATCCCGGGGCTGATGTCTCTTCTGGACAAATCAGCGAACGTTGATATCTGCGGAATTTATTCTCATTTTGCCAATATTGAGGATACGCTTAATCACGATTTTGCACAGCTTCAAAGAGAAACTTTTGAGTCTATGTGCCGTCCGGTTATGGAAAAATACCGGGTATCAAGGCATGTCGCCTGCAGTGCTGCGGCACTCTTGTTTCCGCAGACTTATTTTGAAATGGTTCGTACCGGCATCAGCATGTACGGCATGTGGCCGTCAAAGGAAACGCTGATAACATCGCTGATGACTGAAAGCAAAAATACACCGCTTGAACCGGCACTGACCTGGAAAACCAGAATAGCCCAGATAAAAGCTGTCGTTCCCGGAGATACGGTGGGTTACGGCCGTTCACACCGGGTAACGCGCCCCGGGATAATCGCTACGCTGCCAATTGGTTATGCCGACGGTTATGACAGAAAACTTTCGAACAGGTCCCATGTTCTTATAGGCGGAACGGAGGCCCCTGTTTTGGGCCGTATATGTATGAATATGTGTATGGTCGATATAAGCCACATAAAGGGCGTATCCATGGAGGATGAAGTCGTTCTTCTCGGTAGGCAGGGGGACAAAGTTATTACGGCTGACGACCTTGCGGAATTGGTGGGAACGATCAATTATGAGATTACCACAAAGATTAGTCCGCTTTTACCCCGCCTCATCGTCTGAGGCACTGAATTGCATCCATATGCGTCGTCAAACCTGGATATTCGCTGCGGATAGGGGTGTGGATATGATTATTAACATCAATGATTCTTTCGATAAATTGGAGGAATTTTTTTATAAGTGGGATACGGAGGTGTTGAGTGAAAACTGAATCAGGCTCTTGATTGGATATTTAAAGGGTAACGCTTATTTCCGGGCAAGGCCTTGATTTATGTATTTTTACAGTCCTTTAATTTTTAAATAAAATCTCTGTAATTAATCCGGGAAATTGGTATTGCTTACAACGTAATCCAGGATTTTTTTCCTGCTGCCAAGGCGTTTTTCAAGGGCAATCATTTTCCTCAGCCCGATCCCGTATACGGGATCAGGATTTTTCAGGCTTTGGTTGGCAACTTTTTCATAGCCTTCGGCAATACAGCATTTGTATTCCACCCATTCGGCAAAGCCTTCTTTAAATCTTTTATCCTGTTTGCTTGTAACCGCAAAATTTTGCTGGTAACTCCAGGCATGGGCGTATTCATGGCACAATGTTGCAAACATGTTCTCGGCGGTCAGCCCTTTTTGTACATATATCTGGTAAGTATAAATGAATGAATCAGGCCCTGTTCTCACTGGCACCGACTGACAGTAACCGGCACGCTTCCCGTCTCCTTTTTTCCGAATTGACGCTTTTGTCTCGAGGAATAGATTATTGTCATCAAAATCCACATGGAAGCCAAGGGTTGTTTTCATTGAATTTTTGGCCTGTATCCATACCGGCCGCAGGGTGTTGAAATCGTTTATTGCTTTGCTGTTGCATTTTTTACAGAGCTTATAATCCGGATCCTGAGGCCCTGTGTCGCCCCAGATAACTTCGCCGCACGATTTGCAGTGCTCAAGTGATTTATAGCAGTTTGTACAGCAGATGCTGTTACCGTCCAGTTTATAGTAGCGGCTGTCTATGGCTTTTTTGCAAACGGCACATACCATTGAATATTTATCTTTGGGGCTCTTTTTTTGCCGGCACGTTTCACAGTATTTTTTGTTGTCACTGCTAATAAAGTATTCATTGTTTTTTAGTGACAGTCCGCAGCCGCAGCAGGTTTCATAGGCCGATGTGTTTTGTGTGTAGGGTGAGGTGTTTTTTTTGACAGTGCTGTTATCCGGCACGGCGCTGACACATACTACGCAGTATTTTTTGCCGTTCCTGTTGTATACTTTGCCGCTGATTGGTTTGCCGCACCATTGACAGTCGGCGTTCGTTACGGATGGCGGAGATGTTTTGTTCGTTTGCTGCCCGCGATTGTTTTGTTTTGCCGGACTTTGTTTTTGTCCGGCCGGTTTTTTCTCCTCGGGAACGAATGAGATACAGCTTTCACAGTATTTTTTGCCGTTTTTAACCAGCGGTTTGCCTTTTAGATTCCTGCCGCAGAACATACATTTGAACGATGTGCTTCCGGTTGACGTATTGGTTGCGGGGGAAGTGTAAGCCGGTTTTTTTGCCTGTTTGTTTTTATCAATTTTGTTATAACAGGAAGCGCAGTAAGTTCCCGGTGAATGGTAATATTTTTTACCGGTAATATTTTGTTTGCAGTTGCGGCATTTTGTGTATGAAGGTTTGTTGTTGTAACAGTTCCAGCAGTAACTGACATTGGGAGAAATATTTTTGCTGTCGATAAATTTTCCGCATTTTGAACAGTATGACTTGTTTTTTTGATAGCAATTGTCACAGCAGTTTTTGCCGTTCTTGGTCCATAATTTTGAATAAATCGGTTTATTGCAGTATCCGCAGGTTATTGCGGCATAGATATTAACCGGGAGGATAAGCAGAATTAGACAAATTATTATTGCCGCTAATTTTTTAACTGTTTTCATAATAATTCTCCATTTATATATTTCCGTAGCTCTGTCCCGCGCTGTTATATTCCCTGCGGAAAATTTTTGTTTGTTTTTGCATAGTCAATTACGGCTTGTGTTCCGCCGAGCTTTTGTTCGAGCCGCAGCATTTTTCTAATACCTTCGCCGTATACGGGATTTTTGCTGTTTTTTATTTTAGCTGCTTCTTTTGTTAAGTTTTCTCCGAGGCAGCATTTATAAGCCAGCCACTCGGCAAAACCTTCGGCAAAAATTTTTTCCTGATTTTGGGCATTTTCAAAATTTTCCCTGTAAAGGAATACATGGGCGTATTCATGGCATAATACGGCAAACATTCTTGTATAAGGCAGGCCTTTTTGTGTGTATATATTATATATGTCACGGTGGGTTTTAATGCCGTTCGCGGTTGTTGTGATACGTTTGCTGACCGAGTATCCTTCACGGTTTGGTTCGCCGCTTTTTTTTATAATTGCCTTTGTTTCAAGCGCCAGATTATTTTCGTCAAAAACGACCTCTATCCGGGTATTCTGTTTAATGCTTTTTTTAACATCCATCCAGACGCCCATCAGTGAATTAAAGTCATTTATTGCCGTTTTAGCGCAGTTTTTGCATAGTTTGTAATCCTGATCCTGCTGGATGGTATCTTTTGTTACCACATTATTGCAGTTGGAGCAATGAGGCAGCGACTTATAACACGTCTCGCAGCATCTTGTGCCGTCACTCATTTTGTAATAAGTGCCTTTTATCGTTCTTTTACAGGAAATACATTGACTGGAAATTGTATTGGTCATTTTTTTCTGACAGTTTTCACAGTATTTCCTATTGTCACTTAATATGTAATACTCATTATTTTTTATTTTCCGGCCGCATCCCTTACAGTTGACGTCATAATTTTGAGTTTGCTTAAGCATATCCCTTATTTGCGAAGCCGACGGTTTTTGATTTTTACCGAGTTTTTCCCTGGTAATTTTTGCATAGCATGAACCGCACCGGGGGTTATTTTCATAATAGTATTTTTTGCCGCTGATATAGTTATTGCAGTTGCTGCAGCGTATTTCTTCACTTTGTGAAACTGCTGCGCGGCTGTTGTTTTCCGCCGGCAAATAATGCTCCGTGCCTGCAGAAACCCGGAGATTGCCGCAGAATAAAATGATGATAAGCAATATCAGTATTTTTGTTTTCATATCGTTTTAAATATTGTCCGGAAAGGATGTATTTGTTTTCATATAATTCAAAACACCGTTTATACTCCCAAGCCTTTGTTCAAGACGGAGCATTTTTCTCAAGCCTTCCCCGTAAACGGGATCGGGATTTTCAAGGTGTCTTTGACATTCTTCCGGTAAATTTCTTGCATTACAGCACTTATATGCTACCCATTCGGCAAACCCTTCATTTAAGATACGGTCTTTTGTTGAGGCGTTCTTATAGTTTTTATAGTTTTGCTGAGCGACCCATACATGGGCGTATTCATGGCACATTACGGCAAACGCCTCCGCTTTGCTCATACCTTTTTTTATATAGATTTTGTGGCTGGAACTTACCGATGATTTGCCGTTAACCGTTTTTATTGTACCTTTATTGTCTGCGTATCCTGACACCTCTTTACCCTTTAGGGTCAGAGAATCCTGCAGTATGAGATTGCCGTTATCGAATGTTACAACAATACCCAGGGTTGCTGTGATTGCTTTTTTGGCGTCAGACCATACGGCGAGCAGTGAGGGCAAATCGCTTACAATAACGGAATTAGTGCAGTTCCGGCACAGATTCCCGGGATTGCCGGTCCTGTCGTCCAGTGCCGCCGGACAGTTCTTGCATTGGGAGAATGTGCTGCGGCAACTTTCGCAGCATTTTTTACCGCTGTCCGTTTTATAGCTATAACCTCTGATCCTGCTGCCGCATAGTTCGCATTTCGTTTCCGCGGAAGCGGTTTTTTGGTTGTAACATTCGCCGCAGATGATATCGTTGCCGGCCGCAAAATATCTGCCTGTACGTATTATCCTTTTGCAGTCCCGGCATTTTATGATGACATTATTTCGTGAAGAGCTTGTTTCCGGTTCGTTTTGGGATACTTTTATCACCGGAATTGAGCCGATACAGGAGCCGCAGTAGTTTTTTCCGTTTCGACTGTAGACATTGCCTTTGACCGGTTTCCCGCACCAGCCGCAGTTGCAGGAGATTATCTCCGGCGGAACGGGACCTGAGCCGGATGTTTGTTTTGCCGGCACCGGCTCTGTATTTACCGTGTAATGACTCTGCGTCGTCGGTACTGTATTTTTTTGTGAGGCTTCGGCACAAGTTTGGCTGCAGTAGTAATTATTTTGATACAGGTATTTTTTACCGTCGATATATTTTTTGCAGTTATTGCATTTGGCTACCGTTGCGCATTGCGGACAGACGCTGCTGCCCCGATATTTTGCCGCCATAGGCTTTTTGCAGTAAATACAGTAAATCCCGGCCGCTGTACACTCTGCAGTAAATACTGACGCTAATAGCATGGAAAGCATTAATATAATAAAAAATTTCGCTTTCATACAAATTCCTCCGTATTCAGCGGCAAAGCAGTCTGTCTTGCTGATTTTATTACCATATCAATACTAACAGATTTTTACAGTTTCTTCAATATAAAAAGGGGCTGTCGTGCTTAACGGCGGCCCCTTTTACATGGAATAAAAGATAACGGTCACCGGGCTTAGCACGACAAAAGGATTTTATGCTGCTTCGGGTTTGTAAAAGCAGGCTATGCCTTTTTCATAAATTCTTCGAGTTTGTCCAGAGCTTCGTTGAGAATTTCCGTGTTCGGCAGGAATACGACTCTGAAAGATTTTGTTCCCGGTTTTGTTTCAAATCCGCTGCCGTGTACGAACAGTACTCCTGTTTCTCTTAAAAGCTGAAGGACAAATTCTTCATCGGTTTTAAATTTGTCGCTGTGAAGCTGCGCCATTGCATAAAATGCGGCGTCAGGTTTTACACAGGAAATACCGTCTATTTTGTTAAGCCTGCCGTAAACAAGATCTCTTCTCTCCCTTAGTTTTTGATTTACCTCTATAAGATGATCCTGCGGTCCTTCCAAGGCGGCTTTTATAGCATACTGCTGTGGTCCCGGACTGCAGAGCCTGGCGTCAAGCAACCTTTTGATTGTCAGGAAATACGGATCGTTGTCGTCAAGATTGCTTATGGCCATCCAGCCGACACGCCACCCCGGCACCAGATATGACTTTGACATTCCGTTAAGCGTTATTACCGGAACGTCGCCGCAGAGAGAGGCGATTGAGATGTGTTTTTTCTCAAACAGCAGTTTGTCATATATCTCATCAGAGAAAATTACCAGATTATGCTGCCTGGCAATAGAAATAATTTCATTTAAAAGCTCAAGATCATACATTTTTCCGGTGGGGTTGTTAGGATTGATGAGGATTATGGCTTTGGTTTTGTCGTTTATTTTCGATTTTATCTCCTGCGGATCCGGATTCCAGCCGTCATCAAGGTAGTAAGGGTTGAGCCTGGCGCCGATTTTCGTCAGCACTGCATTATAAAGAGGATATCCGGGAGCCGGTGTCAGCACATTTTCTCCGGGATTTAGAAGTGCAGTCAGGGCCAGTTCAATGGCTTCGCTGCCGCCGGAGGTTAGAAATACTTTTTCGGGAGAGACGTTTACTTTGTTGTAGCCGGCCATATGTTTTGCCACCGCCTGTCTGGCCTGTTCTATTCCGGGTGAGGGCGCGTATCCGTTGTCTCCTCTTTTCATTGCTTCAACAACGGCTTCAATTATATGGACAGGTGTTTCAAAGTCAAATTTGCATGGATCCCCTATATTACAGTATAATATTTTCTTGCCACCGGCTTCTATTTTTTTTGCTTCGGCGACGATATTTCTTATCGCGTAAGTTACATTGCTCGAATTTAATGAAGGAGATACGGTCATGTTTGCCTCCGATTGTTTATTTGTTCCAAAACAAGGTTCTTTTTCTATTTAAAATATTTCTTACCTGCTATTTATTTCAATTTTTTGGAGGATTGCTGCCTTTTTTGCTTAATTTCAGAATTATAAGATTTTCGAGGTCGGGACATGCAAGAAGAAACGGTTAATAAAAGGAAAAAAATCAGGTTTGAATACACAACGATCATTGTCGTTTTTACGCTGTCTTTGATCGGTTTTTTTACTTTTAAGCTTTATTGTAGTATCAAAAGGCATTATGATCTTATTGCTATTCAGGAAAATTACAGCGGCTGTTACCATTCAATGTCGCTTATAGATGATGCCGTTGTCCGGTATTCCCGTAAAAATAAAGGAAAATATCCGAAATCGCTTGCCGAGCTGGTGCCGCAATATCTTGAGAAGATTCCGCGGTGCCCCTGTGCCGGCCGCGATACTTATTCCGATACATATAAAATGGTGGAAAATCCCGGCGTATATTTCTTTTGCTGCGAGGGCAAAAACCATACCGGTCCGGAGAATACGCCTCAGGTAGTGTCGGAGCTCTCGTTTTATCCGGACAGGAAAGACTACGATCCGGTATTGTTTTTGTGTGAAAACGGCAATATGCCGCAGGTTATGGATGGTCTTGCCGAAATTTCCGCCGATTTGAAATCTTACAGGTATATTGATGCGGTATCGTCCATTGACTCCCTGCTCAAATTACAGGTTGAGCGCCGTGAAACGCTGTATATGACCAAGGCTTATTGCCTTTTTAAACAAAAAAACAGCGAAGAAGCCTTGAATTGTATGAAGAGTGCGCTGGCCATAAAGTTCAGGGCCGGTGACTGGGAAAGAATATTTCCGTTTATAGATAATATTGATTACCGCTGGAAAGCGTCGGACATGCTTTTGTCCTATGTTGATTCCAAAGACGGGGATCTGGAAGCGATATTATTTTTACTGAAGCTTCAGCAGGCTTCTTTTGATGCGAAAACGCTGGACAGGTTATGCCGTTTGGGGCTGGAGCTTTCTCTTGAGCAAAAAGAATCACTGCTGCCGGAATTTTATTTTCGGGGAAAGCTTTTGCTGCTTTCGGGAAATAGGGACAGGGCGCTTAGTTTTTTCCTTGCGGCAAGGGAATTTTCTTCAGGAGGAGACTTTGTTGATTCTGTTGTAACCTCTCTTTCTGAAAAAGAAGTTGCGAAATTAAATTCAGGAAATAAATCCTGATAATTATGTGCTATAATTGTATATAAACACATTACTTATAAAGTACTGAAGGCGCAGACACGGGGATATTTTTATATAGTGTCTGTAAGGGGGGGGAATAAATTTTGTCGTATAGTTACAGCGGCAGCTCCGACTCAAAGTATTTTTTTGTTTATGATGATAAAAAATTATCGTTCATGAGCGGGGAAAATTGCCTGTGGCAAGTTGAAAACGATAAAGGTGCCGTCACTTTTTGTGAAGTGTCGAATCTGGGCTCGGTTTTGATTGAAAATTCGCAGCATGAAGTCTTTTTTGTAAAACCAGGCTCCAGCGGTATAATGGAGTCCCTGCCTTTGCCGCCGTCAGAGCAGCTTCATCCGTCCAGTGTCGGAAAGTATGCGCATATGTCGGAAGACGGAAGATTTGTCTTCTTTATGAAAAAAACGGCCAAGGCGGCAAATAAATTTTTTGCTTCGCTTTCCAAGGATGAGAATCAGCCGAGGGAGTTTGAGTTCGTAAGGATTGAGCTGCAGACTCTTAATACTAAAAGTCTTTATAAAACTTCTCTGCCGTCGGCACTGGAGCCGAACTTTCTTTGGAATATTTCGCGTGACGCGTATTACTATCTGGTTACAACTCCTAAGAAGTCCGGCTCGAAGATAAATGTTGAGGTTTTGCTCATTGATTCCTCTTCTTCAAAGGCAGTGAAAACAATGAGGCTTATTGATACCGATATCAGGGAAACGGCCGTTCACCGCTCCGGCATTGTTCTTTTGAAGCTCGTTCAGGGAAATAGTGAGTCTTTTGCGATAATGACCCGTGACGGCAATATTTTTCACCTTAATTATGAGCCAGGTAAAAAGTTTTTTTACCTGGCCAAGAGTTTTGTTCTTTTTGAAAACCGGGAAACTGCCAGAGGATTTATCTGCACGGCGCAGTCTTTCAGTGGACATCACCTTGCGACTTATAATATGAATACTTTTGTTGAAAAGGGCGTGGATTTTGATCTTTTATTTAACGCAAGGGACATGCTTTCTCTTGTATATATGTATAATGATAAATTTTATGCATTTTCCACTGAATTGCTTACTTTAACGACAGAGATTAAGAGATTTGAGATTATTGCCAGTAAGGGCGCCGATAAAACGCTTGGTTCAAATGACGGATTTGATTATTACAGAGATTATTTTGGTTATCCTTCGGAAAATGAAGATGCCGATTCCTTAAAAAATAAAGAAATAGAAAAACTTGAAATGCTTGACGTTTCGCGGGATGTAAAAAGATCTCCCGAACCGCAGACGAGCCAGGTATCGGATTTACCGGAACCAAGACCTGTTCCGAAGCCGAAAACGATATCAATAGACTTTGAAATTACTTCTTCAAAAGTACAGCCCGGTATTGAAGATGAGATTGATCCCGGATTGGGCAGTGAAGAAGTTGAACCGGATATCATTAATGCCGACGAAGATTTCAGCAAGAAGACAAAAAAATTATCGCCTGAGGAAGCCGAGCTTCGTATAATGCAGGAATATGACAGTCCTTCGGTTGATTCGGTTAAGGATGAGCCGGTAAAAAAACCGCTTGATTTGGATGTCTCCGCGGGAGAGCGTCATAAGACCGAAGCATCTCCGCCTTTAAATATAAAGACGTCTTTGCCGTCTCCGGAAGTACCGGTGAATGCCGAGATTCGTAAATTGGAGAGGCTGCTTGAGTCGATAGAAGAGAGATTTATGCTTGGTGAGATTAATGAAGAATCCTATAGGGATTTAAAGGCTAAATATCAGCGTCAGCTTCAGGCTAAAAGAAAATGATATTTTGGTATTGGGGGTGTTTTTGTGAAAAATTTCTTTATGGCTTTACTTGGCGGTATTATTGGAGCGCTTCTTGTTTTAATTTTTACGGGGATTTCAAAGCGGCCTCCGTCAGCTGAGACGCTACCGGCAAAAACTTCCGTATCCTCTGTCGCGCCTGAACTCGGGCCCGGCTTTGCCAGGGATGTTCCCGATGCGGTGGATAAGATTTTCCCTTCGGTCGTTTATATTGATACCAAGACGTTTACCGAAGTTCAGGATCCGATGACAAGTATTTTCGGCATTCCCGGCAGGCGCTCGCAGATAGTCCCGCAGCAAGGCAGGGGATCAGGCGTTGTTATTGACAAATCCGGACTTATTCTTACCAACGAACATGTTGTTCATGGTGCCAATGAAATCATGGTTACTTTTTCCGACAATAAAAGTTATCCGGCAGTCGTTCAGGGTTACGATTCTATCTCCGATTTGGCTCTTTTGAAAGTAGATGTTCCCAATTTGGTGGCGGCCAGGCTTGGTGATTCGGATAAAATGCGTATCGGTGAAAGTGTAATCGCGGTTGGAAGCCCCTATCACTTTCAGCAAACGGTGACGTACGGCGTTTTAAGCGGCAGAGGTCGTAATCTTTCCGATCAGTCCAAGGATTTTCAGGATTTGCTGCAGACCGACGCCGCGATTAATCCCGGTAATTCCGGAGGGCCGCTGGTCAATATGAGCGGTGAGGTGATAGGCATTAATACGGCGATAATTCCCTATGCTCAAGGGATAGGATTTGCGATCCCGATAAATACCGTTAAAAATATCGTTGAGCAGCTTACCGCTAACGGCAAGGTCGTAAGGCCTTACATCGGTATTGTTATGCAGGATTTGAATGAACAGATTGCCTCCTATCTGCATTATTCAGGTAAGGAAGGTATTGTCGTTGCCGGAGTTATGCCTGACGGCCCGGCGATATTTTCCGGACTGAAACCAAGGGATATTATAACTCATGTAAACGGCAGCCCGGTAAAGACATCTGACGAGCTGCGCAGTATAATTAAAAAATCCAAGGTGGACGATAAGATTAATCTTAAAGTATGGCGTAACGGTTCCGAGGGTGCCGTCACGGTTAAGGTTGGTTCAAGAAACTAATTAAGGGGGATGGTTTTATGAGGAATTTTTTTGTTTTCACTTTTCTTTTTCTGTGTGTATGCTGCCCGGCTTTTTCCGCTCAGGGCAACGATGCCGTAGGTATTATTAACCATTTGTATATTACGTCCGGACAAATGCCTGTCAACGATATTGTTATTGAATATGAAGAAATGACTTCAGACGGCAGTAGTTCGAGCATGGCCCTTAGCAGTAAGGATAAAATATATTTTAAGCAGCCGACAAAAATAAGAGTGGACTCAATAATGGTCGAGCCCGGGGGAGTTAACGACGGCAAAAATCTGATTATAATCAGAGACGGACTTAATGCATGGCTGTATCTTTCAACAGGCCAGTATCCGGTAAAGAAAAAAGTGGACGAGCCGAGCCCGCCGCTTAATTTGCCGTTTGGACTTACTCATTATAACCAGGATATTGACAATGTTTACAAAATTGAAGGCAAAGAAACCGTTGATGGGGTTAGTACCACGAAAATAAGTATCGACGGCAGTAACGGAAAATCCGTTGTCTGGGTTGATACCAGCAGGTGGGTGCCGCTTAAACTTACGGTCACACGTAAAATTAAAGATAAAGAAAATACGAAAATGGTTCTTTATAAAGAGTTTGGCCAGACCAAAGACGGCCGTTATTTTCCGATGAAACTGGAAAAATACAATAACGGCACGATGACTGCCCTTGTCATCTATAAGGCGCTTGTCGTAAATACCGGACTTGATGATAATTTGTTCAATCCAATGGAAAAATTCCTTAAATAGGTCTTGACATATTTAAGGGTAAATTATATTATTGTTGTGTTTTCATAATTGGGGACATGGAGGATTTATTGTTGCGGCAAGCCGCATAGATTAAGTTTTGGCGCCGATTTTTTCGGCGCTGTTTTTATGGGGCAGCGTTAATAATAGTTTGGAGTTGTGGTTGAGATGAGGATTCTTATTGTTGGCATTGGAGCGATTGGTACTTTGCTCGGAGTTGCGCTTGAAAAATCGGGGAACGATGTTGTTTTTTATGATAGGAAAAGCAGAATAGATTCCTTGACCGAAAAGGGACTCTCATTAATTGTAAACGGCAGGACAAAGACTATTAAACAGCCGCAGACGCTTGATTCTTTGGAACTTCAGCCGCAGCCGTTTGACTTTGCCGTTCTTTGTGTGAAATCATACAATACAGCGGACTTTCTTTCCGTCTGTCCGGAGTCTCTTTTTAAACGCCTGGTTACAATCCAGAATGGTATTGGCAATGAGGAGCTTTTAGCGGAAAAATTTGGTATTTCTTCAATAGTTTCCGCATCACTGACGTTGCCTGTAGCCAAAGTGGGTCAGGATATAGTTGAGATTGCCAATAATAAGGGCGGGATAGCTTTTGCCTGTCCTGATACATCTGTTAACTGCAGTGATATTGCCGGTATTTTTCGTAAAGCCGGCTTTGCCGTTGTTGAGTGTGCCGATTTCAGAGAAATGAAGTGGTCTAAATTAATGCTTAATGTGATGGCAAACGCAATTTCGGCGATCACCGGCATGACAATGAGTGAGATTTTTGACAACCGTAAGATGACGGTTATTGAAAAGAACGTTATTGTCGAAATTTTGGCGCTAATGAAAAAAATGTCAATAAAACCTATCGACCTGCCTGGATACCCCGTAAAGGCAATGGCGATGATGTTTGCTTCGTTTCCGCCGACCTTCATAGAAATAGTAATGTCTTTTGCGCAGAGAAATATGTCAAGGGGCACGAAAATGCCGTCTTTGTTTATAGATCTTGAAAGCGGCTGCGGCTTTTCCGAAAACGATGTTTTGAATGGAGCCGTATATAAAGAAGCGCAGAAACTTGGACTGGAAGCAAAGGCAAACGAGTTTTTGTTTAAGACACTTGACAATATTGTCAGCGGAAAGTTAAGCAAGAGTGATTACCGGGATGATCCTGATAAACTGTGGGCTGCATTTCAGGAATATCGCGGGAATTAGTTATCAGTTCCCGTCTCCGCTTTAGCGTG
The DNA here is from genome assembly GCA_031551355.1 of Candidatus Xenobia bacterium. Classification (GTDB taxonomy): domain Bacteria; phylum Vulcanimicrobiota; class CADAWZ01; order CADAWZ01; family CADAWZ01; genus JAVBNT01. Next base: position 11,098 of record JAVBNT010000032.1, on the reverse strand, counting down.
TGGGCGGGAATTGCTTTTTTATCAGGATTGTTTTTCTGTCCAGAGCACTGTCAAAATAAGATCGTAATCAAAGTTCCGGCCGTATCTTCTTTTTACTAAAAACTGTGAATCGGCAACTAATTTGACATATGTCTTTTGGCAGGAAGTTTTTTATTATGTTAGAAATATACTTATCTTTGAATTAATGTTGTAGCCGTTTTATCCGGCTTGGAGGTTTGTATATGTCTGAAACAGCTGTCCGTGAATGGTTCTCACTCAAAGAGGCCAGTGAAATAACAGGTAAGAGCCTTAACGCAATAAGGTTGCTTGTTCACAGGAAGAAAATATCCAATGTAAAAAAAATTATGGACAATGGGCGGGAGCAGTGGATGGTTCATCGCGAGACGCTGTCAGCCCTGTCGAGCGCTGCTGATCTTAAAAAAGAAGATTCAAGATGTGCCAACTGTACTATGAAAGAGGGAGAAGATCTCTCCGTATGTCATGAAATATGCGGGAAAGAACCTGAAATAGATGGTGACATATGTCTTGACAGTGCGGCAAAACAGGAAACGGTTAAGCAAGCCGCCAGGGCAAACGCTGAGTCGAAATCTCCGGCATTTGTTATGGAAGGCCATAATAATCCAGTTTCCGGTGTTTTTGTCGCCAGCATACCGCTTGATCATTATGAACAAAAACAGAAGGAATGGTCCCAGGAGCGTGATCGACTGATACAAGGCATTTTGCTTTACCGGTATCGCTGTGAAGATCTGACGAATAAAATGAAAGCCTTGCCGGCTCCTCCCGAATATATACAGACAAGAGTTCTGGATCTTGAAAAGCAGCTTAGAACCGAATCCACTGCCAAGGAAGAAGCTTTGAGCAATATCGGCAGGCATCTTGAAGAAGTGCGCAGTGAAAATCAGAAGATGAGGGAAGTTTACGAGGCTCAGCTTGGCGAGACAAAACGCTCAATGGATGATATGAGGCAGCGTCTTCACAAAGAGGAAGAGGAAAAGACGGCCGCTGAAAAGCGTCTGGAAGATCGGGAAGAAGAGCTCTTGGCGCTGATCGCCGAAAAAGAGGAAGCTTTGACGGCGGCGAGGAAGCCATGGTGGAAGAAGATGATGGGCTACTGAGAATACAGTGAATTATGCCCGTATGCGTCGTCAAATCGGATGTTCGTTTGGCTACGCCCCGCTTGTCGAAATTGCCTTTGACTTAACAGCTTCACCGGTTTCAATTGATTTTTTATTGTAATTATTTTGTATAAAATAATATTTTATGTCATTCCCGCGTCTGCGGGAATCCATAGTTTTACTGTAAATATTGGGCATATGCCGAATGGTAGGCCCTATTTTATTTGTAAAGTCTGAAGGCTTGCTGCGTATTTTACGTATATAAAGACTACGCTCCGTTTGTCGCAATTCGATTTGTCTTCGGTTCTTTATCAATTTGAGCGCAGTTTTAATATTTTATGTCATTGTTGTGCAGGCGGAATCCACAGTATTTTTTTCAAAGGAGATTTTGCATGATCAGCTGCGGGTTATCAATAAACCAGTTGTTGTCAGGGTTGTTTGGTAAATAAAGCACGGTTCCTACGTGTCCTGGCATATGAAACATTCTCTCCCTGTTGAATAGGCCTGATTTTTTTATGAATTGCCCGTTCTCGGTTATAAATGCGAATTCCATATTGCTGTAAAGTGCTTTACCTGATGAAAAGGAGTCATAAACGATTACACCTTTTGCGGGTCGTCCGTTTTTTAAGAGCGTCAGCATTTTGGGAAGATGAAAAAAGTTAGGTATGATTGCTAACAAACTTATGGCAATCGTAAAAAATAAAATAAAATTTTTATCAAGAAAATCTCCCTTAATAAAACCAATAACTGAGAATATAAGAATGTAGGCGAGCAGCTCCTTGAAAATTTTTTTGCAACATTTTTTTATTATTTCAAAAGGTGAAATATTTTTGGCTGATTCCGGAGTAAAATTTTTTGTCCTTAGGAATTCCTCAATTTTTATATTGTCGTTGTCCAGAAAATATAACGAATTTTTTGTGGCCATGTTATTCATCATAATGATAGATACAACTCCTTTTGTAATGATACTGTGGTTTAATACCTATTTCGCTACTGAATCATATTTCCTCAGGGGCGGGGTGCACAGGGCCGCGATTATCAGCAAAATACCGCCGAAACCTACCGCCAGCGCGTGGTTGCCGTTGAGCAGTTTCATGATTATGCTGCCGAGGCCGATTGATACGAGTATTTCAGGGATCACGATGAACATATTGAAAATACCCATATAGATGCCGTATTTGTTGGCCGGGATGTGATCCGCAAGTATTATATAAGGCAGCGCGGTGATTGAAGCCCAGCCGATACCGGCGGCAACCATCGGCAGGTAAAGCATTTGCGGGTTTTTAATAAACGGCACGGCAATCAGACCAAGTCCACAGATCAGCAGATTTGTCATGTGCGTGTTGACGGCGCCGATTTTTTTGACAAGAAACGGTATACAAAGGGCGAACAGCGGCGTGGCGATTCCTTTGATGATCATCGTATGTGCTCCCCACCGGATTCCCTGATCGTATAGTTCCGAATGGGGATCGGTAGCGCCAAAAACGTATTTGGCGACTGCCACCGTGTAAAACATCCACATACAGAAAAGTCCCATCCAGGTAAAGAATTGGACCACGGCCAGTTTTTTCATTACCGTCGGCATTTTTTTATAGCAGTCGGAAGTTTCCTGCCACCAGCGGTTAAGCGCCTCGGATATGGTGGTTTTTTCCTTTTTGCCCTCTTCCGTTTCCGGCGGGTATTCCGGTGTCAGCAGGACCGTGTATAATATTGAAATCAGATATATTGCCGCACAGGTGTAAAATGATATGTGCATCGAACTGACGGCAAACTGTTTCATCCAGGGCGCGATTTTTATGAAATCAAGCGAGGCTATATAGTTGCCGAGGATTGTTCCCAGGCCGATCATCAGTGTCTGCATCGCGAATCCGGAAGGTCTTTGTTTGCTGTTAAGCTTGTCTGCCACCAAAGCCCGGAACGGTTCCATACTGATATTGAGTGAAGCATCCAGAATCCACAGAAGTCCTGCCGCCATCCACAGCGTGGAACTGTTGGGCATCAGGCAAAGGGCGATGCTGGCAAAAATAGCCCCAAAAAGGAAATACGGGCGGCGCCTCATTTTGAGGCTGCCAATCCAGGTGTTGTCGCTCATATAACCTATTATTGGTTGGATGAGCAGGCCGGTAAGCGGTGCCGCAAGCCACAGCAACGGGATTTGTTCCGGATTGGCGCCGAGCTTTTCGTATATGGAGCTCATACGTGCAAACTGTATTTCAAAACCGTGCTGAATTCCGAAGAACCCGACGCTCATATTTAATATATGCCACCATTGCAAATCCGGTTTGTTATCGGCCTTGTTATTCATGATAGGGACCTCTTTTATTTTTTCATGGATTTTACGGCGTTTACCAGGCGTATTGCCGCTTTTTTCGTATTTTCAAGCGTCGGCACGAGTGCAAACCGCACAAAACCTTCTCCTGGATTTATGCCGTTTTCACACTCAATCGCCAGTGCCGGGCCTGGTGTGACGACTAGGGCGTATTCTTCATCGAGCAGTCTGGCTGCGAAGTCGGCTGAGGAGATATTTTCCGGGACCGGCTGCCAGATATAAAATGTGCCGTCACTATACCCCTGGCGCAATCCGGCTTCCCTGATTGCTTCCGTAAGGATTTGGCGTTTTTCGTCATATTCACGTCTCATCTGGCCTACGTGTACCTCATCTGCCAGTGCTTCCACGGCAGCCTGTTGGATGAAATTGGCACATCCCGAATCCATGTTTTCCTTGGCGGACAGGAATATTTTTATTATATCCGCGTCTCCGGCCATAAATCCGATGCGCCATCCGGTCATATTGCTTCTTTTGGAGAGGCTGTTGAAAACAATGACTTTTTCTTTTGTGTATTCAAGTATACTTTTTGGTTTTCCGTTTTCCGAGCGGTACATTTCGCTGTAACACTCATCCGAGGCCAATATTATGTCATAGCTTTTACAAAAAGCAATAAGATCTTTATAGAATTTATCATTAGCCATGGTTGTAGTCGGATTGTTGGGATAATTTATCCAGAAAATTGCCGCTTCTTTTGCCCATGTGGTTGGAATTGCCGAAAGATCGGGCAGAAAATTGTTTTTCTCCAGCAGAGGCAGCAAAAATGGCTGTTTGCCGGCAGCAAGCGCACCGCTGTAATATGGCGGATACCCTGGCGTCGGCACCAGTACAGCTTTTCCCGAGATCGAATTTGGAAAGGCGAAAACGGCTTCTTTTGCCCCTAATGAAGGGAATATTTCCGTTTCCGGATCCAGTTTGACGGTAAATCTCCTTTCAAACCATTGGCTGGCGGCGTTGCGGAACTCTTTTGTGCCTTTATTGTCGGGATACCCCGATGTGCGGTAGTTTTTCATTGCCCTTGCGGCGGTCTCAATAATAAAATCCGGAGTCGGAGCCGTCGGATCGCCAATGGAAAAATCTATTACATTAATACCTTTTTCCTGAAGCTCGCGCTTTTTCTCGCGTAAGTGTACAAAAGGGTATTTAGGAAGTTTTGCTAGCCAGGTTGACTGCTGGTGACTGTTCATTATATATATTACCTCATTGTTTTTTGTTAAAATGAAAAGCCGGTATGCTTTATCTGAATAATTTTTTCGACTATAGATAGTGAAATATCCTGCGAGCCTGACGGCAACTGACGAAGTTTTTGTTTGCAGGGTTTTGTAATTATTTACTCAAAATTATGATTTAGATTCGTTTTGAGGAGGGGATTTTATGTTTTTTTCTTTTAGATTTTCGGTACTTTTGTTTGTCTTTTTGCTGATAACGGCATGTTACGGTGTCTGTGATGAAAATGCCGCCGATCAGCAAAAACGCGCTCAGGGCTGCCTGATGGGACAATTCGCCGGAGATTCTCTGGGAGCTTTGGCCGAATTTATGAGTGAAGAGGAAATCGCCGCTAAATTTCCGCAGGGACCGCCGAGGCTTTTGACTGATAAAACGGTATGGGGAATAATGGCCGGACAGCCCACTGATGACTCGGAAATGGCGCTGATGCTTGCCAGAATGCTGCTTGACAAAAAAAGTTATGATCAGCAGGCGGCAAGAGAGAGATATATATACTGGATGAACACCCCGCCTTTTGATATCGGCAACACCACCAAAGCCGGGTTGCTTGGTAAGCCAAGATTTTATTCATCATCAAACGGATCGCTTATGAGGATCAGTCCTTTGGGAATTTTCTGCACGAATATGCCGCTGGAACAGACAAAGATCTGGGCCATGCAGGATTCTTCGATAACTCATCCCAACCGTATATGCCTCGACTGTACGGCGCTGCTTGCTATGGCCATTTCTACCGAAATTCGCCTTGGGCTGACCAAAGAGCAGTTATATAAGGAAATGCTTGCCTGGAGTGAATCCATGCATCCTTCAGTAAAAGAAGCCCTGGAACTTGCCGCCAAGGAGCCGCCAAAAGGATATATGGAAAATATGGGCTCAGCGGTTGTATCTCTGCACAATGCCGTCTGGCAGATGCTCCATGCCGAAAATTTTGAGGAGGCGATCGTAGACACCGTCAGAAGGGGAGGGGATACCGATACGAATGCGGCCATTGCCGGGGCCTTGCTTGGCTGTGTTTACGGTATTGACGCTATTCCCGGGCAGTGGCAGGATGCGGTTGTTAACTGCCGCCCTGCGAAGTCGGAAAAAAGGACCAAACATCCGCGTCCGGAGGTGTTTTGGCCCAGTGACGTTATGCAACTCTCCTTAAAATTGCTTGAAACCGGCAAATCTGCGTCGTCGCGGGCAATATTCTCTCGCTCAACGTAGAACGGCTCAATGTCGTTAAGCTAACACTACAGCGAACACAATAAAATTCCGATATTACTGCAGCAAATCAATAACTAATTCTCCTTTACACAGGCGTTTCAATACAGTTTTGATGTTGCAAAATCTACTTTGAATTTGCATATTGTGTTTGCAATGTCTACAGTTTTAAAAACTGTTCGTTGTAGTGTTAAGAGAAAAGTGTTTCTCACAGAGAAGAGGAGAACACAGAGAGTTTTTAACTGGCATTTATCCTCCGTGGCCTCTGTGCCCTCTGTGAGAGATCCAAAGATGGCAAAATCGGCTATGAAAAACTAACTTAATGACATTGAGAACGGCTGCGCCTCGCTCGTAGAAATTGCTAAACTTACCTTTTTTTCTCTCCGGAGCGAGGGGGGTTATTTCTCAAATGATGTTTTACTCTTTAGCTCCGCAATAAACTTTTCTTTTTCCATATCGGTTGTGAATGCGTTTGCCGGGATTATAAAGGCTGTTATTGAACCGGTATAAATATATAAGGCATTTTTATCACAGACTATGCGCTCGATGTTTTTGTAAGCTGTTTCTATTGTCGATTCGCGGGTGATGTTTTCAACCCGCAGTCTGTTTTCCTGTAATAACAGCTTGTGTTCGCCTATAAATTCATTCTGTTTGCCTTCATTAAGCATACTGTTGATATTCCTGATCAGGGTTTTACGGAAAATTGCCGGATAGAATACAAAGAATAATATTGATATTATTGCCAGAAAAACGAATGTGCATCCCATGCCTATGATGGTTTCAGGTTTGGGATGTGCTATTTCGCCTGCATATGAAATCAATGTTATCAGTATAAAAATTATCGGAAAAACAAGGCGCATTGTCATTGTTTGTTTTTTAAAAGTCGGCGAGTTTTCGGTGTGATGGACATTATACTGTATGTAATCGTTATTGGATACGCTGTAGTTTATTTCCATGATGCCTTCCTGTTTTTGTAATATATTTTATGATTAGTTATTTTAGTCTTCTTGATATTGCCTGTCAAACTTTATTTCCTGTTGCCGGGCGTATTTGTTGCCTTGACCCGTAGATTGTATATATGATAAAATATATAAAAATGTCTTTATCAGACATAAACGGCGGAGTTTTGTTTGTCTTTGCCTCGGGTTTTTCATGTAAATTCAGATGACAAGGAGTAAATTTAGTGGGATTTTTTGATAACTTATTAAAGGCTGCAGAAAAAGGAATTAAGGAAGCTGTCGGCAGCTCAGCTTTGGAAGAGATAAAAAATGCCGTAAGTAAGAATTTGAGCATGGAACCGCTCAGGCCGGAAACCAAAGAAAGAGAACATTATGAGACTCCTGTTCGCTCCTATAACGATGGAGGCGGACATACAAAGGATTATTTTAAAAGCATTTTAGGCAATGAATTTAACGGTTGTGCCGTCAAAGACAGTGTGTGGCCTTCAGAAATCGGCGGAGAAGGCCGTGAATATGACTTCGGTTTATACAGGGATGGTCAACTGGCTGCTGTTGTTGTGTTGGTAGAACATAACCGTGACAATAATGCTGCTTACCATAATGCCAAAAAAACTGCCGCCGGCAAGGGAATACCGTTTATCAATTTTTATTTGCATATGCCTAATAAACGCGATTTTGTTATCGCTCGCATTAACCGCCTGATGGCATAATTACCTTTTTAAAGTTAGGGGGATACGGCCCGGTCCGTGCAGATGATGGGATGAAGCATTGGTAATTAACGGCTTTATCTGCAGCCGCTAATGTTCAGTCCTGTGCCAGCAGATGCTGTCTTCAAAGCAATTCCCCCTTTCCTTCATAAAATCTCAATGAACAGTTTATTGACGCAGCTTGCCTGCCGGTCGTCCTGGGATGATTTTTTAGCTTACAAAACCGATTGCGGTCATTTGCCCCGAAAAGAGCTGCTTGCTCTAAGTTCTTTTGTAAATGAGTGTGCGTTTTTGCCTGTAGCCGAAAAAATTTTATCAGCGAAGGGACTGGGGTTGCCGGAAAAAAAACTCGTAAATAAGATCGGCAAAAGCCGTAAACGCGTCGTTTATACTTACGGCGATGCGGAAATGCAGGTTTTGAAGCTGTTATCTTTTTTGCTCCACCGCTACAGTCATAAACAGCCTTCAGGATGTTATTCGTTTAAAAAAGGTCAAAGCCCCTCCAAAGCTGTTAATGCCCTTACCCTCACTCCCGAAATATCTTCCTATTGGTGTTATAAATTGGATATTGCCAATTATTTTAATAGCATTTCCATTGACATTTTACTGCCTATTCTGAAAGATGTCATTGATGATGACGAACCCCTTTATAATTTTTTACAATGCCTCTTATCTTCCGATGAAGCTGTTTTTGAGAATAGAATCATTTATGAACCACGCGGAGTTATGGCCGGAACCCCCGTTTCCCCGTTTTTGGCCAACATTTATCTGCGGGAACTTGATGAGTTTTTTGTGGATTTGGGCATTCCTTACGCCAGATACTCCGATGATATTATTCTTTTTGCCAAAACGTCTGAAGAATTATCTCAATACCGTAATATGGTGCTTGATATCTTAGCTAAATATAAATTGGAAATTAACCATGAAAAAGAAAAAATAGTCCCCCCCCATGAAGAATGGGAGTTTTTGGGAATAAGCTATCTGGATGGGGCGATTGATTTATCCGTTATTACCAGAGATAAGATTAAAGGTAAAATCAGCCGTAAGGCAAGGGCTTTGAGACGCTGGATGCTGAGAAAAAATGCCGGTTTCGAGCAAACAATGTCGGTGATGATTAGGATCTTTAACAAAAAATTTTTTGAAGGCGGCAACAGTGGTGATTTAACATGGTCGCGCTGGTTTTTTCCGCTGATAAACAGGAGCTGTGGATTAAAGGAAATAGATAATTATCTTCAGCAATACATCCGCTTTATTCCGACGGGAAAGCATGGTAAAGGAAATTATAAAACTGCATATGAGGACCTGAAAAGGATGGGGTATAGGAGTTTGGTTCATGAATACTATGCCTGGAAATCCAGAAAAATTGATTGAAACGGGCGAATCTGCGTCGTCGCAGGCAATTTCTCTCGCTCAACGCAGTCACGCTGCGCCTCGCTCGTAGAAATTGCCCTTGACTTAGCATCTCCACCGGTTTGAACCAATTTTTTATTTTAAGGTATGGAAAACTGCGGTGATACGTTGTCAGGCTAATTGTTGTTTTTCGCACACGTAGTTTCGGCTACGCTTTGCTCAAAACACAATTACCTTCCTGGTCCGACCTTGTTTTGAATCAATTTTTGGTTTAAGGTATTTATTAGAATTAGTATTCTCCCCCGGTATAAGATTTAACGTCAAAAAATTTGTAATGATTCAGTTACTATAAAATACTTGAAAATGAGTGTGGAAGTTGTCATCGCGAGCGTAGCGTGGCGATCCAGGGGCTAAACTGAAACGAGCCTTATTTTTTATAATTATTTACGGAGTGCGGTAACCGGCTCTGGTGTAAAACCGAAGACACAAGCATTTGAATTATCAGAAGAACCTTTTATGGAAGTTCTTGAAGATTATGAACCTGATTTTATTATTGCTTGGGGAAAGCGTCTGGGAGAATTTTTAAAAAAATTAAACAATGCAAGAATTGGCGGTGAAGTTATTGATGGAAGGAATGTAATTTATTTTAAAGTTTTCAACAATGAGATTCCTTTATATTATATAAATCATCCTGCTTGGAGAATTGGCAGGGAAAAATTTCATAAAAACCTTGAGAATTTTATGAAATTGATTAACAGATGAAATTCGTGCAAATTATTCTATTTGCACGAAAATAATGGCGTATGTTATAATAAAATCATATAATTACTAAAAATGGAGGTGATTGATGTGGCTGAAACTATTAATGTAACGATCAGGCTCGACAGGGATGTCAAAGAACAGGCAGAGAGATTATTTAACGACTTGGGGATGAATTTGTCCACAGCGTTCAATATTTTTGCCCGCCAGGCATTACGTCAGGGAAAAATTCCTTTTGAAATTTGCGATCCGTTTTATAGTGAAAAAAATCAGGCACGTCTTGCTCGTTCAATCGCGGATGCGCAGTCCGGTAAAGTAACGTTTCATGAATTGATTGAAGAGGATTAGGAATGCAGAAAGCCTGGACGGATGATGCTTGGAGAGATTATCTCCACTGGCAGACTCAAGACAAAAAAACTTTGAAACGGATTAACAATATATTGAAGGACATTGATCGGCAACCATTTATTGGCATCGGTAAACCGGAACCTCTTACCGGCAATAAACAGGGCTATTGGAGCCGGCGCATTGACGAGGCAAACCGTATCGTTTACAAAGTTGAACATAATCAGGTTGTAATTGTTCAGTGTGGCGGACATTATGGCGATTAGAAAAAATACTGGTCTATTTAATTTTTCCGTTTTCGTGAGTATAATCGTGGTTGGGCCTGACTGGAATGTTTCTTTAATGTAGACATTAACAGCATGGTTTTATCATGCTGTTTTCATTTTTACATATTGTATTGGTGCGGCGGTTTCGCAGAAAGACTCCCTACGGACGGGAATCTATCGTCTAATAAATAAATTATGTATTATATTGGTTAATCAGAGAGGTCTGCTCTAAATGACGCTGTTTTGTTTCTTCCTACACGGTGAAGCCGTGTGAGAAGAAACTGATTTCCAGTGTTTTATTGTATAATGGCATGCTGAGCCGGGTTGCCCCCGACTCGTTTACGTGTATTGTCTGCCTTGTAATTTCCGCTCTGTGCAGGCAATTAAAAATAAGTTAAAAATATTTTCAAAATAGTGTTGACAAGAGTGTTTTTGCATGGTAGTATATTTCTTGCGCCTCGGACAACCGGCCTTTAACCAGGCGGTTAACAGTGGTGCAGCGTGTAACTTGAGAACTAAATAGAGAGAACGAATAGTAATAAATAATGTGCGGGGTTAAACTCGTAAAATCCGTTACATTTCAGCGATGAGATGTGATGTTTTCAAGAATTTTATGGAGAGTTTGATCCTGGCTCAGGACTAACGCTGGCGGCGTGCCTAACACATGCAAGTCGAACGGACGGACCCTAGGTAGCAATACTTGGGGCGAGTTAGTGGCGAACGGGTGAGTAACGCGTAAGTAATGTACCCTCTTGTTCGGAATAACATCTCGAAAGAGTTGCTAATACCGGATAGTCTTCACTGGAGGCATCTTTAGTGAAGTAAAGATTTATCGCGAGAGGAT
>JAVBNT010000038.1:0-84540 GCA_031551355.1 Candidatus Xenobia bacterium | reverse complement strand
AGAAGGCGGCATCGGGATTTGCCGCCGACAGAATATCTGTAAGGAAAGTCGAAAAGCAACAGAAATGCCAAACCTACTTACTATCCAATTTTAGGAGAATTCGCATAACTATTCAATGTGTCTTTGGTTTGACGCTTACTTTTCTCCGTGCATTAGCATACAGATATGTGCCTCTTGTTATGTCCAATCATCTTTAAACTCGAACATTTTTTATGTTACGATGCTTTTACGGGATGATGATTAAACCACTTCAGTTATTACCGAAAGTGTAAGCGCAGCCGTCTTCTTCCAGGAAAATTTGTCTTTTTGCACAAAACCCTTGCAGACAAAAGAATCTCTAAGCTTTTCATCCGCCATAAACTTACGCAAAGAGCCGGCAATAGTTATGACGTCAAATGGATCTGTAATCATTGCTGCATCTGCGGTTACTTCCGGCAATGATGAACAGGATGTCGTTAAAACCGGCACCCCACAGGCAAAAGCTTCAAGAGGAGGCAAACCAAATCCCTCATATGAAGACAGATAAGCAAAAATACCGGCGCTACAGTAAAGCTTAAGCAGCTGTTCTTCAGTAACAAATTCACCGTAAACTATTCTCCGGGAGCTGAGCTGTTTATTGACATCAAAAACGAGCCCGCCGATATCTTCAGATGGACAAGTGGCATTTTTGCCTGCAAGAATAAGATTCCATTCCGGAAAATCGGCAGCTATAAGCTTAAAGGCTTCCAGCAACGGTCTTACAGGTCGCTTTTCGGTCACTGTCCCTACATAGAAAATAAACGGTCTTTTGACTCCGAACGTATCAAAAGGAAAATCAGCATCCACATCAATTTTTTTAAACTTTTCCGAGGCCGCCAGCGGAATAACAGATATTTTCGGACTACAATCAGGAAAATGCCTTACTATTCCTCTTTTTGAAAATTCGGAGTCCGTGATTATACTAACAGCCCTTGGCAAAGAGCTTGCATGTCTATAACGGAAATATTCCAGCTGAAGCTTTGTAAGCGACTCCGGGGAGGCCTCATGGACCATATCATGAACAGTTATCACCCCTGGAACTCTGAGAGAATCGGGAAGATCATAATAAGGAGAAAAAAATACATCGATGGGATGTTTTTCCAGTTCCGCAGAAAAAATATCGGGTCCAAACGGCTCTTCAAAGGATATTTTACGTATTTCGATACTAGAGGAACTCAAAAAATCATCCTCTGGAGCATCATTAATGTAATAAATAATAAACTGATGCTCACGGCATAAAGCCCACTGCCGAAGCAGTGACTCAAGATAGCGACCGATGCCGATGCGCTGACCTTCAAGATAAATCCCGTCTATTCCTATCTTCAAATCAAGCCTCGCTTTCCTCAGAGGCCTTGGTAACAAACCCCTTTCTCATCCAGCCGGCAGCCAATATCAGGCCGATTGGGCTGATTATAGCTATGAGTCCGTAAACCAGCCACATAAATTCAGTATTCATCTTGTCCGGAGTGACCCCCGATGGGCAATATTTCATTAGAAACCATCCGGAATAAAGGCTTGTTATTACTTTAGTCAAAAACCACGGGAACTGACCTATCCCCATATAAATCCCCACCATACCTTTGGGAGCTATTTCGGCAACAAGCTGCAGGAAACGCGGCTGCCACATGGCTTCGCCGACAGTCATAAAGAGCAGATAAGCCAAAAGAGTGTAAAGACTCGGACCGAAAGCAAGAAAGAAAGTTGGCAGAGCCATCACGAGTGTTCCATAAATCATCATTTTATAGACGTCCGACTTGACGGTAAGCGAGGTGACAATAGGCGTCAGTATAAAAATAAGTATCGGGTTGATATTGGAAAAAAGTTCAAAATTAGCACTTACCACCCCGCCCTGAAAAGCTCTTTCACAATACTGGGGAATCGTCAGCCAGTTATGGGCAAAAAGCGTCTGAACAGGAATCAAAATAACAATAAAATATAAAAATCTCAGATCTTTAAGCGGAAAATTCTTTATGTAATAGGCAAACTTTTCCTTAACACTCATCTTTGCCAGCGGATCATCGTCTTCCTGTGTATCACCGGTGCTTTCGGATGCCTGTTTGATAGATTTATCGGTCAAAAAAAACACGATAATCAAAAAAGCGATCAGCGTAAAGACAACGTACATTGAGTAAACCCACAAAATACCGTTACCGCTGCTTAGTGAGTCCCCCAACTTTCTTACCGGAGAAGATATTATCCCCGGCAAAAAACCGCCGAGATTCATCAGCGCGTAAAGCATCGCGTAACCCATCGGCGCCTGCTCTTTGGCGGCAAAACGGCGGATGGCCGCATAACAGGCCGGCTGATAGATACCATACCCTATTACTATCCCCAGTATTCCCAGCATCGCCCAGGCATACTTGTCCGACCAAAGGCCTGTTGAATGTCCCAGAGAAGGAGCCAATACCATCACAATTCTGCCGATCAGAGAGAAAAAAAACGCAAAAATCAGAGCTTTCCTTATACCAATCCAGTCAACGGCAGCCCCAAGAAAGATCATACTCAGGGTTATACCGGCCGTCAAAAGTCCTACCGCCCTGCCGGCCTGGAGATCATCAAGGTTAATATACTTATTAAAATACATTGCCATCAGGGTCAGCATGCCAAAATAGACAATACCCTCAATCAGGTATGTAAAATTGACAATCTTCTGCGGCAGGGAAGTTTTCAGCAAATCCGTAAAAGGTTTGATTATCTCATTTAAAACAGAATTTTTTTTCTCTGAAGCCATAACAACCCATCCTCACTATAAGAATAAAACAGCGAATAAAATCTATAACCAAGTTAATTGTATAAAACCGGCCAGGCTCCTTCCTGTATAAAGGAAAGAACACTTATTTTTAGAATAATCTATATAAGGCAAATCGCAAAAGGGGCTTAAAAAATGGCTATCAGTGAACAAGTAAAAATAAAATATCTGCTGGATACTTTGTATCAGAATAACGAAAGAATAGCCGTTTACGAACAGCTTGAGAAGGACATGGCGATAAATAGCTGGCTGATGGAGGCTTATACGGAAGCATCTGCCGGCAGACCGGAATTCAAGGATGTTTTCAACCGTGAACTTTCAGGTATCAGGCTCACACTGCACAGACTCAAAAGTCAGTATCTTGAAAACAAAAGTGAATACGAAAAAAAACGCCTGCAAAGACAGAATATGGCAATAAAACTGTTTCTCGAAAAGCGCTTTGATATCAATCTCTCAAATGTAATCACAAAGTTTATGTCTAAACAACATGTGGAAGAAGAACCGCAGGATAAGGAGATGATCTCCGTTGAAAAGGAGGTCTTTACACTTATAAAAGAAACTGCCCGCGAAGGCAAAAGCCTATATACACTGCTCTCCGAAGAAGAATTGGAAGCCGATAACGGCAATCACATTCCCAAATACAAAGCGCCGATACAGGAGCACATCGTAGAGACGAAACAACATAAAACTACGCAAAACAACGCCGACGCGGAAGAAAAAGAAACATCTGATTACAATGAAAAAGAACAAGTTGTTCCCGTTACTTTAGCACAACCCCCTGTCTCTATTGAAAAAGAGGTTAACAGTAAAGAATTTCAGCAGCAACAGCAAAATAGTTCAAAAAAACAACAACACAAAAAAAATAAAAGAAAACGTAATTAGCATTGTCTTAGAAAGCAGACCGAATAATTTGCATTCGTTAGGTAAGCTCTGCCGGGGCATACTCCCATTTATATTTTTAGTTTCTATTAAAAAGAAGCCGAAAAATCAAGAATATTCTCCAGCTTCCTAAAAAAATCAATACATCAAAACAAACCGGTTTTACTCCCGGTTTCCCTCTGACATTGCAACAAATTCGCCCACCTGATGCATCCACTGCGGGATATCGATAGCCTGCGGGCAGTTGCTTACGCATACCCCACAGTTGATACAGTTCTCAGCCTGTTTATCTTTACCCAAAACCTGATACTCAAAATCAAATAAAAATCTTTCATCCGGGCCGGTTCCGCAATGATGATAGCGGTTGTAGATGGCAAACACCTTGGGGATATCAACACCGCTGGGACAGTCCATACAGTATCTACAGGCAGTACAGGGAATCTTACCGGAAAGCCTGAATTTAGCTAAGGCCGTATTGATGGTATCGTAATCATCCTGGCTCAGGGGATGAAAATCAGACATTGTTTTGATATTGTCCCTTACCTGTTCAAGGTTTGACATACCGCTGAGAACGGTAAGAACACCATGAAGTGATGCGGCATAACGGATTGCCCAGGAAGCTATGCTGGCGTCAGGAGCCGCTTTTTTAAGGAGCTCAACCGATTCAGGGCATAAAGTATTCAAAGCTCCTCCCCTCACGGGCTCCATAACGATAACCGGAATACCTTTTTCCACAAGAATTTCATAAAGCCTTGACGCATCCTGAAGCTCCCAGTCCATATAATTAAGCTGTATCTGGACAAAATCCCACTCATGCTTATTTACAATCTCTTTCAGCAAAGAGGGACGGTCATGAAATGAAAATCCCAGACGGCGGATCTTTCCTTCGCGCTGCTTTTCACGAAGCAGATGATATATATTATGCTTTTCAGCATTTTTAAAACTTTCTTCCTGCAAATTATGAATCAGATAATAGTCAAAATACTCTACCCTGCATTTTTTCAACTGCTCATCAAAGATCCTATGCACATCTTCTTCGGAAGATATAAGCCAGGTCGGCATCTTGGTTGCTAAATTAAAAGTACTACGCGGATATTTGGAGAGCGCCTCACCGATAAAAAATTCCGACATAGCTTCATGGTATACATAAGCGGTATCAAAATAATTTACACCGTTTTTAATGGCATAATCAACCATTTCCTGCGCCATAGCAGTATCTATTTTTTGAGTATCTCCTACGAGAGGCAGACGCATGCAGCCGAACCCCAGAAGAGATATTTTCTCATCCGTATTTTTGTAAGTCCTCATTTCCATAAATAAATCCCCCTGACAAAGAATAAAATGGCCACTAAGTTAAAGCCAGTAGCCATCTGTAAATCCTTATTAATTAATAAAATTATGGCAAACCAAGCCATCGTCAACACGTAAATTAATTCAAATTGACCGGAGGGCTAGGTTAAACGCGATTGCCACGAAGGAGGCGTAGATGAACTACGCCGGACTGAGGGCAAATCACGTTTGACGACGCAAAACGGACAATTACATTAACACGTAAATTAACTCAAATTGACCGGAGGGCTAGGTCAAACGCGATTGCCACGAAGGAGGCGTAGATGAACTACGCCGGACTGAGGGCAAATCACGTTTGACGACGCAAAACGGACAATTTCAGTTAATTTATTTCATTGAGGCCAGCACTCCGGTAGCATTATTAAACTCATCGATCAACGCATCAATCTCTGGAGTCATTCTCTCTACCGATGTCCAATAATCGTCATCATACCACTGTCTGTTAAGCTCTTCAACTTCCTTACCCTGCTGCTCTACCCATGTATAATACTTGAGGTTGTGTATTCTTTTCTTTTCGTAGTAGCTGAGCTCGAGCATATTGTCGATCTTAGTTCTATGCAAAGATGCGGCATAGTCAACAGCAGCTTTTTCCGGCGTATATTTGCCATGACTTTCCTGAAGTTCAGTGATTCTCGAGCCATACATATCAACGGAATCAGTCAGAACCGTCATCACAACATCTTTTGAAGTCAGTTCATAGTATTTGGCAAATTTAATCGAAGCAAGCATGTTGGCAATTCCGGAAATACCCATATAAGCAAGTTCGGAAATAACCTGATCACTTACACCCTGTGATTTAAGATATTTGTGTCCTTCCGGTTCATTAAAGAGGCGCAAAATATTCATGCAATCTTCATCATCAATAGCAATAACCATATCGGTATTTTTTACATTATGTACCCAGGGTATGTGCTTATCGCCGATACCTTCAATTCTGTGATCGCCAAATCCATTATTCAAAAGTGTGGGACACTGAAGAGCTTCACACCCTACGACTTTACTATTAGGATAAAGGGTTTTAAGATAATCACCGGCACCGATTGTGCCCGCTGCGCCGGTAGTGACAACCAAACCTGCAAAACGGCTCTTGCCGTCGGCCAGAGCCAACCCGATAGCTTCTTCCATTGCGCTGCCGGTAACAGCGTAATGCCACAGGTGGTTCCCCATTTCATCAAACTGGTTAAAAATACAAACATCATTTTTTCTGGTTTTTCTCAGTTCCCAGCATTTATCATAAATTTCTTTTACATTGCTCTCTGTTCCCGGAGTGGCAATAACTTCGCCGGCAACAGTTTTAAGCCAGTCAAAGCGTTCCTTACTCATTCCGGCAGGAAGAATGGCAATGGATTCACATCCGAGAAGCGCGGAATCATAGGCTCCGCCGCGACAATAATTTCCGGTGGAAGGCCATACGGCTTTCTGTGACGTGGGATCAAACTGACCGGTAACAAGACGCGGAACAAGGCATCCGAAAGAGGCACCGACCTTATGAGCGCCTGTCGGAAACCATTTGCCGACAAGACACAGTATTCTTGCATCTACTCCGGTAATAGAAGACGGCAGTTCAATAAAATTTGCCTTTCCGAAAAGCCCGCCTTTTTCAACCGGCTCATTTTTCCATGTTATCCTGAAAAGATTTGCAGGATGAAGATCCCACAAACCGAGTGTTTTGAGTTTTTCTTTGATTACAGCCGGAGCTTTTGAAGGATCCTTCATCTGTGCAAAAGTTGGAATGACAACATTTTTTTCTTTGCATCTTTTGACGGACTTCTCAAGTTTCTCCTTGTGTATTGTCAGATCGATCATAACATTACCTCCGCAGTCGTATTCTATAGTAATTTAAAGGCTATAGGGTTTATTAGGGACAGGGCTGAAATATCCTGCATAAAATGCTTGAAACAGGCGAATCTGCGTTGCCAAACACAATTTCTCTCATCACTCTATAGATAACCTACTACTCACTCGTAGAAGCTGAAAGAGCCAACCCATCAGAAACTATACATCTGAGCTCCGATTTTATCAAATTCTGCGGGATACTGACTTTGCAGTTCAGCCGCACAGGTTACCACATTCATTGCTCCGTTCATAAAGATTATATAAGTAACCGACTTTAGAATCTGATTTGAAGGTTTATGCATATCATAATTTAAAACCATAATAGAATAACCCGTTTCCGTTTGCGAAACAAGTTTGCTGACATTACTACACTTAGTACCGCTGCGCTCAATTCCGCCGATAAAATCATTTTTAAATTGCTCGCTGTTATGTTCCAGTTCTTCTCTGGTATAATTGAAGTTTTCACCTAAGTTATCAAAAACCTGAATAAATGCAGAGTTATCCGTGACAACATAAGTATTACCGATATTCGACGACATTTGCGCCGATTTTTTAAACTCATCAGGAATAACAAAAGACTTTCCGCTGGCAAATGTTATCGTTTGCTCTGCAAATGCCGGCATTGTATATAATACTAAAAACAAAAACAGACAAAATTTATTGATCCTCATAACACACCTTCCTTTTTCACTTAAACTTTTCAGAAAATATTCACTGAGCGGCACAGCTTTTAACGTTTCATTTCACTTTGTAAACTCCAATTCCTTCCTGTAAATTTGACAGAGCCCGCGGTAGGAGAATCAGGCTTTGACGGATAAGGTAAAACCGAAATACCTGTTCACATAAAGCAGAAAGGAACACAGCAATGAACAAAATAAAAATCAATAATTATCCGATGATAAACCCGGTGCCGCTGGTGATTGTGGGCGCAGCCGTTGACGGAAAACCAAACTACGCCGCAGTCGGAGCGTTTGGTCTGGTATGTCTGGCACCGATCTTTTACGTATCGCTGAAAAGCAGCCACCATACGACAAAAGGCGTAATAGAAAGCGGCTGCTTCAGTGTCAATCTGCCGACGGCAGCATTACTCGCCAAAACCGATTACTGCGGGATGATTTCCGGTAAAGATACCGATAAGTCGAAGCTTTTCACGCCATTTTATGACGAGCTTGGCAACGCACCGATGATTGCCGAGTCACCGATGAATTATCTTTGCAAAGTAGTAAAAAACGTTGCGATTGAGGGATTTGAGGTCTTTTTCGGCGAAATTGTCGCGACATATGCCGGTAAAGAGTGTATGACCGATGGCAAAGCAGATCCTAAAAAAGCATCGCCGGTATTGATGATGGGGCCAACTTATTTTGAATTAGGCGAAGAAATCGGCAAAGCGTTTTCCATGGGGAAAGCTCTAGATCCAGAAATAATTTAAAGCAGTTATTCAACGGTAATTCCAAGGGGAGGCTATTAAGGGGGCCTGCTGCCCCTCGCATCCTCCCCTATGGAGAACCCCTCCAAAGCTACCCCCCCCCCGCTTTCAACCTGGCGCGCGGCATTGTTTTTCAGTGAAACAGTCTGCCCCAGGCAGACCCAACTTCAGACGTCTACCACCCTTCTAATGCGCTTTTCCCTGCAGTTATTTTGCCCGTGGTGCCAAGACGTCTGAAGTTGGGTCTAGCCAAGTTTATGCTCCCGCCAACAACCATTTTACGCGTATTTTAATTTGGACAAACCTCAAAGCAGCGAGCTTATCCCGGTATCCTGGTGCCATTTTGATTTATATCAGCGGCGTACAGCCGCATTCTGGCGCTACACTCAAGTCCGCGACGCTGTTCGGTTTGATGGAATCCATAAAAAATACGCGAATGGTTCCCGTTATCTCCGCCACAGGTTCCTTCGCACAAACAACGGTATTTAAGACACTTGATTAGAGCATAACCAATAAAGATAAAGCTCAACAAATTAATAAAATATGCTAAAATAATATAAAAAAACATTATTATTTTTAAGTAGGATAATTAAGTATGGGAAGAAAAAGTAATGACTTCAAATTTATTGTCGGAGAACCAGACGGACTTCACTCTAAGGTTTGGTCTGTAAAGTTACGAAATGGTGACATATACATTATGACCAATAGAGGAAATTGGCATAAAATATCACTCCATAAGTCAGGCATGGTGCATTCTGCCATTACAAAAGAAAAATACGATTTTTTTGGAATGACTCAGAAACAAAGGCTGGGAGCACAATGGAATAAAGCTTTGAATATAAATGAGTGCGGCAATATGTTCAACATAATATTCCCTCACTCCGAATTGTATTGCAATGCGCTGGATTCGGTGCCGGAAAAGACGATGAAAGTATCCATTTCGTCTGAAAACAAATCGATAGTGATAGCGTTTTTAAAACTCCGAACACACGAAGAACAAGTGACGCTAGAATTATCACATACAGAAAAAATACATATATTACACACAGTGAAAATTGACAAAGATCATTATTTGATAACATGCTACTATTACACTAACAGATTCGATACTATTATTAAAAACTGCAGAGACAAACTCAAACAACATACTGAAAACATACCAAAACCTAAAGAAGGTATAAAACTTACCTCTGGATTTGTGACGATTACAGATACAACATACCAAACACCATATTATATTGAATTCAACATAAACCAACAACCCGAAAGCTGGTCTAGTGCACTAGCACAGCAATCGGGCAATTGTTATGAAGCTCAAGGAAAGGACACAGGTTTTCAATTTTTTATTGACCTCAAAAAGGCGGGAATGACTGACTAGACAAAAACACAAAGAAAATCTAAGGCGTTCAATTGCGTTCACAGGCTATGGCAAATTCGATTTCGACGATTGAGCCGTAGTCTTTTCCTAGGCGCCTGCGGCAAGCCGCAAATACAAATAAAAATGGCACTCATTAGAGTGCCGCTCAGGGTGAGTTTGATTACGCCCTGAGCGGAATCGGATTTGACGACGCATGTGGATGCAATTCAACGCCTTACATGTCTAAGATGCATTTGAAATGATGCTCCCCCACACTCCTCACTGCCGGTTCTTCCTTGCTGCAGATGTCTTTTCTTTTCGGGCAGCGCGGATGGAAGTGGCAGCCTGACGGCGGGTTGATTGGTGACGGCACATCGCCTGTAAGCACGATGCGGTTTTTTTTGACTGTCGGATCAGGTTCGGGAATGGCAGAAAGCAAAGCTTCCGTATACGGATGGCGCGGGTGGTTGAACAAGTCTTCTGTTTTGGCCATTTCCACAAGGCGGCCGAGATACATAACAATAATCCTGTCGGAGATATGTTTGACAACAGACAAATCGTGGGCGACAAAAATATAGGAAAGATTCATTTCTTCGCGCAAATCGATCAGCAGGTTGATAACCTGGGCCTGAATTGATACATCAAGAGCAGAGACAGGTTCGTCGCAAATAATCAGTGACGGCTTCAGGGCAATCGCTCTGGCAACACCGACTCGCTGACGCTGACCGCCGGAAAATTCATGCGGGTAACGGTTGACATATCTTGACGAAAGACCGACTTTTTCCACTAAAGAAGCGACGATGTCGTCTCTTTCCGAGCCTTTGGCGATTCCATGAACCTCCAGCGCTTCACCGACAATTTCAAGAACAGTCTTTCTTGGATTTAGTGAAGAATAAGGATCCTGAAATATAATTTGCATATTGCGGCGCATGGCTTTTAAATCATCGCCTTTTAATTTCATTATATCCTGACCTTTAAAAAATATACTTCCGTCGGTAGGCTCGATTAACCGGATAATAGTTCTTCCGGCGGTTGTTTTACCACAGCCGGATTCACCGACCATACCAATCGTTTCACCTTCGTTTACGATGAAGGAAATATTGTCAACGGCTTTTACATGCCCGGTAACCTTAGAAAAAAATCCTGAAGTTACGGGAAAATATTTTTTAAGACCTTCAACTTTCAAAAGAGGTTCATTTTCTTTGGCCGTCATAGATTATTTCTCCAATATCAATTCATTAATCAAACATTATAAAATCAATTCCGCACTATTCATTGAGCCAACAGGCGGCAAAATGTCCCGTAGTGACTTCCTTTAGAGGCGGCTCATTGTCCTTGCACTTCGACATAACTTTTTCGCAGCGGTTATTAAATTTGCAGCCTTTAGGGAAATCAAGCGGATTCGGAACCATTCCTTTAATAGGAACCAACCTCTTTTCTTCCTGACCAAGTTTAGGAATTGAATTAAAAAGACCTACCGTATAAGGATGAAGCGGATTGGCGAAAAGTTCTTTTACTTCCGCTGTTTCAACAACTTTACTGGCATACATAACGACAACCCTGTGCGCCATTTCGGCTATTACTCCGAGATCGTGGGTGATTAGTATGATCGCCGTTTTAAATTCTTTTTGAAGTTTTATCAGCAGATCGAGAATTTGCGCCTGAATCGTCACGTCAAGCGCTGTTGTCGGTTCGTCTGCAATCAACAGCTCCGGATTGCAGACCAGAGCCATAGCGATCATAACCCTCTGCTTCATACCTCCCGACATCTGGTGAGGATAAACGTCAACTCTCGTTTCCGGAGAAGGAATGCCAACCTTTTCAAGAATATTTATCGCCATTTCCCGCGCTTCGGCAGATGTTTTGTCCATATGCAGCATAATTGATTCCATAATCTGATCTCCGATGGTATAAACCGGGTTAAGGCTGGTCATCGGCTCCTGGAAAATCATTGCAATTCGGTTTCCGCGGATTTTACGAAGCTCGTCATAATCAACTTTAGTCAGGTCAATACCGTCAAATAGAATCTCTCCGCCCTCTATTTTGCCCGGAGGAGAAGGAATCAGTCTCAAAATGGACATTGCCGTTACCGACTTGCCGCAGCCCGATTCGCCTACAACTCCCAGAGTCTCTCCGCGGTTCACATAATAACTTACATCGTTTACCGATTTTACAACACCTTCGTCAGTATGAAAATAAGTATGCAGATTTTTTATTTCAAGAATTTTTTCGTCCTTATTTTTACCGGACTTAGTTTCTTTGTTTACAGCTTCAGCAGCTTTGTTTTTCTTTTTAGACGACATATCTTATGCCTTTCTATAACTTATAAATGCGGAAAAGCGCCTTTATAGAATATTCAAAATTATTGTCTTAAACGCGGATCCATTGCATCCCTGATCGCTTCGCCTACTAGATTAAAAACGGAGACAACTATGAAGATAGCCAGCCCCGGCGTCAATATCAGCCAAAGCTTGCTTTGCTGGCGGCCAACATTCAAAATGCCGCCCCAGCTTGGAGCCGTAGGATCTCCCAGGCCCAAAAACGATAGGCCCGATTCCGTCAAAATGGCGGAAGCGATACCAAATGTAGCAGAAACAAGAATCGGTCCCATTGCATTCGGCAGAATATGGCCGAAAATTATTTTAGTTCTGCTGATGCCAAGCGCAATTGCCGCCTGGACATAATCCAAACTTCTCTGCCGTAAAAATTCACCTCTGACAAGCCTGGCGACACTTGTCCAGGAAACCACGCCGATTAAGAGCATAACATGGAAAATTGTCCGCTTTTCTATAAAGGCGGCCAGCGTCAAAATCAGGAAAAATGTCGGAAAGCATATGACAACCTCAATTATTCGGGAAATCCATATATCAATAGCCCCTCCGAAGTATCCGGCCAATGCCCCCAGAACTATGCCGATAAACATATAAATGGAAACCGCCACCACACCGATAGTCATGGAAATACGCGTGCCGTAAAGCATCCTTGTGAAAACATCTCTTCCTTCCGCATCTGTTCCCAGCAAATGCTTGGCCGAAGGAGCGGCCGGATGCTGCTCGCTTTGATCGATTTCCCTATAGGAATAATTCACCGGGGGCGCAACATAAACAGTAATTTTACCTTCCTCTTTTGCCGTATTGATCATTAACCTGTATTCGGTATATTTAAGCGTTAAAGGATTGTAGGAAACGATTATAAACGCCAAAACCTGAACAATCATCAGCACACCGACAGCTTTCACCGGAGACATTATCTTTTTGGTAATGAAAACAAAAAACAGAATATAAAGCGGCGAAGCAACCATTATAATATTGAAAAATATGTCTACACTGTTCTCAAAACGGTTGGCGTTAAAAAGCTCCTTAAAGAAAGGGTATTCTCCTGCCCCGTTTATAGAGTAATAAAACGGAGCGTCAAAGGCGATCAACGGAGCATAAACGGCAAGAAAAAACATTACCGCAATAGCCCAAAGTCCCCATATCGCCATTTTATTTTTCTTAAACTGGGACCATACCACAGACCAATAGCTTACTTTTTCGTAATGAACTTTCGTTTCTTCTGTTTTATTTTCCATAAAAACCTCGTTTTATTTAAAGCTGATTCTGGGATCTACTACAGCATACATTAAATCGGAAATTAAAATACCGATTAAAACAAGCAAAGCGGAAATCAGTTGAATGCCCATAATAACGTTGTAATCTCTATTAAAGATTGACGTTATGGTCAGCTGCCCCATTCCCGGAATTCCGAAAATGTATTCAATGATAACACTTCCTCCGAGTATTACCGGGAGCAGTGTTCCCAACAAAGTTATAATCGGTATCATACCGTTGCGCATGGCATGTTTTACGATGACCGTAAACTCATCCAGTCCTTTTGCTCTTGCCGTTCTGATATAATCGGAACGGATGACATCAAGCATTCCTGTTCTGGCGTATCTCGAGAGAGACGCCAGCGAACCGTAAGTCATACATATTAAAGGCAGAACCAGATGCCATATAATATCGCCGATTTGCTGCCAAACGGTCATGCTCTGTGAATTCATATCCTGAAAGCCGCCGGTGGGGAATATCTTAAGAAAATCACCGCCCTGAGAGAAGAAGTATAATAAAATTGTGGCGACGAAAAAACTCGGCAGCGAATAA
Organism: Candidatus Xenobia bacterium; assembly: GCA_031551355.1. GTDB lineage: Bacteria > Vulcanimicrobiota > CADAWZ01 > CADAWZ01 > CADAWZ01 > JAVBNT01. Next base: position 70,783 of record JAVBNT010000038.1, on the reverse strand, counting down.
AGCATAAATAAAACGGCAGCGGAAACACGATCGTATAAACTGTTTTGTTTAACCGAGGACAAAACACCCAGCGGCACGGAGATGATATAGGCGAGTATAACGGACGGTACGGAAAGGCAAAGAGAGTATTTAAGTTTCGAGATAATTATTTCCATAACCGGCTGCTTTGTTGTATGTGAAACTCCGAAATCAAACGACAACAGGTTTTGCCAGTATTTGGCAAATCTTGTGTCAAGAAAAAAGATACCTATTTTTTGCGATGCAGAATAGGCGTAACGAGTTTTTATTCCCTCATACCATGTATTCCATTCATCTGTTACTTTCTGAATCTGCTCCCGTGTATCGAAACTTCTTTCCTGGAGATTAAAAGGCTTATCCCAATCATATTTATACTCACGCAATTTCTGATTTTCATTATCAATTTGCCTGTTAAGCTCTTTTATTTCATCATTCATGTTTTTGTCGTAAGCATTTACGGGATAACGCGGAGCATTTTGATATAAAATCTTCAGAGCTGTCTCACGGAATTTAAGACTACCATCCGAATTAATTAAAGCTATAAGAGAGGGAATGGAATATTGCCCGTAATCTTCAAGAACTTCCTGCGCTTCAATGATATCTTTAATTGGGACTTTACCATCCTCGTTGGCAATATCACTTACATATTTACCAACTTTTTCGGTTTTAAGCGCATAACGGGTGTTGAACAAAACCGGCTTATCAAGATTAAATTGCGATTTAAATATTCTATAAGATTCTCTGTTGGAGCCGCCCGCTTCCTGAGCCTCATTGCCGCCGGAGAGATTCCCGCCCGGCTTACCGGGCGCAAGGTTCAAAATTAAAAATATTATCAGCGATATGGCAAAAAATGTCGGGATTATGAGTAGTACCCTTTTGAAAATATACATATACATAGTTTAAAATTCCTTTATATGGGAAGAATGGAATCCGTCCTTGCAGAATATCGGAATCACCCCTGCCGGAAAGTATGTCATTGCAATACTTTTTGATAACAATGACATACTGTTTCAAACGGCTTTCATAAGTTTTATCTCGGTTCGGGAGAACTGAAATACCAGGGTGTTGAGAGACTAAAAGGACGCAGAGGCGTGAAAATAACATTATCAAGGTTATTCCACCAGACTGCCGTTCTCTTATTGTTAAACCAGAATGTATAGGGCTGATCCTCATAAATTAAACGGTGGTATTTATGATACAGTTCTATGCGTTCCTGCGGATCAAACGTTTCTCTTAATTTATCGATAACCTCATCAACTTCTTTATTTCTGTAGCTGATATGGTTGGAACTTTTGGGGATGGAAGCTTGTGAGCCATGCCATATCTGATATGGATCCTGTTCCCAGGGCATAGACCAGACGCCGATAAGAGCATCAAAATCTTTATCTTCAACACGTTTCTGCCAAAGTGCCCAATCGGTTTCGCTCACATTCATTTTTATTCCCAGCTTAAGCAAATCTTCCTTATAAATATTCATTGCTGCCGTAACTTCAGGAATACCGGCAACAATAAGCATGGAAAACTCAAACTGTTTTTTCTTACCATTTATGACTTTATCAAGAATGCCATCTCCGTCAGTATCTTTCCAGCCGGCCTCTCCAAGCAGTTTTTTAGATTCCTTCAAATCATAAGAAACAGGCTTTATGGATTTGTCATAACCGGGACTGCGGAAGTAAAGAGGTCCGGAAACCGGAGTGCCCTGATCCATATAAATATTTTTCATTACATAAGGCAGATTAAAAGCATGAGACATTGCCCATCTGACCTTTTTATCCTTAAACATCGGACAGTCCATATTATAACCGGTATATCTGTAGGATGTTTCGTCGTAACTGCCGACTTTTATTTTTCCGCTTTTAAAAATTGATCCGGGCTTGGCATTTAAGATATCTTCTCTGTATTCCGTCGGATACATTATCGCAAAATCCTGAGCGCGGCTCTTTATTTTTAAAAGATTTTGCTTGGAATCGGAATAAATGAGATAATGTATCTCTTTAATAGCAGGTTTTTCACCGTAATAATCTTCAAAACGTTTCAATTTTATCGAAGAACCCTGCTCATAAGATACAAATTCGTAAGGTCCACAGCCGATAGGTCTGTTATTATACCAATGGTTATTGAACTTAAGTCCGGCGACCGACGGCTCAAAAGGCTTGCCGTCTTCGTCATAAGCAAAAATAAATTTTGGTTTTGTATAACCGAAACCGACGGTAAAATTGATTGACTGATAAGTTTTTTTCTTCCAGCGGAAAACGACGGTATACGGATCTATTATTTCCACTTCTTTCAAATCCTGATAATAATTACGTAATGCCGGACATTCAACCTGCGGGTTTAAAATAAGATCCACCGTGAATTTTACATCTTCGGCCGTAAGCTCATGCTCGCCTTTCAGCCATTCGTAACGTTTATTGCTCCAGTCAACGACCGGTTTATGCCATTTTACACCTTTACGAAGATATATGGTATATTCCTTATAATCGTCAGTTATCTCCACTCTTTCGGCAATGCCGGGAATCCATCTGTTGGGATCGTCAAATTGTGTTGTTCCGAAAGCTTCAAAATAAACATATGCGCCGATATTATCGCTTAATACGCCGTCACTTGTGATGACATTATTAAACGTTTTCGGTTCACCGGAATACCATCGTCTTATAACGCCGCCGTCCTTGGTCTGCGGTGTGCGGATGCTGAAAGTCGGTTTGTGAAGAAAATTCGGAACTTCAGGGTGAAGATATTTGCGTGAAGGCATCTCTTCCGGTGTGGTTAAATCCGAAGCTTTATATGAGTCCGACAATTGACCTTTAGGAAGATTGCTAATCTTTGTTTCCAGTTCTTTGATCTGGTCTTCCAGAGCTATAAATTTTTTCTCCGTGCTGTTCCACTGAAATGTTATCACTATCAGAAGAATAACCACAATCAAATTAAGCGATATGGAAAAAATTCTGGCCCTAAGATCATTGTCCCTCATATAAGCTCCTCCAAAAAGTTATTGTAATAAATGCGATATATTTCGTCGCAAATTATACCATATAATCGCTGTTTTTGCAAGAAAAATCAAAATAACCCATATTTAGCAACAAAACCAGTAAAAAAATAAAAATATGGCATTTGACACATAATTTATTATTTTATACAATAAATAGTGAATACTGCCTGTTTTTTCATCATTTTCCCGCAAAAACAGCAAAAAACACCCAAACAATCGCATTCTTACTTGCTTAAAGAGGCCCTTGCTTTGCGGATAAATCCATAAATAAAGGGGGAGTCGGGTTTTATGTTAAATATATTTAAGGATAAAGATTTGTCGACCGGAGAGGAAAGAATTCTTGTCGAAGGGGAAACCACTTTGGAAGAAAAGTTTATTTTATGGATCTCCTGTGAAGAAGACATTTCCAGAATTCGCAAGGACAGAAAGGAAGCCCTTGTATTTGACCCGCTAAACGATATAGAACAACTGAGAAAAAATATAACTTCGGCATTTGAGGATTTTAAAATCAGATTTAATTATGCCGAAATTCCGAGTGTCATAGGGATGCCATTCAGCGAAGGAACAGCAAAAATCATCGGCATGGGGCTTTTCTGGACCATTGAAAAAGAAGAGCCGTCAACAAAATACCCGCAGGGTTATATAATCAATCAGTCTCCGCAGGAAGGAATAACATCAACACCGTATTATCCAATTAGACTCATTATAAGTGACAATTCCACACAGGAAGAACCTTTAAAACCAAACTCAGGGAGTATAGAAGAAGATGAAGTTTTCAAACGTTTTCTTAGTTAAAATTATTGTTTCATTATCTCTGCTTGCATTCATCAGCGGATGTGGCAGTGCCAGAAATACCGTTTTCGAATTCAAAACAGCCATCAACGAGCAAAAATGGGATAACGCCTGGAACTTGCTGACAAGTGAAGATCAAAAACACTTTGAAAATAACCTGTTCAAACCTTTCAGGGAAAAGGCTTTAAAGGAGCCTGACCAGCTTGGACAATTTAAGCTCACCAAAGAACAGGTGGAAAAAATGTCCGCCAAAGACTTTTTTGCATATGCAATGTCCCAGGCTTCCGGAAAGTCCCCGGCAGGCAGTTCCCCTGTAATGGAAGTTGAGGTTGAGCGCAAACTGAAGAACACGGCAATAATCAAAATAAAAAATGACCCCAAAGAGTATTTAGTAAAAAAACAGGGGTTTTCCTGGAAAATATCACTGCAAAATCTGGAAAATTGAGTTCATATTTTTAGGGTAGGGTTAGATAAATATAATGTCGGTCACAACAACTCTAAAAAACAGATATAAGCTTATCTCAACTATCGGCAAAGGAAGTATTGGAATCACTTACAAAGCCGAAGATTTGCATTTAAGCAGAACTGTCTGTGTGAAAATAATAAACAAGGAACTCAGCAACGACGATTCCTTCAGAGAGATATTTCACAAAGAAACGTCCGCTTCAATCAAACTGATACATGCAAACATCAACACTATTTATGATATAGACAGTGAAGATGATATTTTATTTGTCGTCTCAGACTTTGCCCAGTCCGGCTCCCTCAGAGACAGGCTTAACAACAAAGAACTGACTCCTTCGGAACTTATACAAATAATAGACAAGGTTCTTTCAGCTCTCAAATACATACACTCAAAAGGGATTGTTCATTGCGGCATAAAACCGGAAAACATACTCTTTGACGAGAGCGGCAATATCAAGATAAGCGACATCGCAATCGCCAACATTTTGTATCCTTATACGGAAAACAGTGACGGCAGGGTAGACGAATATATTGAGTATCTTGCTCCCGAGCAAATCCATGGCGGCAGAACATCTCCGCAGACAGACATCTATTCACTGGGGATAGTTATGTTTGAGTCGATCTGCGGAAAACCGCCTTTCACCGCAGAAGCGCAGGAGGGCGTAGCGCTTATGCACCTACGCCAAAAGCCTGTATTCCCGCAGGAATTTGCCGATTTAATCTCAAGAGATTTATTAAACATCATCTTGAAATCGCTTAACAAAAAAATTGAAAACAGATATTCATCGGCAGACGAAATCATCGAAGAACTGGAAAACGTCAATATCCCGGCGGCAACAGCAAGAGAACCGGCATTACTGATGCCTCCTTCAAAAGCCCGGGAAAATATCGAAAACGTTTCACTTCAGCTTCAGCAGCAGGAAACAAAAGAAATAAAAAATGAATCGCGTGAGTTAATGCATCTAAAAGCTATTGCCATCGCATTTGGCGTTATTCTCATAATAACGGCATTAATTTTTTTATGGCTTTACGGATTTAATCAAATCGGAGAAATTGCTACCCCCGAACTGAGCGGAAAAAAAATAACCGAGGCACAGATAATCGCGTCCGAGAAGGGACTAAGCATCAGTATAAACAAGGAAGTCTACAGCAACAAGGAAGAAGGTGTCATACTTGAGCAAAACCCGCGCACGGGGACGTCTATCAAACCGGGAAGAATCATATACGTAACTGTAAGCAAGGGCAAAACTTCCATTGAGATGCCGGATCTTACCAATTATTCGCGAAAATCGGCAATAATGAAGTTAAACACGCTGGGAATCGAAAATATAAAAGTAACCGAAGAATACAGTGACAAACATACCAAAGGCTATGTAATAAAACAAATGCCTGTACCTCAATACATGATTACAACCCTGACACAGATAACTCTTACCGTCAGCAAGGGCAGCTCCAACCCTAACCGCCTGCCGGATTTGATCGGAAAGACCGAGGAAGAAGCTATTGAAATACTAAAGTCACTCAATGCCAGGTTAATGATAACAGCAAGGGAAAGCTCTACAAAAATAAAATCCGGATGTATAATCAGTCAGGATCCGCCCAAGGGAACTGCCAGTGCAAGCGGCATGGTTGTCAATGTAACGATAAGCAAAGGCCTGGAAGGAATTATCTCGCCCAATCTTGTCGGAAAATCAATTGAAGAAGCAAAAAAAATCTCGGAAAACATTGGCATACGGCTTGACTACAGAGACGATTACACGAATGAATCAATCATAACATCACAGTCGCCGCCGGCCGGAGAAATTCTTGAGCATCCGGAAATATCAGTAACGGCAGGTTTATTTACCATCGCCCCGTCACTGGTAGGCAAAAAACTGTCGGAAATACAGGATATACTGGGTTCGGCAAACCTTCATGTCGGTGAAATCAAATATAAGGAAACGGCCTCATATCCGGAAAACAAGGTAATGGAGCAGGAGCCTGCTGAAGGCATGGAGGTCTTGGAAGGTTCTGCAGTCAATATTGTAATTTCCAAAAAGCCCCAGAAACCCGGCCCGGAAGCTACAGACGAAAACACTAACACGGAAGAATAGCGATTAAGGAAATTCATCACATGAAAAAGTATACAATCGGGTTGTCACACCATTTTGATGCAGCCCATTTTCTGCGCAACTATAGCGGCAAATGCCAAAATATGCACGGCCACACCTGGACTGTAGATATTGAAATTTACGGCAGCGAACTTGACGGATGCGGAATGCTGCTTGACTTCTCGAATGTTAAAAAGCTGCTGGCAGATGAACTTGACAAATACGATCATAAAATAATAAATGAAGCGGAAACGTTCTGCAAGATAAATCCAACTGCAGAAAATCTTGCCGAAGAAGTATACAAAAACCTCAAAAAAAGTATGCCGGATAAAATATCTTTAAAATCCGTAAAGGTATGGGAATCTCCCAGGGCCTGGGCAAAGTTTGAAGAACAATAGGCTCTTATTTCGCGAGGGACTTTTCCATCATTATAAAAATGTTATAAAAAGAGGACGCCACGTTTTTGTTAACGCCCCCCTCTTGCAAAAATATTTTTATTATTTAAATCTCCCCCGGTATACCCAAAACAGCTATAAAGTTCTCAGATATGTAAAAAAGTCGTCTCTGGTATTATATTTAGGTATAAGTCCTCCGGTAAGGACAGCCTGTATTCCTTTTTCCGAATTCAAAGAAGTCTTTTCAGTCATTAACACCAGAAAAGCCCTCCAGTTTTCAGGAGCCGAAAAAGCCATTTTAGGAACCATGCCTTTTAAATTAATCGATTTATCACTAACAAAATACAGACTTCCAGAGTATACCCAGGCTATAATCTGCTCGGCATCGACTCTTCCCAGTGCCAGTGATTTAATTGAAGAAAAAAGCACCTTAACAGAAGCCCCGTCCATTATGTTAACCAATAACGAGTCGTCCTCAAGCGTTCCCGACATAATTTGCATTGTCTTTCCCGACGGAGCGCCCGTAACAGGAGCAGCTTTCTTTTCTGCCGGCGCAGCGGCAGCGAACAGCTTATCGGCATCGCTGAGCAAATCAGCAGCGGGCTTAGACTCTTCCATCGGTTCATTGGAAATTTCAAGCGGTTTTGAAGATGCAACCTTGGCTTTATTTACAGCAGCTCCGGCATCGGCAAAAAGTTTAGCAAGTTCATCATTATCAAATCCATAATTTGGCATAAATAAACCTCCTTTAGATTAAGAGAGTAAGTCCTAATTTTAAATAATTATTAATTCAGTCCTAAACCCCAACTATCCTCCAGGATTATAAAAAAAATTACAGAACAAAGACCTTTAGGCAGTCAAAACATCAATAATCACATATGCAAATAAATACAAATTTGCCAACATTTTTACAATCTTTTTATCAGTATAGCGCAAGATAAATATTAAAAAAAATCAATACCATGTCAGAGCACTTTATTAAGGTTCGGCAACAGCAAAGGGCAATATTTCATTTAACGGCTCATACCTTACAATGACAAGCCTTATGTATATGTCAAATAAAGGGAAATGAGCTATATTTATGGAATGAATTCTTTTTAAAAAGTCGGAAAAAACAAACATAAACCGGCTCTTACCATAATGAAATATAAAAAAACTCAGCAAAGTGCCCGGAGGCTAAAATTGCAGAAAAAAATATTATCCGTAATAGCGGGATTGATAATAGCGGCTTTAACAATAATAACGCTGTCATTTTCAGGTGCTCTTGGCCTGATAATATATGAAAGTTTTTTCAAGATCCCGGAAGAAGTCACCGTTCCCAGCTTAACAGGAAAAAGAGTCAAAGACGCAGTCTCTTTCCTTAAACAGTTCAACCTTAAGACTAAAGTGAAAGAAGAGTTTGATCCTTCAATACCAAACGGCCAGATTATCAGCCAAAACCCGCCGGCCGGAGAAAATGTTAGAAGCGGCAGGGAAATAAAAGTGATTGCCAGCCTTGGAGCGGAAATGATCTCTGTTCCTGATGTAACCGGTTTATCACAGAGAGAGGGCCAGTTAATACTGCAGCAAAAAAACTTGCCGGTGGGAACAATAAAAATTAATAATGAATCGGGGAAAATAGAAGAAATAACGGAACAGACACCGAAAGCAGGCAGCAGAGTAAGAAGAGGAACACCGATAAACATAAAAGTAACCAAAGGAGCAGTGGTAAAATACGAAGTCCCTGTCTGGGAAGGAAAAACCATTGCCGAAATAATGGAAAGCTCAAAAAACTCACCGTTCTCCGTCGGCAGAATACGATGGCTTTACGACAACTATACCTATAAAGACAAAGTCCTCAGGCAAACTCCTGCTCCCGGACAATATTGCACACAATACCGGCCGATCAACATCGACGTCAGTGCCGGAGAAAGAACATCCGACTTATTTATCAAGCAGGAAACAATCACATTCCTGATTCCCGAAGGAGAATCCAGAATGGAAGTCAAGGCCACAATAAAAGACAGCAGAGGCGCAAATATTTTATATGTATCGGATCACATGCCCGGTGACAGAATACAAATGCTAATCACATCCTACGGCAACGGCGAAGTAACAATTTACACCGACGGAAAACTATTAAAAAAGGTGACTATTTAAATGAATGTACATATTTCTCCATCAATACTCGGAGCAGACTTTTCCTGTCTCAGGGATTCGGTAACCGAAACGGAAAAAGCCGGGGTTGACTCGATACATTTTGACATAATGGACCGGCACTTCGTCCCCAATCTGACATTTGGCCCAATGCTTATGAAAGCACTCAGAGGACAAACATCGCTGCCGTTCAAAGTCCATCTAATGACAGAAAATCCGGATATCTATGTCGACGAATGTATCGAAAACGGAGCGTCACTGATAACGGTTCACCTTGAAGCCTGCGTACACCTTCACAGGACATTGGGGTATATAAGGGAAAAAGGTGCCCAGGCCGGAGTCGCCGTAAATCCTTCAAGCAGCCTGTCATTCCTTCCCTATGTGGCAGACGTTATTGACGAAGTATTAATAATGACTGTAAATCCCGGATTTTCCGGACAGAAAATGATTACGGGGGCAATGGGCAAAATAAATGAGGCATACGAACTTGCAAAAAAACTAAGTATCAGCCTTAATATCAATGTTGACGGCGGAATAAACAGCGAAACGGCAAAAGACGCCATCGCCCGCGGGGCAAATACTCTGGTAATGGCCTCGGCTTTTTACGGCTCGAATGACAAGGCCAACGTCGTCAGGCAAATAAAATCCATACCGCTGAGAAATGATTAAAGACGGTAATTCACTCAGATAGTCTGCATAAGAGATGCTTTAACGGCATAATACTGAGCGGAATAAGAGATATATTTATTGCGGTTGCCGCTTTTTCCGAAAAGCCGGCTCATTTCACCCAACATATTTCCCAGTGATTTTCTTTCCACATTAAAAAAGTTCCTGGGCAAATTGTAGGGCCTTACGGAATATGACTCGCCAAAACGCAGGGAATAGCTGGGATTAATGCTGGCACCAAGGATTTCTTTTGAAACCGGCGGTTTATAGCCGGACATAAATTCTGTTAATGAATGCTCCTGTTTTTTATAGATGTTAAAAAGCTGAAAACGTATAAACTGGGCTTTATCCGCACTGCCCAGAAAGTCATAGACAAACAATGCCCGGTCAAAAAATTTCAGGGCCCTTTTTTCATCCCCTACTCCGAGCATAATCATCGCCCTCTGAAAATAAAACTCGCCCAGAGCCTGCTTGTAATCAATAGAAACCTTCAGCCGCAGGGCATCCTCGTATATTTGTTCCGCTTTTTTATTGTTTTTTTCAAATGCAAACATCCAGGCCAGCTTATGCATAATATCGGAAACCTTCGTTATATTGCCGCTTTTTCTGAAAAAACCAAGAGCCTTTTCATAGAATATCTTACTCATAAGATATTCTTTACGGTAATCATAAATATTTGCCAGTTGAAGTGAAGCATTGGCCAAAATAGAGTTTGAACAGAGTTTTTCTCCCAATTCAATAGCTAAAAGGCAATTCTCATACGATTCATCGGTCAGCCCTAATGAGTGACATAAATAAGAGACATTAAATACAGATGCCGCCTGATTATATCCGCGCTCCAGCTCGGAATAAATGTCAAGTGCTTCCTTAAAATAATTAAGTGCCTTGGGCAGCGGCTCGTCAAAAGACAGCATTTTCTTTAATTTGGCCGGTATTTTGGGCAAATGTGCCAACTTTTCCAAAAACGATCCGTTTTTCATCAAAGCCTCGGCAAAAAACAACTTTTCGCCGGAGCCTGAAGACTCATCCAGCAATTTAGCATAAACGGTCCCTGCCTTTAAAGCCTCCCCCATTGAATCAAGCGCACGGGCCTTTTTTATATAATAAAAGAACTTATACTGGTTCTTAGGGTAAATTTTTATAAAACTTTCAGAAATAGATAAAATTTTCTTGATTCCCTGGATGTTTTTTGTCCATAGATAAATATCAAGATAAATAAACAGAGACTGCAAAAAGTCATGCGGCTCGCTTAAACTTTCGAGCAGCTTATTGCGTTTTTTACCGCCGCTATTAAAAAGTATTGATTTTTCCAAAATATCCTGAGTGGACATAAAATTAAATCCCCGCAATATTTATATGAATACCAATTAAATTAATTATAACTCAAAACAACATAAAAATCCAAGCCAAAAATATTATAATTTTCCCGGCATTACTTATTTAAAGGGAAAAATATTTCCTTATAGAAGAATCAAGGACAACATCATAGTATAAAAGCTCGGAGGTTATTAAAAAATGTCAAGACGTGTTTTCAATTTCAATCCAGGCCCGGCCACACTCCCCCATTCTGTCATCCAGAAAGCATCACAAGCCGTATTGGAATATGACAATCAGGGAATGTCCCTTATTGAAATGAGCCACAGAAGCAAACAATATGAAAAAATTAATGCTGAAGCAGAAGAAGACATGAAAAAAATCATGGGGCTTTCAGATGATTACAAAGTTATGTTTATGGGCGGCGGAGCAAGTCTCCAGTTCTCAATGGTGCCGATGAATTTCCTTGCTGCCGGAAAAACAGCCGATTATATAAATACCGGCGAATGGGCAACAAGAGCTATCAAGGAAGCCAAAAAGGTAGGAAATGTCAATGTCGCCGCATCATCGGAAGACAAAAATTTCTCCTATATACCAAAAGATCTTTCCCTTACTAAAGACGCCGCTTATGTTCACATAACGACAAATAACACTATTTACGGAACCCAGTGGCAGTCTATCCCGGAAACAGGTAACATTCCTCTTATTGCCGATATGTCTTCGGATATTCTTTGCAAAACAATGGATTACAGCAAGTTTTCATTGATTTATGCCGGTGCGCAAAAAAACCTCGGCCCTTCAGGCGCAACAGTTTTAGTGCTGAAAAAAGGCATGCTCGAAAGAATTCCGGAAAATCTGCCGACAATTCTCAATTATAAGACGCATGAGAAAAACAGCTCCCTCTACAATACTCCGCCGGTATTCCCGGTTTATGTAGTTGGTCTGGTTCTCAAATGGATCCTTGAGCAGGGAGGTCTTGCCGAAATAGAAAAAGTAAACCGGAAAAAAGCCGACTTGATTTATAATGCACTTGACAGCATGAGCGACTTCTACAAACCGAATGTAGCCAAAGACAGCAGATCCTGGATGAACGTAACATTCAGACTGGCGACTGAAGAACTTGAAGCTAAATTTGTATCGGAAGCAAAAGAACTTGATCTAGTAGGACTCAAAGGGCACAGAGCCGCCGGCGGCATCAGAGCATCGATTTACAATGCACTGCCGCTCGAAGGCGTAGAAAAACTTACCGAGTTTATGAAAGCATTCAAAAGTAAAAACTAGAATTTAATTTTAGATAGGGAGCCGAAGCAAATGAACGGCTCTCTTTTTATTATCCCAGAAACACTTACCCCCCCCGAAAAAGGAATCTATTGGCAAAACAATCTGAAAATCTGTTAATCTTTTTTTAACATAAAATGCTTTATTAAAAAAACAGATACATGATATAATTTGACATAAGAAAAGAATCTAAGGGTTAATTTTTAAATAAATTATTTTTTAAGGAGATAGTTCTATGAATAGCATATCATCAGGAATTACGGCAAGTTCAATTCTTAAAAACACTGCGACAACAGCTCCTGCCGCAAAAGAGAATTCAGCATCAATCGACACTAACGATACACTGCAGAAAAGTGAATCTTCAAAAGAGCTTACAAAAGCAGATTTTGTAAAAATGAACGACAGTTCCAAAAAAGGCGCCATCATCGGAGCTTCCATCGGCGGAGTAGCCGGCGGTCTTGCAGGCGGCATCATCGCATACAACATGTCCATGAACACCGTCAAAGCCAACAATGACATCAACAGTGTAAGCCTTGACTGGCAGCAGCCGGTTATGAAAAGCGAAAACCTTGGCTCCATTCCGGCAAACTATTATCAGCCGGCAAACATCTTCGGTGTAATCAACGCAATACAGGGCAATCATGGCTCAGTAGACGTTTACAGGGAAAACCCGGTTATGCAAAACGGCAAACCGGTTATGCAGGACGTTTCCAAAACTTTCACCGACTACGGGACACCGGTTGTAAGCTGGGATACCAAAAATATTCAACAATCCAAACTGGCCGGACATCATGAAAGTGTATACACAGATGTCCATACCGAACAAATCTACGAAGGCAAAACAGCTGACGGCAGAGAAATTTATTCAACCCGTGAAGAAGTAAAAGGTTATCAGCACTCATTCTCACCGGATATTAAAAATTTAACAGTAGGCAACTATCAGGTTCCTAAAGTAAAATTTGAAACAGGCGTCAATGTAGGGCTCAATACAACACTCGGCGTCCTCGCCGGTGCAGGAGTCGGAGCTTTAGCCGGCGGCATTGCAGGTGCTGCAATTGCCAAGGCAATGAACTCCTAAAAATAACAGACACATATTATTTATCATGTAAAGAGGGCTGTCGTGCTAACGGCGGCCCTTTTTACATGATAAAAGCTTCGCGCCCGCAGGCGCCTAATCCCGGCATGTGCCGGACAAATACCATTAGAAAGGATGAGAAATGAAGATAAATAACAGCAAAAAATGACGGAGCAAAGCATTTTCAATCTTTTTCTGTCGTGCTAAGCGGGTCTTTCTACCCATTTAGCGCGACAGCCTCTTTTTGTATATCTGTTAATACTTTTTTAACCCAAAAAGACTTACCTGTAAAAAAACAGTATGGTATAATATATTAAAAATTATTTAAAATGGTAGTTTATTGCCTTAAAACCAAGGAGATTAAAAATGAATAGCATATCTTCAGGAATTACCGCAAGCTCAATATTAAAAAGTGCCGAAACGAAAAAAACAGCAGAAAAAAACGACTGTGCGGCTATAAATACAAAAGATACCGTAGAAAAAGCCTCCGACTCTTCAGAGTTAAAAAAGTCGGACTTTCTTAAAATGAGCGAAAGCACAAAAAAAGGTGCCGCAATAGGGGCTTCCATCGGCGGAGTCGCCGGCGGTATTGCCGGCGGCATTGTCGCCCATAACCTGTCATCTGCAGCACTTAAGGAAAAAAATGAATTCAACACCGTCAGCGTAGACTGGCAGCAACCGGAGATGCAAAATGAAAAATTAGGCAATATACCGGCAGATTTCTACAATTCCTCCAGCAAAGCCGACTGGGCAAAATCAGGCGCGGGAACAACAGATATTTACGGAAATAATCCCGTCCAGGAAAACGGTGCTCCTTTGATGAAAAATATCTCTGCCACATATTCCGACTATGGAACGCCGGTAGTAAAATGGGAAACAAAAGATATTTCCCAGGAAAAACTGAGCGGATACAGCCACTCAACAAGTCCCGATGTCGAGCAGTATCAAAAAAACGGCAGCACTTATGAAAGAATAAAGGGATTTGAACACAAATTCCAGCCCAATATAGAATCGACTAAAATAGGAAGCTATCAGGTTCCCAACGTCAGTTTCAAACCGGCTGTAAACGTAACGCTCAATACTGCTCTCGGAGTTTTGGCCGGAGCAGGAATCGGCGCTTTGGCCGGCGGCATTGCCGGAGCGGCAATAGCAAAAGCCATAAACAATTAAAATAACCGCTCAAATAGAAAACGGAGGTCAGCACTCATGAACGGTATCTCTTCAAATATCACAGCCAGTGCAATATTAAAAAACACTCAGGCACAAAATATCAAAGCAACATCGTCAGAATTGTCTGCCGAAACAGCCGATGCATTTGAGAAAAGTTCACCTGCCAAAGACTTTAAAAAACCCGACTTTCTCAAACTTGATGAAAAAGCAAAAGACTGGGCGATAAAAGGCGCTGCCATCGGCGGAGTAGCCGGAGGTATTGCCGGCGGCATCGTAGCTTATAATATGTCGATGAACACCATTAAGGCCACAAACGACTTTAACACAATAACGCTTGACTGGCAGGAACCGGTCATGCAAAAAGAAGTTCTCGGAGAAATTCCCTCGGATTTCTACAGCTCGTCAAGATATTCCAACTGGATAAGCTACGGTCATGGTACAACGGATGTAACCAGAGACAACCCGGTAATGCAGAACGGCAAACCGGTGATGCAGAATGTCTCCAAGGAATATGCCAACTACGGAACACCGGAAGTCAGCTGGAATACAAATAACATTGAGCAGAAAAAACTGAACGGATACAGCGAGTCCATACGTGAGGATATTGAGACATATCAGGTATACGAAGGCAAGGATGAAGACGGAAATGACGTTTATTCTACCCATGAAAGAGTTGTAGGTTACGATCATGACTTTTATCCGGACATAGAGAGAATTAAAGTGGGAGAATTTCAAACTCCTAAAGTAAGGTTTGAAACCGGTGTAAATATCACACTCAACACAGCTCTCGGTGTTCTTGCCGGAGCAGGCATCGGCGCTTTGGCGGGCGGTATTGCCGGGGCGGCAATTGCCAAAGCAACCAGCTGATAAAAACAAATAATTGACTTATATAAAAAACTGCCATCAAAAGGCAGTTTTTTATATTCTTAACAAATTATGTCGTCAAATAGCCGATTTACAATTAAAGATAGTGAAGTGTTCATAATTATTTAACACAAAGAAAATGGCTACCGATCAGGATCTTTGTTATAATATCAATAAGTATTAAAATGTACTGTGGCATAAAAGGTTATATCATTTATGAATTCTGTAAGTAATGCAAACAATATACCCCTGCAGCAACCTTCGGTTAAACCGGAAGCGGCTGTTGTTAATGTGGAGACAAAAGAATCTTCTTCCGCGTTGCAGAAAATTGCCGATTACTTTGAACCCAGGCCTGAGACAACAGGCGATATGCCCTACTCGTCACCAAAATCAGCTGCTACGGGCGGGGCGCTAAAAGGCTTTTTCTCTTTAGGAATTCCCGGAGCAGTAGCCGGTGCCGGAGCTGGATTTGCCGGAGTCTCGGTTGGAGAAGAAACAGGCTCCATGACCAAAGCGCTGCTTGCAGGTTCTACCGTCGGAGCAGGTGCCTTGCTTACAAGCACGGCAATCACGTCATCTCTCGCCGGAGGAGCAGCCGGACTCGCTTCCATCGGAATAATGGCGGCAGCAGGAGCCGTTGCCGGCGCAACCGGAACCCTGATAGAAAAACTGCAGAACTCAAAAATTCAAAAAACAGACGAATCGGGAAAACCGGTTGAACTGTCAAAAACAAAATCCATTATCAAAAAAATGGCCCCGATAGCGGCAGGAGCCGCTACAGGTGCGGCCATGGGCGCAATCGGCGGTCCGGTGACGGCAATCGCAGGCGCAGTAGTCGGCGCAATCGGGGGCATGACCGGTTCTTCTTTCGCTGATAAACTTTCTGAAAACGCGACAACAAAAGAAACGGCAAAAATGTCGTTACTGACAGCAACGCTTGCCGCCGGAGGCGGAGCCGTTGCCGGAGCCGTTGCCGCGATAGCAACATCTGCCAACCCGGCCGCGGCAGGATTGGCACTTGGTTCGACAGCTCTAATGGGCGGACTGACGGGAGCAACGGCAACAATATCAGGAAGCAGCCGTGCAGAAACAAGAGACGGATCTTTCGGGGGCTTCACGGCAGGTATGCTAACGACAGCCTTTACGGGAATCGGCGGACCGGCGGTAAACCTTTCCGCTTCAATAGGCGGAGCAGTCGGTGCCCGTATGGAATCCAAAGCTAAAAAAATAGCTTTATCTGCCGCTACCGGCGCAGCCCTGGGAGCCGTGTCCGGTTCATTTGCCGGACCGGCAGGCATCGCTACCGGAGCAGTCATCGGAGCAGGGGCATCAGTGGCAGGAGCGTTAGCCGGGCCAAAAATCCAGCAGGCGATACGTAACTTAACCGCAGATGTGCAAAAATTTATAAAACCGTTAACCGGCAAAGTAAGTGACTTTGTTCTTGATAAACTTGGCGTTGAAAAAGGCTTAACGACAGTCGGAGCTCTTACGGGAGCACTCGGAGCCATTCCGTTGGCCGTTGCCGGCGGAGCTCTTCTCGGTCCGATAGGAGCAGCGGCGACATTGGTAGTTTCCGCCGTTGCCGGTGGAGTAAAGTTTGCCAAAATAGCCAAAGATATTACCCAGTCAAAAAATCTTGACCAGAAAATGCAGCAACTTGGCCCATCTACAGAAGATATTAACAACTTCATGTGTGCCAACGCTTTCAGACAAATCGAACCGCAGCTTGCGGGCATGACTGACGAACAAAAAGCGGCGTTTTATCAGGATTTGTCGACGCAGAGTCTGGCAGAATTAAATACAAAACAGAAAGAAATTGACGCACTCAGAAAAAATATCAGCAGTGCCGTCTATAATGAGCTGAAAAAGCCGCTTAAAGACATAAAGGGCAAAGAAAACAAGGACAAATTCATCTCTGAACAAATTGAGATGGCGAAAGACAATTTAACGGCAGTAATGGCTGAAGGCGTACTTGCCATATTACAAAATCAGGGCGCGCAGGAAAACGAAGCGCAGCAGCAGCAGCAATAACGGGAGGCCAAGATATGAATTCAATAGGAAATAATTTAACGGCAGCGGCAATTCTAAGCGGAAGGGCCGGCATAAAAACAGAAGCTGAGGCAGAACAGCAAAACCCTCAGTTGAATACCGAAGATAAAGTTGAAAGGTCTCCGGCAAACAGTGATTACAAAAAAATGACCGCACTCTTGCCTTTAAGTGAAAGAGGCAAGCAATCCATAGGGTTCGGTGCTGTCATCGGCGGTGCCGTCGGCGGAGTCGGCGGAGCTCTTTACGGAAAAAGCCTGGCAGAGCGTAAAATAATAACCTCCAATGAAATCGGTGAGCAGACAATAACATGGCAGGAACCGGTATTGCAGCCGGAAAATCTTGGTAAAATACCGACCGGATATTTCAGCATTGGTCTGGCGGATCAATCGCCTCATCCTGAGCTTATGCAGGATGTCATCGAAAACAATCCCGTCATGCAGGACGGAAAAGTTCTGATGAGAGAAGTAAGCGCCACCTACAAAAATTATGGCGAACCGAAAGTGCTGCAGGAGTCAGTGCCGATAGTTCAAAATACACTAAGCGGATATTCCGAAGAAGTAAAACCGGTTACGACGACTTTGAAAACCATTACCGGCGGAGCCGACATCAAAGATCTAAACGCCAAAGGAGACGTAACCTTAAACGAAGAGCTCAAAGGTTACAACCATAAATATAGTCCGACATTGACGAAAACCAATATGGGATATTATGACAAACCCAGGGTAGAGTTTGATAACGGAGTTAATGTAGTCGGCTATACTGTAATCGGCGGACTCATAGGAGTCGCTCTCGGAGCCGTAGCCGGTGGAATAGCCGGAGCTGTCATTGAAAAGTCGAGACTGGTAAAAGAAGCCAAAGAAGCCGGACAGCATAAACCGCCGAAGCCGACGCCAAAGCCTCCGAAACCGGAAACGCCAAAAGCATAAACCACAAAAGCCGCATTAAGCGGCTTTTTTTATTGATTGGCAACTATATTTTGCAAATACATATATTAGAGCAACTTTACTCAAAAAAGGATTCTCACAGTAATCCAAGGATGTATTTCACAGAGAATCATTGTTCTCCTTGCCTACAGCGTCTTGTTAGGAGCAAATGGGGCGCCCCGTTTGTTCCTAACAAGACGCCCCAACTCCAAAAATCGTTAATTAACAGACCGCGGCTTTACCGGCATCCGCGAGAGCCTTATATACATGCTCGGCAGTAAACGGCCAGTCGCACATCCATACCCCTGTAGCCTTGTAGATGGCAATTCCAATTACAGCCGACGCGCCGTTAGTGCTGATCTCGGATACAGATTTCGCGCCGTAAGGTCCCAGATGATCGTCAACCTGTATCAGCTCACATTTGAACTCCTTAGGCAAATCCCTGATCATCGGGATTTTATAATCCATAAAATCGGGATTCAGACATGCACCCTTGGAATCGAACTTCATTTCTTCGAATATAGAATGTCCTATTGATTTTACGACCCCGCCGTAAACCTGACCGACGGCAAGTTCCGGATTAATCGGAGTACCGCATTCCTGAACGGCATAATATTTATCGACAGTAACAACACCTGTGCGTACATCAACGGTAACTTCGGCAAAATGTGCTCCGTAAGGAATAGGGGCCTCCTCAGTCGTAAAATTGCCTTTGGAGATAATCTGTCCGATTCCGTTTCCAGACTGGGTGAAAGCTGCTATCTCCGGGAAAGTAACTTCCCGGGGACCTCCTGTTATACGACCGGAAAATTCCAGTTTCAAAACGGATTTATCACACTTTAAAAGCTCGGCTGCCGAGCTCAGTATCCTTTCCTTCATATCACTTGCAGCACGGCAAACAGCCATTCCGCTGAAATAAGTACCCGAAGAAGCGTATGCTCCGACATCAAACGGAGTCACATCCGTATCGGATGAAAGCAGTGAGAATGACTTAGGATCTACACAAAGAGTTTCGGCGGAAACCTTTACGGCAAGGGTATCAAGACCGGTGCCGAGATCAGTGCCGCCCATTAAAATCATAAACGTGCCGTCACCAAG
Source organism: Candidatus Xenobia bacterium (assembly GCA_031551355.1). Classification (GTDB taxonomy): domain Bacteria; phylum Vulcanimicrobiota; class CADAWZ01; order CADAWZ01; family CADAWZ01; genus JAVBNT01. The sequence goes on along the minus strand of JAVBNT010000038.1, from coordinate 51,461 downwards.
CATTTTTATCTCGGCATTGGCGGAATCTATACCCGGAAGACCGGAACCCTGCTGGATAATTACAGCTCCCCTGCCCTTTTTCAGATACTCCTTATCGGAGACAAGCGGCTTATCCCAGCCAATCAGTTTGGCACCTCTGTCGAGGCATTCTTTCAGACCGCAGGAACTGATCACTTGAGCAATCCCCTCCTGACCTTCGCCAAGGGATTTTAAGATTTCAAGCTTGAATCCTTTTTCAACCATATTTTTCTTAATAAAATCAAGCAGATCAATATTAAGCTTTTCAGCAATCTCGGCGATAGCCATTCCCAGAGCAAAACTTCCCTGGGGAGCGCCATATCCCTGATACGCGCCGGAAATAACATTGTTGGTATAGTATGTCGAAACATCATAGTGCATATTATCGCATTTATACAAAGGCAGTGACTTTGAGCATGCGTTCATGGGCACCGTAAGGCAATGGACACCGTAAGGCCCGGTATCGGATATTTCCTTGATATCGATAGCCGTCAAAGTTCCGTCTTTTTTGGCTCCGACTCTAACGGTAAAGTACATAGGGTGCCTGATTCTCGTATTAACAAACTCTTCTTCCCTCGTCATCTTGTAATATGAAGGACGCCCTGTCTGCCAGGTAACCCATGCGACGATATCTTCCATTACAATATCCTGTTTGGCACCGTAACCGCCGCCGACGCGCTCCTTGATGACATGGATCTGATTCTCTTTTATCCCAAGAACTTTTGCCACAATACGGCGCAGATGCCAGGGAACCTGTGTTGAAGCCCTGATAACCAAACGTTCATTTTCTATATAGGCAAAACATCTGTGGGTTTCCATCGGAGTACACTGAACTTTAGAAGAGCCGTAATCCCTTTCAACAATAATATCAGCCTCAGCGAATCCTTTTTCAAGGTCACCTATGCCGCCGGAATTATGGGCGGCACGGTTCGTTTTCGGATCCTGGCCGATATGCAGAGGATCCACGGAGATATCCCTGTCCTGAATCAGGACCTCTCCCTTACTTGCTTCCCATGGGTCAAAGATTGCCGGCAAAACTTCATAATCGACCTCAATAAGTTCCATTGCCTTTTCGGCTATTTCTTCCGTTTCAGCGGCCACAATGGCAACTCTGTCACCAAGATAGCGCATCACGGAATCAACCAGCCTGAAGTCATACGGAGACGGCTCAGGGAATCCCTGACCGGCAGTATTATACGGAACTGACGGCCCATTCTTATGTGTAACAACAAGAGCAACGCCGTCAAGCGCTTCCGCCTTTGAAGCATCAATTGAACGTATTCTGGCATGGGCATGAGGACTCTTCAGAACCTTTATTATCAGAGTTCCCGGGGTAACCATATCGTCAACATACGATTTCGCAGCCTTTACAAGTCTTGGCCCGTCAATCTTTTGCATTGGTTTTCCGACTATTTTCAGGTCTTCACGAAACTGCGGACTGTTTGAAGATCTCTGCTGTTTAAGAATTTTAAGCACATCAAAAAACTGTTTATAACCGGTACACCGGCAGATGTTACCGGAGAGAAAATCCTCCATCTGTTCCGGTGTAGGATCCGGATGGTGGTCCAAAAGTTCTTTAACGGCAAGCATCATACCGGGTGTACAATGGCCGCACTGAACTACACCGGCTTCAAGAAATGCGTTCTGAATCGGGTGAAGCTCACGCCCTTTCGTCAGGCCTTCGGCCGTCAAAATCTCGGTTCCGTCTTCAATTTGGCCGGCAATTATCTGACATGAATTCTTTTTAACGCCGTTGATAATAACACTGCATGCTCCACAGGTACCCTGCCCGTCGCAGTTAGTCCTGATGGAAAGAAGTCCTTTGTTGTGAAGTATCGTTGAAAGCTTATCCAGAGGCTGAGCTTCAAGCGACATTTTCTTACCATTAAGCAATATATTTAACTCCATTAGGAACAAGCCTCCTTGTCACGGCAAATAAGTATATCCTCAAGCAAAGCCACAGCCAGAGCCTTCTTAAAATCTCCGCTGCCTCTCAAATCCGAGGTAGGTGTCTTCATCTCCGCCATCACACTGCAAATAGCATTTTTCAGTTTAGCGGAACAGCAAGCCTGTCCTTCAAGCACCATTTCTAGCGGAAGCAGCCTGATCGGTTTATCGGATATTCCACCGGCAGCGATTTTTAAATCCTTGAATTTACCGTCACTGCATCTATATGAGCAAGCTGTTTTAACAACAGGTAAATCATTTGAAGAACGGGCAAATCGTGCCGTTTTCAATGTAAGCGAATCATCAGATTTTATTTTTACCCCCAGAATTAATCTGGGAGATGCCGACGGCGGCGTCATCAGAAAGTCGGCGACAGGAACCGAAGACTCACCAGCTTCAGTCAACAACAACACATGTGCATCCAGAGCCAGAAGAACCGGCAAAAGATCCGAACGGCTGAAGGAAGAGCCAAGGACACCGCCCAGTGTCGCCATATTTCTTATATTCTTGGATATTGCCCTGCAAGATCCCGATACTTCCCTTAAGGGTGAAGTTTCCGCAAATAAATTGTTCACCGAAATTTCCGTCAATGTAGCCATAGAACCAATCGTAATAACCCCGTCTTTAAGCTCTATTTGATTGTGTCCCATTCTGTGCAGGGAAATAAGGCCTATATTACGGCCTTTTCTCCAGGTATTAAGAACAGTGCCGCCGGCAAGAAAAAACGCTTTTTTATCAGCAGTTTTTATGCGGACAGCTTCGGCTGCAGACTGCGGTGCATAGAAATCCCCGCTCATAAATACTCCTCCTTAAAATTAAATTAGTTTTTAAATAAATTCAAACCGTTAAAGCAAGGTCTGATTTCGACAAATTAGCCATAGTCTTATCTCAATAGGCATTAATTAAGAAAGAGTATTCTTGGCAGTGACAAAAAGTCCGCAGGCAATTCTCTTTAGGTAATTGCGAGGAGCATAGACGAAGCAATCCCCAAAAAACAAACGGCTGGATTGTCACGCCCTGCAGGCTTGCAATCGTCCATGCGGCGTAGCCGCACAACTATAGCGGAAACCACCCCGACGCTCCACGACACCCCTCCAAAGGAGGGGAATTTATCAAAATTGAAATTTAAATCAATTCAAATTGGTGAAGGTGCCAAGGCAAGTCCGGTTTCGACGAGTGAGCCGTAGTCTTCCTACGGCGGAATGAGCGAAATCGGATTTGACGACGCAGATTCGCCAATTTCAATTGATTTCAGACAAAAAGTCCGGAAGCAATATAACTATTCATCGACACTATGGAGTATCCGTCCACCTCAAAGATCGACACTCCGTTTTTAAGAACAAGACCGCCTTTTCTTGTATTTCCGGAAAGCGACCATTCTACGCAGACGGTCTTTTCACAATGAATAACCCTTGTCATTTCAAAACTCATATCGGGAACAAAGGTAAACATCTTTCTGAAAAATCTTTTTATCTTGTCCCTTCCCAGATATGTCCCCGAAGGCTGTGATACACCCGGGAAAAAAACGGAGGCATTCTCCGCAAAAAGCTCAATAAAGGCATCCGAATCCCTGTCTCTAAGCAGTTTGTAAAAATCCTCAACAACTTTCTTTTGATCAATAGACATAGTAACCTCCCTTTATCATCCGATCCCCCCAGGTTTTATTAGACGGGGACAGACAACACTATTTTTCAACAAGAACGGAAATGCCCATGCCACCGCCAATACAAAGAGTTGCAAGCCCTTTTGAAAGGCCGCTCCTCTTCATCTCATACATGAGCGTTGTCAAAATCCTTGTTCCTGACGCACCTATCGGATGGCCAAGAGCGATAGCCCCCCCATGTATGTTAACTTTGTCCGCCATTGAGTTTCCATACCAGCCAAGTTCTTTGCCGACAGCTATAGACTGTGAAGCAAATGCTTCGTTAGCTTCGACAAGATCAATATCTTCAAGTTTTATTCCCGATTTACTAAGAAGCTTTCTTACCGACTCCACCGGTCCTATACCCATAATGGACGGATCTACACCGGCGTAAGCCCAGGATGACAAAGAAACCATCGGTGTAATCCCATATTTGGCTGCAGCCTTTTCAGAAAAAACGACTACGGCAGAGGCTCCGTCATTTATTCCCGAAGCGTTTCCGGCCGTCACTGTACCGTCTTTTTTAAACGCGGGACGCAATTTAGCAAGCGATTCCACCGTCGTCGACGGCTTCGGATGCTCATCCTTGGAAAAGACCACCGGATCACCTTTTCTCTGAGGGATGGAAACAGAAACAATTTCTTCATCAAAAATACCGGTTTCCATCGCTATGGCAGCTTTTTTCTGACTTTCAAAAGCAAAAGCATCCTGCTGCTCTCTCGTTACGGCAAACTGCCCGGCAACATTTTCCGCAGTGATTCCCATATGGTAATTACCCAGGGCACAGGTTAGTCCGTCAAAAATCATCAGATCTTTCAACTCGGCATCTCCCATACGCAGCCCTGTTCTTGCTTTAGGCAAAACATACGGAGCAAAAGACATTGACTCCACACCACCGGCAACAATAACATCAGCTTCACCTGCAGCTATTATTCTGGCGGCATCAATAACCGATCGCAATCCCGAACCGCAAACCATATTTACGGTATACGCTGGAATTTTATCACTCAAACCGGCGGCAATAGAGGACTGGCGGGCAACATTCTGCCCTAACCCGCCCTGCAAAACAGAGCCCATAATGACTTCGTCCACAACATCGGCATCCAATCCCGCCCTTTTAATTGATTCTTTTATAACAATAGCTCCCAAGTCTTTGGGATGAAGCGTAGATAAAGAACCAAGAAAGGCACCAATTGGAGTTCTTACTGCTCCTGCGAGATATATTTTCTCCATTTTTAATAGCTCCTTAATAAAACATCATAATAAAACGACGATAAATTTTAAGTTTCTTTAAAGTATGATAAGTGTCCTTCTAAAGGGCAAATCTCTTCAAACAAAAGCAAAAATTGATCGTTCACCGCAAGGGAAAAACATCGCGATTATTGAATTTTTCAGTCCACTATTAAATAAATGGTAAACGAACCCTACAGGTTTTATGAAAAACAAATAAATAAAGGGAGAAAATTCAATGCCTTTAAAAATAACCGCACCTACAAGAATAGATTTGTCCGGAGGAACTCTGGACATCTTTCCTTTATATATATTTGAAGAAGGCGGCCTAACAGTAAACATGGCCATAAACCTGCCGACTACGGTAGAGATATCACCCAGAAACGATAAAAAAATCAAAGTCTATTCCAAAGATTTAAAAAAAGAAATAGCGGCGGATAATATCGACTTGCTGGAAACCAACGGCTCACTCGACCTTATTGCACGGGCGATACATTTTTTCAAGCCTGAAACGGGCCTGGAAATAACTACGGAAAGCTCTGTCCCGCATGGTTCGGGGCTGGCGGCCTCATCAAGCCTGCTCGTGGCGCTCATGTATGGACTTTGCAGAGTCTGCGGTAAAGAAGCCGATCCGCACAAGTTTATCGACTGGTGCGCCAATATAGAAGCCAGAAGCCTTGGCATCCCTACCGGAAAACAGGATTATTACAGTGCCTACTTCGGAGGTATCAGTGCCATACATTTTACAGATCATGGTATAACTCATGAAAATTCACTGAACACCAAATTATTTTTGAATAAGATCTCGGAATGCGTAGTATTGTCGTTTACCGGAATATCACACTTTTCAGGAACCAATAACTGGAACATGATGAAAAGCTATATTGACGGAAACCAGGTGACAAGAGACTGCATGAGAAGAATAAAGGCAACCTCATCAAAAATGTGGGAGGCCATAAAAAAAGAAAGTCTTACGGACATCGCTTCGGCTCTAAAAGAAGAATGGTCCAACCGCCAGTGCCTGGCGGAAGGAGTCACCAATGAAAAAGTTGATTCCATAATTTTCGCTGCCGAAAAAGCCAATGCCCTTGCGTCTAAAATATGCGGTGCCGGCGGAGGTGGGTGTCTGGTAACCGTTTGCCGCCCTGAAGATAAAGCCAATGTGGAAAAATCCATCGCCGGGGCAGGAGCGCAAATTCTTCCGTTCTATCTAAGTCACAGCGGGGTCACGATCAAGGAAAGTTAAGGCCTATCCTTAAAAAAGGTATCGACCGCTGAGGATAGAATCCATGAGTGGTCTAACAGACAAATCTATTTAAGAGGGGGATTTTATAAGTTATGAGAGCTATTGCAAAAATTGCTGCAATCTTTGCGGCCTGGATGATTCTTATATCCTGCAGCCTGTTCGCAGCTGAGCCTGCCGCACCGGCAAAGGAAACAAAAGCAACAAAGATGGAAGTAAACTGCAAATGCTGCAAAGACTGTAAATGCATACAGTCATGCAAATGCGGCGGCAAGTGCAGTTGCTGCAAAAAATGCGTATGTAAGGAAAAATGCGAGTGCCTCGGAGACTGTAAATGCTGCAAAGACTGCAAATGTGAAATGGTATGCACTTGCAAAGGAGCCTGCCTTTGCTGCGAAAAATGCCGCTGTGTAAAAAAGAAATTTGATAAAACAGATGCAATGCCTGCCGGAAAAAATACTTATATTGTCATCGGAAAAGCTGAAAAAGACGGACCGGGATATAAAATTTTACTCAAAGACGGAAAGAGCATCAGTCTGGCCGCCACATCAAAAACAGAAATGCATCCTTACTGGATAAAACCGGAAAAACTGCCTAAAGTATTCGTAAAATACGTAAATGATATGGGAATGTATCAGGCACTGCAAATTTATGATGCCAAAAACAGTTTCATCGACAAAAAATGGTCGAAAAATTCGGGATATCTGTATTCTATAGAGAAAAATAAAAAGACCGAACAGTCTAAATAACCGATTAAATCTTCTCAGAGGCCGTAACTTTACGGCCTCTGCAGCAAAAATTTTATGGAAAACACAAACAGAGTTGTAATCGAACTGACAAACAAAGACATGTTTGCCTTATACAATTATATACGCCTAAACGGAACAATTCCTCTCGGGAAAAGATTAAATCAGGCGATTATGCTTTTTTTAATTATGCTGCTGGTATCGCTGATGATGAACATTGGCGATATGAAGTCTTTTCTCGAGACTATGCTGATATGCACGCTGGTAATAGCCGTTATTTTCGGCCTGAGAGTTGTTCCGGAAATAATTCATAAATTCACAATCGGACACACCGAAAAATCTTTTATGAAAAAATCGGCGGCAGAACTGCAGATAGAGGGCACAAGAAATTACATTATCGGTGATGATGGAATTGAAGTAAAGACGAGTTACGGCGATCTAAAAATAAGATGGGATGAAATTGCCGGATTTGAAGAAAGCGAAGATTATCTGTTTTTTATTACTTCTGACGATAAGGGAGCGCATGCCATCCCGTTTAAATTTTTCCCTTCAAAAGAAAAACGCGATTTATTTGTAAATAAATTTGCCGAATACATCGCAAAAGCTCAAAAAAAATAAGACTGAGGCGCCTGGATTCGAACCAGGGAATGTCGGATCCAAAGACCGATGCCTTACCACTTGGCTACGCCTCAATCATACGCAGGTAATTATAGAAAATTATTAAACACCTGTCAAGTGATTTTCCTAAAATAAAAGTTTTTCCGCCAGTAAAATTGCATTTACCATGCTGTCGTTTTTTGCCATCCCCTTCCAGGCTATATCTTCAGCTGTTCCATGGTCAACGGATGTCCGTAGAAAAGGCATTCCCAGCGTCATCGTCACAGTTGCGAAAAAGTCTCTGCTCTTAAGGGCAATATGTCCCTGATCATGGTACAACGACAAAACCGCATCAAACCGGCCGGAAAATCCCTGAAAGAAAACAGAATCAGCGCCGATTGGGCCGGTAACGTCAATACCCTCCGTCAAAGCCTGCATTACAGCAGGATAAATCTCATCCTTCTCTTCCCTGCCAAATAAACCATTGTCGCCGGCATGCGGATTAAGCCCGGCAATACCAAGCCTGGGAGCAGCACAGCCAAGAATCTTCATATTGGTATACATCGACCGGATTGCCTTTAAAATATTATCCTTCCTTACAAGTTTCAGAGCTTCGGCAAGACTCAGATGGCGGCTCAGAAAAAAAACTTTCAACCCGTCAAGACAGAACACGGTCTCAAGATTTTCCCCCCCTGTATACAGTGATAAAATTTCAGTATGCCCTAACGGAGAGCCTATACAACTGTTGCTGATACATTTGTTTATCGGTCCGGTAACCATTATTCTGCCGCCGGGTTTTTCCAAGCAAAAATCGGCTGCGTTTCTTATTGCCGTGACAGCAACGGATTTTTCATCCGTAGCGGCGACCGGTATATAAAAAAATTTACCCGGCATAAAATCGGAAAAAAAAGATTTATCATTAAACAAGAGCATTTCATTCAAAGGCCCAACGGCAGCAGCAAGTCTGCTCAGCGTATTTTCATCAAAAAAAACAACAACCTTTTGAGCAAAACCACCGGCAAACAACTCTCTGAGCGCACCAATCGTTATTTCCGGCCCGACCCCCGAAGGTTCACCAGGAACAATTACAATCGCTTTATTCATAAATTATTTCCTGAAAAATATATTTTCCGCCATAACTGTACTACAGGGAAGATATTTACGCTTGCAGAACATAAAACCTGCAAAAAATAATCAGGTAGGAGCCATCGATGAGTAAAACCGTGAAAACCGTAACAGAGCGCCTTCAGGAAATGCATAAAAATCTTATAGAAAAAAGAATTATCCTTATTGACGGGGTGCTTACCGAAAATATTGGCCTGCAAATAGAAGAGATGCTGGATATTTTATCGGCTAACGACGGTAAAATTGATCTGTATATAAACTCTTCCGGAGGAAACGTAAGGTCATTCCTGTCTATTTGTGACAAAATAGACAAAATAAAAAATAATGTGTCGACCATATGCCTTGAAGAAGCATCAGGAGGTGCAGCCATACTTCTTTGCGCCGGAACAAAAGGTCTTCGGTTTGCGCTGGGGCACTCAAAAATTTCCCTGCAACAAAATCTATGGGTAAAAGACAGCGGTGATACGGATCTTGAAAAAGCCGGCATGGCGATCGTCTCGGCAAAAGATCTGATTATATCATACCTTCAAAAATACACCGGATTAAACAAAGACCTGCTGGAAAAAATAATTTCTTCCGGGCAGGCCTTCTCAGTCAAAGAATCCATTGATTTTAATATAATTGATTCCGCAATCGGGCAATAGACATTACTGTTTAGGGGTGTAAGAAAATTGGCTGTTTCTAAATTTTCCAAAATACATATTAACACTTCCGCTGCCCATAACTTCAAGGGCATAAGACATAGTACGTTTACTTCCTATAGCATTATCCATAATAATTACCGGGAACGTATCATGATTATGGTTATGAGGATTTCTCATATTAACAGTTTCAACGCGCCCAATAACGTAAGCCGGTGAACTTCCGGGATTAATCTCTATGTCGTTTGCAGTGACAGACCTCTCCGCCAGATCTCCGGACAGTTGGCCGTTGTTAAGCAGAGGACGTTTGCTATGGTCGGTATTGTTTGTCATCCCCCAGAGAGCAAGTGAACACCTTACCCAGGGCGTACTGACTCCATTCACAGTTGAAATCGCGGCATCATCCGGCCTCCAGTTGGCAATATCCGCAGGTAGCTGATGCGGTATCATAGGAACAGCAATAATCGCGGAAACAGGTGCCCCTGCTCCATCGTCCTGGGTTTGAAAACGTAAATAAAGAGTTTGCCCGGTTGTATTAGAGTAAGAAGCACATTTAGTGAGATAGTCTTTCAGGGAACTGGCCTTTGCTTCAAATGCGGCGTGCTTTTGGCGGCCCATAAGTGATGAAAAAGCTATAATAACCAGAACGGAAGTTATCAGAATCACCAACGCCATTTCCACTAAAGTAAAGCCTTTTTTTCTCTTTCTTAATCTTAACAAAATAGAATGCCCTCCTAAAAATTATATTTTAACTAAGTTCTATTTTCTAAAATTATAACAGAAAAAATTGATTACGGAAAGTCAAACAGCAATAATACCTAAAATCTTTTTATTTTTGCAACCAACGGCAAAATTAATAATATAGCAGCGTTACTGCCCGGATAAGCATTGCGGATATTTACGGCTACAATCATGATTGATTGCGTTTTAAAATTATCACTGAGACACATCTGCGTCACCTGCATGCAGTGATGCGCATCTAACTCTCCGCCCGCCGCTTAACGAACAGCAGAGCAAAACATTTCCAAATATTAACATTATCTTAACATTTTATGCAATCATTGAAGAAAGTAAACATGGTATAATTCAATTGTAAAAATATTGAACAATCTTTTAATAACGTTTAGGAGATTATGTATGGCTTGGGACTTCAATACTGAGGTTATTATAAAAATTCTCGAAGAAGCCGGATTTGATTCATCGGTCACGGAAAATATCAGTGCGGTAAAAGAAGAAAACGGGATAAATCATCAGTTCTATATTAATCCCAAAGGACGGATAAGATATCAATTTTCGAGACTTCTCGACGAAACAAATCAACCGATTATGCTTTTAGGCAAACAATTCAGCTATGACAAGGAAAACCGGGATATTGTAAATGTCATCGGCAACCTTGAGAGTTTGGATGAATTAGTCCGTTTTTTACAGGACATAACGTCCTTAGTTCAGAAAGGCAGGTAGTATTTTATGAATATTGGCAACTTGAACTTTAATTTTCCCCAGAGCATTTCAATAGGAATACAGCAAAACGATCAAACGCCAATACCTGCCAAGGCCGCTCCTGAAAGCAGTAGTTCGGTTTCGACGGCTGATGTGGCCGATATAAGCCTGTCTGCCTCACGTTCAAAGGCAAAGCCGAAGCAAACAGCTCCCGCATCAGCAAAACCTGAATCACAATCCCCGCAAAAAGCGGCCCCTCTGGATCCGGCTCCGGACATTGTCGTTATGAAAGAAAACGGTCTGGAAACCCTTGTTTCCATGATTGACAATGCCAAAGAATCAATAGACCTTCATATCTATATTATAACGGCCAACACCCCCGAATTGATGACTGCCTTCCACAACGCCCTTGACAGAGGTGTTAAGGTAAGGCTGATGGTTGAAGACGATCCGTTCTACTGGACTCAGCAAAAAGCAAACCCCAGTGAAAAAGCCATCGAAGAGCTCGTTGCCGCAGGCGCCGAGTACAAACCGGATAATCCGGTATTCTCCAAAAGCAGGGTCACTCATGAAAAGAGTATGGTTTTTGACGGCGAAAAAGCGCTGATACTTACCGGCAATCTAGGAAGTTCAACGTTCAAAAAGAATCTCGATCTCGGGGCTATCATGATTGAAAACCCCAAGGTAGTAAATCAGATTCAGACGATATTCAATTCCGACTGGGAAAGAGTTGAACTGCCTGACATGGGTGAGACAAATCTGGTAATCAGTCCCGACAATGCCAGGGACAAGCTGACCGGTCTTATCGGTAACGCAAAGCAATCCATACATGTATTGCAGCAGGGCTTTACGGATAAAGGCGTTATCGACCTTCTGGCACAGAAACTCAGCGAAGGCGTAAAAACCGAATTGACACTTACCGATCCGGGAATCGCCCAGGGTAACATGCAAAATGCTGCATATCTCGCACTCAAAGGTGCGGACGTAAGCTTCCTTGTTACGCCGTACATACATGCCAAAGCCGTGAATATTGATGAAGGCACGAAAGAATCCAAGACATATATCGGCTCGCAAAACTTCAGCATGTCCGCAATTGACAAAAACCGTGAACTTGGATATATCTTCCACGATGAAAAAGAACAGTTGGCCGGAGTGATAGACCGTTACCGGGATAAAGGATTTGCGATTCCCTCAAAAATGGTTATAAGCGATCCCAGTGCCATCGGCTCTGCGGTAAAAGGGGCGATCAGAACAGCTGAGAAGGAAGTCATTATCCAGACGAACCTTTTCTCCGACGGCGGCACGAAAAACGCATTAAAGAAGGCAGCCAAAGACGGCGTGGAAGTAACGGTAATGATGCCGCAGAATCCATTCCCCTGGGATCCGAACTGCGTTATTAACATTGACACAGCCAAAGAACTTGAAGAAGCCGGCGTAAAAGTACAAATGACCGACTCGACATACAAATCCATGCAGGGAACCTGTGTCCTTGTCGACGGTAAGGAATCAATAACATTCCCGGACAACCTTTCCGGTTCGGCATTCAAATACAACAACTCTTACGGAGTTATAAACATCTCGGAAAAAGACGTAAAAGAAATTGAAACAATGCTGCGCGCTGATGCGGAAAAAACGTCTGCCAGCGGAAAAGCTGCCGAGTTGTCGCCAACATCGGAAGTGGTCGCAAGTCCGGGGAACGCCAGACAGCAGCTGACCAGTCTCTTAAACAGTGCGGAAAAGAGTATTAAGATAACCACCAAGGAACTTACCGACAGAAAAATGGCGGAAATAATCAAAGCCAAAGCCAAACAGGGTATACCGGTACATATCATACTCGGACCGAGAAAACTCAAACCGCAGGATGCGGCAATGATTGAGGATTTAAAAGCAAGCGGCGCCAATGTTGCACAAATGAAAATTGACTCGCTCAGCAATAACTATATCGAAATAGATCAGGAAAAAGCATATGTCGGCAGTCACAGCCTGTCGAGACAGTCTATGGATGAGACACGCGGATTCGGAAATATGGTTACCCACGAGGAGATGCTCAGAATCGCCCGCGGCAAATTCTCCGAACACTGGCAGAAAGCCGGAATTCAGGATGCACAGCAGGAGATTACCATTGACAGGGCCAGTATTGACGGTGACAGGGAACTGGGCGAACTGCTTCAGGAAACGGGCAAGAGAGGCATCAAAGTAAAGCTGACATGTAACAATTTTGAAGACAGCACAACAAAAGTGGAGTTTGCCAGCCTTAACAGCCAGATAAGAACAATGGCGGCCATGGATCCTACCGTGGAAGAGAATAAAGAAACAATTTCAAAGTTCTTCGGCGAATTTTTCGACATTGAAAAAGGTCTGGCATGCCAGAAAAAAGTAGCGGCAATCCTGTCACAGCTGAAACCGGGAGAAGATATTTTCCAGGGTGCTTCATCTGCGGAGCCGATAAAGGCCAGCAAAATTACCATCGACGGCAAGGAGCTTAAGCTCTTGCGCTCAAGAGATGAGGAGATTGCCGAGATGGCGGCAAAACAATAATAATTTAAATAAAAAATATTGATATAAGAGCCCTTTAGCGGTTTGGTCCGTCGGGCTCTTTATTTATAATTAAAGGAATAAAAATGGACGGCATTATTACATATTTAATCTCAAGAGAACTGACAAATATTCTGAGCGGCAATATTTTAAGAAAAATATACGAGATGTCCGACGGAAGCTATATCTTCCAGTTTTACGGGATCGTTGAGCAAAATTTGTTTGTAAAGCTAAAAGGTGAAGATAAAAGATTTCACCTTATTGACGGCAAAAAAGCCGCCGGCAAAGAGCCGTCGTCTTTTTGTATGCTCATGAGAAAATACCTGCAGGGAAGAAGGCTTACAGGCGTAGAGAACCAGGGATTTGAAAAAAGGAGCATCTTCAATTTCAGTGACAAAATTTCGCAATGGCAGCTGATTTTTGAGTTTCATGAACGAGACGGCAATATCATACTTCTGTCGGGAAACAATAAGGTACTGGGTTCCTACAGAACCATGGGCGATAAAAGAATGTCTGAAAACAAAGATTACTATGCTCCCTCCTTGCCGCCGCACAAATGTGATCCGCTGTCACCGCAGGCGGCAGAACGATTAAAAACCATCTTCGAAAACGGCACCGGTAAGCTCAATGATAAAATAATAAAAACTTTTATCGGCTTTTCAAAGGAGACCGCAGAGCAGCTGCTTGCAGTTCAAAGCGGAGAGGTAACGGATTATCCCGGACTGCTGGAAAAGTGGAATGACTTTTTTCAAAAAATAGAGAGCGGAAAATTAGCGCCGACGACTTACTCGCAAAACGGCATAATGGAAAAATATTCTCTATGGGATATAGGTGGTCACGGAGATGGTGAGGCGGAAAAACATTCCAGCGTCAACGATATGCTTTGCTCTTTTTATAAAAATGCCAACAGGGAAGAGAATTTTGAAACCCGTAAAAAGGAACTAAGGCTGCGGCTTAAAAAAGAGCTGGAAAAACTGCTAAAAAAGCGAACCGCCATCGCCGGCGATCTGGAAAAGCTGGAAAAAAACAGGCAACTAAAGCGCAAAGGCGAGCTGATACTAACCAATCTTTATATGATAAGACTGAAAGATACGAGTATAAAAGTAGATGACATCTATGAATCGCCGCCGTCTACAGTAGAGATAGAATTGGATCCGTCACTTTCCGCCAGCGACAATGCCCAAAAATATTTTGAGAAGTTCAAAAAGTCACAGCGGGGAATTCCGATCTTAACTCAGAGGCTTGATGAGTGCAATTCGAAAATCATCATTGCTAAAGAAAATCTTGAGAAACTGGAAAAAGCGACTGAAGAATATCAGCTTTTGGATGCCTCTGATCTATTCAACTGGCAGAGCAAAACAGCACCAAAAGAAAGTCATTTTACATCCGGCCCAAGAAGATATTCCTACAAAAACTTTGACATTATTGCCGGAAAAAACCCTGAACAGAACGACGAGATTAGTCTTAAAATATCAAACAAAGCGGATCTGTGGTTCCATACCAGAGGAATCCCCGGAAGTCATGTGATAATAAGGACTAAAAGCGGTGAAAAAATGCCCAACGAAGTGATTGTCAGGGCGGCTACCATTGCCGCATATTTCTCGAAAGCAAAAAAATCGGCAAAAGTACCGGTATCATATACCCTGGCGAAAAATGTCGCCAAGAAAAAAGGCATGCCGCCGGGCATGGTCACAATATCCGGAGAAACAACGCTGATTGTCAACCCCCAGGAATATGATTTTTTGGAGTGGATAAAGACATTCAAGGACTAAGTCAATAATAGCGACACATCGCTGTTTATTCCTGCTTATGTCTATCCTTTAGGCAGATTACGATTAAGTTCCCATTTGCTCCTTGCCCCAGTGATATAATTCATTAAATGTAGGCAGTAACGCTTTGCCACGAACAGTTAAACTATATTCAACAGATGGTGGAATTGTGCCATGTTCAAGCCGGTTGACAAGACCAAATTCCTGGAGTTCCCGCAGGCATCTTGTCAGCGCTGTGTTTGTAATCCCCGGAATTTGACGCTTTAATTCATTGTAGTGCAGCATATCGTATTCCGTGAGCTTCCATAAAATAGGTATTTTCCACTTTTGACCAATCAATCTTATCGCATGAATAATAGGGCATTCATTAACACCATTATCCGCCAACCCTTCTGAACAAATTGTCTTTTTCATAAGTCCTCCAAAATATATTTACAAGGGAACAAAAATGTGCGTACTTGATAATAAGTTTCTTATATCATACAATTAAAAATGAAGAAAAGCAAACTTATTACAAAATTGCCAAAGATGGAGGATTGATGATGGATTTTTTACAACTGGCAAAAGATCAACGTTATTCTGTCAGGAAATTCAAAAAAGATAAAATTGAAAAGGAAAAACTGGACTTAATACTGGAGGCAGGCCGGATAGCCCCTACTGCCGCCAATTTCCAGCCCCAGCGGATTCTTGTGCTTGATAGCGAGGAGAGCTTAACCAAGCTAAAATCCTGTACAACATATCATTTTAACGCCCCCTTAACCTTGCTGATTTGTTACGATCATGGTAGCTGCTGGAAGCATCAACAAAGTGGCAAGTCAGGCGGAGATGTTGACGCCGGTATCGTAACAACTCACATGATGCTACAGGCTGCTAGTCTGGGGATCGGCAGTACTTGGGTTGCAGCTTTCGACCATGACAAAATCAAAGAGCTATTCAGTATACCGGAATACCTGGTGCCTGTCGCCTTGTTGCCGTTAGGGTATCCTGCGTCTGATGCCAGACCTCATCCGGTTCATTACAAACGTTTTGATCTGAGTCACACTATTTTTTATAACTCGTTTGACGGTATATCACAGGGGGAAAATCATTGAAGAACATTGTGATTTAATACTATATAAGTAAAGGTGGTTGCTTAATGAAAATTATTGCCGTAAACGGAAGCGCACGGAAAAACTGGAATACCCATATCTTATTAAACAAAGCTCTGGAAGGCGCGGAAAGCGCGGGAGCACAAACGGAGCTTATCAATCTTTATGATTTAGAGTATAAAGGCTGCACCGGCTGTTTGGCCTGTAAAATCAAACAGAGCAAAAATCCGGGACATTGTGCTGTAAATGATGATCTAAAGCCGGTACTTGATAGAATTGATAAAAGCGATGGACTAATATTGGGTTCACCAATATATTTAGGTGATATAACAGCAATGCTGCGGGCATTCTGGGAAAGACTGATCTTTCAGTATTTAAACTATAATGACTATTCCAAACCGCTTTTTACAGGGAATCTAAGGACAGCATTCATATACACAATGAGTGTGCATGAAGGATATTATAATGAATTGTTCAAAAAATATGAGGATATACTCGGTTTATATTTTAAATATGCAGGAACGCTGCAATCGACGGAAACGCTACAGGTATATGATTACAGTAAATATCATATGGCCGCTTTTAGTGAAGCGGAACGAAAAGAACGTAGGGAAAAAGTTTTCCCTGACGACTGTAGAAAAGCCTATGAATTGGGAAAATCCATAGCCAATATATAAAAATATTTTGTAGAAAGAAAAAAACAAATAGAGGAACAACTCATGAAAAATATATTAGTTTTAAATGGGGCTGCCAGAAAAAACGGAAACACAGTCAAATTGCTTGAGGCTTTTGTCGAAGGAGCAAAAATTACAGGACATAATATTGAAACATTTTATTTGCAATCAATGGATATTCATGGATGTCTTGGGTGCGAGGGCTGTAAGAATGCCCCTAAAGGGTGTGATAATCCATGTGTACAAAGGGATGATATGGCCAAAATCTATACAGCTTTTATAAAAGCGGATGTCGTAGTCTTTGTTTCACCTGTATATTTCTGGAGTATAACCGGGCCGCTAAAAACGGTAATAGACCGTTTATATGCTGAATATAGAAATCTCGGGTATGAAGACTTTCAAAGAGAAAGTGTGCTGTTAATGACCGCAGGTGCTCCGGATTATAGTAAAGCAACAAGCTGGTACGAAAACTTTGAAATATACTCCGGCTGGAAAAATCTTGGAAAAGTCTTGGGAAGCGGGAAAATAGAGGAAGCAAGAAACCTTGGAATCGGTATATAAACATTAATGTCGGCAGGGGAGCGAAAAAATGGCAACGAAACTGACCGGTGCGATAGTGAAAGAATACGGCAGAAATGCGGGAGCGGATGTAGTCGGTATCGCCGCTGCCAAAGATTTCGGTTTGGCGCCGGACGGTTTTAATCCCACCGATGTATTTCCGGAATGCCTTTCCGTCATAGTTTTGGGCACGACATTTTCGCCGGAAGTCTTAAACAGTATAGATGAATATACCGCAAGCCGCAATACTATGCTTACCGCGATGACCGACATGGCAAAAATCGTTGCCAAACGAATAAAGGCTGATGGGTATAAAACAAAAGCCATAAGTGCATCGGGCGGTAAGTGGGTGGACGGCAATGAAAGAAAAGAGCAATTCGGATACATTTCTCTGAAACACGCCGCCGAAATCGCGGGACTCGGTGTCATCGGCAAAAATTATTTACTTACGAATCCGCAGTACGGCAATTTTCTCTGGTTCAGTGCCGTTCTTACCGATGCGGAGCTGATGCCGGATAAAAAAGTAGAGTCCGGCATGTGCGACAACTGTAACAAATGTGTCCAAGCCTGCCCTGCCGGAGCACTTAACAACCCTGCCTCATTCGGAAAAAAAGGCTGCTCTAAGTTTTTTATAATAGAAAACAAAAAATTTAAAATAAAGTGTTCTCTATGCCGCACGATATGCCCACACTTTTCCGGAATAAAGGCCTACACAAATAACGGCCAGTCACCTTGATTAACCTAAGACACTACAACATAGCAATCCAGAAAAATACAATGTGCTAAATGCTCTCTATTTCTCCGCATTTTTTACAGAATTTATACCTCTGAGCCTGAGACCCCCATATTGCCTTTCCACATGATTTGCAGCGTTTAGGAGGGCCCGAACAACTAAAGCAGCACAATTCATTGCCGGAACTATAGGCACCATTTTTTATTGGCTTCCTGCAGATGATGCATATCGATTGCAAACTTTTTTCCGGCGGACAGCGTTCACAGTATTGCATGCCGTAGCGATTGTATATTTTTCCGCTTATTGATTTTCCGCACCACTGGCAGGCTGCCGTTTTTTGATTTGACTGACTGCCTGACGGATTTCGGTTTTTCGTTTGATTATCCGGAACGAAAGTAATACAGCTTTCGCAGTATTGCTTTCCGTTCTTAGCTATCGGCCTGTCCGCCAAATCTCTACCGCAAAACATACATCTAAAGGATACATTCCCTTCCGTTGACGTGTTTTTATCTTTCATGTAAACCAGTTTTTTTGTTCACGTTTTTTGTGACATTCGTTACAGCAAGACTTTATGTTCCTGATTAATGATCTGGAAGAAATAGATTTGTTGCAATATTCGCAATACACTTTGGCATATGCATTCTCTGAAAATATCATCATGGCTAGAACGATTATCATTGCCACCGATTTACTGATTGTTTTCATGAATTCTCCGTGTTAAATATTTAATTACTTATTTTCAGGGATTTTACGAGTAAGGCGTAGAACAATACTGCGGCGGCTCCGGCGGTAACGGTAAAGTGGAAAACGATGGTTGAGATACGGCAACCATAGCGAAATCCGATCTGGCGACGGGGATTCATTGATTTCAATGAATTACAGCTTAGGCTGTCAATTGCTGGCCGAAGGCTAGGGCAAAAATGATTTTGACGAGCGTAGCGCAGTCTTTTCTACCTCGCCCGCATGCCGGGCGCAATTCATCTAAAAACTAAATGCGTTCAAATTGACGGAGAGCCTATGACAGATCGGATTTCGACGATTGAGCCGTAGACATACTACGGCGGAATGAGCGAAATCCAATCTGGCGACGGAGATTCGTCAATTTGAACGCATTTAGTCGAATTCCATGAATTCGATTAGTGTACTGTTCACCCCATAAAAAAAGAAAAATCTTCTGTCTTCAAAGCGCAGAGGCTCTTCCATCAGCATCTTGTAGCCCTTTGCTTTTATTTCCGCAAAAGCCTCATCAAGAAGAATACAGGTAAAGGCGATATGCTTCATTCCTGTTTCCTGCGGTGCCAGTTCCCTGAAAGGCTGGATGAACTCCAGCACATAACCGTCTTTTTGAAAATATTGCATTTTCTGAGGACGATCTTCCGGTTCAATAACCGGTTCCGACTTAAATCCCAAAATATTTTCATAAAAATCGGCCACCTGAGTGAGATCAGACGTAATTAAGCCGATATGATCTAATTTTAAGCGAAACTTATCCATAACAACCTCCTACTGTTTTGAAACGGTATTTAAAGCCTCATCACTGCCGGCAAAGCAAACGATAGAATTATCTCTGATGAAATTCTTTACGGCAAACGCCGAGAGTTCTTCCCTGCTCATGTTTTTCAATTCCTCATAAAGGTTTGACAAAAGAAGCCGCTCCTCTCCCATAAACTGTCTTCTGGCGGCAAAAAGTCCGTAAGAGTTCATATCTGAGAGCTTAAATGCGATATCGCCCCAAAATTTATTTTTGGCCAAAACAAAATCATTCTCAGAAATATCGTCAAGTTCCGCGATCACATTGTAGATCAGGTTCTCGGCAAAAGATGCTGATTTGGGGTCCAAGTCAAGCACAAGACGGAAAGTTCCGGCCACAGGGTATAATTTCAACTGAGTTGCGGTAGTATATGTAAGTTTTTGCTCATGGCGCAATTTTTTATAAAACAAAGACGAAAAACCTACGCCCAAAAGTGTATTTACAAGTGAAGCTTTAAGCCAGTCATAATAAGCAACTGCCGGGAAGCGGAAATAAGTGATCATCTGCACCTGATTCGCCGCCGACGGACAGTGGTATAATCGTCTGCGTTCCGAGATCTTTGCAGGATTATAGTCCTGCAGCAAGCGCACTTTAGCAGACGGAAGCGATTCCAGAAATATACCGGTAAGGTTCTGAGCCGTCTCCAGATCAAAACCGCCGCAAAGAGTCAAGCAGATATTTTCACGGCTGTAAACTCTGCGTTTATAATCTGCGATATTGGCAGAGTTTATAGACAGAAGACTTTCTCTTGAACCAAGACTATAGCGACCGAGCATCGACGGAGACAGCAGTTCACTTTCCGAAAACAGAACATAGTAAGATCTAAAGTTAGCCTTTTCTCTCTCCATTTCCTGAAAAATAATTTCTTTTTCAGAGTCAAGTATATCATCCTCAAAGTTTAAATGGGAAATCAGCGAAGTCATAATCCGAAACGATTCTTCAAGAGACCAGGAAGGAGCATGAATGGAATAGGTAACGCAGTCTCTGGTTGTAAAAGCACTGATCCTGGCGCCAAGCGACTCCGCTAATGAGGCAATTTCAAGGAAAGAGGCATAACGATCCGTCTTTTGAAAATTTGCATGTTCCAGAAAATGCGCCCATCCAAAACCGGAATCATCCTCCCAGGCAACACCATCTCTGACAGTCACTGTAAGTGAAAAAGAATTCAAAAGAATAGGATAAAAAACAACACCGGCAAAAGGAGAAAATGCACCGTTCTCTATTTTTGGCAGTACAAATCTATTTTGCACCGGACTTAGCTTCCTTCTCAACCCTGTAAAGACAGTAAGGATTGTCAAAAACATTTCCCGTCATGCAGAAAGAAGTTACCCTGCAGCCACCGCGGCAGTCAAGGGCCTTATCACATCCTTTACAGTTGCCGGACATATCTTCCGGATTGAAATAGCGGTTATACTTGAACAGTTCTCTGTCCTGCCAGATATCCTTAAAAGAACGCTCTTTTAGATTAGCCTCTCTAAACTCAGGAGTAAGTGAAAGACATCCTTTAACCGTGCCGTCGGCTTCTATTCCTGCTACCCAGCGGCCCGCATGGCAGCCCTTCCAGGGCGAATCAACGATATCATATGACGAGTAATATCCGAGATTGTCACCGACACATACCATCATTTTCTTTTCTTTGCGTTTTTCCTCAATAAATTTTGCCACTTCTACAAGCTGTTCCGGTTCCAAAAGTTCATTTGAATAATCCTTCATACGGCCGGAGGAAAATGCCAGCTGAATCTGCCAGAAATCAAGCGGTATTTTCAAAAATTCCTGATACATGTGCTCAAGCAAATGCAAATTATATTTGGCGGCATGAGAAACGGCTCCGACAGAAACACCATGTTTTTTCAAAAGTTTAGCTGCGGAGAGAACACGCGCATAAGCCTCAGGATTTTGCCTTATATGATTATGAAGCTTTTCATCACCGTCAATGCTTATTCCTATACGCCTCAAAGGCGAATTTAATATGCGCTCAATACTGTCTTCAATATAGTAAGCATTGGTAATCATATACGGAGTAATATTGTTTTCCTTCAATCTGACGGCAAACTTATCCCAATGAGGGTGCATCAACGGCTCTCCTCCGGACAGATTGAGTATTTCACATCCAAGTTCGGCAAGATCGTCAATCATTTTATAGGCCTGATCAAGCGTCAGTTCATCATCTCTGGGCGCACCGCAGCTTGTACCGCAGTGAAGACACCGGTAATTGCACCGTCTTGTAAGCTCCCACCCTACTATCTTGGGTTTAAACGGAAAAGTCATAACTCAATCCTCCTGTGCTTTTTTGTCAAGACAGTACTTCATCCAGAAAAACAGGGTGCAAACTACTATGAATATACCGCCCGATGTCGTTATTACATCGTATTTAACGTAATCTAAAAATTGTCCTGCCAAAAGCATTCCCAGACCGCAGATCATCCATACGAAAGAACTCAGGGTACCGAATATTTTACCTAATATCTCCTTAGGAGTTTTCTCCATTATGACAGTGCTGAAAAGAACACCGGCAATACCTTCCCCAAATCCTCCGACCGCAATTAAAACCAAACTGATAGCCGGATTTGAGAATAGAAATGCCCCTGCCAACCCAAGTGCCATCACAATCGTCGAAACATAATAAAGATGGCCGGTACCGAATTTCTTTCTGAAAAAACCGGTAAGGGAAGATCCGAGTAACGTTCCCACCCCGTATGCCGACAGAAGCCATCCGTAGAAAGTGCCGTAAGGAACGACCATTTTTGAAGAAAAAACAGGGAAAACGGTGTTAAAAGCTCCGCTCCCCAAAGCGTCCATAAACCTTACACAGGCAACGGAAAGTAAAAAAGAAGATGTCAGCAAAAATCCAAACGCATACTTTAACTCGGAGATGAATCCCGGACGCTGTTTAGTCTTGGAAGCTTCCTTTTCCTCTCTGACATACTTTATAAACAGCAGGGTAATCACTGAGAAAATGAAAGTCATACTATCGGCAATAAAGACAACTTTATATCCCCATATACCAATTAAAAAGCCGCCGATCGCAGGGCCGAGAATAGTCGTGACCGACTGGGAAATACGGTTAAGTGAATTGGCGGCCAGCAGTTCCTGCCGGCCGACAACATCCGGCAAAACGGCTCCGCTGGCCGATGTATATATTTTGTCAAAAACGGAAAGAAAAAATCCCAGTGTGAAAAAAATAATCACATTCTCCGTAAAAAGAAAAACAAGTACGGACAGTGCACGGACAGTGTCACACATTATCATCAGTTTGCGTTTATCATAACGGTCGGCAAGATATCCGCCCAACGGCCCGAAAAAAAGTGCCGGAACAAGTCTGGCAACAAAAAAAGCACCTAAAAGTTTTCCCGAACCGGAAATCTGATAAAGAAGAACATTCAAACCGACATAATTGATCCATCCCCCGGCGGAAGAAACCGTCTGTCCTGACCACAGCAGAAAAAAGTTTATATTTTTAAAAAGATTTTTCATAAATAAAGCACCTTAAATTATAAGTTAACCGCCGGAGATAAACGGGATCAATTCAACGGAATCTCCGTCCGACAAGAATATCTGCGGATAGTCACTGTCCCTGACGACATTTCCATTCAGCACAACAGCCATAACCGAATATTCCGCCAAACCCGAAGTCAGGAGCTCCTGCACTGTTGGAGCAGCAGCAAAATAATGTTTATTGCCGTTAAGATTGACTATCATCTTTTAAAGGAATCTCCATATAATTATCAAATTATTATATTTAGAGTTTTTACTCCATGCAGAAAAAAACCTTCTGATTTTTTAATAAAATAATGATAATAACAAGACACTTGTTGAAAAAATATCAGCAAATATGTTATATTATCTTATAGAAGATAACTTAAATAACAACGTGAGAGGATACCAACGTTTATGAACAAAATGCCCATCAAAAGTTTCTATACTTATGATGTTCCGGAAAACAGGCAAATGATTCAGGGAATGAAGATTGCAATAGTCGTTTCGGTAATACTTTTGATAGTAGCTATTATTCTTATATTCACTTCACCAAAACTTTTGCTCTGGAGTCTGTTAATTCTGGGCGCATGCGCCGTAATTTTAGTTAATTTCATACCGGCCAGAAAAAACTTTGAAAACAGGTTCAAAAACGAAACGATTGTGGCACATGACTGGGGATTGGAAATATTAACCGACGGCAATAAAAAAGAGTATAAATGGGATAGAATGGGCTCCATTATAACAAGAAGTAAAAACGTTCTTTTTATCAAACAAAAAGAGTATATGGTAACACTTGAGGCACTGGTAAAAAAAACACCGAAAGGGCAGATCTTACCGTCTTCAGGAACAGTCGATACCATTTCATTTTACTCAAGCCTTGAAAACGTAGATTTTTTAATAAGTTTTATCGAGAAAAATCTCAAAAGAGTTGCAGAAGAAAGTATTGATTTACACATGAAAAAGAAGGGCGACAGCGGCAGGTTAGGTTCTATTTAAACAGGTATGGCTATGCCGTTTAAAAAAGTTATTCTAAAACAGGTGGGTTTTATGAAAAATTTATTTTTATGTATATTATCATCAATTCTTTTTATAAGCGGATGCACAGGATACAATGTAAACAAATCTCAGTTGCAGCACTCGGTGCCGACAGAGACAAAAACAGACTCACGTCACAGCACACAAAAACAGCCTCCGATCAGCATTTCATCACAAAGTTCCATTGCTGTTTTCTATGCATCAAACAAAGAAGATCCCGACTTAATGTCTCCGGAAAAAACTTACCCTCTGGAAATAAAAGTCGAAGGCAACAGTGAACGTGAAGTTGCTGAAAAAGCAATCTCCATGCTGATAGAAGGCCCGAACGAAAAAGAGAAGAAAAGTGGATATTACACAACGCTGCCTTCTGAAACTAAGCTTCAGTCAATAACAATTGACGAAAAAAAGATCGTAGTCGACTTCAACAAAGCAATAAATGACGGCGGCGGAAGCTGTGAAATGATGCAGCGCAGATCACAGATAGAAAATACACTGAAGAGCCTGCCCGGAGCGGGAAACAAAAAAATAATAATATCGGTGGATGGAGACAATGAAAAAGTACTGCAGCCATAAACTATTTATAATCATATTTTTGGCATCAATTATAACGGCAACAGCCGGAGCAGATGCATCTGAAATAGACTCTAGGCGCCTTGGCAACACCGGCAGAAAGCTGGGAGTCATTTCAATAAACACATCAGGCCTCAAACAGGAACATAAACAGGCCTTCCTTTATGCCATTTCAAGAGGGGCCAATTTTATAGACACGTCACCGTTTGCAGAAGGCAGTGAAGCCTTTGTTTCTGAAAACATAGGTCCATCAACCAAACAAAAATGCATGCTTAGCACACGCTGGAAAACGAATTATGCCAACAATTCAGGCGATTTTATCGGACTGTTTCAAAAAAGCATAAAAAATCTCAACACCAACTTTATTGACTGTGTCATAATTGATGAGGTTTCCGAGGTTTCACAACTGCAGACCAACGGAATGATGGACGCATTCTATAAGCTCAAAAAAGACGGCAAAACAAAATATATTGGTGTATACATCAAGGATGCCCATAAGGATTCAATGGCAAAAATTGTCAATAATGTTCTGACAAACGGAAATTTCGATTTTATAGTAATAGACTACAGTGTTCTTAATTTCAGACAGATGGAGTCTTTGGCTGAAGCAGTCGGAAGAAGAGGGTTGGGAGTAATTGCCTGCGGAACTATTGAGGAAAGCCTTAAAAACACCTCTCTATCACAAAGAATAGTCGCAAGAAAAAAATTAGCTCCGGAAACAGCAACGATACAGTGGGCTCTTTCATCGACAAAGTGGATTACATCAATAATAATATCTCCGCAGGATTATGAACAGACAAAGCTCATACTCGACGGAGCATATGAAGAAGAAGATTAATTAAGCTATCAGGCTTAATTAAAAAATGGAGCCGCCTTTTTTCCTTAACAAGGCAGCTTTTTTATTAAGCAATGAAAAATCCCTCACAGAGAATTGGAGAACACAGAGAAAAATTAGAAAAATTATTTTGCGGGGAAACACGCGCCTACGCATTACCGGTAATATCTTTTCAATATTATCTCTGTGAACTCTGAGAGACAAGTTTTTTAACAATCAAATTAGCCTAAAAGTGATTACTGATAAAGGACTCGAATCTGTCCAGTCCTTTTTTAATATCCTCAAGGCCGGTGGAGTATGTAAGCCTTATATGAGTGTCATAGCCAAACCCGATTCCAGGTATAACGGCAAGCTTCTCTTCTTCCAGCAAACGCCTGGAAAACTCCATGGACGAAGGGATTTCTTTGTTATAAAGGCCCGAGACATCAGGAAACACATAAAAAGCTCCCATAGGATTTAGGCACTTTATACCCTTAATTCCAGTCAGGCGCTTTACCATATAATCCCTTCTGACCGCAAACTGGGCAATCATCTCCTCAACTGGTTTCTGCGATCCCTTAAGTGCCGCCACAGCCGCTTTCTGGGCAATAGAGCATACGTTTGAAGTCTGATGATCCTGGATTAATCCCATTGATTTTATAATTTCCCTTGAGGCGGCACAATATCCAACTCTCCATCCGGTCATAGAGTAAGTTTTGGAAAAAGCATTGATCAATATTGTTTTGTTTTTTATTTCCTCGCCCAAAGTTGCCACAGAAACAGACGTATTGCCGTCATATACAAATTTCTCATAGACCTCATCGGAAATAACATAAAAGTTCTTCTTAACCGAAAGCTCCGCAATACCCTTAAGCAGCTCCCGGGAAATTATATGTCCGGAAGGATTTGACGGACTGTTAAGGATTAACGCCTTTGTTCTTGGTGTTATCAGTTTTTCAAGATCCGCAATATCAAACGAATTCTCTTTCGTATATAAAAGGACGGGAACACCGCCGGCCAATTTAACCTGTTCCAAATAACTCACCCAGTAAGGAGCGATCACAATAACTTGATCTCCCGGATCCAGAATAGACTGGAAGACATTGAACAAAGCCTGTTTACCGCCAACAGTAACGATTACATCGGACTTGTTATACTGGAGACTGTTTTCTACGGACAGTTTATTGCAGATAAGTTCTTTCAGCTCATCAATCCCCGATGTTGCCGTATATTTTGTAAAACCGCAATGAATAGCATCTATGGCCGCTGCCTTTATATGCTCCGGAGTATCGTAATCAGGCTCACCCGAAGCCATAAGAATAACATCTTCTCCTGCACTTTTCATCGCCTTAGCCCTGGCCGTTATAGCAAGAGTTATGCTCTCCTCCAATGTCTTTACTCTCTGAGAAATCATTCCAATGCCTCCTTGTTGCAAATATTAAAGTTCATCAATGCCTTGTTTCTGTGCAAGCTGTTCCTCGAGCAAAAATTTAAAAACATTCTCCCTGACTCTAGTCTTTATATCATCACAATTTTCCTCGGCATCCAAATCATAATCATAGTCTCTGCAAAGTTTAACAGTTGTTTGGACAGTAGAGATAATATGCACGCAATCACTACATTTCTTGGACTCAAGATTGAAAGAAGCGCATGAACATTTGGGCTCTTCTTCTACAGAACAATCAATTATAATATCCCTCTGGTATTTACAATAAAAATTACTCATTACGCTCTTTCCTTTATATAATTAGTCAAAGACTCTCTCATTTGCAGTCTGGCTCTTAAGATGCGCGATTTAACTGCGGGAACGGATATATTCATAATCTCCGCTGTTTCCTGATTTGAGAACCCTTCAATATCTCTCAGCAAAAAGGCAGTACGGTAAATATCGGGAAGTTCACTGACAGCCCTTTTTATAAGATCGGTAAGTTCGGTTTTCTCATAAATTTCTTCCGGATTAGAAAACCAGTAAGATACGGTTTGAGGAAATTCCTCGCTTTGCGAAGCGGTAGGCTCATCAGTTAGAATCTCATTGTAGCGTTTGCCTTTTCTAAGTTTCATCAGCGCAAAATTTGTTGCGACCTTATAGATCCAGGTTTTAAATGATGCCTGTTGTCTGAAGTCCTTTAAATTTTTGAAAACGCTCATAAAAGTGTCCTGCATAACCTCTTCAGCGTTTTCCTTGTTTCTTGTTATCCTGAAAGCCAAATTATAAATTGGTCTTTCATAACGGTAAGTAAGGGCTTCAAAAGCCTCATAACTCATGTCCCTGGCCATTGCAACAAGCTCTTCATCCGCAAGCTCAGCCAATTTTAAAGTAGCAGCCTTCTCCATAAACAACTCCTAATTGCAGTTAATATAAAAAATATTAAACTGTTTTTTGACACTGAAGTCAGTTACTTTCTTCAGTATTCTCAGTATTCTCAGTATTTTCAGTCTTTTCGGTCTCTTCCGTCTTTTCATTACCCCTGATCTTCAATGATGCCAGTTTTTCACTCACATACTTCTGATTAGGATCATTTTTTACAATAGTTTCAAGACAGGTCACTGCACCGCCGATATCACCACTGTTCTCAAGAGCGGCCGCCTTGACTTCCAAAGCTTTCTGAAAGAGCGGATCTATTGACAAAGCATCATCAGCCTTATTAATAGCATCCTGCCAGCGGGATTCGTGCAATGCCAGCATGGAAGCTGACGTCAAACCAATAACAGTGGAAGGAATCAACTCAGACAAATAGCTGAATTCTTTTATTGCCTCATCTTTATCGCCTGAGAAATAATTTATACAGGCCTTGGAAAAACGGTACAAGTTAAGGTTCGCAGTTTTAACCGCCAAAGCCTTGTCAATAGAAGCAATAGATTCCTGGGTCTTTCCCTGCAAATATAAAACAAGGGCTTTATTATAATAACTTGAAGCGTGATTTTTATCAAGTGAAATGGCCTTGTCCCAAAATTCAAGCGATTTAGGCAAATCGCCTTTCTTATAACTGATAACGCCCATGGCATAATAACCGTTAGGGTCGGATGTAGCGTTAGTCATATAAAACTTGGCCTGTTCCTCTGCCCTCGACAGGTCATTTTTTTCAAGACAGACCGTAGCCAGATAAAGTCTGGCTGTAAAAAACTTCGGTTCCTGGCGTATAACCTGCTCCAAATATTTAACCGACTCATCATACTCTTTAAGCTGCCACTTTGTAAGTCCCATCAAAAACAAAGCATCGGAATATCTGCCGTCAAGCTTCAATGACTCGGTAAGTTCTTTTTCCGCCTCCTGATAGCGTCCTGAAGAGAACATATTTTTTGCCACTTTATAGCGGTTTCTTGCTGACACGGATTGCTGGGCAAAAGCATCTGCCGTAAAAAGTATTATAAACACAAACAAAAGAAAAATTACCGGTGTACGCATAAATAAGTTCCTTCCTTATATGTTTTAACAGTCCCTAGTCATCATCAAAATTACCGGTAAAAACAACCTTAAAATTAGCGGAAATTTCTTTTTCAAGCAAAGCAGCTTCACTGAAAAAGGGCAAAATAGAGTCAATCCTCAGATTTTCCGAGATAATTCTGACGATACAGCTCTTGTCATTAAGTTCAAAATAATAGTCAAACAAAACTTCTTCGCCAACGAAAGAGGATGTTATGGAAACAAGCCTTGCCTGTGAATGTTTTAATCTGGAAATAACAGCTATAAATGAATAGTGATTGGCATGCCAAAGTATTCTTCTTGTCCGGCAATATTCAATCTCTGAAAAATCAAGCTCCCCTTTAATCAGCAAGGATCAATTCCTCCGTAAAGAAGTTTTTTGAATTTTATCCATAAAATCCGAAAATAAGAAGTCGGGATAATCACGCATGCCCAGAGGCATCAAATTTCCATTACGGAAACCATGAAAATCCGACCCCCCGGTAACCAGCAATGAATTGGCTAGTGCCTTATTCTTTAAAAAATCTCTCTGAAGCCCGTTATGTTCCGGATAATAAACCTCAATGCCGTTGATACCATAGCCAATAATTCTATCAATCATATCCTCGGAAACAAGGCTGACAAAAGGATGAGCAAGAACAGAGACACCGCCAACGGAAGCAATAAGTTCTATGGACTCTTCTACAGACAGGGATTTTCTGGGAACATATGCCGGGGCACCTATGCCCAAATATTTTGAAAAAGCACTGTTTTCATCACTGACGAAACCTTTTTTCACCATCAAACGTGCAAGATGGAGCCGGCCTTTTATATGTTCGGACTCAGCGGCAACTTCCTCATACGGAATCTCAATTCCCAAAGCGGCCAATTTTGACAACATTTCTCTGGTGCGCTCCACTCTGTTAAAAGCCAGCATGTCCAATTTTTTCAACAAAGAAGCGTCTTCTATATCAATATTATAAGCAAGTATATGTACATCAAGCCCGTCCATTATACAGCCGAACTCTATACCTTTTATAAGCATAATATCACTGAAAAGTCCGATACTTTCAGTATCGGAAAAGGCTTTAACACAATCATGATCCGTAACGGCCAAAACTTTTACCGAGCTTTTTCTTGCATAATCCAG
The DNA here is from genome assembly GCA_031551355.1 of Candidatus Xenobia bacterium. Classification (GTDB taxonomy): domain Bacteria; phylum Vulcanimicrobiota; class CADAWZ01; order CADAWZ01; family CADAWZ01; genus JAVBNT01. The sequence goes on along the minus strand of JAVBNT010000038.1, from coordinate 21,495 downwards.
CAGTTCACGTATTGAGAATATACCGTCAGATGCTCTGGTATGGGTATGCAAATCGACAAGCATACAAGATCCTCCGGATCAAAAATAGAAAATAATTAAAAGAAAAAAAAGAAAGCCGCGTCATATCAGTTCTTCAAAATAGATGTTATTTTGTTGAATTTTATTTATAATTTAACAAAAAATATTAAACTATATGTAAGCATCAATAAAATCTACAAAAACTCAAATATAAACAACTATACTATGACGCAGCTTTTAAATCAATCTATCTGGGTTCAACAATAAGGCGAATAGCCGTACGCTCATCACCATTTATAGATATTTCAGTAAACGCCGGCACACACACGAGATCCATGCCTGACGGGGCAACAAAACCTCTGGCTATCGCAATCGCCTTTACAGCCTGATTGATAGCCCCTGCTCCAACAGCCTGAATTTCCGCAACACCGCGTTCTCTTAAAACTCCGGCCAGAGCCCCCGCAACTGAATTTGGATTAGATTTTGCTGAAACTTTTAGCACCTCCATACAAACTTCCCCCCCTATCAAAATTTGCTTGCAGAAAAAAACCAAAAAATATTTTTTTCAAAAATATGCTTACGGAAATAATATTTGACAAAAATGCAACAATTTCCTTGTGAGCAAAAAAATATTACGGCATTATATAAAAAACAAAATAAAAGAAGGGCTGTCGTACTAAGTGGGGCTAGAAAGGCCCACTTAGTACGACAGAAAATGGCGAAAAATAGCTTGCTTTCTAGCCTTTTGCTATTCTTTTCTTAATTTTTCACCATTTTTACAATTCTATTTGAACCGGCCAAAGCCGGTTTTGCCGGGCTCAGCCCGGTGATCGTTATCTTTTATTCCATGTTAAAGGGGCCGCCGTTATCACGACAGCCCCCTTGCTCAAATATTTTTATAGAAAAACCCGCTTATTTTGCGTAGTCTACTGCTCTCGTCTCCCTGATAACCGTTACTTTTATCTGTCCGGGATACTCCAGTTCATCTTCTATCTGAGAAACGATGTCTCTGGCAAGGACAACCGATTTCACATCATCAATAATTTCAGGTTTAACCAAAATACGAATCTCTCTGCCGGCCTGAATCGCATAAGACTTTTCCACGCCATCAAAACCGTTGGCAACAGTCTCAAGCTTCTCAAGTCTCTTCACATAAGCCTCCAGCGATTCTCTTCTCGCACCCGGTCTTGCAGCGGAAATAGCATCACAAGCCTGAATGATGACCGCTTCAACAGTCCTCGGCTCTTCATCCTCATGATGTGCGCATATGGCATGAACAACATCTGTAGACTCATTATACTTCTCAGCATATTTCGCACCTAAAATGGCATGAGGACCTTCGACTTCCATATTCAACACTTTTCCTATATCATGCAGAAGTCCGGCTCTTTTGGCCAGGGAAACATCAGTTCCCAGTTCGGCGGCAATAGTTCCGGCAAGAAAAGACACTTCCAAAGAATGTGAAAGAACGTTTTGACCGTAACTGGTCCTGTATTTCAACTTGCCTAGCACCTTAACAAGCTCTGGATGCAACCCGGTAACCCCGACTTCAAAAACAGCCTGTTCACCTTCCTGCCAAATTTTAGATTCCATCTCCTTGCGTGCCTTCTCAACCATTTCTTCTATCCGTGCCGGGTGTATCCTGGCATCTACAATAAGCTTTTCAAGGGCGATTCTGGCAATTTCCCTGCGTATGGGATCAAAACATGAAAGCACGACCGCTTCAGGCGTATCGTCTATAATTAAATCGACTCCGGTCAAAGATTCAAGCATTCTGATATTTCTGCCCTCACGGCCGATTATACGGCCCTTCATCTCATCATTCGGCAAAGGAACAACCGACACGGTAGACTCCACAACCTGATCCGAAGCCCACTTTTGTATCGCCGTGGAAATTATACGGCGGGCCTTCAGGTCGGAAGTCTCTTTTATCTGTTCTTCCATGACCTTCAAACGTGAAGCAATTTCAAACTGAATATCATTTTCAACTTTCTTTAAAATGACATCCTTAGCCTCATCAACACTCATACGTGCCACTTTTTCAAGTTCGGCAAGCTGCTGGCTTTCAATCTGCTGCAGCTGTTCATGTTTACGGGTAATATCGTTTTCCTTTACAACCAGATTCTTTTCCCGCTTTTCCAGAGAATCCTGTTTCTTCTCTACATTCTCCTCTTTCTGAAGAATTCTGCGCTCCATGCGCTGTATTTCATTTCTTCGTTCTCCGACTTCCTTATCAAGTCTGGCTTTTTCCCTGAATACCTCATCCTTTGCTTCTATGAGTTTTTCTTTCTTTAAAGCTGCCGCTTCTTTTCGGGCGTCTTCCCTGATTTTTTCAGCATCAAGAAAAGCGGACTCTCCCCTCTTCTTGGCAAAATAAACGGTTCCAAAATAACCGGCAACAGCACCTGCCACACCAACTAAAACATGCAATATATCGATATTAGATTCACCTCCAGTTCTTTTTTTCTGTTTCATAGCACATCTCTTTACAATTAAGATTTTTATTACAAACTCGACAAGTAACAAGTAAAATCTAAGTTGAAAGTCCTGCCGACTCTCTCGTTTTAACAATTATTTCATTCAGCAAATCGGTATGTTCTTCAAAATATTTCTTCAGGTTCTCATACCCCTGTGCCAGCTTAGTCTCGCCATAGCTAAACCATGAACCGCTCTTGGCAATTACAGACTGCTCAACGGCCGCGTCAATGATGCTGCCTATTCTTGAAATACCTTCCCCGAAAATAATATCAAACTCAACCTGTTTGAAAGGCGGAGCCATTTTATTTTTTACTATTTTTACTTTGACCCTGTTGCCTATCTGCTCATTTCCATGTTTAACACTGTCACATTTTCTGATGTCAAAACGCAGTGAACTGTAAAACTTAAGCGCTCTTCCGCCGGGGGTGGTCTCAGGACTGCCGAACATTACGCCAATCTTTTCCCTGATCTGGTTTATAAAAATAGCACTGGTTTTGGTCTTGTTTATCGTTCCGGTTAATTTTCTTAAAGCCTGGGACATGAGTCTCGCCTGAAGACCGACATGGCTATCGCCCATATCGCCCTCTATTTCCGCTTTGGGAACAAGGGCAGCGACGGAGTCAATGACAATAATATCAATAGCATTGCTCCTGATAAGAGTATCCACAATCTCCAAAGCCTGTTCTCCGGTATCCGGCTGCGAGACATAAAGATTATCGACATCAACACCTATTTTTTTTGCATAATCCGGATCAAGAGCGTGCTCGACGTCGATAAAAGCGGCAACGCCTTCGCGCTTCTGAGCTTCAGCAACAATTTGCAGTGCCAACGTCGTTTTTCCGGAGGACTCAGGGCCGAATATTTCGATAACTCTTCCCCTGGGAATGCCGCCAATGCCAATCGCAATATCAAGCGAAAGGGCACCGGTCGGAATCGCGTCCACATCGAATGAGGAACGCATCTCCCCAAGTCTCATTATAGATCCCTTGCCGTATTGTTTTTCGATTTGGCCGACAACCAATTCAAGAGTTTTTAACTTATCCACATTAAACAGCCCCTTTAAAAAAAATTAATTCACGATATCATAAACATCCATACATCAAAACAATAGTTCAAAAAAGTAAAAACAAATAGGTAGTGTAAAACCAAAGCAATTACAAAATAAAACTTAAGAAAGAATATTCAAAAGATTACGCAGGAGAATGAAAATATAGCCAGCCAAACGGAAATATAAAGAATATAACTGTCATTTTTATCAATTCAAATACAAAAACAACAGGCAAATCAAAGCAAATCTGCAAAACAAATTCCTGTTAAAAGTTTTTTATTAAGACTTTTTAAAAAAAGCAAAATAAAACAAATAGAAAAAAGCTTGGTAATCTAAACATTAACAAGCTTAAACTTTATTCTTTTAATCTGTTCTTCCACAGAATTAAGTTCCGACGGCATCAAATCAGGAGAAATAGGCACACAAAAACCATCCAGCCTGTCTACCATAATAACCTGATTGTCAAGCTCATCAAGAAACTCTTCAGTGTCCATATATTTCTTCAAAAATTTATATACAAGACAAACATCTTCATAAGGATTAACAGGAAAACCTCTGCCCCAAAGCTCCACTACATGAGCCGCAATTTCGTCGCAAGACATCGGCGCAGACGCCGAAGACATTACTTTCCTTAAAACCCCGCAAAAACTCGTATTTCTACCAAATTCTTTAACACTGGCCATACAAAGAAGAACCTCCTATAAATCCAAAAGAGAGAAAAAAGCAAATAATCACAACTTAGTTTAGCAAATTATCCGCTGTTTTTAAAATCACCTAAAATCAATAACGAGCCGGGCCAAACATAATTAATGAATGGCCTGGCTCAAAAAACGCGCTTACTCTTCTGATTTCTCTTGAATATATTTTACAGTATCTTCAATATTGGTAAGCTTCTCAGCATCTTCATCCGGAATCTCCAAATTGAATTCCTGCTCCAATGCCATAACAAGCTCAACGGCATCAAGAGAATCTGCACCCAAATCATCTGTAAAAGACGCATTAGGGGTTACGAGCTCTTCATCAACACCAAGCTGATCTATCACTATCTTTTTTACTCTGTCTGTTATATTCGACATTTTTTCAAACACCTCCAAAAATTCATATCAGTTTACATTAATAAAAGAGTTGATACAGGAAGAATTCTATTCAACTCAAATCGAAATTATCCTTCAACATTTACATAATCATGCCGCCATCGACATTAAGAACTTGTCCGGTAATGTAGGATGCAGCATCAGATGCAAGAAAAGAAACGGCATCGGCAACATTTTTGGCCGTTCCCAGATATCCGAGCGGAATCTGTGAAGAAAGGCGGTTTTTAGCTTCATCCGAAAGCTTATCCGTCATATCGGTCTGAATAAATCCGGGAGCAACGGCATTGGCAGTGACTCCTCTTGACGCCAGTTCTCTGGCTATTGACTTCGTGAAACCGATAACACCCGCTTTTGATGCGGAATAGTTGCATTGTCCGGCATTTCCCATTATACCGACAACCGACGATATTGAGATTATCTTCCCGCTGCGCTGTTTCATCATTACTCTGGAAAGAGCTTTAGTGCAGTTAAAAACGCTTTTAAGGTTAACACTGATAACTTTATCCCAATCCTCTTCCTTCATGCGCATTAAAAGCTCATCACGAGTTATTCCGGCATTATTCACAAGCACATCAACGCGGCCAAATGCCTCGACAATCTGTTTTACAATATCCTCTATTTCAGACGTAGACGAGACATCGGCTTTATAAATCTCACATCTTCTTCCCAAAGACTCAATTTCAGACTTAACCGATGAAAGATCGTCCATATTAAGATCATTCAAAGCACAATCAAATCCATCAGACGCAAGCTTTAATGCTATATGCCTGCCGATTCCGCGTCCAGCCCCTGTAATAAAAGCAACTTTATTATTCATAGCAAAACACCTTTCAGAAGGCTAGGCACTCTGAAGCAAAGCAAACTGTGAATTCAAAGATTCTGTTGTTTTCTCAAGAGTTGCCATATCTTCTATATTTAAAGTAGTAAGACTCAGATCTATCTTTTTTATCATACCACACAAAGCTCTGCCCGGACCAGCTTCAACAAAAGTATCAATACCGTCCGCAGCCATCGCCCTAATCGAATCAACCCACATAACACTTCCGAGCATCTGGGTTTTCAGCGTTTCCTTTATTTTTGAAGCATCGGTCAGCATCTCAGCCGTGGCATTAACCACAACCGGCATCGACGGATGCTTGAAATCAACACCATCAAGATGAGTTGCTAAAGATTCTGCCGCTGTTTTCATAAGTCTGGAATGGAAGGCGGCACCGACATTCAAAGGCATAACCCTTTTGGCTCCTTTAGCCTTAATCAATTCCGCAGCTCTCTCCACAGCGGCTGTTTCCCCGGAAATAACAATCTGCTCAGGTGTATTAAAATTAGCAATTTCCACTATCCCGGCAGAATATGAATCCATACAACATTTTTTTATTGTCTCATAGTCAAGTCCGATTACCGCAGCCATAGTACCCGGAGCCGTTGTTCCGGCTTCCTGCATCAGCCGGCCTCTTTTGGCAACCAACCTAAGGCCGTCTTCAAAAGACAAAACACCGGCGGCAACAAGAGCAGCATATTCGCCGACACTATGCCCCGCAGTCATCGAAGGCTCAAATCCTTTTTCACGAAGCAGCGTCAGCGCCGCAATGGACATAACGAAAATAGCCGGCTGAGTATTCAAAGTCTTTGTAAGCTCCTCATCCGGTCCGTTAAAGCAAATATCGGAAATAGAATAACCTAAGATTTCATCAGCTTTATTAAACAAATCCGAAACCGAAGGGCTGTTATCAAAAAAATCACGCCCCATACCAACTTTTTGAGCACCCTGGCCCGGAAAAACAATAGCTAATTCCTTTATACTCATAAAACTCCTCCTAAACGCCCCATCTCAAAATCATCGATCCCCATGTAAGACCGGCACCGGCAGCCGTAAACAGTAAAATATCTCCTTTTTTCAGCCGCCCGGTCTCAAAAGCCTCATTCCAGGCAAGAGGAATCGATCCGCATGATGTATTTCCGTAACGGTCTAAATTCAGAACTACTTTTTCCTCCGGAACTCCCAGTCTCTTGGCTACAGACTCAATAATTCTAACATTAGCCTGATGCGGAATATAGTGTGAAATATCATCAACGGTAATACCCAAACGGGACATTAACGCAGATGCGGATTCAGACATTTTTGTAACGGCATGCCTAAAAACTTCCTTCCCCTCCATGCTAACCGTATGCAGCTTATTCTTAACAGATTCTTCAGAGGCCGGAATTTTAGATCCTCCGGCAGGCATAAACAGGGTACGCCACAGATTTCCGTCGGCATTAAGATTAAACCCCATAATTCCGGATTCACCTTTACCGGGAGTTATTACTGCCGCACCGGCACCGTCACCAAAAAGAACACAGGTGTTCCTGTCCTCCCAATTCACTATTCTGGTAAGCACATCGCCGCCAACGACGAGAATATTATTCATAGAACCTGTGGCAACGAACTGGCTGGCGACTGAAACGCCATATAAAAAACCGGAGCATCCCGCTTCGAGATCGAAGCAGACAGCTTCCGGCAATCCTAATTTTTGCTGAACAAGACACGCAGTAGGCGGAAACAACATATCAGGCGTTGCAGTACATGCTATTACCATCTGTATTGAAGACGATTCTACTCCCGAACGCTCCAAAGCAACCCGGGCGGCCTTCGCCATCAAATCAGAGGAGGCACAGTCGGGCTCAGCCACTCTTCTCTCTTTTATACCGGAGCGTGACGTAATCCACTCATCGGAAGTGTTGACAATTTTTTCCAAATCAAAATTAGTAAGGCGCTTTTCAGGGGCATACGCTCCTATGGAAGCGACTGAAACAGATCTACCGTTAAACATAAAACACCCACCAAGTCAAAAAATAAAGACATTAAAAACTATAAAAATAAATCCTATGAACAGCAGAAGCTGACATAGAATTTAAAAATACCAACGCAAAAAACTAGACTAACCTTCCTGAACTTCTTCGCGTTTAAGAACTTCTTTTCCCTTATAAAAACCGCAAACGCCGCAAACATGGTGAAGAAGCTTAGGCTCCTTGCAGTTCTGGCAGGTTGAGAGAGCAGGAGATTCAAGCCTTATGTTTGCTCTTCTGCGTCTTGTTTTAGAATGCGAAGTTTTATATTTCGGGTTTGCCATGATAGTATACCCTCTTTCTTTAAAAAATTTTCTCTAAAAAATTCCGTCTTCAGAAAAACTTTATATTATTCCAAAAACAGAAGCATTTGTCAAACCGGGTTTCTCAGCAGAGACAGGATTCTTTATTTAAATCCACACCACAGTTACTGCATAATCCCTTACAATCACCGCTGCAAATCACAGTCAAAGGTATGGATACAAAATAAATCTGCCGGCATACTTCTTTCAGATCTATCAAATTTCCCTGATAAAAAAAAACATCAAGTTCCGAAGGATCCATTATCTTATTTGATACGGGCGCATCCGCATCAGAAGAAAAAAACTCTTCCTGAAACGGTGACTCCATATCATAAGCAAATGTCCCCAGACACCTGCTGCACTGCAGCTCAGGTTTTGCTTTTAAAAAACCCTTTATCAGGATTGATTTGCCCGTGTTCGTCAGTTCAACACCGACACTAACCGCCAGTTCTTTACTTTCTTCATTTTCCGAGACATCAATACCTTCGTTAAAAGAATAACTTTTCTTTGAACCGGTATGCCTCTTTATATCCCTGACATCTATAATCACAAGCTAAAAAATTCCTAATAGAAGAATTACTCCAAAGAAGCATTCATTATTATAATGTCTGGCAAAAAAAAAGTCAACCGCATTTTACATAGTAAAAAAGAAAAACCGGATAAAAGTGCCAGACAAAGATTTTAAATTTTCAGACAATAAAAAAAACCCCTGTTAAGGGGTAAAAGCTAACTCATGGTTAGCTGGGCCACATATTAACATCTACAATAATTATTGTAATGCTTCAATAATTATTTGTCAATACACATGCCTTGTGATATAATAAACAAGATTTATCCACTTATCCACAATAATTGTTGATAAGTGGACAAAAAATAAACCCAAATTTTTCCGCAAAATAAATTTATAGTCAAAAGACTTTCGGCAAAGGGGATTTTAAATTGAAAAATAACCAAATAAATCAACTGCCGCTTTTTAAAGAAGATATTTTTTATATATCACAGAGTGATGCGGCAAAACATCTGGGCATAACGACCCGCATGATCAACTACTGGGAGAGTCAGGAACTTTTGCACCCGGAGTTCCTGAAAACAGACGGCAAAGCCAGAAAGTATACGCCGCTTGATCTGCTTGAACTGCTTTTTATAAAACAGATGGTGGTTGACAACGGATACACGATACCGTCACTCAAAGAAAAACTGAAATCCCTGGAACCGCCTTATTACTACAAAGCGGAAGATCTTTTCTGGGATTTAAAAACATCGGCCTGGAAAACAAGAGCAATGCTGGGTTACGAAGCACTGAAAGGCAGCGAGCAATTTATTTCGGAAGAACTTGTAGTTATTCTGACGGCAAAAGGAATAGGCATTCCCGTCGGCCTGGCCGCAGAAATCACAGAGGCACTAATGTACAAACTGGAAAAACTGTCCTCTCCGGCAGAATAATCAGTTTTTTGAAAGAACAGACTTGTTTATGGAAGAAAGCAGCTCAAAAAGCTCATCACCTTTTACAGCATAAAGCTCTCCTGATATTTTAACCGCATAATCCCCTTTTGCCGATTTTAAAAATTCAAACTCCCCTGCAATCGTCCCGCTCCTGTCTTTAAGCGAAATCTTTGCATAAGGAGAGACTCCGGCAAAATTATCATTAACCTCAGGCAATGCGGAAAGGGACTCCAATTTCCATAACAGCGTATTTGCCGCCGGAAAATCCTTCACGGCGGAATCAGCATGAACAACCTCCCAGCCCCCGGACTGTGCTCTCATTAAATTGACTTTCTGCGCTCCCTCATTATAAAAAACAGTTATTTCGTTCAGGAGTGCGGAGTCGAACGACAACAGATGGCGGTCGACAAAATATTCCGCCGTCAAAGCAAGTATCTTTTCAAATGCATCCGCTTTCAAATTAACCAGGTCGCCTGTTGAAGCCCTTAAACATTTAAAGAAACCGCTATCTTTTGAAAGAACGGTAAGTGATTCATCGGCAAGCCCCTTGCGTCTAACAGTTATTTTGGCAATAACATCATCCGCATCCCGAGGAATTTTCCCTATAAATTTTCCGTCAACACTTTCCACCCTGGTGTCTTTCAAAGTCCAAAGAAAATCCTCAACAATTCTGTAATCTGCTTTTTTTCTGAAAGGCGAAACAATATTCCATTCCTGCTCACCCTTAAACTCCGACCAGAAATTACTGTCTTTCTCAAGATTGAAAGAACCTGATTTTTTGGAAACGGATACGGCAAAAACAGAATCCGGAGCAATAAGCATGGCCCCTTTCTCCAAAAAAGCGTCATAAGGTTTCTCAAATTCCGAGATCCCGAAATTGCTGACGGTAAAAACATCCGGCAGATTCTCTTTTTTTGCATAATAGGAAAGCTGAGAAAAATTTTTAATACCAATCATCAATACCTGCTGCCCGGTTTCCGATTTAAGTGTAATAAGCATTGAAGGCGGCTGCAAACCAAAATCTGAAAGTTTATGCGGCTGAGCATCAATAGTTTCTTCAATTCTGAGACCGGACATAAAATCCAGCAGATTGTCCAAAACACCGGCAGAGGCCAGAGCCTGCTCAGGAGAAGTCATATACCATAAACCGTCTTTTTTTTCAAAGTTAAGCAGCTGGCCTTTTCTGAAAACAGACAAAGATTTAACTTTTGAATACTCAACGGAAAAAATAACCGAATCGGCTCTTTTTTTCTCATCTTTTGAGGTCTCATTCCTGACATCAAAAAAATAAATAACGGCAATTGCCAGCATTATAAATGAAAGAATCAGTGTAACTCTTGTATTCACTGCTTTTTTCCTCCAATACGCCTGGCAATTCTCATTGACAGCCACAGGAAAGCAAAAATTGACGGCAGGAACACCACACTATAGAAAAAGATCTGCAAAGTGCTCTCATCGGTAAGGCTTAACATTACAATCTGCTCGTCCTTGGGCCTTATCGAAATTAAATTTTTCTCTTCCGTAAGCCAGGCGACGGAATTCAAAAGCAAATTTTTATTTTCTCCCTGGGAAATTACGGCATCGGACGCCAGCAGGGAACTGCCGAAAACAATCGATCGGGAAATAAGCTCACCGTTTTTCCGCTCAACAGCCAAAGCAACGCAATAGCTGCCGGTATTGTCAATAACCTTTTCCGTTCCTGATTCAGTGGAGGATATTTTATGAGAATCTTCCGCCTTGATAATCCGGCTTTGGGAACTGGTGGAGGCAAAAGGTGTAAACAGAGTGTCTTTCGGTGGCGTTTTAGGATAAAAGACGGCCCGGCAAAGCGGGAATAGACAAACGCTGTTACGGAAACCGGCGGTTATGTCGCTATTGGAATTTATCGCCACAACAGTCATAAACCGGTCGGCCCCAAGCATCTTACTCATATCGTCCTCAACAAACCCGTCGGAATATGATACGCCGAGATAATCGAGAAGTCCGGCATTCTCTTTAATAGACTTACTGCCCAAAAACCAGAGAACTTTACCGCCCCGATCTATATACCGGCACAGACTATCGGTTTCATTTTTAAAAAACGCACTGACGGGAGCGGCAATAACGACCAGCGCAGCATCTCCGGGGACATCCGTCTGCTGCGAAAGGTTCAGGTATTTAAGTGAATAAATTTCCTTCTCCAACGCTGAAGCAAGAACAGAGAGGGAATTTTTTGCCTCACCCTTTTGCAGCTGTTCAAGCGCCATCTCACCATGTCCGCTAAGGACATACACGGTCTTTCTGTCGACAGTCGCGACCCGGACAATTGCGTTGGTGATATTCTCTTCATTGAAAACGGTAACCCTCTCCCTTTTGGCCGCATATTCTATAAAGATAACCCTGTCGGAAGTCACTTCATAATCCGCAGCTTTTTTAGGATTTTTGTTGGGATCGATAAATTCATATGAAAACCGTGGACTCTTAGCCCTGTAGAGCTGGAGAAGTGCCTGAATCTGCTTATCCCTGCCGCCCGAAACAAAAGCAACGGCTTTTACCGGATTTTTAAGCTCCTTCAAAACATTGACACTCTGCCCTGACAATGTATTCAGCTTGCTTTTGGTCAAATCCCATTTCTGAGGATGATTTCTGACGATAAGCATAATCATCACCAATGACATTATTATAATCAGCAATGCCACAATAGAATTAAATTCGTATTTTAAACCTCTTTTCATAGAAGTTCTCCTCATGAATCATAAATAGTATTATGCACGCCATTTTCTGGCTGAAAGATTATAGTAGGTAAGATAAAGAAATAATACCGTAACACACAAAAAGAAAACGACACTCTGACTGTCAACGGAACCTTTTATAAAAGGCTCAAGATTATTGGTAAACGAAATTGCCGAGAAAAAATCCCGCCAATTACCCTGAAGTATTTCTCCCGGCATGCCGATGATCCAAAAAGCAATCATTACAACTGCCGTAGTAATGCCGGCGATCAACTGGTTGTCGGTCATTGTTGAGGACCACATGCCGATCGCTATGCCAGCCATACAAAACAGAAAAACTCCCAAATAGCCTGAAACAATATATCCCCACTCCATGTTCGGAACCTGTTTCACAAGAATCAGAGGCATCAGAGCACTGACAATTATTCCCGGCAGCACCGCCAGCAGACAACTGAAAAACTTCCCGCCGATAATCTGTATTTCCGTTAGCGGGTATGTAAAGAGAAGTTCAAGAGTTCCCAGTTTCTTTTCTTCGGAAAAAAGCCTCATGGTCATAAAAGGAATAATAAACAGCATTAAAAAAGCAACAAGGGAAGGAAGCCCTGAAAGCACGGCGGCACCAAAATTATACGCCCCTCTATACTCTGAAGGAAGAGCCGAGAGCTGGGCACAGCTTTCGCTGTAATAAAATACTTTACCGAAAAACATCAGTCCGCAGATAAACAGCAAAAGCGAAGACATGACATAAACAACCGAAGATTTATAATAATTGGCAAGATCTTTCAGAAAAATAGCCTTCAATTTCTCACACCCCCCTGTCTTATTATCCGCGTAAATATCTGCTCAAGAGTCAGTTTTTCAAGACGCAGCTGATAAAGGCCAAATCCTGTTTCGACAATTTTTCTTACAAGTTCCCTGCGCAGCTCGGGATTTTTATCCGCATAAACGGTAAGTTCAAAGGTCAGGGCATCTTTGGGGGAATCCGGAGAAAGCTCCAAAGAGTTAACGCCGGGATGCAATTTTATCAAATCGGATATCTTATCAGGATCTCCGGAAAGTTCCAAAACCAGCCGATCAGAGCCCTCCATTTCCGACGACAAATTATCGGGAGAATCAATCGCCAGCACTTTTCCCTTATTTATAATGATAACTTTATTACATGTCTTGGCAACTTCTTCCAATATGTGGGAAGAGAAAATAACGGTGGAATTTCCGGCAAGGCTTTTTATTATATCCCTGATCTCCACAACCTGATTGGGGTCCAGACCAACAGTCGGCTCATCCAGAATCAAAACTTTAGGTTCATTGATTATCGCCTGGGCAATGCCGACTCTCTGCTTGTATCCTTTCGACAGCTTACCGATCATGCTATCGGCTTCATGTGCCAAAACACATTTATCCATTACTTCTTCAACCCGCTTTTTGCGCAAAGAAGACGGAACACATTTTGCAGCGGCAGCAAAATTTAAAAAATCCGCAACCGTCATATCCATATAAAGAGGGACATTTTCCGGCAAATACCCTATCTGCTTCCTAAGGGATACCGAATCGCCCATAACATCCTCACCGGCAATTACAGCTTTACCGGATGTCGGCGGGAAAAATCCCGTCAGAATACGCATGGTTGTCGTCTTTCCGGCAGCATTGGGACCAAGAAGTCCGACAATTTCCCCCTGTCCGACTTCAAAACTTATATCCTCAATAGCACATATATCTCCATAATATTTCGTAAGATGTTCAGCCAATATCATATTATCCCCCCTGTACCGGGTCAAAATTCACAATATCGAATTGCGGCAATAAAATTTTCGTATAAAAACAAAACATTTTTCAAGGCAAAATCGGCAATAAATTCTATTATTTTATAAAAAAATCCTTGCTCAGTATATAAGCAGCGATTCATGAAGCCATCATCTCAGGCAAAATACCTGCCATTTTATATGAATTCTCAAAAATGCTTCGATTTAATATTTGCGATATGACCTGTTAGTTTGCGAGATAGGAATGTATCCGGATTTTCTCCAGCACTAGGACTGTCTTAACGCGAAACAAACTGTTATACTGTAGTCTAAACACATATATGCTTTGTAGAATTACTATAAAAATTAATAAAACACACATTTTTAGGAAAAGTAAATTTTCATGCTCCGGTTTTGAAGTTAAAGTCAAAAGGTATTGCATTTATATCCCATCTCTGCTATAATATCCACGTTTTCGGGGTGTAGCTCAGCTTGGTTTAGAGCACTAGCATGGGGGGCTAGGGGTCGGAAGTTCAAATCTTCTCACTCCGATTTATAAAGAAGCCTTTAGACAGAGCGTCTAAGGGCTTTTTTATTTCTACGCAAAAAACACTATATAATCACTTAAAAATAAAAGTCAGTCAGCTGATAATATTTTGAGGTGCAACATGAATCAAAACATTTTTACGGACAGAATTGAACAACAAGAGATTATACTGAAGAAAAACTATGCCATTTCCGACATTGTCGGCTATACAAAGCTATTACTCGTAATACTGACCAGCATATCATTATACCTTTTATTTACAAAAAATATAAGCTTAACCTTAATAGCTGTCAGTTCGGCGGAGATGCTTGCACTTGTCATTCTTTGGGTGTTCCACAATAAAATCCATGAAAAAATTAACTACTCCAAGGGGATTATCGCCATCAACCAAAAGCACCTGGACAGAATTGCCGACAAGTGGGTGAACTTTACCGACATTGGCGCGGAGTTTATAAATGCAAATCACCCTTATTCCGGGGACCTTGATATCGTAGGTAAAAAGTCTTTGTTTCAGTTTCTTAACGCTACACACACCTGGCATGGCCGTCAATCGTTCGCAGGCGACTTGTTACAGCCTCATTTTTCAAAAGAGCAACTGATAAAACGTCAGGAGGCTATCGAAGAACTGGCCGGAAATATTGATTTTTCCAATCATATGGAATACGGCTTTTCAAAAATCGGCGTGGACAGTTCAGCTCAAAAACTGGTTGAAGAGCTGAAAGATCGGTGCTTATTCATCGAAAGCAAGGTGCTCAAATATTTGCTGACGTATGCGCCGCTGTTTACATTTGCTTCAATTACCGCCGTCACAATATTCAGCCTAAAGAGTCTATACATTCCTGCCGCATCTGCCGGCGCACTGCAAGCGGTCATATGGTTAATCGGGATGGTCAAAACAAAACGGTACCTAACCGCCGCCTCACGATTGCCCCGCAAGTTAAACGCCTACACTAAGGTAATTCATGCCTTAAAAGGCGGGAATTTCCGCGCCGAAACATTGAAGCAGATACAAGCCCGGCTCGGCATAGCCGATCTGTCGGCGGCACAGGCGTTAAAAGAGCTTGACAGGATTGCCGATAAAGTAAGTGTCCGCAATAACGGCATGGTATGGTTTATATTAAACGTATTGCTCCTGTGGGATTATAAGTGTGCCATTCTGTTTGAAAAATGGAAAATAAAGTATTCCCATGCCGCTGAGGAGTGGTTTCTCGCTTTGGGCGAATTTGAAAGCCTGCTGTGCTTTTCCATATTGCCGAATGTGTGCGGCAATACCTGTTTGCCATCTGTGGTCAGCGGCAAACAGATAGAAGCAAAAGAGCTTGGCCATCCATTAATCTTAAATGAAATCAGAGTAAACAACGACGCTGCCTGTAACAATAACATCTTTATCATTTCCGGCTCCAATATGTCGGGCAAGACCACATTCCTGCGGACGGCAGGGATCAATCTTGTGCTCGCCAAAGCCGGCAGTTTTGTTTGCGCAAAGCAGATGAATTTTTCCCCGCTTGAGATAATTACCTCTATGCGAATTGCGGATGATCTGAACGAAGGTGTGTCGACATTTTATGCCGAGCTAAAACGGATAAAAGAGATTGTTCAGACTGCGGAAAAAGATCCGCATATAATTTTTCTGATTGACGAAATTTTCAGAGGCACGAACTCGGTTGACCGTTTGAACGGAGCAAAAACGGTTATATCGAAACTAAACGAGCTGGCTGTTATCGGCATGATAACAACACATGACCTTGAACTGTGCGAAATTGCCGATCAATACCCGCGAATCAAAAATTACAGCTTTTCCGAGTATTACAGGGACAGTCATATTTGCTTTGACTACAAGATAAAATCAGGCAAATCCGTAACAACCAACGCGAAGTATCTGATGGAGATGGTGGGGATTCTTTAACTTTGACAATACAAGCATCTCCTTCAGGAAAAGATACTCCAAAAGGACTCTTTCGGAATATTTAGAAATTTTATAGGTTGGTTTTCAATTCTTGCCTTAAAAGGGGGACAATATCTATGGTTAAATATAAAGTTTCAAAAAAATGGCTTCACGTAACGACAACAGCGGCAATATTTCTTTGCCTGATATTCCTCTACAGTTCAACCGCCCTTGCCGAGTCACCGCCGGATAGAGAAATGAACGGCATCCATTACAAGACAACGCTTGCCAACGGTTTCTATACCGCCGGAATCGATTTTCCCGCCGGCGAATACGATGTAAAAATTATTTCCCAAAACGCAGAAGTAACATTTTACGATAAATCGGGAAACTCAATGAAAGCATACAGCTACAATCCCGAAACAAAACTGCACGAGTTTATAAATCTGTCCGACGACTGCTATATAAAGGTAATTAACGGCAGTGTAGAACTGAGCAGCACCAACATCTCCGGGGTACCACAACAGCCCAGAAACCAAAAAATTAAAAAATCATACAAACTGCAAAGCGGAACCTTTCTTTCCGGTAAGGATTTTTCCCCGGGTACATATGACATAACGGCAATGGGTAAAAAAGTCTCGGGAACATTTTCAACAAACGAGCCTAAAAAAGAAATAAGAGCGTCGATGAATGCCAGGAACCAAACGTATAAAAATATTTATCTTTCCAAAGGAATGCAGTTGAAATTGGAGACATTGAGCGTAAAGCTAACCCCAAGCAAGTAAAATCGCCTGAAACCGGCAAATCTGCTCGTCAGGCCTGGTTGCCGCTCGCTCAACGCATCTCCGCCGGTTTGAAGCGATTTTGTTTTTTAAGGTAAATCATCAGAAATATAAAATATATTTAGTTTCCTGGATCGCCACAGCGGAGTTTATCCCCGCGAAGGCGGGGACTAGCGATGACAACTTCTCTACTAATGTTCAAGAATCTATAGTAATTGAATTATTATGGATTTTTATAGTAACCATATAGTTTTTCCCCTGCGCTCTCCGTGGGAAACACAAATAAAATAAAAAATTCGGCTGGAAGAAGGAATATCTCCCTTACGGCCGAATTTTTTATTTATCGCAACCAACATTCTCCATATTCTCATTAACGCCTGGTTATAAACAGGCCTTCTTTGGTTTTCAAGGTTTTCCGCCACTTCTCCAATGATGATTGTCATTCTCCAACTTGATATTTGTTCAGAGAGAAGCTAAGGAGGATCCTAATGTCAAACAAAATGGTGCTGCGGAAAATATCCGCGGCGTCTGAGGAAATAAAAACTGCCAAACCTGTAAAATCCCACACGGACTCTTCATTTTCGGATATAGATATGAGCCGCTGGAAGGACTATCTTGACGATGTAATAACGGACAGTCTGTGGATACTGGGAGCAAGAGACAGGACAGGACCGCATGCTGGCGATTATCACGGCAATTTTGTCCCGCAGATCGCCTATCAGGTGATCACAAGATTTACCCGTCAGGGTGAAATCGTGCTTGATATGTTCAGCGGAATGGGCACTACACTGATAGAGTGCAGCCATCTCGGCCGTAACGGTATCGGGGTTGAACTCAATAAAGACGTTGTCGAAGCAAGTTCGGAAAGAATATCACTTGCAGCCAATCCGCACGGAATAGAAACGCATCTGATACATGGCGATTCCACGGAAAAAAATACCGTCGATAAAATACAGCAGCTTTGCAGGCATCACGGCAGCGAGCAGGTGCAGCACGTAGTATTGCACCCGCCCTACTGGGATATAATACAATTTAATGAAGATGAAAGGGATTTGGCGTGTTCACCAACCTGTGACGATTTTTTACAGAAATTTGAATCGGTAGTCAAAAACGCATACGAACTTCTAGAAAAAGGCCGCTTTATGACCCTAGTAATTGGCGATAAGTATGCTAAAGGCGAATGGATTCCACTGGGCTTTGAGTGCATGAATGTCTGCAGAAATGCAGGTTTCAGGCTGAAAGCCATCAATGTAAAAGACATCCAGGGCAATGAAAAAGGAAAAGGCAAGCAGGGCAACTTATGGAAATACAGGGCTCTGAAACAGGGGTTTTATGTCTTCAAACATGAATACATAATAGTATTCCAGAAAGTATAACGGATTACTTTTCCGGCCAAACCAAAAAAGAGGTGTCCCCAAACAACGGGACAACCTCTTTTTCATTTAAAAACAGATGTTATTTTTTTGCGCCCTGAAGCTCAAGATCACTTGGCCTCCAGGTTTGATCGAAAAATGTTTTTGTCGGTCCGTAAAGGCGCAAAATAACAAAAAATCCTTTACCCGTCACAGTTTTAATCCAGTTTTTACCCTTTCCCGGAGATTCCGGGCCCAAATATATATCCGTAGAGCCGTCCGGATTCGTGACAGGTTTATCCATAGTGTTCACAGACGGAAACGGCTGGCCGTTTTCAATAAGACAGGCCGTAAGCGGATCATAAAGTGTAATAGACCAAAAAAGTGCTGCCGGAATATCTTTGGGCAAATGGACTTTATACATATTGCTGCCCGAGAGGAACCGCCCCTGAGAGTCTACAAAAGTTGCCGGATATTTAGCACCCACACGCTCCATATTCAAAGCCATTCCGGGGCTTGAAGAATATGCGTTGGTAAAAAATCCTGTTCGCGGATCGATATAATTAAATGAACCGGCAGTAAACTCAGCATTGCCCGGGAACACATTAAGCCAATACCTGTCATTATACCATTTCGGATTATCTACGATTGCTTGAGGGGTGTAGGAAACGACAAGACCGTATTTAGCCGCCGTTTTGGCTGCTAAATCCAGCAACCCGGCATTCTTTTCGTCCGGTTTAAAAGGCTTGCCCTTAATAATACCTATTGCAGCAAGCATACCCCTTAACTCCATATCATGACTATCAACATATTCATCATCAATAAAGCGTGAAAGCATCGCAAAGGCTTTTCCATCCTTAGGATAAATCATATCAGACCTGACATTTGAAGCGTTGGGAAACACCATCGGCTTCGCCGACGTTTCCATACCCATAGGATAGATTCTGGTTTTCTCAATATCCGCGACCGGAGCTTCAAGCTTGTGAGGATCCTTGAAAAAGGCCCTCCAAAGCAGCATAACGCCATAAGTACGCGAACGGAACACAAAGTATCCCTCCGGGATCTTACCGGAATAATCGGGAGGCAAAAGCAAATATTTCCCTCCATTACCTTTATCGGGCCCGGGAAGTCCGACGTCACCGCTCCAGATCTTTCCGTCTATTTTATTCTCTGAAGATATTGGGCGCTGAAAAAAATCATCCATTATGCCCTGAAGATCGGGAGGTACTTCCACAACCAGGGGCCCGTCTTTTTTCAAATCCAAAAAAGCCATCGCATAAATGACGTCACAATTGGGAGTTGTCACTAAAGTTTTTGCATTCAGACGGTCTTTCCATACGGGCATTATATTATATCCGCCGCCAAAAGTCTTTGCCATACCCTCCTTCATTGCCACCATATTCAATGCCGGCAAAGCCCAAATATATGACTGCACAGCTCTCTGGAAAAATATTTCATCCTTTAATACCGCTATATCCCCTTTGCCTGGATAACCGCCTTCAAACGGAATGTCCGCAAGTTTCTCATAGTGTGACGGAGCAGCAGCCAGATGAAACGGCAGAAAAATTAAAATTAGCGACATAAAAACCGCAAAAGTTAAGTATCTCATAGATATCACTCCTAAATTTTTTTATTTTGAAACAACAACCGCCGGTGGAGTCCATGAACCGTCAAGCACTTCTTTTCCCGGCCAATATGCCCTTATATACAGGGAAAAATCAGCATTCTTCCTTGAAGGAAGCCAGTTGGATTCATTCGCCTTCCCCGGTGACTGCGGCTGCACATAAAGCGTCAGTGAGCCGTCGGCGTTATATTTAAGCCCCTGGCTTTTAGTGCCAATTGAATAACGGTTTAGTGAATTGGG
Source organism: Candidatus Xenobia bacterium (assembly GCA_031551355.1). Taxonomy (GTDB): domain Bacteria; phylum Vulcanimicrobiota; class CADAWZ01; order CADAWZ01; family CADAWZ01; genus JAVBNT01. The sequence goes on along the minus strand of JAVBNT010000038.1, from coordinate 1,406 downwards.
TTCGAAGAAGTGATACTCGTTATAAAGCGTGAGCGACCAAAATCCTTTTACCGGCACGGCACCCTTGGGAAAGGTTACCGTATAACTATTGGCTCCGTTCAAACGCTTGCCGCTCTCATCCAAATCCTGATAAAAATACTTGGTCTCGATCTCTTTATTAACAAGAATATTGGATCTGGCTACGGCCGTGCGCGTAAAATAATCAAGCCCGAATGCCGCCCCATTATTAATCGTACCCCAATTGTATTTTAACGGCAAACCAAAACTATCAAGACGAAGCAAAGGAGCCACAAGTTCCTGATCAGCCTTTTTTGCCTCATCAATCATAATTTTACGCATGGATGGATTTGATTTCGCAAGTTTCGCCAGATATGCGGCCTGTGCATAAATAGCACCCTCTCCGGGCATAGGTTTGGCATCGGCCAGAAGCAGCGGCAGTTCGTCAAAAAACTTCTCCGGATCTACCCATTTCGTCTCACCCTTTTGACCGCCTGACTGCTGCTCGCCTTCTATAACCGGAAGCTTGCTCCAGTCACGGTGGAGCAAGCTTCCGGTGTATTCCGACAAAGGGTAGACATTAATGCCGGAGATAAGAGATTTGACCTTTTCCTTATCGGAAGCGGTATCATCCTGAAAAACCCTGGGGACAACCATACCCGTGTTGGTTGAGGAGCGGAATACCTTCAAAATACCCCGGGGAACAGTACCTTTCCAGCCGGGACCTGCAAGCAGATAAAATCCCGGCTTGGTATTATACATTGTACCAAGCTCGGCAAAACTGTCGGTACGCACATCCACCACCTGATAAACCCAGAAACGTTTGCCGAAATCCGGCACCTGTACGACTACCGCATCCTTATCAAGGGCGATACTGGCGGCGCCGTAAACGACATCCTGGTTGGGACAGGCTACAAGCCTTTCGGCAGGATCAATATAGTCCCTTAACATTGAAAGGCGGTTCAGCGGCGCAACGGGGACAATACCACTCATAAGAGCCGGCTGGGAAAGCTGCGAAAAAGCAAAACGCCGGCTATAAATATTTGCCATCGGCCAGCCCCAAAAGTATGTGCTGCGGGCAGCAAGACGCACATAAGACTCGGTTACTTTCATACCCGCATCCGGTCCCTTAGCGGAAGCGGCGGTTGCGGAATACCCCGGCAAAGACATCAAAAAGAAAACAAACGCCAAAAGAAATAAAAAAACAATCCTGTTTTTCATAATTACCAACCTCCTAAAAATATGTTTTTATCAACACCCGTTTCACAAATCAGGACCACCGGCTAAGCCGGTGGTTTGCACTAGCCCTATAAGGGCTTTTTACCAGCAAGCGCTTGTAAGCGCATGAAAGATCTGCCAACCGCACCATTGTCTCTGGCTGACCCTAAAGGGTCTTATTATTTGCCTTT
>JAVBNT010000055.1:0-12138 GCA_031551355.1 Candidatus Xenobia bacterium | reverse complement strand
CTTCGTGGTCGTGTCCTTCGTGGTCGTGTCCTTCGTGGTCGTGTCCTTCGTGGTCGTGTCCTTCGTGGTCGTGTCCTTCGTGGTCGTGTCCTTCGTGGTCGTGTCCTTCGTGGTCGTGTCCTTCGTGATTGTGTCCTTCGTGATTGTGTCCTTTGTGATCGTGTTCTTTGTCGCTGTTTGCTTCCTTTGCTTTGACAGCTTCTTCTGCTTTTTTGTTTGCCGCAGCCCAGTCATCCAGTTCCTTTTGGTAGGGTTCGGCTTTTTCAGGCTCGCCAATTTCTTTGTAGCAGGATACTATCCTCGAATTTACCCAGCTTATTTTCATATAATCTTCATAAACAGGTGTTTTCTGATCTTTTAACTCACGTGCCTTAAGAAGATATGGCAGTGCTTCCTTGTATTTTTTCTGAAAATAAAGCAGGAATCCGTATTCCCAATTCAAATCGTATGTTTCAGGGTTGTTTCTTAATCCCTCCGCAAGGAACTTCATGCCTTCTTCCGGTTTTTTTAAATTCACGATAAGGTGATATGCTCCGAAGTCGTATGCCTGTATAAAATGAGGGTCCAGCAGAGTTACCAGCCTGATAAGGGGCATAATGGATTCCAATTTTTTAAAGTCTTTATGTGAGTATTCGGCCTCATGCTGATAATAATCGGTTTTCATCCAAAGAAGTGCTGCTGCCGTATATCTAAGTTCCCCGATAATATCAAGGAGAGCCGATGAGTTATCCAGATTTTGATACTTATCGTTGAATTTTTGCGATGTATATTTATCTAGCGAATGAGCCAGTCCGATACACAAAATCAACATTACGGCTAGAAAGATTATTCTGGTTTTAGTCATTTTTTTTAAGCCCTCTTTTTTTTAGAAGACGTTCAGGTCTCAGCATTCTGTAGGATATTAGTATGATAAATATCGCAAAAACTTTATATCCTTTACTCTTAAGCCAGTCTGCAGCCAGCTCGGATCTCCATAGAGCGGAAAAATATTCATTGCAGCCGGCACAGTCTTCCTCTCCTTCGGAGTGGTTGTGAGCGTGGTTTAATTTGTGTACCGTATCGCTTGTACTTGACTTGCCGCCCTCTTCAGTATCTTTTTTTTCATCGTTTTGACAGTCGCTGCAGCTGCATTTGGTCTTTTTCTCGGCCGCAATAGTTTTTGAGGCGCCCAGAGTTAAAAAAAACAGTAAAAGCATAATCATTATAATTGGGATACGCATTTTTTTTACCTCATTTTTTATTAAAGATCTTTTTTCTCAAAAATAATCATCGTCAGAGTCAGAACTACAAGTATGTATGCTATTCCGTATATTGTTGATGCAAAAAAATAACCGTCTAAAATAGGGGTGCTGTGTACAATTGAGTCCTTGATGTTAAATGCATCGAACTTGGGCAGTATCAGTTTGATGGCGATGATGGTTTTTATCATTGATTCCGGAAGTTTGCTGCCAAGATAGGCCAGATAAGGGGACGATATGCCTCCTACTATATAGAGAAAAATGGTGGTGGACAAGGCCAGCGGGTAGGATGATACGAGGGACAGAAGCAGCATCATCGCACCTAGAATCCCGCATTGCAGTATATACAGAAAAACAGCCTGCATCACTCCCATATTCCAGATTCCCTCATAGGCTTTCAGCACAACCATTAATTCTGCGCCGAGGATCAGCATATTGGCGGCGATAATAAGGAATATTCCCAGGAATTTTCCTGTAATATAGACACCTCTGGTAACAGGCTGGGCGAGAAACGGATAAATTGTTTTTGTTTCGATCTCTTTAGGAATTACATTGAGAAAGAGGCTCAGCGTAAATATTATTCCGAATAAAGCGATTCCCGACAGGGAGATATCTTTGATAATTTCCAATTGTGCCCCAAGATTGAACGACGTCATTGATGCGGAAAAACCAACAAGCATAAATGATATGAACAGCAGAATATAAAGAATTTTTTTTCTGACGTTTTCTTCAATTGTAAGCATTGCGATTACAGCTGTTTTTCTTATGTTATCCATTATTGTATTCCCCCCTTCGTCACGAGTTCAAAGAATTTCTCCTCTAAACTACCATGTCCGGGCATGGCTTCCACGACTATTCCGCCGTTATCGGTGATCAGTTCAAATATTGAAGAAAAATCTTTTCTGTTGTTTGTAGTCCTCATTATCTGATCTTCTTCTTTTTTAAATTTTATTCCCTTATCGTTTAGAAGCCCGGCAACTTTTCCTTCATTGTCGCTGAATCTGATTGTGTAAATGTCTTTGTCGTAGTCAAGAAATTCTGCCAGTGTCTTGCTGGTAAGCATTTTTCCCTTATGAATGACCCCTATTTCGTCGCAAATGGTTTCAACCTCCGATAGGTGGTGGGAGCTTAAAAAAATTGTTATTCCTTTTGACTTCAGTACCCTTACGATGTCCTTGACCTCTTTTCTGCCGATGGGATCGAGACCCGATGTCGGCTCGTCAAGGATCAAAAGTTTTGGGTTTCCCAGGAGCGCAAGGGCGATACCGAATCTCTGGAGCATACCTTTTGAGTATCCTTTTAATTTTTGTCTTCCCCGTTCTTCAAGACCAACGAGTTTGAGATTTTCGGGAATTCTTATTTTCAGTTCTTTGCCGGGAATCCCACGGAGCAATCCATAATATTTCAGAAGTGTTTCCGCTTCCATAAAATTATAATAATAGGCAATTTCCGATAAGTAGCCGATGCCGTTTTTTGCCGCGACGCTTCCTGCTTCATTGCCCAGTATTTTTATATCACCGGAGGTCGGCATAACCATTCCCATAAACATTTTTATGGTGGTTGTCTTTCCAGCTCCGTTGGGACCGATAAATCCGTATATACTTCCTTCTTTTACAGTAAGGTTCAGTTTGTCAAGAGCAATTATTTTTTTCCCGTCTGATTTGTAGCTTTTGGAAAGCTCAATTGCTTCTATGGCGTAGCTCATTGGTCGGTTATTCCTTTCAGATTCTGAATTGAGTGTTCGTTCCAGCGTAATTTGATTATGAAAAACACTCTATCGGTTCTGCTAATTTTGCAGTTATATTGCCTTGTCTGTGCGTCTCCATATATTGCTTTATTATATTTACATTTTCTTCTGAGGTGTTCTTGAATTCCAGCCATCCTTTTTTATGTCCCATACCGACATTTTTTTCAAAAAGAAATTTTGCTGTTGTCTGAAGCGGCGTCCCTCCTTTTTGGAGAAACATTCTGAGAAGAAAGTCACGGTCGGGAAGCATGAAGTCGGAAGAATATTCAATGCCTTTGCAGGACAGTGTCAGTACAAACATATAAAAACACTGCCATTCGTCAAAATCATGTGTGAAAATCTGTATGTTGAATGTTGTATTGGGATTGATAAATTTTATAGATTTTTCTACTGAATACAGGGTTGCGATGTTGGCAAGGATAATCCCCGCTTCAGGACTTACATCCTCATAGGAGAGAACAAAGCGGAAAATTTTATTAAGCTCCTGAGTCTTTTCTTCCGTTCTGACATTCAGTATTCCATAGTCGCCGTTGAAAAACAACTTCATTGAAAAGTCATTTTCCATCGGCAAGTCCAAATCAGTCAGTATCGTCATATCATTGTCGTTTATTTCTACTATATAAATGTACGCTTTTTGGCTGGAAAAAAATTCCGCCGGAAATGTTTTTTTCAGGGTTATCTTTTTGGGGAAAATCAGATCGATTGTTTCATTGCCCTGGCTTTCTTTGGTTAATATGGTCATTATTTACCTGCCTTTTTGCCTTTTGTAGGTAATTTTCTCATTTGCAGCTCTTTTTGCAGATCGGTTCTGATTTCCGTCATATAAGTTATTGACGGGCCGAAGCTTGATTTTCTTGGAGAATACCTGTCGGGATAGTCACTGTCTCCATCATCCATATATTCTGCTACCATTTGTTTACCTTTTGCTATCTCCTGAACGCTGTAAATTTTTGAGGTGCTGATATTAAATTTTGTTATCAGCACGGCAAGAAGTTCCTTTAGTGCTTTTTTCTGAACGGAGTTGACGTTAAAGTCCTGAACTGTTATTCCCGTGAGTTCTATTGTTATCGCCTTATGTTCCACGCCGGCAGCTCCCTTTGTTTTCATCGCCAGCGGCATAGTCTGAAATATCATTCCATTGGAATCAATTACAAAATGTGATGAAAGATGGTTATACATGAGGCCGTCGTCGCCTTCGTCATAAAGCGAACCTCTTTTGTATAATGAAAAAACATCTCCGAACGTGGGCGCTTTTAAAGATCTTATTGCAATTAATGCCGGATTTTTAAGTTCAATCTCAGGATCTTTGTAATGCACGTCAAAATACTCTTCGTATTCTTCCTGCCAGTCTTTGTATGGCAGCATGGACTCTCTAACCCTGAGGCTGTATGGAAGTCCGTTGTCGGCTACGGGTAGTTTTGCCTTGTCTATGGGTTTTGCACTTCCCCTGACCGTCAGGTTCATATTTCCGTCTTTCGACTCATATTTAACTACCGGTTCACTCTTGGTTACGGCTTTTTTTTCTATTGTCAGCCCTTTAATTTTTTTTGGCTGGGCAACTGTTTCCGTTTTTTTAGGAACAGATTTTGCCGGCGCTGCTTTGTTTGATGTCTTTTTCAGAATCTCTATATCTTTATTCGTGTATGTTTTAGATTGAGAATATACGGGAATCGACATGCAGAATATTGCCGACAGAATGAATGCCAACAGTATTTTAAAATGCATAAAAATACGTTTATCTCCTCGTTAAGTCTTTCCTAGTCCGGTAAATATTACTCCCATAATTATAAACAAAATCCCGGCTATTTTCCATAAATTTATTTTTTCATTAAGAAAAAATTTTGAAATGACTATTACCCATATATAACTGGTGGCCACCAGCGGGTAAAGGCTTGTAATATCGGCAAACTTTATGGCGATCAGGAACGGAATTGTTGAAATAAAATATAAAAATCCGCCCGATATAAATTCTATCGTCAAAAACATTGCTTTGCCGGTTTGCAGACCTTTATTGGCGGCAAGTTTAAACAGCAGCGCACCAAAAGCCCCGATTACAGAACCGAAAACAACCAGTGATGCAGCGGCGAGATAGCTCATGTCTTATCCGCTCCGTATCCTATGGCACTTACTCCCAGAATAATAAGAGCGCTGCCAATCCATTTATTGATATTCATTGTTTCCCCGAGCATTGATGAGGCCATAATGTTTACCCATATATAGCATAGGGCTAAAATGGGGTACAAGGTCGAAAGATTGTTGTACTTCATCGCTACTGTCATTACAACGGCTCCGATTATATATAATCCTAATCCGGCAATAATGTTGTAATTCGTTATTATTGCCGTCAGATCCGGCTGCAGGCTTGCGGCTCCTTTTTTGTATAATATTTGGGCAAACGCAAGCATAAAAGTGCTCAGCAGCATTAAAATGATAGAAAGAGTTTTTTTTGATTTCATTGACGCTTGTTTAGTGTTTTTTTAATTTTATGTGTTCTTTTAACTTTTTTATAAGAGTTAAAAATGGGGGTGATATGGACAGAGCAGCCCCTTCGCCGTCTATATTACCCATTATTTTTTTAAATGCCGTGTATCCTGAGACTGAATCCAGTTCTTCTTTGTCGGCAAATTGAAGCAGGGTATTTTCGGTTCCGCTGTAGATAACGGAATTTCTTTCAACGGAGAATTTTAAATAATTTCCTGAAATTCCCAAAATCTCACAGGTGTATTGACTGATTAAATCCCCTTTGCCGAAATGATGTATCGGGTTTTCGCCGAATTTGATCGTCCCTTCTTCGATGAAAATATATTGTCCGGGAGCTAGGGCAGTCTCCTTGTGCGTGTCGTAAATCGCTTTTTCCATATAACCGCTGATGCCTGTTCTGTCTGTGTTTTTTAGAAAAAATGTTTCGATAAAGGCATTTGAGTTGGAAGAGGCTTTTTCCGCGTTGTAAACTTGTTGTCTTTCTTTTTCACCTTCAAAAATATCGCAGAGCATTTCATCGATGATAAAGTCAAGTTCCTCGTTGTCAGGCGCACTGATGTTTTTTTTACCTTCGTTTTTTTCTTCCATCATAATATTATATCTCTTTATTGTATCTTCAATTATATCTTTAGCTGCAGTTTATGGAATTATTTTGTTATGAATTCTTTGCCCAGGAAAGGAACAAGGATTTTTGGAATGGAAATGCTGCCGTCTTTTTGCTGGTTATTTTCCATTATGGCAATAATCGCCCTGCTGGTTGCTATTGCCGTTCCGTTTAAGGTGTGAACCGGTTCGGTAGGTCCGGAACCCTTGAACCTGATATTCAGCCTTCTTGACTGGTAGTCGGTGCAGTTGGAAGTGCTTGTTACTTCTCCGTAGCTGCCTCCGTCCCTTGTCGGCATCCAGGCTTCAATGTCGAATTTTCTGTATGCCGGTCCTCCTAAATCTCCGCTGCAGCATTCTATCACCCGGTAGGGGATTTCCAGCCCGGTAAATATTTTTTCTTCTATGGCAAGAAGTCTGTCAAGCATCTCATCTGATTGTTCCGGTTTCGTATAGGCGAACATTTCCACCTTGCTGAACTGGTGGACTCTGTAAAGTCCTTTTGAGGCTTTTCCATAAGCCCCTGCTTCTGTTCTGAAACAATGGGAATACCCTGCCAGAAGTATCGGCAAGTGTTTTTCCGGTATGATTTCGTTGCTGTAGAGACCGGCAAGTGTTATTTCGGATGTTGCAATCAGCGATAAATCGGTATCGGAAACAGAATAGATCTGCGCTTCTTCTCCTCTGGGGTTGAAACCTGTTCCGTAGAGAATGGAATTTTTTGCAAGATCCGGTGTTACATGCAGTTTAAATCCTTCGTCAACAAGTGTTCTCATGGCAAAGTTGATCAATGCCTGTTCAAGCAGAACCGCGTCTCCCTTGAGGAAGTAGAATTTTTGTCCGCTTACTTTCGTGCCGCCCTCAAAATCAATAATATCAAGCTCTTTTCCAAGTTCTACGTGATCTTTTGGTTCGAAGTCAAATTTACGTATCTCTCCCGAGTGCTTTAATACTGCGGCGCAATCTTCCGTTTTACCTATCGGTGCATCGGGGTGGGTCATATTGGGAATTCGGCTTTGCAGTTCTTTAAGTTTTTCGTCTGCCGCCTGTGCTTCGAGCTCTTTTTGCGAGGCCACTGATTTGAGGGCTGCTCCCTTTTCGATCAGTTTATCCCTTTCTTCCTTGGAGAGCTGTTGCTTCATCTCTTTGGCAATATCGTTTTGCTGTTTCCTTGTTTCTTCAATCTCTTTAAGTTTTGCCGATCGTTCCGCAGCTAAATGCTGAAGATTGTCGAAATCAATTTTAACATTTCTGTTTTCACAGTTTTTCTTTACTGCGTCAATATTTTTGAGTATAAACTTTAAATCAAGCATCCTGACAACTCCTGAAAAATCAAAAATTTCTATTTAAAAATAACACCCGCTCATGTTTTTAGGTAGGAAGTTCTGTGTTTTATGCTGAAATACCTTTGTATGGCTCGTTGCTAAATTTAATTTTATCCCTGCTGCCATCCGTAATAAATATGGAGAAACAATGTATTATGAGTTATATTAAATATGGTGTTTCCGCAGTTTTTTTTCTGCTGTTTTTTTCATTTGTGCCGGAAAGTTTTTGTGCGGAAAACAATTATGCCGGCAAGCGTTGGGGGTTTTCACACCTTGTAGCTACCAGTGCGACTGATTTTGCCTGGTCTCAGGATGGGCGTCATCTTTGTTTCCGGGTTGTTGAAAATGATTTTTCGTACATATACAAGATAAGAGATGTATGGAAAGTCGTCAGCGGCAAAACGATGCCGGGCAAACTGAAACTGGATCTTATGTATCAGATAAAGTCACCAGTAAGTGATTTTGTTTTTTCCCCCAATCTTATGCAGGCTGCTTACTGTATAAGCGAAGGCGGCGGATATTCTTTGTATGTTGTCAATTTTTCGGCAAACAAATCCAAGCGCCTTACTTACGGTATGGCTCCAAAGTGGTCTCCCAAAGGCGACAAGCTTGCTTTTTATTTTATGGGAGCCAAAAAACTTTACGGTATAGCGACTATAAACCCTGACGGCACAAATTTAAAAATACTTTCGGAGCTTGGCGATTGGGGGCCGGTGTGGAGTCCGGACGGAAAGTCAATTGCTTTTCTTTCCGCCAGAAATTATAATAAAGGAACAACCGACTATTCTAATATCTATGTGATACGTCAGGAACCTTATTCAATAATGCAGGTCACAAGGGATAAAAATGTTTTTCAGAAGAATCTCAGCTGGTCGCCCATAGGCAAGAAGATTGTTTATGAGACGTTCAGGGGAGTTGAACTGGTTGATACGGCTTCGATGAGCAGAAAACTGCTTGTGTCCAAGGGTGATTACCCTGCTTCCCATGTTTTCAGTCCTTTCTTCAGTCCTGATGCAAGATGGGTTTTTTACCGAAACGAGAAGGGGATGGGTATTTATCAGCATAATACCCAGGAAGAGGTTGTTATTGGTGGCAGCAGCCCTTGGTTCTCTCCGGTATTGGATCCCAGCGGTATCAAAATTGTGTTTTCCGTCAGTGCCGCTAAAGAAAAAGGCATATGGGTTGTCGAAGCTTTCAATTATTAACGCTTAGGAGATTTTATGGACCAGCTTATCTTAGATCTTAAATCTTTTGCAATTACTGATGTCGGACCGGTAAGGCAAAATAACGAAGATTGTTTTTTTGCTGCTGAAATCAGTGCTTCTTGTTCGGACACGGTAACATTTTTACCCCAGGGTAAAACAGGTCTTTACATTCTTTGCGACGGTATGGGCGGACATCAGAAGGGCGAAGTTGCCAGCTTTACGATCGTAAATGAACTGAAAAGACTGATAACATCCCTTCTTCTTTCTCCAAATGTAGTCTATATAGATAACTTCGGTGAACTTCTGTCCCAGGCGGTTAAACAGGCTAATGACGTTGTGCTGGGAATTAATTTGTCGGAGAAAATAGGAATAGATGAAAGAAGAATGGGAACGACGGTTGTAATGGCTGTTGTCGTTGCCGCAAGAGTGTATATAGTACACGTTGGCGACAGCAGGTGCTATCTGATTGATGACGGTAATATTGAGCAGCTTACGGAAGATCATTGCCTTGCCAATCAACTGCTGCGTATGGGAGTTTTTAAAACTCCCGAAGAAGCATATAAGGCAAGGGGCGCCAGATCTCTGACTCAGGCGATAGGTCCGAGGGAGGGCAAGTTTGTGAATCCGGGTGTAAGGCTGCTGGAAGCCAAATCTGGCAGTTATTACTTACTGTGCTCGGATGGGCTGACTGATGTTGTTTCTCCGAAAGAAATCAGGGATATTATTGCTTCCGGCAGGGGAAATTTAAAGCGGATTGCCAAGAAGCTTATAAAAACTGCCTATAAAAATAAAACGGCTGACAACATAACGGTTATAGTTTTCCGTATTGATGCAAAACAAAAGTAACCATATTTGTTCCTGGCCGTTTTATTATTTTGTAAAAAGGACTATTGCTGATGCACGTTTATTTAAGGGTGGTTTCCTTCATTTTACTGTTTTCTCTTTTAGCTGTCTTGCCTGCCTTTTCATCTTCGGAACGGGTGAGGTATATTTCTGCCGACGTAAGGCGTAGCGTTATTGAGGAGCTTATAAAAAAATACGGTACAATGGAGCGCGCAAGGATGAATACATGTGTGCCTCAGGTCGCCGAGTTCTGGACAAGAGAAGACGGTTCCCCGGAAGAATTTTCACGCTTTTGTCTTGATTATTTTATTGCTGATCGCAAGCAACTATCATCGTTTTTATCTTTTATGGAGCAGTATCTTGAAGTTCTTGACGGTAATTTAAGCGGTATCAGAAGAAAAGCCGCCAATTCAATTTTTATCGGAGATCCGGCGGCGAATGTTCCTGAAGCCCTTTTTGCATTTTATGATCCGTCTTCGACTTTCCAAAGCGATATGTTTTCTTCCAAAGCGGCTTTTTCCGTACTTTTAAATTTTCCTGTTCTATCTCTGGAGGAAATGTCGCGCAAAAATTATTTTTGGATGAAAGAGTTTACTAGGGAGGACTGGGCCGGCTTCAGGCTAGCCCAGCGTTTTTCCGGGCGTGTTCCGGCTTCTGCTGTGAATAATTTGTCATCAGCTCTGATAAGAGCCCGCCAGTATGTTTTTTTATCAAAAATACCGGTTTCATCCGTTTTGTCTTCCGCAAATTCTTTGCCTGTATCCCCTGAGGGCAGACTGTTGTATTCGGCTTCCGAGCTTTCCGATGAAATCAGACTGCTCTATTCATCAGCTTCTGAGGATGCCTTGCTCAGACAGCAGGCTCTTTTTAGTGTTGCCGAGTCTGTTGCGTTGTCACAGATACAGTTGGGGATTTTAAAAGACGTTAACGTTGCCTGGGATCCGGTGGAAAACATTTATTTTAAGTCCGGAAAAGAGTTTGTGCCTATTAAACAGGACGATAATCGTTATAAATATCTTCGTCAGTTGTTTTTGGCACAGAAGAATATTGACCGTTATTCTTTATATAACAATACGTTTCTTTCCAGAACTTTTAACGAAGAAATAGAGATTCCTGAAGCAAAAGTGGAAAAAATGCTGATATCCGTTTTGGAGTCTAAAATTGCCGGACCGGTTGTTAATCTGATTGAAGCTGATCTCGGCCGTTCTTTGGAGCCGTATGATATATGGTACGGCGGATTTGATTGTTATATACCTCTTTCCAAGGATAAACTTGACAGGGTGTCTTCCGAAAAGTATTCGGATATAGATGATTTTACAAGGGATATCGGTCGGATTTTACTGCGCATGGGGTTTTCCAAGAATTCTGCCGATTTTCTGAGCGAACAGATTGTTGTGTGCCGTTCCGACGGTGATGTTTTTTCTCTTCCGCCCGTAAGTAAGGGAGACAAATCGTATCTATATGTAAAGATCGGCAACGCGGGGCTTTCCTATTATGGGTATAAAGCAGCGGTAGCCTCTTTGGGATACAGTGTCGAGCAGCTTTATTCTCTTTACGGAGTTGACAATAACCTGCTGAGAGGTTTACCCAACGAAGCTTTTTCACAGGCTTTTTCAATTATGTTTGAGGACCGCTGCAAGCTGGCTCTCGGTATCAAGATGCGTCAGGAACACAGTGACGATTATCGGGTGCTTGACACATTCTGGAATCTGCGCCGGGAATGCGCCGAAGCTGTACACTGCCTTTACCTTTGGCGATGGATGTATCAAAATCCTGAGGCAACCGATGATGAATTGCGCGCTGCTTCAATCTCAATAGCCAGAGACATCTGGAACAAGTATTATTCCGCTATTATAAGTGACTCCGACTCACCTGTTCTGGCATTTAATTCCCAGCATATTTCAGAACTGCTGCACATAATTGATTATCCTTTGGGACGGATTATAAATTATCAGCTCACCGGATATATGAAAGAACGTAATGCCGCTATTGAGATAGAGAGAATTTGTTCAATCGGCCGTCTTACTCCTGAAATTTGGCTGCAAAAAGCTATCGGCAGCGATCTTTCCGTTGATGGCCTGCTTCAGGATGTGTCCAAGGCTGCTGCTAATATAAATAAATCCAACTAAAAAGCAGTGAATTGAGTCCGTATGCGTCGTCAAATCCGATATTTGCTCGCTGCGGCGTAGTTTACTACGCTTCACTCGTCAAAATCGAATTTGTCCTAGCCTCCGGACTCGATTGACTGCTTTTTTATTGTGAATTGAGTCCGTATGCGTCGTCAAATCCGATATTTGCTCGCTGCGGCATAGCGGGACTCAATGTCATTAAGTTAAGAGAAAATGGTTTCTCACAGAGAAGAGGAGAACACAGAGAGTTTTAACCGGCATTTATCCTCCATGGCCTCTGTGCCCTCTGTGAGAGATCCGAAGACGTCAAAATAGGCTATGAAAAATACTAACTTAATGACATTGGTAGCGGATGCTGGAGCTTTGCCGTCATCCCCGCGCAGGCGGGGATCCATCACCGGCTTTAGCCTGTTGAAGGAGCCTAGCGACTGAAACGTGGTCCACCCGCTATGCGGGTGTGGGAATCTTGGTTATACACATATACAAATAATCTTACCTCCGCTATAATTTGGATGTTCAAGCCAAATTAAGTAAGAGAGGTAAGATTATGAATAAAAGTTTATCACA
>JAVBNT010000006.1:0-257290 GCA_031551355.1 Candidatus Xenobia bacterium | reverse complement strand
AGCGTCTCTGCCTTCTTCCCGCAGAACCTGAACGGTTGTCTCATCTGCTTGAATGATGTCCTGTTTAAGGAGCTCTTTATGAAGATAATCATAGTAACGGCAAAAATATTTCTTATACAGATATATGAGCCAGTTACTCATGGTTTGGCGGCTGACATCTATACCGTCAAGGGACAAGCTTCTTTCAATGCGGTAAAGGGAGGAAGCATTGAAATACTTCTGCCCGATAATATGGGATAGAAGCTCTGCCGACGCATAACTTTTTTCAATAACAGGTTTAGGGCCTTTGGCTTTTATGATACGGACATTTTCTGCAGTTTGTTCACAATGCCGGCACGAATATTTGTATTCTCTGATAACCCTTACTTTGTATCCGGTAACGGGAACGAGTTCTTCGCGTTCGTCAAATCCCATTTCATGCATTGGATTTCCGCAGCAAGTGCAAGTCTGACCGGATTCCGGCAGCTTCACGTCTTCTATTTCCACCGGAAGGTCTTTAAGAATTTTTTCTTTGTGCCCTTTTTGTTTTTTATTGCGGTATGAAGGTTCCGGTTGTTTTTCAGTTTCATCAAGTTCGTCGTGGATAGCTTCCGGTTCATTGAAAAATGGAAGTTCGCCGCATACCGACGCAGTTTTTTCACTGGAAGAACTGAATATTTTGCGGTTTTTTAGTTTTAGCTGCTCCAAAAGCCAGACAATTTTGTCGTCACGCTGCTGAAGTTTTGTCTGCAGTTCCAGGAGCATACACTCTTTTTCTGACAGTCTGGTTTCCATATACTCAATGTAATTTTTAACATTTTGATCAACATTTTCTAAATTAAGTGCAGACGGTTTTATCATAGGTTACCTTCGGAAATTTTATGCAAATTTATTCGTCATGCCCCATGTTCAACCTTTTTTCTGTCTGCTTTTCTAAAAAATTTGTGTTTCCGCCACTTTTTTGTGCCCTTGTTTAAAGCCTGTTTTCAGCCCCATCAGTAAATAATTGAATTCTCTTCTGGAAATCGATAATGATTTTGTCTCATTCACAGTGACCCATTTAAAAATGCCTTTTTCGAGTCTGCGGTAATACAGCCAAAATCCGTTATGTTCCCAGAACAGTATTTTTAGTTTATTACGCCGGGATTGCAAAAAACAAACAATGCAGGTTCAAACGGGTTTTTCTTTAACTGAAACTGAACTATTGCCGCCAGTCCGTCTATGGATTTTCTAAGATCGGTGGCACCACAGGCAAGATATATATTACTGATGGCAATATTGTCTAACATATGCTTTTTAAACACAGGAATGTTTTCTTCAGTAAATTCCAGTTGGTATTTTCACTGACTTTGATTTGAAAAATACCGGCGGTGATTTCCAGGATGTCTTGGCATTCCTGAACTTCTTCCGCGACTATTACGGGAATCAAAGATAGATTAGAGCCGTTATTAATTCTCTTTACATAGTTTCTTTCCGTTTGCAAAAGTCTGTAGAATTTGTCTGCTTTGAAGCCCTTTTGGCGGGCCCATTCGGCTGCCGTCAGATTAGATTTTTGAAACTCACTGATCAATTTCAAACGCTCTTCACGTCTTATCATTGACATAAAAAAACCTCCCATCATTAGATAAGAGGATCTTAAAATATTTACAACAAAATTGACAGGTGTCTTTGGTTTGACACTTACTTATAAACAGTTTTTTTCAGGTGACCGCTGTTTATCGTATACCATCATACATTTGCGGAAAAATGGGGCACGTCAGGTGGATAGCGTTGTTGTTTGAATTAATATATTAAAATGTTATTGAGGATATATTGACAATATATTGACAAAATGATATAACTGTATTACCGGTTAAAAACATTAGACAAAGTAATTAGAAAAGTATATCTAGTTACTAACCAGTCATGAGAGAATCGGGATAAGGAGGGTTCCGGATTTTACCAGGCGTTTTTCCGGTGGACAATTTTATCAGAGTATAAGGGGGGAGAGTCTGTTATGAAGAGAAGTTTTATGTTTATAATGGTTTTTTTATTTATGTTTGTTGTTGCTGTACCGGTAATGGCTCAGATTAAAAAAATTAATTTGTCAGGGGGGGTAGGTACTATTGAGCTTCAACCTCAGTTTAAGGAAATACCTCTTGAGATAAAAGGAGGGCCTGCCAGGTTTGAGGCTATAGATCCTGAAAATAAGGATGTCAGATTATTTATTACCGCCATGGAGTCTAAGAATGCCGAACAGGTTCTTAAACAACAGAATGTTCAGATTTTGGCCGATGCATTTAAGATTGCGTATTTGCAAAATTATCCCAGCTTTGTCATGACGGGTGCAAAAATGGAAAAATATGGTGCCGGTCAGGCCTTATTGATGAACGGAAAGGTTGTTAAGAATGGCAAGAGCCATATTATTGAACAGTTTATGCTTGGCAGACATAATGTAATGTATGGAATATTGGTTATGTATCCTGAGGGATATAAACACATATCGGATTTGAGGACTTCGGCGCGCAGTATGATATGGTCCGGTAAGTAAAGCCTGTTTGCGGGTATATTTTTTCCGCGCAAAAAAGAGCTGTCTCATTGGTGAGGTGGCTCTTTTTTGTTATTTTGAACTTAGGCAATAACTGTAGAATCCAATCTGAAAAATTTGAATCTAATTAATTGGAAAGTTGTTAAGGGAACTTCCATTC
Source organism: Candidatus Xenobia bacterium (assembly GCA_031551355.1). Taxonomy (GTDB): domain Bacteria; phylum Vulcanimicrobiota; class CADAWZ01; order CADAWZ01; family CADAWZ01; genus JAVBNT01. Next base: position 254,624 of record JAVBNT010000006.1, on the reverse strand, counting down.
TGAAGATGTTACAAAACTTTTTGATTAAATTTTGAAGGGTGGTTTTAGTTATGATAAAAAAACAATTTATGTTTGTAATGATGTTTTTACTTGCACTTCTTATGGTGGCACCGGCAATGGCTCAAGTGAAAAAAGTGCATCTTTCCAGTGGTGCCGGAACGATTTTACTTCAGCCTCAGTTTAAGGAGGTTCCTCTTGAAATCAAGGGTGGTCCTGCCAGATTTGAGGCAATAGATCCTGAAAATAAGGACGTAAAGATTTTTATTACGGCAATGGAATCTAAAAATGCCGAACAGGTTCTTAAACAGCAAAATGTCCTGATTCTTGCCGATGCATTCACAATTGGCTACAGACAGAATCTTCCTAATTTTGATCTTATGAGTGCCAAGATGGAAAAATATGGTGCCGGACAGGCTCTTTTTATGAAGGGTAAGGCTATTAAAGACGGCAAAGCTCAGATGATCGAGCAATTTATGCTTGGCAGGGATGATGTTATGTATGGTATACTTGTTACCTATCCGGAAGGATATAAACACTTGTCTGATCTCAGAACCTCAGCTCGCAGTATGTGCTGGCAATGCAAATAATATAAGTTTGTAAAGTTGACTTAACAGCTTTCTATGAATAAATAAAAATCATAGAGAGCTGTTTTTGAAACATTCTGATAAATACTTTTTTCTTATTTGACTCTTTTTGTTGACAAAATGTTAACAAAAAGAGTCAATATTGTTTTATTCCCTGATAACTGGTTTTTTTATCTAAAAGCCTTTAAAACAATGCTTTTAGGGTTGTAGTTTTTTTGCCAAAAACAATTTGTTAAATTTTTGTTAAAAAAATATTAAAAAAATGTTAAAAATATATTGACAAAATGTTAATAAAAATGTTATAAATAGATTACCAACTTAAAGGTATAGATAAAACAGATAAATTTGGAGGGAATAAAATGTGTAAATCGAAACAGGCTTCAACATTCAATACAATCTGCATAGCAACTGCTATGATGGTGACCATAGCCGGCTGCAGCAGCGGCGGTGGCAGCGGCAGTTCTGCAGTAAGTTCAGCCGGTACAAGTTTTAATATAGAGAAAACGAATCAAACGAATAGCTCCCAGACTAATAGCGGAGCAAATCAGGCAGCATCTCTTGTCACAACGACTGCTCAGCCGGGAACGGCAGTAGGGTCTGCCAATATACCAAATGTAAATGTTGAAATTATTGCTTCAAGACAAGGGGTCTACTGTGCGCCTACAGCTCTTTACTCTAGTGACTCCGCTTCGAATGTTGTCATAACGGGTGAAAACTTCGGCGACTCTATGGGAACTGTAACTCTTGTAAGACAGGGAAAGGCTGCCTCTTATCTTAGCGTCTCCGGATGGTCAAACAAAAGTGTAAATTTTAATATCGACCCCAGGGTGCTTAATGAAGGAAATTATTATCTGACCGTAGCTCCTGTGAACGGACAATCTTTTAATACCCAATATTTTAGCATAGTTTCTCCTTCTCAGCCTCTTTTAAATGAATGTTACTTTTCTTCAAGTCCAATGCAGGGGAGAGAACTTCCTGAGATAATAGTCAAGGGACGTAACTTTTGGAACGGAACGTCTATGCCTGTTGATTTCAAGCTTTTTGCAAAAATAGATAATAACGAACCATTTGAACTTTCACTGAATTCGTATGACGTTACTTCCGGTATTTATACTGTTGCCGCAACCGCTCCCGCTTCTCTGAAACTTAATGGTTCTACAATATATTTCTTTGCAGCTAACAAAGATGTAAACTCGAATATATTATCTGAAACATTGCATACCGAAGGCAAAATATATGCCCTGTTTGTGGGTATAAACAAATACAAAAATATCTCTCAATTGGACTTTTGCGTAAATGACTCGGACTCAATGAAGGCCGGTCTAACCCAGGGCGCTAAAAATAGTATGTGGGCAAATGCCGAGATTATTTCTTTGAATGATACAGATGCAACCAAAAGTAATATAACAAATACAATAAAGAGTATTGCTGCTAAAATTAAATCTTCAGATACTTTCCTGATGTATTATTCCGGTCACGGTGCTTCTTCAGGGTCCTCAAATCCTGAAACTTATATATGCCCTGTTGATACGCTGACGACTGCCACTGCATTAAGCTCAACTGAACTGAAAAATCTTCTGCTGCAAATGCCTGACAGCTCTAAAAAACTTTTGTTCTTCGACTCCTGTTATTCAGGAGGATTCATCGGCAAATCTGCTGATAGACGTGTAAAATATGTAAACCTTGAGTATGTTCCTTCAACGGAAGAGGGAATCAGTTTCAAAGCAATAGGTAACGTTATCAGAAATGTATTTTTCTCAACGGCAAGCAAAGGCAGCGAATTCTCTTATGAAATGTCGAGCATTCAGCACGGCGCCTACACATACTATCTTCTTTCCGGATTAGGCTATAACGGTTCGACTTTGGGTGAAGCGCTTGTAAGTAATGAGGATTTCATAGGGTTTGCCGAACTTCATAATTATGCAGCAAGAAATATTGTCAACATAATCAGCGGTCAGACCCCGCAGATTTACACCTCAGGCGGAAATGCCAATACAGTAATAAAAGGAAATATCTAGATAAAAAAATATTTTATCACTTTTTAGTGATAGACTGACAAAAATGAGAATTGGTTAAATCCAATTCTCATTTTTGTTGCTTTCTCTTTTGGGGAAAATTAAAAAGGGGCTGCTTTATGAGTACAGCCCCTTAGAAAACAGTAACTTAAATATTATATGCCTTTTTTACCAAGCATCATATAGGGATTAAAATTGTTCATTGTCGGCGGCAACTCCATTCCCTGCCTGTTTGCATAGAAAATAAAGTTTCCGTCTGGATGTGAAGGAGCATTGTTCATAGCTTCTTTTGTTGTCGTTCTCATTGTTCCTGTTGCGGGATCCGCATAATGAACTGTATTTCCCTCTATTTTGGTTATTGTTACAATGTGACCTCTGCCTGAAGGAGAGAATTCAGGTCCGTTTAAAGCTACTATTGCCGGTAGGCCTTCCTGATTCACTTTTTGTTCGATCAGTCCCCAGCAATTGCTGTTTATTGTGCCGCCGTCTTTCCAGTTTACACCTACGGACTTAGATTCCGAGTTAAGCGCATCAAGCAACCCAAAACCGTATTTGCTGTTTATATCTGCGTCAATAAGGCTTTTTCCTGTGATTGAATTTATGCACATTGCCACCGATGTCTGTCCGCATGAGATTCCATTGTTCTGTGCCAGAGGCTTTACAGCGGCGGAAGCAGCGGAGCTTACCGAAGTTGCTATCGAAGCCGGCACATTACCCAACTTCGCCTTCATTATATCCTGAAAATTTAAAGGAGTCTGAGCAATTTGCGATGTGCTTGTCATTGCACTGTTCATTGCTTGCGGCTTGCAGTTTATTCGTGTTTGAATTTGGCTTATTCTGGCTTCAATAGCCTGGATTCCATTGATGCTCATACAGAACCCTCCATTATTAATATTCTTAATTATATTCTACATTAAACGCTATTCTTTGTCCATAGAGTTTACAATAATTTAACCTTATCGGATATAATTAAACGGGTTGATTTTTTGAAAAAAGCTTAATATTTATATTTTTTTTCTACAAGTCTGATAAAGGTTTCAGCCATTAACGGATCAAATTGAGTGCCTGCACCTTTTCTGATTTCTGCAATTGCACTGTCAAGAGGCATTCCCTGACGGTATGGCCTGTCGGAAACCATGGCGTCAAAACTGTCGCATAGAGCTACTATTCTGGCTGCAAAAGGAATATTTTCCCCGCTTATGCCGTCAGGGTAACCTTTGCCGTCCCAGCGCTCATGGTGATGTCTTACTACCGGCAATACGTGCGCCAGTCCCGGAATTCCTTTTAAAATTTCTTCACCGATTACCGGGTGCTGTTTCATTATTGCAAATTCTTCATCCGTTAGTCTGGATGATTTATAGAGAATTTCATCAGGAATCCTTACTTTACCGATATCATGCAGGAAGCCGCTGTTTTTAATTTCTTCGGTTCCCAAAAAATCTGCAAGCTTTTTTTGTACCGCAGGCGGAGCATTTTCAAGGTCAAGCTCAACTTCACCGATGTCGTGGAACATTGCGCCTTCTTTAAGCTCTTTAAGGAATTGAGGATCTTTTATGCCCATTTCCTGTGCCAGCTCGGTTGTAAGATCGATCACCCTGTTGCTGTGTTCATAAGTGTATTCACTTGCTGATTTCATCAGCAGATATATTAATTTCGCTGCTATTTCATCCCCGGTCCATAAATCTACATTTGATTTTTTTATGATTGATTCTATACTTGTGTTCGCGTGCTTTACCGCCTCCTGAGTATTTCTTGCCTGAACGGTCGCAGATGTATGCATTTGGTTGATTTGAGCATCCCTGGTTACTTTTGACCATTGTGATTTTCCGCTTAAATCCTCTTTTTTAAGCATTTCCTGAGTTTGCGCAGCCGTGAATGTGTTTGTCTGTGCATTATTTTGTGTTTGCGTCTGCATTTGTTTGGTCTGACGTATATCGGGATTTGTATCCGCTCTTTTTAAATTTTCGTCGGTAGCCGTGAGTTTGGACTGCTCATGGTTCGTTGAAAAATCATTTGCAGTTCTGTTTCTTTGCTCAGGAGCAAATTTTGCATTATTTTGATTTGAATTGAAATTACTTTGTCCACGTTCCTTTTTAGCATAGTCAAGGTTACCGTAATTGTCTTTTTCGCCGTTATACTGTTCTTTGGCGGAGTCGGACTCTTCTTTCTTTTTTTGGATGGTACGGGTGAGATCGTCAGATCTGACCGCCGCTTCCAGGGCCGCTCTTTGCATGTTTTGATCCATAAATTTTACAGAATCTTCATGTTTTGTTATATTTTCACCCTTTTGAGCGTCCGCTTTTTCTATGTTTTCCTTATAAATTACGGTTTTCACCTGTTCCGAGTTATTATGCTGCTGTAATACCTGTTGTTGCTGCTGCTTGTTTACCGCCGCTGCCTGCGCAGTATTCTTTTTGTGGTTGAGTTCTACTGGCATATCGTAGGTGGCATTTTCATCAGCCGGCATCGTTTCCGGCTTTGTCCGAAAATCTTTTGCCGCGTTGCTTAAACTTTCGGAACTTTTGTTTTCCGGGCTTATTTGAGTTCTGTAGGATTTTACGTCGTTCTTTTCTTCACTTTTATTTTGTTGCTCAAGTATTTGTTTTTCTTTTTCATTGATAACCTTTTCTGCAACCTGGTTCAGTCGGGATTCAATTTTTGTCGCAAACGACTGCGGTATTTGTGAAGAATATTTTGACATTCTGTTTTTTAATGCTGACAGAGCACTGTCCTTGCCGGATGTTCCTTTTTTGGCAAGATCAACCTGAGCCCATTGCTTAAAATCTTCTGCTGCGTCTTTTCTTTTTACGGACATTTTAGAAAAGTCACCCTGGATTGATGAAGATAATCTTCCGGTAACAAAGCTCTCCGTATTTTTTGTTTTTTTCTCTTCATCCTGTATTATTGTCTTAGGAGAAGGCAATACGAAGGTATCATTGCTGCCTGCAATTTTGCCGGATTTCAAAATATTTGTGTTATTGCCTACAGCAAGAGGAGAATTGTTTCCTGTGATAATGCTCGCTGCATTTTTTCCGTTCTGAGAAGTTCCTGCCGTTAATGGCATTGGCTTACTGTCCATTGTTCCGGCAGAGACGCTGGGCTTGCTTTGCGGTATATTTTTATTCGCCCAGGGATTTCCGGTCTTATTTACCGCTACAGAGGACGGAGTCTGTTGGTTTTGTCCATCAATAACTTTAGAACGTCCCGGGCCGTCAACGAGCGGCCCTTTTGTACCCGGTCCTCTGGTGTCCGGCGTTCTTGTATTTTCCGCCGGCCCTCTGGTCCCTGAGTTTTCCTGTGTTTTTCCTTTGTTGCGCAGTTCATCAATTACGGATTTTCCGTCAATGATCGGCCCTCTAGTGCCTGGTCCTCTAGTGTCCGGCGTTTTTGTATTTTCCGCCGGCCCTCTGGCCCCTGAGTTTTCCTGATTTTTTCCTTTGTTGCGCATTTCATCAATTACGGATTTTCCGTCAATGACCGGTCCTCTAGTGTCTGGTGTTTTTGTATTGTCCACCGGCCCTCTAGTGCCCGGTCCTCTGGTATCGGGCGTTCTAGTATTGTCCACCGGCCCTCTAGTGCCCGGTCCTCTGGTATCGGGCGTTCTAGTATTGTCCACCGGCCCCCTAGTGCCCGGTCCTCTGGTATCCGGTGTTCTAGTATTGTCCACCGGCCCTCTAGTGCCTGGTCCTCTGGTATCCGGTGTTCTAGTATTGTCCACCGGCCCTCTAGTCCCTGAGTTTTCCTGAGTTTTTCCTTTGTTACGCAATTCATCAATTACGGATTTTCCGTCAATTGACGTCCCTCTTATATCCGGCTGCCGGTTTGTCGATTTAATACCGGCGGTTTTTGTTTTATTGGATGTGACGATCGCTTTGGCATCGGCATGTAATTGCCTTGCGTCTACATTCCTTTTTGATACGCTTGTTTGTGCTTTTGATTTTTCGGATACGTTTTGCGATGCGTCACTGAGCGATTTTAAATACACGTTTTTAGGTGTCGACGGCATCGCGGCCTGTGACGCTTTTGTGTTGTTGCTTGCAGCCGCAGTATTTTTTCCTGCAGTAAAAGCTTTTTCATTTTTATCCAGTGTTAAGACGCCTTTGAAGCCCTGTTCTATCGTATTGCTAAGCCCTATTTTGTACATTAGTCCGGCATTGGGCCCTTTGGAGTTAATAGCCTCCATCTGAGCCTTCGGAGCAACGGTAACTGATGTGTTTTTCTTGGAAATAGTAGAAAGAGTGGCTTGAGAGGCTGGCATACTGAAATTCAACTGAGATATATTATCAGCCATATATAAAGTTCCTCCGAAAACTGTAATGTCTTATTATATTTATCACAACAAAGTGCGTAAGAGTCAAGTGTTTAATCTAAATATTGTCGTTTATTGTAATGATTTTTCGTATTCTTATGGGAAGTTGTTTTTCTCCTACTTTGTCTTCCCATTCAAGCATTTTTTTAAATCCGACTCCATATATGGGGTCGGCCTGCTGTTTGATCGAGTTGGCAAGTATATAAGCGCCTATTTTGTCGAGACACTTGTATTGAACCCAGCAGGCAAAGCCTTCTTTTACGGTTGTTTCCTGATTTCGCGGACAGCACTCAGTTTGCCAGGCGTGCGTCATTTCATGTATAAGTGTGCCCATTGCCGCATCTTTTTCCTGATCTTCCATTATGTAAATTTCGTGACCCGATGATGTATAGCGGTAAAGTCCTATTTCAGCTCCCCTGTAGATGCCGCCATACATTTCGTCAAGCTTTTTGGCGCTTACCACCTGCGTTTTGACAGGTAAACGCAGAGCCATTCCGAAGTCCCTGAGCATTATTGCCTGTGATTCTTTGTATACATCAGCTAAATCTGAGTCCGTCTTGATTATTTTATAGCTGGCTGCAAATGCATTTGCGTAAAAGAACATCAGCATAAGAAGTGTCGCGGCGGTTTTTAAAATATTTTTCATTTTTTATCTCCTGACGATGTTTTTATTATTCCGTAGTATTTATGTTTGCCTTTCATCTGTAAAAAGCGACATAATAATATTTTTCAAGCTTTTTGTAGAATGGAATCATGTGCTTTTTTATAAACTCTTCCCGGTTGAAATTTAGTTTTTGTTCGCAGCAAATCCTTTCTGCAATATCGCCGATATTAAGTTTTCCCGAGCAATAATCATATATGGCAATTTCTATCTCTTTTGACAATGTGAGTCTTTTGACGTATTCATTGATGATATATCCGTTTTTTTGTCTTATATAATGTGAATTTTTTACAGGACTTAAAGGGATCCAGTCTGCCGTTTCTTCCGGCGGAATTTCGTTTAGTCTTTTAAAACGCGGCAGCTTTGCGAGCTGAAAATATTTTTCAAATATGGGATACTGATCCGTTGTATTGCCGAATAGCGTGTTTATTCCGTATTTGTTTCTTAGTTCGAGGTGATGGGCTATTGTGGCAAACGGTATTTTTTTCAGACAGTTTCCGCTTATTTTGAATAATTTTTTGACAAAAAGATTCCGGAGCCGGCTTATCTCCCTGATTGTCAGGGAGTCCGTTTTATATATGGGTAAAAATTCTCCCCAGCGCCGGAAAAAATCTTTGTCCTTGGGGTATAGACCGCTTTTTATATTTTCTTCCTCTGATAAAAAACTTGGAAATGCTTCGAAAAAGCCGGCGTATTTTTCAATCATTCGTTTACAAAAGCTTAAATTTTCCTCGAAAGATTGAACCGCTTCCATCGGATTGCCGATTGTGATGCGTCCGCTGACAATTATTCTTTTTATTGAGGTTACGTTTTCTATGGCTTTTGTGATCAGCTCTTTCGTTATACCGCTGCCATAAACATCAAGTGCCTCTCCGGCAACGGTTTTGATATCAAGCAATATTACTGATATATGGGCTTTTGCCAGCTTTCCCGCCAGTTCCGGATGCTTTGCCAGAATTTTGATGTCGCCCATACAGCTTATTTTTGCAGCAAAAGTTTCTTCGGCGAGAATTTCGCATATGGAGCAGAGCCTTTCATAGTCGGACATAAAACTTTTGTCTGCGATAATGATGTGTCTTGTTCCGTAAGTTCTGACAATGTTTATTATATCATCCGCAACTCTGGCGGCACTGTAGAAGCTCTGTTTTCCATTGTACGTTCTCGATGAATAATAGTAGGTTGTACAGAAAGACTCCGACAGGGCTATGTCTACGGGCGGTATTTCTGCAAATGTTTCTTTATCCGGCTTTGTAATGACGCCTGTGAGGCGGTTGTAAAGTTTCAATGAGGCCGTCTCGCTTTCTCCGCTGATGATAAAGTCAAAAATACTCTTTCCCGAAAATTCAAAGCTGCCTGCACAAAGTGCCGCAATTTTGATGTTTGGCTGTGTCTTGATTTCTTCTGCAAGTTTTACCGAGTTATAGATATTATCAGGCTCTATATTTATAAAGATGAGATTGGCGTTGTATTGGCTGATGATGAATTTTCTCTGTTCCGGAGAGAAGTCCGTTAATTCGTTGTTTTTTATGTATTTTACGCGGACGTTGTTTTGTTTAAGAAAAGATGCCGCCGACAGTAATTCATAATTGTAGATTTCCGCCTGATTTTTAGGCAGGCTGTCACTTTGTATAAACAGCGCTTCACAATACCATGGATCATTTTCAGGCGATTTGCCGGTAATTGTTTTTTGCATTTGCATCTCCGGATTTTAAATTAATTTTATTTTTATATCTGAAATAAAATATGGTAACTGTTTTCCAGTTTTCGATAAAACGGCAGGATATATTTGTCTATTATTCTATTTTCAGTTATTTCGTAATTTAAGCCTGATTTTAATTTCCCGGCAATTTCCGCAATGGAATGTTTTCCGTTGGAATAGTCGTAAATTTCCATTTCAAGCGGATTTTTTATATATACCGGCTCAAGATAACCGTTTAGAAGATACTGTCTGCCTTTTGTGTATGAAATATTTTGTATCATGCGTACCGGTCTGCTTTTTTCAAGTGTCTGCCTTTGCATTTCCCTGATACGGAACCGTGAATCACTGTTTTTTGCCAGTAGATACTCAATAATAACGGGAGCCGAATCCTTTATGGTGTTGTAATAATACGTCTCAAAACCGTATTTGCTTTTAAGCTCGATATGAAATTTTACCGTATCGTAGTCAAGTTTTTTGAGAATCTTTAATCTTTCATTGTTAAATGAGTTTAAATATTCTAGCCTTATTCTCATTAAATCGTCAATGCCAAGCGACCCGGTAATGCAGGAAGGCGATTGGACGCTGAGTGATTTGTACCATTCGTCGTCTACTATTGTCAGGCCGTATTTTTCCGGATGCCTGGCAATATCCGTTCCCGGGTAGGGACATAAAAATGCCGGATCGGCTTCGAACAGGCCGGGGGCCATGTTCATCAGTTTTAAGGCAAATTCAAGTGATTTAGCGGCTGTTTCCTCTGTTTCGAACGGACCGCCGATGATAAAATTGCTGAAACACACTATGCCCTTGGTCCGGGCTATTTCACCGACAACAAATTCGATCTGTTCAAGAGTGATTTTTTTGTTGTATAGATCCAACACCTGCTGATTGCCGTTTTCTATTCCCAGCTGCAGCTTCACGAGTCCGGCGCTTTTCAATTTCTCCAATAGTTGCGGATGCCGGTAAAACGTATCTATTCTGCCTTCACACCAAATGGAAAAATCAAGGTTTTTCAACTTTTTCTGCTGTTTAATTCCGTTGCATATTTCAGTGGTTCTTGCCGGGTTGGCGATAAAAGTATCGTCAATAATACAAACCGAAGTCGATTTGTATTTTTCACAATTTTCCATTATATCTTTTATGACCCTTTGGGCACTGAAATAGCGGTAACCTTTTCCGTGTACTCCCTGGAAGCAAAATGAGCAGCTAAACGGGCATCCCCTGCCGGAAGAATAGAATATCGGGTTGTTGGGACCGGGAGTTTTATAGCGGCAGGGAGTGAACCCCAGCAGTGAATAATCCGGCGGCGGCAGGATGTCGAGATCTTCGATCTGAGGTGTTTGGGAATTTATTTTTACGGTACCTTTGATGTCCCGGTATATAAGTCCGGTAATATCGGAATATTCGCCCTGGTTTTTTATTATTTTGTCACATAGCTTCAGAGTAGGAAATTCGCCTTCTCCGTATATGGCCATGTCAATGCATTTTTCATCAAGCAGCCGGTCTTTCATTATGCTGACAAGAGGACCGCCGACCAGAACAGTCGTCCCGGGCAGCCATTTTTTTATGTCTCCTGCCATATACTTTACGTTCATTATATTGTCTGAGTTGATATTAAAACCGACGATTTCCGGCTGTGAATCGGTAAAAAAATCCTTTATCCGCTCATACGATACGCAGGACAGGTCGCCGGTCCTTTTGCAGCAGACGCTGTAACCGCTTTTTTTTAATAAAGTGGCAATTGAAAGTATTCCCGGATTGAAAAAGGTGTATTTTAAATCGGTAAACGAATCCAGCTGTATTAAAATAATGTTTGTTTTTGACCGGTTAATGTTAGTCATACGTACTTTTTATTGAGTCCTATTTTGTGAATATTATGTGAAAACTTTTTTCCAGTTTACTGTAAAATTCTGGTAAAATTTCCGTAAGAATATTTTCATACGTCAGGGCAAAGCGGGCGGAAAGTCTCCGGGCGATTTCATCTACGGTAAGCTTTCCGGCCGATAGCGCGTAAATTTCCATTTCAATATTATCTTTTATAATCACCGGTTTTAAGTAAGTATCCAGTAAAAATCCTGTCCCGTCACCGGTATATTTCAGATCCGGTTCCGTTCTTACGGGGGTAAAACCGGCCAGCTCATTTTGTTTTATTTCCGAGAATCTTTTGAAGCCCCTTCTCTGCTTATATGTGAAGTATTGCAATATTGCTCTGCTTGATGTGAAGATACTGTAATAAATGTTTCTGATGCCGTATTTTATTCCGGATGAGATACAGTTCATCACTGTTTCGTAAGGAACTGCAGCCGACAGTTTTATTGCCCTGATTTCAATTCTGTTTTTTAACTCTTTCAGCATGAATGAAATTGATTTTTCATCCAGTTCCTCTGAACGGCATGACGGCGTTAGTGTTGTTGCCGCTTTAACCCATTCACGGTCGCAGATCGTTAAACCGTATTTTTGAGGATTTTCTCCGATATCTGTTCCCGGATACGGGCAAAGATAGTTTAATACCGGCTCGAACATTCCCGGAGCGTATTCCATAAGCTTTTCCACGAAATCCGCGGTTTTTCCGAACGTTTTTTCCGTTTCAAACGGTCCGCCCAAAATAATATTTCCGACAATGTTTACCGGCGGGTCCTGCGCCGTTATTTTTATTGATTCCTCTATCTGCGAGAGGGTTGTTTGTTTGTTGTAGATATCCAAAATTTCCTGATTGCCGGTTTCAATGCCTATTTGTATTCTTTTTAACCCGGCTTTTTTCAATATTGGAATAAGCTGCGGGTGACGGCAGATGGTGTCTGCCCTTGATTCGCAAAAGAAACCGAAATCAAGGTGGAGTTCATTTCTTATTTCCGTAAGCCTGCTGCAGATTTCAATTGTTCTTTGTGTGTTGGCCAGAAATGTGTCGTCTACTATTTTTATATATGATGCGCCGTGTTTTGTCACCAGATTCAGTATATCCGTTACGACTCTTTCCGAAGACAGGTATCTGTAGCTTTTTGAATGGATTTTACTGCAGAATGAACAGGCAAACGGGCACCCTCTTCCGGAACTGTAAGCCACTTCGCTGCCGGTGTGAGTCAGCGAATAGTCTACCGGCGGAAGTTCGTCCAGATTTTTTATTTCTTCCCGCCTTTTATTTACTGTAATCAAACCGTTTTGCCTGTAGATAAGGCCGTCTATTGAAGCAAAGTTTTCAGTTCCGTTTATAATTGTCCGGCATAGTTCAAGGGAAGGATACTCACCTTCACCGTAGATCGCCAGATCAAACAGCGGTTCCTGCAGTATTTTTTCTTTTTGTATGCATACCAGCGGCCCGCCGGCAAGAATAACCGTTTCCGGCAGCCATTTTTTTAAAGTTTTTATTACATTGAGGTTGTTAAAGTAGTTGTCGGAATTGAGGCTGAAGCCTATTATTTTTGGGGCATAATCCTTAAAGAGAGCTTCTTTTTCGCTGAATTCAAAATCAGCGAGGCTCACATAATTAAGATATTTTACGCTGATATTATTGTGTTTTAAAAATGTCGCAATTGAAAGCATGCCGAGACTGTATGATATTGACGAGGTTGTAATGAACGGCTCTATAAACAGCAGCAGCATGTCATACCCCGATTGTCCGGTTGTAGCCGTTTTCTGTTGCATTTTTTTCTCCCTATAAACGAATAATGCCCCGATAATATCTATACCGGGGCATTATTCGTTTATGATTCGCGTGTCCGTCAGAACTAGTATCTGCACGCACCGCGGTATCTTACTTTGTAGTAAGGATCGTCAAGGCTGTCTATTATGACTCCCCGACTGCTGGAAGAGTGTATGAACCGGTTTTCACCGACATATATGCCTACATGGCTTATGCCTGATGTATATGTCTCGAAAAATACGAGATCGCCGATAACCAAATCTTCCTTTTTTATTCTTTGACCGCTGTAAAACTGTTCATCTGCAAGCCTTTTTATATTGATTCCGCTTTTTGCGTATACCGCCATAACAAATCCCGAACAGTCAAACCCGGATGCTGTGGTTCCAGACCATCTGTAAGGAACTCCGATATATTTTTTTGCGGTATTGGCGATCATTCCGCCTCTGGCGGACATTTTCGCACGGCGTCTCAGGCTGTCCCTGTTTTCTGTTACCGATCCGTTCAAAGAAGTTGATTCCGAAGAATCGCCGCCGATTATTACCGCTGCCGGTATTTCGGCTTCTTTTGTTGCTTCTGTCTGCTGTGCCCAAACATTGCTGCATGGAGCTATGACCATTACTGCAAACATTACAACGGTTAGTAAAAATTTCAAACATAACCTCCCAAATTTCAAGATAATTTCAAGATATAGATATCTTTTATTGTGGTGCTTTATATGATTCTATGCAAATTCCAAAAATCCTTTTATTGAGCTAACATAAGGTTTCGGGAAGCAAAATATCGTCTCTTTTTGCCAGCTCTTTTTTGAATGAAAGCATCTCATCCCTGTATGCGGCAGCCTTTTCGAATTCCAGGTTTTTAGCAGCTTCCTTCATCATTGTTTCGAGCTTTTCGATTCCTTTTTGCAGTTCCTTTTTGGACATATCGGACGTTCCAAAGTAAGCGTATGACGTTTCTCCTACGGAAAACTCGTCAAGTATATCCTTGACGGCTTTTTTGATGGTCTCGGGAACAATGTTGTGTTCCTTATTGTATTCAGCCTGGATTTCACGCCTTCTGTTTGTTTCGTCCATCGCCCTCTGCATGGAGTCGGTAATATTTTCCGCGTACATAATCACGGTTCCCGACGAGTTTCTGGCGGCCCTGCCGATCGTCTGGATAAGCGATGTTTCAGACCTGAGGAATCCCTCTTTGTCGGCGTCTAAAATTGCCACCAGGGACACTTCCGGCAGATCAAGTCCCTCTCTTAAGAGATTGATCCCGACAAGGCAGTCGAATACGCCGAGCCTTAGTTCCTGAAGAATTTTTATTCTGTCGAGCGTTTCTATTTCGGAATGGAGATACCTGACTTTAATGCCGATTTCATCCATGTGTGCGGCCAGATCTTCCGCCATTTTTTTAGTGAGCGTCGTTACAAGGGTCCGTTCTTTTCTTTCAGCTCTTGCCGTAACCTCACTGATAAGATCTTTTACCTGATTGTTTGCCGGACGTATTGATATTTCCGGATCCAGAAGCCCGGTCGGTCGTATAATCTGTTCAACCGGCTTGGGGCTGCGGGACAGTTCGTATGGACCCGGCGTTGCCGAGACGTATATTATCTGTCCGGTTCCGAATTCGAATTCATCAAGCCTCAGCGGTCTGTTGTCATATGCCGAAGGCAGCCGGAAACCGTAAGAAACAAGACTGTCTTTACGGGATCTGTCGCCATGGTGCATGGCTTTTAGCTGCGGTATGGTGACATGCGACTCGTCTATTATTGTCAGGAAATCATCCGGGAAATAGTCAAGGAGCGTGTAGGGAGTCTGCCCTTCCGACCTGCCGGTCAGATGGCGGGAATAGTTTTCAACGCCCTGGCAGTAACCGATTTCACGCAGCATTTCTAAATCGTAATTTGTCCTCAGCTTTATCCTCTCGGCTTCAAGGAGCTTGTTTTGCGACATAAAATAGTCGATCTGAACTTTCAGCTCATCTTCTATAAGCAAGCAGGCTTTGAGGAGTTTATCCTCCGGAGTTACGAAGTGTTTTGCCGGATATATTACAATATGCTTCGGCTTGCCTTTTATTTCGCCGGTCAGAGGATCGTACGTTACGATTGATTCAACTTCGTCTCCCCAGAAACTTATTCTCAGGGCATGTTCACCGTCGACCGGAAATAATTCCAGCACTTCGCCTTTCATGCGGAAATTACCGCGTTCAAGCGTCACTCTGTTGACGTTAAACTGCATCTGGATGAGTTTTCTGAGCAGGAATTCACGCCTTATCTCAGAACCCGTTTTTACGAGTACCGATGAGGCCTTATAATCTTCCGGAGAGCCGAGGCCGTAGATGCAGGACACGCTGGCCACGATTACCACATCCCGGCGTTCGAGAAGCGCCTGTGTGGCACTGTGGCGCAGACGGTCTATTTCGGAGTTTATGGAACAGTCCTTTTCAATAAATGTATCCGATGCCGAAAGATATGCTTCCGGCTGATAATAATCATAATAACTTACGAAATATTCGACACTGTTTTTAGGAAAAAACTCCCTGAATTCGGCGGCAAGCTGGGCTGCCAGAGTCTTGTTGTGGGAGACTACAAGTGTCGGCCTGTTGACATTGGCAATTATGTTGGCCATTGTAAATGTTTTGCCGGAACCGGTAACACCCATTAATGTCTGACAGGGCAGTCCTTCTTCAAGCCCTTTGGTCAGTTTGCCGATCGCATCTATCTGGTCTCCTCCGGGTGGAAAAGGCGCTGTCAGTTTAAATTTATCCATTTTTAATATCCCATCTTCCGGCACTCTTCTTCAAGCGTTTTTATGCGGTCATCCGTAGTCGGGTGGTCGCCGATAATTGAATTCATGAACTCCGGCATTTCTCCGCCTGTTTTTTTCAGCTTATGCATAAAAGTAACAGCAGCCCGGGGATTTGCCCCGAGAGCTTTAACCATATAGTGGCATCCGGTTATATCGGCGTCGCGTTCGTCTTCTCTTGAATATCCGGAGCTTAGAACGGTACTTACAGCCGCCACGGTATTGAGGCTTCCCTGGGATATTCTTCCTTTGTTCAGAAATGAGCTTAGTATCAGCAGTCCTGTCGTTGTCGCCTGATCCTTCTCTATTTGTTTGGCGCTGTGTCTTTTGGCGGCGTGAGCTATTTCATGGCTGAGTACGAATGAAAGCTCGTCATCCGTTACATCCTTTAACAGGCCTTTTGTCACATATATGAATCCGCCGGGACAGGCAAGAGCATTTACTTTGTCGGTGTTAAGAGCTTTGAATGTATACGGCAGGTTCGGCCTGTCGCTTATTTGCGCAATCGCATGGCCGATTCTGTTTATGCGGTCAAGAGAGGCACTGTCGTTCCACAGGCCGTATTGACTTTCGACTTTGTAGGCAGACTGCCGTCCTATCTCTATTTCCTCACGCTCTGAAATCGCGAATGAAGGCTTCGGGACACAGAATGAGAGTAAAATTAATGTCGCCAGAAGTATTTTTTTTATGTTTTGCACTTTTAACATGGCCGTTGTTCCTCCTTTAAATTATTTTTAAATACCTGTTTTGTAAATCACAGGTGTTTGGTAATTTTTTATTTTTGGTGATTTGAAAATATTGAGCTTTGGTGTATAATATTATAGTCCATAGCACCATACTATACAATATAGTGCCGCCGGCGGGTAAAAGATTGTATCCGTTTCAATATTGCTGTCCCTTTTCATTATGAAGGACTATTTTTTTCAGGCGAAGAATTGCTTTTCGTTTATCTTGCTTTAGAGCGCAAGTATTTTTTGAAAGGACTGTTTTATGAAACTTTTTTATACTTTGATTGCTTTTTTGCTGGCATTAATGTCTGCTCCGGTATTTGCCGCCGGTAATATTTCGCTTCCCGGAGGCATGTTGGTGACTGTTCCTTCCGAGTTTAAAGCCGCCGGAGACCCGCTTTCCTTTTCTGTTGAGTCTAAAAATGTCTATATGAATATTATTACGGAAGATTTAAGCGAAGAAATGGACCTGAGTTCGGACGAGGCCAAAAAAGCGATCGTGGATATCATTGTCGCGGGAATTAAGGAGGAGATTCCGGCATACGAGCTTTCTTCTTATACGGACTTTAGTGCCGGCGGTTATTCCGGAATTCTGCTCAAGGGCAAGGCTTTACTTGGTGATGTTAAGGCCGAGATAATGTTCGAGCAGTATATTTTTATTATTGCCGGAAAGCTTTATAATATAAACTGTGTATGTCCGGCGGATATTTACGGCATTTACGCGGATGTTTTCAATGGCGTTGCCAAAAGCCTCAGAAAAAAATAGCTGAAGATTTTTGTTATACTGATATTTTTATTTATAGAAAGGAGCCGTACTGGTATGCCTATTTACTGTTATAGATGTAGTAAATGCGGACAGGATTCAGAAATAATACATAAATCAACCGATAATTCCGAAAGGTTGTGTGAAGTATGCCACGGGCATATGGAGCGGATCATGAGTCCTGTGGCAGTTATTTTTAAGGGCAGCGGGTTTCATAAGAACGATTATACTCACGGAAGTAATTCCGGTCAGGCGGCAACGCCTGCCAAGAGTGAAGCCTCGCCGGCCCCGCCTGCGGCCGCTTCCAATACTGCTGCGGATACGTCGCCTAAAAGCAATGCTGCTCAACCGGCGGCTGAAGTGGCTAAGAGTCCTGAGCCGGTTAAGTCGGATTCTTCCAAAGTGGCCTGAATTTTGTCGTTTTTTCGAATAATACATAAAACCTCTGCAAAACAGAGGTTTTATTTTTTTAGCAATCTCAGACTGAGATTGCTAAAAAACAAGGTAAACGCAGGTAATTAAATTTAAAATGAGATAAATGAAGAAATATGTATAAAATTGGAGGTTGATTTTTATCGTTTTTTGTATTAAAAATATATTTGGCAATTTAACCACTTGATTGCTAAAAAATAAATTCATACTAAATAATATGTATTTTTTAGGAGGTAGAAATTTTATGGCTAATGTAAATGTAAGACCTCTTGGAGACAGAGTCATTGTTAAGGCTCTTCCTCAGGAAGCTATGACAAGGGGTGGGGTTATACTTCCCGACACGGCTAAAGAGAAACCGCAGCAGGGTGAAGTTGTTGCTATCGGCAACGGCAGAATTCTTGACAACGGAACAAAGCTTAATATGGAAGTAAAAGTAGGGGACAAGGTTCTTTACGGAAAATATTCCGGAACAGAGATAAAAATTGACGGTGAGGATTATTTAATCGTAAAAGAAAGTGAAATTCTCGGTATTTTGGGTTAATTTTTGATTTATTTGGTTTGTACCACATTTTATGTTATCGTTAGGAGGATTAGTTAATAATGTCTGTAAAAATGTTACTTTATGATCTTGATGCCAGAAAGGCCCTTGAAAAAGGAGCAAACCAGTTGGCAAATGCTGTAAAGGTTACTCTCGGCCCGCGCGGCAGAAACGTTGTTATTGATAAGAAGTTCGGTTCACCGACAATTACAAATGACGGCGTTACCATCGCTAAGGAAATTGAGCTTGAAGATGCTTTTGAAAATATGGGCGCCCAGCTCGTAAAAGAAGTTGCTTCCAAGACGAATGATATCGCCGGTGACGGCACCACAACAGCTACGGTTCTTGCTCAGGCAATGATTTGCGAGGGAATGAAGAATGTAACCGGCGGCGCCAATCCGCTGTTTATTAAGCGCGGTATTGAGAAAGCCGTTGAAAAAGCAGTCGCAGAGCTTAAGAAGATTGCTAAACCTGTGGAGAAAAAATCCGTGATTGCGGAAGTAGCCACAATATCTGCAAACAATGATCCTGAAATCGGTTCGATGATTGCCGATGCGATGGAAAAAGTCGGTAAAGACGGCGTTATTACCGTTGAAGAGTCCAAAAGTATTTCCACACTGCTTGAACACACTGAAGGAATGCAGTTTGACAAGGGCTATATTTCCCCTTACTTTGTGACTGATTCCGAAAAGATGGTTGCCGATCTGAAAAAACCTTATATTCTTATTTGTGAGAAGAAGATATCTGCCATTGCCGATCTTCTGCCGATCCTTGAAAAAGTTGTTCAGCTCCAGAGACCCCTGGTAATAATTGCTGAAGATGTAGACGGTGAAGCCCTTGCAACTCTCGTTGTTAACAGACTCCGCGGTACATTCCAGGCCGTTGCCGTAAAAGCCCCCGGCTTTGGCGACAGAAGAAAAGAGATGCTTAAAGATATCGCCGTTCTTACCGGTGGCCAGGTTATTACCGATGATCTCGGAATCAAGCTTGACAGCGTTACGATTGATATGCTTGGAAGCGCCGATATGGTAAAAGTTTCCAAAGATGAGACGACAATCGTTGAAGGTGAAGGCAAAGATACCGATATCAAGGGAAGAATTGAGCAGATTAGACGCCAGATAGAAGGAACTGATTCCGACTATGACAGGGAAAAACTCCAGGAAAGGCTTGCCAAACTCGTTGGCGGCGTAGCTGTAATTAAAGTCGGTGCCGCAACAGAGACCGAGCTCAAAGAGAAAAAGCACAGAATGGAAGACGCTCTCTCTGCAACAAGAGCTGCAGTCGAAGAAGGCGTTGTTGCCGGCGGCGGTACGGCATTTCTCAACATCCTCAAACATATCGGTACGGAGGGAATGGTAGGCGAAGAACTTATTGGTATCAATATCGTTAAGAAAGCTCTTGAAGAGCCGCTCCGCCAGATTGCCAATAATGCCGGTAAAGAGGGTTCCGTAATCGTCGAAAAGGTAAAAACACTTGAAGACGGTCAGGGTTATGATGCGCTTAGAGACCAGTTTTCCGACATGTTTAAAGCAGGTGTAGTGGATCCTGTTAAAGTCACAAGATCTTCGCTCCAAAATGCTGCAAGTATTGCTGCAATGATGCTCACAACAGAGACGCTTATTGCCGAGAAACCTGAAAAGAAAGCAGCCGCAGCCCCGCAAATGCCTATGGGCGGAATGGGCGGCGGAATGGATATGTATTAATATCCTTTGCCGGTATATCAAAAAAGGGATGCGGGATTTCCGCATCCCTTTTTTGATATACCGTTGATTTTTTTATTTTATTAACAAATTTTCATCATTAGTTTATCATTTGTTAATAAAGTTTACAATTAAGACGAAATTGTCAATATTTGTTAACAATTATGTAACATTTGAGGAGTATTATGATTTTAGAAAGTTTTATTTTCAGCAAAATTTAATAAAGACGGGGGTAGTAAAAATATGAAAAAAATAATAAGTATACTGGCCGCAGGAGTTATGGCGCTTTCTCTCGCATCATCAGTCGATGCTGCTACCAGTATCAGACTTGGCGGCGAATCAAAAGGCACAACCGTCGTAAAAGAAACCAACTCTTCGCTCTACAACATGTCGATTAGAACCGAACAGGGCTCTGCCGTTCAGATTTTCAACTATATATACTCTCCAAACATCGTATTTTCCCAGGAACTTCTGAATTACCTCAGCAGCAATAATGCAAACCTGAATAATTTGCTGCCGTCCGTAGCCAATGAAATTGCCGTGGCATATTTTAAGGCGATGAGTTCCGGTGACAGGATTCAGCTTTTCAACGGTTCCGGCCAGTATGAATATACCGGTTGGGCATATGGCGGAGTCGATGGTCTTAACATTGATACGATCGATTACTGGGATGATATCGTAAATGTTGCCAACAATACGTCAATCGTTCCCGGCAGATCGCTTTCAATAAAAACTCCTCAGGGAATTCAGCTTGCCACCTACGGTTCTCAGTTCGATCTCGATCACAATATTATCGTAAGAAATGAAAGTGCCATCAGCAAGTTCTATAACGACAACAAAACAACTTTCTCTTCGGAAACATCTGAAGTTGAAGTATCATACGGCTATGTAGACGGTGTTCTGACAAAAATTACCAATGAAGTCATCAACCGTGAAAGTGTCGATATCTACAACCTTTCAATCGTAAAATCAATCTCCCCTATAGTTCTTGATATCACCGGCAAGGGAGTTCTTGAAGCTTCAAACGGTCAGTATATGCCCCATAAAAGTGTTGACCTGAAAAATACGATAGTAACTGATTTCTACGGCGACGGTTTTGAAATCGCTATGGAATGGGTTGGGGCCAACGATGGTCTGCTCGTAGCTCCTAAAGCCGACGGAACGGTAGATATGAGCTGTCTTTTCGGAACAGCCGGCGGATATGAAACCGGTTATGAGAAACTCTCTCTCTATGCTGACAAAGACGGCGTCGTAAGAGGCGACAACCTTAACAAACTCGCAGTTTGGCAGGATGCAAACAGAAACGGTAAAGCTGACGCCGGCGAAGTAAAGTCGTGCAACTCTCTGGGCATAACCTCCATTAACACAAACCACAAAGCATTTGTCAGTTCTTTCGAAATGAACGGCAAAACCCAGAAAATGTGGGATTGGTGGCCGAGCGCCGCTGAGCTTCACAAAGTAGCCAGCAAGTAATCTACAGGTTACGGGAATGATAAAAAAGGCGGATTGAAAGATCCGTCTTTTTTTTGTCAATATCATTAAGTTATGAGAACTGCGTCTAAATTGTGACAAAAATCAGGTGATTAATTCGTCCTGCCAGTTAATCGCCAGCCTGTAAGGCGTGGCCGTTCGGGCATTTGTTTTGCTGGATTGCTTCGCTGTAGACTCCTCTCAAAGACAAGGATGGCGAAAGACGGACGATTAAGGCCTTAACTTAATTTTTGCAGGGACTCTCTTGATCAAAGGCTTAAGGGAAAATCTGACTGGTGTAATAACTTTTTATGCATAAATCCTCAAAAAAGCAGTCGGCGGGAAGGGATGAGTCTCATGTAACTATGAAAACTTATTAAAATGTCTGTTGGCAGACAAGGTAAGTCTCATGCGTGAATCCTGGATGTTTTCAATGGCGCTATTGACTTTTCTCTTTATTTTTTGTATTATATATTAGTTTCGGAGAGATGGCTGAGTCCGGTTGAAGGCGCACGACTGGAAATCGTGTAGACGTTTATAGCGTCTCGTGGGTTCGAATCCCACTCTCTCCGCCACTTTTTTTCCGCAGATCTTTTGTGCTAGGTGGGGGTGGTTGCGGACCCTTGAACCTGAACGCTATATCGGGGCTGAATGCTTGTCGGAGGAGCGATAACTGCTTTTACAGGCTGCCTGAGGTAAGCGGTGTTGATGTCTGGGCTCTGCGCAATGGTAGCTTATGAACCCCGTCAGGTCCGGAAGGAAGCAGCGGTAAATAGGTTTTACTATGTGCCGCGGATTTACCCGGTCGGAGCTGGCTGCTTCAGTAACGATGTTAAGTAAGTGGCGTTTCGAAGGCAAGTGCACAATTGTTCTTTTAAAGTATACGGTGCTGAAAATCTGCTAACAGACATAACCTGCTACATTTCCGGACTTCTAAATTTATTTTGATTTTTTCTAATTATCTGTTTCGGCAAAAATCTTGGAGGCATTGAAGCATGAGTTCTGCTAGAAAACACAAAGCTTTTCTGAAGAAATCCTGGACATTGCGATTCGTAACCGAACATTCAAAAAAATCTGTTGTCATTAAAATAAAACCAATGCATATTATGGTGTTTTTATGTGCTGTATTATGTATTTTTGTTTTTATGGCCAAAGATTATAACACCAAGCTCAGAGCGAACGAAATGCGTCTTCAGGCTCTTAAGGAAGCAAATGATCAGCAGACTCTTTATATAGAGAAGCTTCAGGCTGAAAAACAGCAAATGGCCGGCCTTGTTGATCGCCAGAATCTTGAACTTGCCGAAAAACTCAGGGATATAGAGCAGAAAAATTCCGAAGTACGTCAGATAGTCGGTCTTAAAAATAAAAAAGTGGCAACTAATGATCAGCCCGCACATCGTGTAATTAAGGCAAACAGAAGTGCTCTTATTTATAAAAACATGGCCAGTCAGACAGCCCTGCTCCATAAAAAAATAGATACAAGTGAAAAAGAAGTAAATGTTATTGAGAAAAAGGCTATTGAATATAAGGAAGAGCTTGAAAGAAGACAGCGTGCTTTAAATGCTATGCCTTCCATATGGCCTGCAGACGGTTATATTTCTTCGGATTTTGGCTTTAGGCTTCATCCGGTGTATGGTTATGTAAGATATCATTCGGGAATAGATATTGCCGCGCCTTACGGTGAACCTATTTATTCCGCCGCGGCCGGAGTGGTTGTCGATAGCGGATACATGTCCGGATACGGTTATTGCGTGAAAGTTGATCATGGTAATGGCCTGCAGACTCTCTACGGTCACTGTTCGGTTCTTGTAGCCAAGAACGGGGATTTTGTCAGAAAAGGTCAGATAATAGCGAGAGTAGGCTCCACCGGTGTTTCTACAGGTCCGCATCTTCATTATGAAGTTCTTGCTTCAGGAGTCCAGACAGATCCCGCTCCTTACCTTTCAGGCTCCGGAAAGAATACTGCCAGGCTAAATTAGCTCAGACTGGAATTATTGAGATGAAACTTTTACCTCCTCTTGAACCTCAGGACAGTATGATCGCGGCAATGGCATATCCTTTTTGGCCTTTGATGGGTCCGTATATTTTACTTAGTGATAAGAAAAATGAGCCGTTTGTGCGCTTTCATGCCATGCAGGGAATTGCTGTAGGCGCAATTGTTACGGCTTTTGCTCTTTTTGCCCTTATTATCTCTGCCTTTCTGTTCAGGAGCGCTCCCTCGGTATCAGATATTATGCGCGATACCCCCGGGCAGTCCACATCTGTTTCCGAGTCTGCCTCTGAGTCGCTGATAGCCAGAAATGACTCTTATATGACACAGGGGTGTATTTCCATAGCAATTTTTTCCGCAATAGGACTTTTTGTTGTTTCCGTATTCGGCTTTCTTCTTTTCTGTGCTTCCAGAGTCTGGAACGGTGCTTTCTATTCTTTGCCTATTATCGGCAAATATATTGAGGAAAAGTATTTTTCCGAATTTGCCGAGTAGAACGATAGGGGTGCAGAGATTACCTGTATTTATGACAAAAAGCGAGAGTTGGGTTTAGCCTGCTCTCGCTTTTTGTTAGATCAATTTGCATTTTGTATGTCACTAAAATCCGGTAAACATTTTTGGAAAAGACGGCGTAGCCGTCATCGCACGCGCAGCGCGGCGAACCAGTATTTTATGGATTGGCCGATGTCGGTTGTTTGGCAGAAGTATGACAGCTCATTGCAAACTGCTCTAGTTTGTCGTGAGACGGCCCTTGGAACCTGCCTGCACGAAATCCAATTTCGAAAAAAGAAAATCAATTGATTTTGGTGCGGGGTTTGCGTTTGCAGGAAAGACATATCCCTTTTTTGCTGAACACGGATTTGCAGACGGAGCATATTCCGCCGCCGTTTTCGAGCTTTTCTTTTTGCCAAATCAGGTCTTTTTCGATGATACTTTTGACGGTGTCTCTCATTTCCCGATCTTTTATTTCAGCCGCTGCAACTTCTATAAAATCCTGCTCCTCTGCAGTAAGGCGGATTAATTTTCTTTCGGATTTTTTTTCCTGATATTGAGCTTTTATTTTGTATGACGGTTTAAATCTGATGTCTTTCAAGGTGTATGGTAATATTGCCGAATTCAGTTTGTCGAGAATTTCTTTTTTAAGGGCGGTGAGGTGTGAGGCCCAGACGGCGTTTGTTGTTGCGGCAAAAAGAATGCCGTCCTTTATTGAGCTTATTGATGTATTGCGGTTTATCTCTTTGCCGACGCATTCCGGCCATTTTTGTGCAACCGCCAGTTTTAGAAGCAATACCTCCCTGTCGTCCGGATTCTCTGATATTTGCTGATCCAGTATTTTGCTAAGTTTTATGAACAACGCTTTCGACCTTCCCGGATTTTATTGTGAAGACGGAAAAAGAGCCTTTTTCAGGTATGTCATTTGCACTGAGAAAGACCTGTTTTTGAGAGCTCAGATAATCCCATAGATACCCTCTCCTGACGGAATCTATTTCAGAAAAGCAGTCATCCATGAAGATTATCGGGATTCTCTTTTTTATTTCGTTGTAAACTTTCCCTTCAGAAAGTTTTATGACTACCGAAGCAAACCTTTTTTGTCCCTGAGAGCCGTATACTTTCAGCGGTTTATGATTTATTTTGATTAACAAATCGTCTCTTTGAGGACCTTCAAGAGCCATTTTTCTTTCTATTTCAATTTTTTTGCATAACTTGAATTTATTCATCAGATATTCAGAAAGCTCTTTTTCGCCGGTTAGATTCATGCTGTTGGCTGAAATGTACTCTATTTCCAGAATGTCGCCGCTGCCGAACAGCGAGGAATAGAGCTCCGCCGCATTAGCCGACAGTTTTCCGGTTATAAATTTCCGTTCGAGGATAATCCGTGCCCCGTATTGTGCCATTTGCAGATTTAATACGTCTATTAAGTCTGATTTTACCGGATATTGTTTTAAGGCGATGTTTTTCTGTTTTATTACGGCACAATAGCTTTGCAGGGCAAAAAGATATGAGCTGTTGATTGTGCATATCATTCGGTCGAGGAAGTTTCTTCTGAGCAGGGGAGGCCCGGATATCTGGTTGAGGTCATTTCTTGAAAAAACGACACTGTCCACTTTGTTGATGAACTGTGAGAGTTTTTTGATCGGTTTGCCGTCTATTGAGATTCTTTTTTTGGATTGTAAACTGTTGTTCAGGACAAGCTTTATTGATGACTCCGTGTCTGTTTCACAGACAACGGCGCCGGCAGAAGCTGTGTTCTCACCCCATTTAATCATTTCGCAGTCTTTTGAGGTTCTAAAAGACCGGCCTGTGGCAATGAGAACGAGGGCTTCCAGCAGATTGCTTTTACCCTGGGCATTTTCTCCTGCAAACAAGTTTATTCCGCAGGAAGGTTCCAGATGCACCTTCTCAATATTTCTGAAATTTGCCAGCGACAGCTCCTTGATAATCATTATTCGGAAACTGCCGGGCGTGTGTTTGGGCTTACCATTTTATTTCTGTCTTTTTATTGAGTATCGACTCAAGCTTCACTTTCAGTTTTAAGTCGGTCAGTTTATTTCCCATAGCGTCTGTCTGCGGGAAGTACATATATCCCTGGGCCGATTGTCCCGGACCGATTGTTTTGTCAAGAGAATCGTCATACTTTATGGCTTTTATCTGTTGTCCGTCATCGGTTATAATGCTCATTTTCCATTTGAAAGGAGCAAATTGCATTGCCGTTTCGCTTCTGTTTTCAATTTTGGCCTGGAAAACCGTATATAAATCAGTTCCAAGCTGATTTTTTATGCCGTCGGCGATTGCTTTTACCTGTACCGGATCATCTTCGGTGTTGTCTTTTGAAGCGAAGAATTTTGCCTGTGAATTTATTAGCTCATTGCTGTAATAAATGAGTCCGATTGTGACTTTTGCGTCCATATGCGTGCTTCTCTGAGGTGCCTGATGGTCTTTTACGGTTCCTTTAATCAAGCTTAAAAGCAGAAACGGATCTCTGTAAGTGTAGCCTGTTGTATGGCGGAGTACGCTGTAAAGTCCCAGGCCCGATGCAATGTTACTGGGGCTGGGCAGTATTGTTGTTCCTGTTCTGGTGGAAAAGGTGACTTCTTTCGTGAACTTGCCCAGAGTTGAAACATAGTCCTTGGAAATTTCATCTTTTTTTGCCTGCTCGGCTTTTTCCTTTTCTTCAGCGGCTTTTTGCAGGCTTTTTGCATCCGGTGCCGCTTTTGCGGATGAAGACGACTGTTTGGGGAATTCTTCAGCGGTTTTGTTTTGCACCGTCTGAGCTGCTATTTTCGGAGGCTGCTCAAGCGTGGCCTGATCGCCGATTTTTATTTCCTGATCCTTTTCTACTGAAACTTCTGTCGCGCCGCAGTAGTAGTCTTCGATTTTTGCTATTTTTATTTTCGCAATCGGCATGTTTATTCTTTTTATATATAGTTCCTGTCCCTCTTTCAGGCCGTCACTCAGTCCCTTATTAATTATTATCAGCCCGCCCTCTTTTTTTACAACCATGCCTGCGGAAGTCTGTGCATTGACACATAGCGGAAAAATAACTGACAACATCAATACAATGGCTGCAATGAAAACTTTTTTGTTTACTGCCATCTGAAATTCACCCCCATTTTTGTAGGCCTCTCAGCTCTAGCTTATAAAATCCTTATATAAAGGATATACCTTATTTTTGTTGAATAGTCAAGGGTTGGATAATGCGGTTTTTTTGCAAAAGAATCTTTTTTTCAGGATGAATAAAGCAGTTGATCAGACGTAAATTTTTGAAAAAAGTTGAAAGAAATCCGTTAAAGGAAGCTGTTGTTTTTGTTGTACTGATTGTAATGATTCTTGTAACTTTTGTTCTTGTTGTCCGTTATTTTATGAATAACGAAAAGCCTTTTGCAACGTCCGATAAGAAACAGTTGGGATATCTTTCCTTCAAGATGCTCTTTGATGGTGAAGAAAGTTCCTCTTA
Source organism: Candidatus Xenobia bacterium (assembly GCA_031551355.1). Taxonomy (GTDB): domain Bacteria; phylum Vulcanimicrobiota; class CADAWZ01; order CADAWZ01; family CADAWZ01; genus JAVBNT01. Next base: position 227,351 of record JAVBNT010000006.1, on the reverse strand, counting down.
CAATCTGGGGCAGCCGATTGATGTCAGTATGGTTGTTAAGAATGTCTCTGATAAGCCGGTTGAACTGAATTTCCCTTATTCGTCTGAGGTTGACTTTCTTGTTTACAGGGAAGAAAACTGGATACTTTTTAAAGTTCCGGCACTGGTATGGAGTTCCTCTATAGAAGCAAAAAACTATAAAAAGCCTCACTCCATTATAATTCCTCCTGAAGGAACGAAGGTTTTTTCGGCAAGGTGGATGCAAAAAAATCAGAATGGCTCTCCGGCTAAGCCCGGATCTTACCGTATTGTCGGCAAGATGGTAACGAATGATTTCAGTATTGCTCTTTCTTTAAAGGGAGGTTCCGACTGAAGTAATAGGTATTATGCTGTGAAATTTAACATTGATATTATTTTATAAATCTAAGGGGGTATTTTATGAAAAAGTTATTTTTAACTGTGGCTTTGATGGTGTATCTGCTGTCAACGGCCGTATATTCTCAGGACTATGCATTTAATATTACGTTCTGGTATTTCCTTCCGGAAAAGCAGAGCGAGATTTTAAATACCGTTGTCCAGAGTTACCGCGAAAAACACCCGAATATCGGAATAACTTTGAAGAGGTTCGAAAGCGGAAGTGCATTGCATAGTGCGCTGGTAAAGCCTACCGAGACTCTTCCGGATATTGCCCTGATAGACTCTTCCTGGCAAAAGGAGCTTATTGCTGCTGATAAAATGGTTCCTGTTGAGGATGCAATGCTTCCTGCCGTTAAGGTAGTGGCCAAAATGGATACATATAAACCTTTATGGAATGCCTGTACCTATGACGGAAAACTTTGGAGTATGCCATATTTTGCTTTCAACAGGGCGCTTGTGTATAACCCTAAGATGTTTCAGGAAAAGAAAATAACCAAGCCGCCGACAAACTGGAAAGAACTTCTTGAGATCGCCGACAAACTCAGCGACCCGGCAAAAGGTATTTATGGTTTCTATGTCCCTGTAAACGATTCCGATAAAGATTTGGCTTATTTTTACCAGATTTTTCTGCTTCAGGCCGGCGGTGCCGCATATAATCCTGAAACAGAGGGTTTGAACGGTGAATTTGCCGAAAGGGCACTGTATTATTTGTATGATCTGGTGAATACCCATAAAGTTTCTCCTGATGGAAAGTCAAATATAGACAAATATAAGACGGCGATGTTTATTGGAACTCCTAATGATATTTTGGAAGCCAAGAAGCAGGGCGTTGAGCTGAAGGTTGTAAGATGGCCGATTACAAGCAAATTTGCCGGTGACATTGATGTTGCAAGTTTTGCCGTCATGAATAAGCCAGGGGTAAACGCTGAGCAGGCCTGGGGACTTATTTATCATCTGGTTGAGTTTCCTCAGTTATCAAAAATGGTTGTCGATATACCGGTTTTTCCGTCCAACAAGCAGGTGACGCTGTCTCCCCAGTATTTTGAGTATCTTGAACGTCACCCGGCCCTCAGGACTTTTATGGCTCTTCTTGATAAAGGAAATGTAAAACCCAGCATTACCAACTATGAATTTACCATGAGTGAATTCGGCAAGGCCATGAAAGAGGCTCTTAATAAGCAGAATTCCGTTAATGCATCTTTGGTAAAAGCTATGGATGCCGTAAATAAAGAAGTGAAGCCGGGTGTTGCTCCGCCTCCTCCGACAGGAAAAAATACTTCTTTAACTCCTGCTCCTGCGGCAAAACCTGCCGCTCCTGCGACTAAAACCCAGGCTCCTGCGGCAAAACCTGCAGTTAAAAAGTAGCGGGATTGTGTTTTAATGATTTTTCGTTTATTATTAGTCTTTAGTATAGTAGAGATATTGTTATATGATTAAGTTTTTTGAGCAAATAGGCAATAAGGCAATTGGTTTTTTTGAATATATCGGCGGAATAACACTGTTGTTTTTTCAGACGGTAATGTGGTTTTTCCGCCTTGATATTCGTTTTAAGCTTACGCTCAACCAGATGGCGCTTCTGGGTGCAAACTCTGTTTTTATTGTATTGATTACGACTTTTTTCACCGGAGCCGTTGTTTCGCTTCAGCTTGCCGGTCTTGCCGTAAAATACGGTCTCGGCAAGTTTGTCGGCGGTGGCGTGGCGATTGCTATGTGCAGGGAGCTTGGTCCGATGCTGACGGCGGTCGTTGTCGCCGGAAGAGCCGGTTCGGCTATTACGGCCGAAATCGGTTCGATGAAAGTCACCGAACAGGTTGATGCTCTGGAAGTAATGGCCGTGAGTCCTTCAAAATACCTTGTTCTGCCGAGACTGCTGGCTTGTTTGGCCATGTTTCCCCTGCTTACGCTGTTTGCCGGCGCAGCCGGCGTTCTGGGCGGAGGTGTAGTCGCCAACCTTATGGCAGGAATCGGCTACGGCGTTTATGTGGACAGCATAAAGTCCATGCTGGAGATGAAGGATTTTTGGTTCGGTCTTTTGAAATCGGTCTTTTTTGCCGCCGAGGTGGCGATGATCAGCTGTTATCAGGGACTTGAGACCAAAGGCGGAGCCGCCGGCGTTGGTGTTGCGACTACCGGCTCTGTTGTTTATTCGATCATTGTGGTTTTTATTACCAACTATATACTTTCAGCAGTGATGTTTGCGCTTTAGGTTTTGCAGTTTTTTAGAGGACCGTGTTTGACTTGAGCGGTCCGATTATTGTTTAAAAGGATATTGTCTGTAATGGCTGAGAAAGATGTCCCTTTTCTTGTTGTAAAGGATCTCTTGCTGAAAAGGGGAGATAGGACCATTTTAAACAGGGTGAACGTCTCTCTGAATAAAGGTGAGACGCTTGCTCTGATGGGTTTGTCCGGAGCGGGGAAAAGTACCCTTATACGTTGTATTATCGGTTTGCTTACGCCTACCGATGGTGATATTTTAATTAACGGCGAGAGTATACTTAATTTAAAAGGTCACGGTCTCGATGCCCTGAGGAGGAGAATAGGTATGGTTTTTCAGTCTCCCGCCCTTTTTGATTCTCTGACGATAATGGACAATGTTGCTTTTGGCCTGCGTGAGAATACGAAAATCAAGGAGCCTGAGATTGTTGAGAGAGTAAAAAAAGCTTTGGCGATGGTTGACTTAAAGGGGACGGAAAATCAGTTTCCGTCGCAGCTTTCCGGAGGTATGCAAAAGCGTGCCAGTATAGCCAGGGCAATTGTGACGCTTCCGGAGCTTATTCTTTATGACGAGCCGACATCGGGTCTTGATCCCATTATGTCTAGCAATATTAATGACCTTGTCAATAATTTAAAAAAGGCTTTAAAGGTGACTTCTGTCGTTGTGACTCATGATATAAAGAGTGCCTATGCCATTGCCGACAGGATTATTTTGCTTTATAAAGGGGATTTTATTGCCAACGGTTCGCCGGAAGAGTTTCGTTCCAGTAAGGATTCTGTCGTCAGGCAGTTCATGGAAGGCAGTTCTGACGGACCGGTTAAGTTCTAATGCGGTTTTGGGGTTACCGTATTTACTAGTTTTGAGAGAGGTGTTTTATGGGATTCAGTGCAAGTGCCAAAGTAGGAGCCGTAGTAGTAGTTGCTATTATTTTGCTTGGGATAATAACCGTGGAAATGGGAGTTTGGAAAAACAAGCAGGACGAAGGAACGCCTTATTATGTTATTTTTGATAATGTAAACGGCCTGCAGATTGGCGCTCCGGTGCTAAAAGCCGGTGTTAATGTAGGAAAGGTCGGCAATATCACCATTATCGGGGAGAGTGAACCGAAAGAACTTATTGACAAAGTAAGAGTTACCATGCTGATTAGAGATAAGAAAGAGCCTCTGACGGTTTCTTCATATTATTCGATTTCAACAAATTTGATGGGGGATAAATGGCTGGAGATCCATCCCAAATCCGGTAAGCATATGTCTCCTGCCAAGGATTCGCGCAAGCCCTGGAAGGACGACTATGCCATGGGAACTCCGCCGATAACGATGGATGAGCTGATGCAATCGGCGAGAACTGCCGTTTCCGAACTCCAGACGACGATTGCCAATCTTAACAATATTGTCGGCGATCCCGCTGTTCAGACTGAGCTTAAGACGGCTGTAAAGAGCATGAGTGAAGTTGCCTCCAATCTGAATTCGCTGAGCGCCAAGGCCGACAAGAGCGTTGATATGGTGGTAGGACGCCTTGTGTCGGTTCTTGATGATGCCGGTTCTGTTATGAAAAATGTGGACTCGATGGTCGCTTCGGCGAGCGGGGATGTAAAAGTGCTGACCTCGACTCTAAAACGTATTGCCGAAAAAAATGAGGGTTCCATTAATGATATAGTTGCCAATGTGGACGCGACATCGCGCAGTTTGAAGCTGGCAATGCAGTCTGTTCAGGAACTTGTTTCCAATGAAAAATTCAGTTACGGGATACTTGACACGCTTGAGAATATATCAAAACTGACGGCAGAGCTGAACGGGATTGCTTCCGATGTACGCTCGATAACCTCCGATCCTCAGGTAAAAGAAAATTTAAAGGATACTATCAAGGAAACAAAGGAAACGATGGAGGGAGCCAATAAATTAATCAAAAGAGTCAGAGGGGTTCTCGGCGATTCCGATGGCGGAAAGAACTCCCAGTCTTCAAGGCTTGTGCAGTTTGATGCTGATATGCTTTGGGATACGAAGGGCGGCCACTCCATCGGAAGCGCGAATATGTATTTGCTTCCGAGAGGTGAACAGATGCTTAAAATGGGTGTCGAGGATATCGGCACCAACAATTTGGTGAATTTCCAATATGGGCGTAATTACGGGGCTCTCAGGCCAAGGGTCGGGGTTGTGCGTTCTCAGGTTGGTTTGGGTACCGACGCCTTTTTGGGTAAGAACTTTGAGTTGAGTGTTGATGCATATAACACATCGGATGTAAAAGTTGATTTGCTCGGCAAATATGTGATAAATAACGGTTTTTACTTTATGGGCGGTGTGCGCGATACGTTTGACTCCAAGCAGTGTGTTGTCGGTGTCGGCAAAAGGTTTTAAAGATTTTTGCGCACGAAGTTTCATGCGCAAAGTCGCAGTAGATGTAACAAAGACATAATAATTAATCTGCCTGTTTTGTATAATTCGGAGGGTGACCGATGTTTGATGGCGATAGCGTAAATGAAGAGGGAAAATGGCTTGGGGAGGGTTCCGTTCTCGATGGCCGTTACCGTGTTATGGAGCTTATTAAGGCCGGTGGAATGGGGGCTGTCTATAGGGTTGCCGATTTAAAAATGGAAGCAAGGACTATGGCTCTCAAGCAGATGCTTGACAGTTTTTCCGACCAGAGCGAACGGAGAACATCCATCGACCGCTTTCTTTCGGAAGTACAGGTTTTGAGCGAGTTGCGGCATCCCAATATACCACAGGTTACCGATCATTTTGTGCATGACCGTTCCTTTTTCTTCGTGATGGACTATATAGAGGGACGGGATATGTCCCAGATATTAAAGGCCGAGGGTACGCCCGGTCTTGATGAACACCGGATCGTTATTACCGCAATAGAAGTCTGTGAGGCTCTTGAATACATTCACAATCTTGACATTCCCTTTGCCCATAGAGACATAAAGCCATCCAATCTTTTGCTCCGGGATTCGGATCAGAAGATTATGCTGATCGATTTCGGAATAGCCAGAGTGACAAATCCTCAGGAAGGCTTTTGGATTGGTACTCCCGGCTATGCTCCTCCCGAGCAGCAGTACGGAAGACCGGAACCGAGATCCGACATATATGCCCTCGGTGCGACAATGCATGAGCTATTGTCCGGTAAACGCCCTGAAAACTTTGAATTTTTCCCGTTCGCCGATTTTGGCAGAACCGTTGCTCCCAAGCTTGAAGCCATCATTTTCGATGCCCTCGCATGGAATCCTGATGAAAGGATTCAGACTGCGGCTGAATTTAAGAAGCGTCTGACGGGTTTTCTTGGTTATTCTCCTTCATCTTGCGGCAAGACAGATGGTTTTCTTTTTTCCGAAGCTGTTCAGCAATTTAAGTCAACGAATCTTGATGACTTGCTAAGCGATTTGATTCAGCGCTATGTCAACGAATGTCACACGAGATTTATCCCGAAAAATCTTGATTATATGACTGTTACGCTTGCCTGTCCAATGCCTTATGAATTGATAATAAAAAAGAACGACTCTGAGCGTAAAATTGAGTTTTATGCGAAGGAAGGTATTTTGTCTCCGGTATTAATTGGCAAAATAGATCCTTTCTGTGATGACAGGCAAAAAGCCGAGTCGGTGATTTCCGAGTTTGTCGGCCGCTATGAAAACTTCAAGAGCGGCAGTTGGACGGTAATGTAATAAAGTGCAGCGGATTAATCTATTAAGGAAGATACTCTTTTGATATATTTTTATCTTTTTCTTTTTTTGACTGCTCTTATATCCAGTTTGCTGATAACTCCTTTGGTTATGAAAATTGCTTTGAAAAAAGGATTTGTAGATAAACCGGATGAACGGAAAATGCATAAACAGCCGGTCGCCTATGGTGGTGGAATTGCTATATTCCTGAGCTTTATGCTGGCGGTTGTTCTGGGGTTTGTTTTGCTTTATTTTTATAAGATAGAGCTGCCTACGCGGGATATGCATATTATACAGGCTTTTGTTATCGGCGGCTTTCTTGCCGCATTGACAGGATTTATTGACGACTGGAAATCAATGCCGGCGAAAGTAAAACTTCTGTGCCAACTGCTGTCGATACTTGTGATTATGCCGCTTGGCGTTTCAATGACATTCATCAGCAATCCGTTTGGCGAAACACTTATTTATCTTCCTAAATGGCTGGGGATAGGGTTAACGCTTTTTTGGATGGCCGGTATTATGAACGCCGTTAATTTGCTTGACGGACTTGACGGTCTGCTGGGCGGAGTTTCCGCTATTTCTGCGCTTGTTTTTGTCTGTGTGGCACTGATGAAAGGGCATTTTCTGGTCGCCGGCATAATGATTATCCTGGTTGGCAGTGCCTTGGGCTTTTTAAAATATAATTTTAATCCGGCCAAAATTTTTATGGGCGATACCGGCAGTCTTTTTATCGGCATGGTATTTGCGATCGCTTCGATTATCGGCGGTTTGAAAACAACTACTGCTTTTGCGCTGCTGATTCCCTTTTTGATAATGGGGCTGCCGATTATTGATACTTCCTGGGCGATTATCAGAAGGGCTAAAAACCGTCAGCCGATATTCAAACCGGATAAGGGACATATACATCACCGGCTGCTTGGTCTGGGGCTGACCCAAAAACAGGCCGTATGTATCATTTATGTTATAAATCTCGTTCTTGGTCTTACTGCTATTGCAATTTGTTATTATACAAATGCCGGATAACGTCTGAAATTGTTTTGAAAATATAGGAAAACGGGGATTTGTCTATGAGTAAAATTAAGGTTATGTGTGTTTTCGGGACGCGTCCTGAGGGTATAAAAATGGCTCCGGTAGTCAAGGAACTTGCTTCAAGGCCTGAAATAGAGCCGATTGTCGTGATAACCGCACAGCACCGGGAAATGCTTGATCAGGTAATGACCCTTTTCGGTCTGTCAGCCGATGTGGATCTTGATGTTATGCAAAGCAAGCAAACCCTTACTGATATAACTGTCAGGGTTCTCGGTAAGATAGAGCCTGTTTTGCAGGAACACAAGCCTGATATTCTTCTTGTTCAGGGCGACACTTCTACTGCTTTTGTCGCTGCACTGGCTGCTTTTTATCATAAAATACCGGTTGGGCATATTGAGGCCGGACTGAGGACAGACAATAAGTATAATCCTTTCCCGGAAGAGATGAACCGGCGGCTTGTTACCAGCATTGCCGATCTGCACTTTGCTCCGACAAGGGAGTCCTGCGACAATCTGATTGCCTGCGGAGTTCAGCGTGAGCAGATACATTTGACCGGTAATACCGTTGTAGACGCCTTGCAGTTGATTTTGAAATACCCGGATATAGAACTTCCGGAAAAGCTGATAAAGAATGGTAATCCTCGCTGCAGGAAAATCTTTGTTGAAACACACCGGCGCGAGAATCTTGGCCGCCCGATGGAAAATATCTGTGAGGCAATCAAAAGACTTGTGCGTGACTTTGATGATATTGAAATAGTTTTTTCCGTCCATAAAAACCCGCTTGTCAGGGATGTTGTTTTTAAACATCTGGAAAGCATGGAGCGTGTTATTCTGCTTGAACCGGTAGATTACCCGGTGATGATAAAGCTAATGAAAGAATCATTTTTTGTGCTGACCGATTCCGGCGGACTTCAGGAGGAAGCTCCGTCGCTGGGGAAACCGGTTTTGGTTTTGAGAGAAAATACCGAACGGCCTGAAGGTATCAGAGCCGGTACGGCAAAACTTGTGGGCACCGATATTGATAAGATATACTCGGAATCTTCGCTTTTACTTAAGGACAGTGCCGAATATGAACGAATGTCAAAAGCTATGAACCCTTACGGTGACGGTGAGGCTTCAAAGCGGATTGCCGACCTGATTTTGTATTTTAAGGGGCTTGCTAAAAATATGCCGCTCCCGTTTGAGGGTTAATGTCTAAGGAAAGGAAGCTCAATGCTTCTTTACTCGCCCAGGCTTCTTCCATGGGGTTTGTATTTGTTTTTTCCATTGTCGGTTTTGCTGCGATAGGATACTTTATAGATATCAAAGCAGGAACTCTTCCTGCTTTTTTGTTTACAGGTTTTGTGCTTGGTGTTGTCGGCGCTTTTTATACTGTATTCCGCCTGGTTTCCAGGCTTTCCAAAGCGCTTGATGATGATTCGAAAAAGAAGTAGGCTGTTAACGGTGTTCATTGACAAAAAGGATTATGCCTCCATAAAGGCGAATATCCTTTTTTGTATTAGATTAATGCATTAGTGTAATATTATTGTGTCACTAGATATTCTTAAAATATTATTGGGTTTTTTGTCCGGTTTTTTTGCAGGTTATGTTTCGATGTTTTTTTCCTCGAAAATAGTTTTTGCAATACTTTCCGGAGAGAGAAAATTTTTTCCGTGCATATTGTTTTTTACGGTAAAATATCTTTTGATAATATTGTTGCTTATGGCGGCTTTTTATTTTAAGGCCAATGTTTTTTCCGTTTTTGCAGGGATAATATTTTTTCTTGTTTATTTTATCGTTATCAGGATGAAGAAAGGAAGTGAGATTTAATGGCCAATATGGATCAGGCGATGCATACGACATCCGAACTTGCTTCCGAGCCGCTGCACTATCAGTATAAAGAAATTTTTGGGCATAGCGTTCACTGGGATACCATTGTCGTCACTTTGTTGCTTATTCTGGCGGCGATCATTTTTTCCGGTTTTGTGCGCCGGGCTATATCGTATGTTCCGGGGAGACTGCAGGTTGCGCTTGAGATGTTTATCGGTTTTTTTGACGATATAGCCATTAACCTTGCCGGCGAGAGAATGCGCAAATACCTGCCCTTTGTCCTGAGTTTCTTTATCTTTATCGTCGTTTCAAATTTAATGGGTTTAATACCGCCTTTGTTTAAGGTAGGCGGAATTGTGCTTACTATGCCGCCTACAAGAGATCTCAATACGACGCTTGCACTGGCGCTTGTATCCTTCTTTACTTTTCAGTATGTAGGTTACCGTGAAAACGGACTTGCATATCTTAAGCATTATCTTCATCCGCTTCCGGATCTGATGCCTATTTTTCCTAAATGGTCGTATATAATAGTATTGCCTGTTCTGGGTGCCTTCTTTATAACTTTGAATATAATTGAAGAATTGTCAAGAGTTCTGTCGCTGACAATGCGTCTTATGGGAAATATTCTCGGCGAGCATATTGTTGCCGGTGTAACTGTCGGCCTTGTGTTGATCGCTTTTGCCTTATGGCCTCCGCTGGCTCTTGTGGCCGATATGCTGCCGCTGCTGCTGCAGTTTATTGCGGTTTTGACCTGCGTCGTGCAGGCGTTTGTGTTTACTTTGCTGTCAATGTCTTACATAGCTACGGCTATGGAGCATTAATTTGATTTTAAAGAGCAGGCGCTCTTTAAATATACATAAAATAATAATTGGTTTTGGGAGGTTTTTTATGTTGAGAAAATTTTTTTTGGTGACATTATTTGTTATGTCGTTATCCCTGTGTGCTTTTGCCCAGAGTGATGAATCAAGCTCTGCCGTATCTCATGCGCCTGCCGCTCCCTCTGCGTCCGCTTCCGGTCCGCTTCCGCCGACATTCCCCAAGGCAATGTTTTTCTCACTGGCGATGTTGGCTGCCGGGGTAGCTATTGGTCTCGGTGCTCTGGGTGTTGGTGTCGGACAGGGACTTTCAGTGTCAAAAGCTATGGAAGCGATCGGTCGTAATCCGGAAGCCCAGCCTAAGATTCAGACTTTGCTGTTGATTGGTCTGGCATTTCTTGAAACGATTGTGATTTTTGCTCTCGTTTTTGCGCTGATCCTCATTTTTGCAAGTCCTCAGGGCGCAATGCTGTAATAATATAAGATTATCAATGGGTTATTCATTGAAAGGTTTTTAAGACTATGGAAATTAGTGCTTGGACAGTTCTTTTACAGTGTGTCAACTTTTTGATTTTTGCTTATGTTATCGTCAGGTTTGGCATGGGGCCGGTTATGAACCAGCTCGATGCCCGCCGTAAAGCAATCCAGAAAGAAATTGACGATGCTGACACCATCAAAAAAGACGCTCTGCAGCTTCAGAAGGATTATGAGCTGAAGATGAAAGAGGCTCAGGAGGCGTCGGCTGAGTTTATTGCCAATGCCGTTACTCATGGTGAAAACATGAAAAAAGATATTCTCGGCGAAGCCAATTCTTCGGCCGCCAGAATTAAACAGAGAGCCGAGAAGGAAGCTGTTTCCATGAAAGAAACGGCGCTTCGTGAGATCAATGCCCAAATAGGCGATTTGGCTGTAAGTATTGCCGGAAAGCTGCTTCAGGATTCGCTTGATTCCGACACGCAGCAAAAGATGGTGGTGAGTTTTATAGAAAAGGTGGAGTCCGGCGATGTTAGATGAAGCTGTTGGCTTGCGCTATGCTCAGACATTTTTTCTTGTTGCCAGCGAGCAGAATAAAATAGAAGCATGGAAGCATCAGTTGGAACTTATTGTTTCAACTGTGGATGCCAATTCGTTTTTATCTAAAATACTTAAATCCCCTTCTATTTTGCGCAGTGTTAAAAAAGATATAATGGTAAAGGTTTTTGAACTTCATGTTGATGTTCCCGTATTAAACCTTGTGAAGATTTTGATCGATAAGGGTCGGGCCGGTTATCTTGCTCTTGTTCTAAAAATGTATCATCAGCAGATAATGATTAACAGGGGAGTCATATCTTCTGTAGTCAGGACTGCAGTTGAGTTGTCGCCGGCTGGCAAAGCGCGCATGAACAATGCCCTTTCCCAAAAGATGGGTTCCAGTGTGGAGTCGGAGTTTATTGTCGATGCTTCACTGCTTGGAGGCGTTGTGGTTACGGTTGACGGCAAAATTATTGACGGCAGTCTTAACCGGCGCATGGATGAGCTTAAGTCGTTAATTGTAAATGCTCCGATAGACATTGGCGCAGCTTTATCCCAAGAGGAGTAAGTTTAGTTTTTTTGGAGGAATCATATAGTGCTGAAACCTGAAGAGATTAGCAGTATTTTAAAGAAAGAAATAGAGACATACCAGCCTCAGTTGGAACAGGTTGATGTCGGCAGTGTGATCCAGGTTGGAGACAGTATCGCCACCGTTTACGGGCTGCCTGGGGCAAAAGCCGGAGAACTTCTTGAATTTCCCGGCGGGATTTACGGCATGGTGATGAATCTTGAGCTTGATACTATCGGATGTGTTCTTCTTGGGCCTGATTCCGGTATTCAGGAAGGCGATCCCGTCAGGAGAACTCAGGAAGTCGCTGAAGTTCCCGTAGGCGAAGCTTTGCTGGGCCGTGTTGTCGATCCCATCGGTAATCCGATTGACGGCAAAGGGGCCATTAAATTTTCCAGGAGAAGGCCGATCGAGATATCCGCGCCGAGCGTAGTTGACAGAAAACCTGTTGATGAACCGCTGCAGACCGGTATAAAAGCTATTGATGCTTTGGTTCCCATTGGCCGCGGACAGCGAGAGCTGGTTATTGGCGACAGGCAGACCGGTAAAACCGCAATTTGCATCGATACGATAATCAATCAGAAGGGTAAGGACGTTGTTTGCATTTATGTGGCAATAGGCCAGAAAGCCAATTCCGTTGCCTCTACGATATCTGTTCTGGAGGCAAACGATGCCATGAAATATACGGTGGTTATTTCTGCCTCTGCGGATCAGCCTCCGGCTCTTCTGTATGTTGCTCCTTACGCAGGCTGTGCTATCGGAGAAGAGTTTATGTATAACGGCAAGCATGTGCTGATTGTTTATGACGATCTCAGCAAGCATGCCATTGCCTACAGGGAACTTTCGCTTTTGCTTCGCAGGCCTACAGGCCGCGAGGCTTATCCGGGCGATGTTTTCTTCCTTCATTCAAGGCTGCTTGAAAGGGCTGCCAAGCTTTCTGATGAACTTGGCGGCGGCTCAATGACGGCACTGCCGATAATAGAAACACAGCTTGGGGATATTTCGGCATATATTCCCACTAATGTTATCTCAATTACCGACGGTCAGATTTATCTGGATACCGATTTGTTTTATCAGAATGTCCGCCCCGCCGTGGATGTCGGGCTTTCCGTTTCCCGCGTCGGCGGCAGCGCCCAGACAAAGGCGATGAAGGAAGTTACGGGGCCTCTGCGCCTTGAGCTGTCCCAGTACAGGGAGCTTTCGTCGTTTGCAAAATTCAGTTCCGACGAGCTTGATGCAGCCAGTCAGGCTCAGCTTACGAGAGGGGCAAGAATTACCGAAACCCTCAAACAGAAGCAATTTTCGCCATTGCCGATTGTACATCAGGTGATAACTTTTTATGCCGTGGTTCATGGCTTTCTTGACGATGTTGAGCTGTCGGATGTTTCTACCTTTGCGGATCAGTATCTGGTATTTCTGAAGAGCAATTATCCCGATTTGGAAGAACGTATTGCCAAAAATAACCGTCTTGATGACGAAATAAAAGGAATTTTGGATGAAAGCCTGACTAAGTTTCTGCCCGTTTTTGTAAAGGAATAGTATATGGGAAATCTCAAAGAGATTAAAAACAGAATAAAAAGTGTGGAATCGATTCATCAAATCACCAAAGCAATGAAAATGGTTGCTTCTTCGAGGATTCATAAAGTTGAATCTTTGCTCCGTGCACGCGGCCCTTATACGGCACAGCTTAAGAAGATTATGGGCAGTATTTCCGGGCAAATGGGAGATTTTACCCATCCGTTGATGAACGATGACGGTAATTATTCCAAAGTAGCCATACTGGCAGTTACCGGTGAAAAAGGACTTTGCGGTGCTTATAATAATTCAATTATCAGAAATGTCGAAAGGCTCAGAAGAAAATTTGAGAACGACGGTTGCGATGTGCTTAATTATGTGATTGGCTCCAAAATAGTGAAACATTTTGACAGGCGGGGATATGAATGTGCCTTTAAAATGTCTTCGTGGAATCCGGATGACGATTTTGCGGATGAGCTTTTCACAAGGCTTTCCTCTGATTTTGTCAAGGGTGTCTTTGATGTTTTGTATATAGTTTCGGGAACGGCTAAATCGAGATCCGCTTACACGATATCGGAACAGCAGTATTTGCCGTTTGTTGCCGAAGTTTCCGAATCAGGGGACGAAAGTTTTGTTTTTGAACCGTCTCTGGAAAAGTCGGTAGAGTTGATCGTGCCGATGCTTTTAAAACAAATTTTGGTGACGACTCTTCTTTCCGCCCGCTATGCGGAATATGCCGCCAGGATTGTTGCAATGACAAATGCAACGGACAATGCGGAAAAACTGGCGGAAGAACTTCGTCTTAACTATTTCCGGGCCAGACAGGCTGCTATTACTACCGAGATTTTGGAAGTATCTGCTGCTGCCGCTCAGATAAAGAAGTAGCCGGGGGCTTAATACAGGAGGTTTTATGAGTGACAATAAAGACGGGCGTATTATACAGATTATCGGATCTGTTGTTGATGTCGAGTTTGAGGACGGACAGCTCCCCAAGCTTTATGAAGCCCTCGTTATAGATAAGGAAGATTCGGCAGGCAAGCTTTACATTGAGGTCGAGAGTGATCTTGGCAATAATCAGGTAAGATGCCTGGCGATGGGAAATACCAACGGTCTTTACCGTGGAATGAAAGTCGTAAAGACAGGATCACCGCTTTCGGTGCCGGTGGGAACGAAAACGCTTGGCCGTTTATTTAATGTCGTCGGCGAGCCGGCGGACAGGCTTGGACCTGTCGCGGCGGAGAAAAGATATCCTATCCACAGGAGTGCGCCTCCGCTTGAGGAACAGGTTCCGGTCAGCGAGATTTTTGAGACCGGTATTAAGGTTATTGATTTGCTTGAACCTTACGCAAAAGGCGGCAAAACAGGATTGTTCGGTGGGGCCGGTGTAGGGAAAACGGTTCTTATTCAGGAGATGATCCGCAATATCGCCGCAGAGCATGGCGGCTATTCCGTTTTCGCCGGAGTAGGAGAGAGGACAAGAGAAGGAAACGATCTCTGGCTGGAAATGAAAAGAACCGGGGTTCTTGATAAAACTGCCCTTGTATTCGGGCAGATGGACGAGCCTCCTGGAGTCCGCTTCAGGATTGGTCTTGTAGGAGTAACGCTGGCGGAAGCTTTCAGAGATGAGGGCGGCAGAGATGTTTTGTTCTTTATTGACAATATATTCCGTTTCGTGCTTGCCGGTTCCGAAGTTTCGGCGCTGCTTGGCAGAATGACCTCGGCAGTTGGTTATCAGCCGACTCTGGCAACCGAAGTCGGACAGCTTGAGGAGCGTATAACTTCAACCAAACGCGGATCAATTACCTCCATACAGGCCATTTATGTGCCGGCGGACGATATTACCGACCCGGCAGTGGCAACCACTTTCTCTCATCTTGACGCCAGAACGGTTCTCAGCAGGCAGATTGTTGATCAGGGCATATATCCTGCGGTGGATCCGCTGGCTTCTACCTCAAGGATTTTGGAGCCGCGCTTTGTCGGTGATGAACATTATTATGTTGCCGTAAAAGTCCAGGAAGTACTGCAGCGCTACAAGGAACTGCAGGACATTATCGCTATTTTGGGTGTTGACGAGCTTTCCGAAGACGATAAAATAATTGTCGGCAGGGCAAGAAGAATGCAAAAATTCCTTTCACAGCCGATGTTTGTTGCCGAACCGTTTACTTCTAAACCGGGAAGATATGTTTCTCTGGCGGACACGGTGAAGGGATTTAAGGAGTTGCTGTCAGGAAAATTGGATCATCTTCCTGAACAGGCTTTCTACATGACCGGGACTATTGAAGAGGTTGTTAGTAATGCCGAGAAAATGGGCGTAACCGTCTAAAACGTTGAAAATAACGAATCTGCGGCGTCAGGTCTATCGCTTGCTCGCTCAACGTAGTGAATCTACGCCTTCGCTCGGCGCGCTCTGACCTTTCTTGCATCTCCGTCATTTTGAACGTTTTACGGTTGAGTTGCCTTGCCTGACTAACCGTTTGAACGAATCAGATTTTTGAACATTGAAAATAATTGGTTATGCGGCGTTAAATCCGGTTTAGCTCGTTCGGCGTAGTGAATCTCAATGTCATTAAGTTAAGGTTTTAAATCTCGATTTTTACCATTTTCGTCATTGCGAGGAGGCTGCCGACAAGCAATCCAGAAAAATAATTGCCTGGATTGCACGCCTTACAGGCTCACAATGACGAGTGGAGCGAATTAATCACGTAATTTTTTTCATAATTCAAGAATGGTTTCTCACAGAGAAGAAGAGAACTCAGAGAGGTTTTAACTGGCATTTATCCTCCGTGGCCTCTGTGCCCTCTGTGAGAGATCCGAAGATGTCAAAATAGGCTATGAAAAATACTAACTTAATGACATTGAGTGAATCTACGCCTCACTCGTCTCAACCGAATTTGCCTTGCCTGACTAACCGTTTGAACGAATCAGATTTTGGTTTTATATGAACTTAATTGTTATTTTATCCTTGCAAGGGCGGAAATTCATTCCGCTTTTTAAAAAAACAAAAGGAGCTTTCATGAGGTTATCATCTATAGTTATGGCACTGGTTTTAGCATTTATTATTTCCTGCCCGGTATTCGCGGATAAAACCGTCGATGTTTATTGGACAAAATTTACAATTCCCGACGGATTTGAGAGAGCCCCTAAAGACCCTTCCACCTTTACTAATGAAAAAGACAAGAGCAGTATTGTATTGGTGACCGGCGGTAAATACCATCCTTTAAAGTCAATGTATTGGCTGATGAAATATGACCGCAAGGAAAGCCAGAAAAGCCTTGTTTCCGAATGTATTAATAATAAAAAAGAAGAATTTAAAAAACAAAATATGTCTTATAAATTTATAAGTGATTCTGATTTTGACGTCAATGGTCAGCCGGGATTGAAAATGAAAGGGCGTTTGTCGGGAAAGAAAGAGAAACCTGTCATAGAATTGATGTATCTCTGCGTATATAAAGGTTCTCCAATCATGATTACGGCAAAATGTCCGGAAAAATCTGTCGGCAAATATGAAAAAATATTTGACGGTGTCGTTAGAAGTATCGTTGTTGATAATAATATGATCACGCAGTATGCGGTTTCAAAAACTTTGAAACCGGCTAAAACCAAAGGCGGCTGGAGTTTTAAACTGCCGGATAATTTTGATGGTAATTTTGATGGTGATGATCAATATACTTTCTTCAAATCGGAAACGGACTTTGTCACGGTAATTATTGAAGACTCGAAGCCTAATGACCCTAACGCAGAGGTAATGAAGCAAGTTGAGGATGGTCTGAGAAAAAAAGACCCTAACATGAGAAAACTGTTTATAGACGGTATGAAGCATGTTGCCCGCGAAGATAATCATAAATATATAAGCGATGCTGATTTTAATGTCGGTAACATTAAAGGACTAAAATTTAAAACTGCCGGTTCTATAAAAAGGGGAATGATTGAAGACAAGGATTGTATACAGGTATGCTATTCTTTTCTTTACAAGGGTAAAAATTTTGTTATTCAGGCATATTGTCCTAAAAACGTTTTTAGCAAATATGAAAAAATGCTTGACGGTATAGCAAAAAGCGTTGCCGTCAAAAAATGATGGCAACGCTATGTGTAATTATGATTACGTAGGGGGGCGCATTGCGCGTCCGTGATTAAATAACTGCTGGTTTTTATTTAAGTAAAATCGTTTAAAACAGGTATAGACGGGCGGAATATTATTGCGCCGGGAGATAAGCTTAGAATTACTGCGCGCGCATTTTTCAGCGATTTTGGAGGTGAGTACATTTGTCGGAATTTGTTGTTGACATAATAGCCAGGGACGAAAAAGTTTACTCGGGAGACGCGGACTATCTGCTTTTGCCCGGATGGGACGGCGAAACCGGCGTGCTGGCGAACCATACTCCTTTCATAGGTATGCTCCGTCCGGGGTTATGCCGTTTGAATGCCGGTGAAGAACGCCATCTCTGGGCGATGTCCGAAGGTTTTGTCTCTATTTCCGGCAATGTTGTAACCGTAGCTGTGGCTTTTGCCTACCGTCCGGAGGAGATAGACGTTGATCTTGCTAAGAAACTTTTTACGGAAGCGTCGGAAGCTATTTCCGGACGCAGCGGTGTAAGCGATACCGATGATGACTATATAAAAATGCTTAGGGCCAAGGTTTGCATACATATTGCCGAAACCTATGGCCACGATTTGTAATTGGATGAATTTTTTCGACTATTTGTCCGGGCGCGCTCTGTCGTGCCCTTTTTGCTACATGTTGTTGTTTTGTTACCGATTTGTTGTTGTGTGTCGTCTGTTTTGATGATATCATATTATATTGGATGTTTATTTTAATCCGCATAGGATACATTTTTACGGAACGTACTTTTTTATAAAAATATTTGATGCTATGCGTAAAATTCAAAGAACTAAAAAATGTTTGATGATACTATTTGATATTTGCGGAGGCCAGTAACTTTGCCTTATTTGAAGATAAACGGCGGAAATCCCATTAAAGGGGAAATAGAAGCGGGAGGAGCTAAGAATGCGGCTCTTCCGATAATGGCGGCATGCCTTCTTACGAAGGATGACGTTTTTTTGAAGCGCATTCCCAATATAAGCGACGTTTGGATAATGGCTGACATTTTGCGAAGTCTTGGCGCTCATGTGGAGTTTGAAGGCAAAGGTGAAATGCTGATCAATGCATCGTCTATTGACAAAGTAAATCCTTCCTATGAACTTGTCGGCAAAATGAACGCTTCCTTTGATATAACCGGTCCTCTGATCGCGAGATTCGGTGAGGCGCAGGTTCCTCTTCCCGGAGGATGTAACCTTGGCAGCAGGCCGGTAAATATGCATATTGACGCATTCAGGGATTTGGGAGCCCATGTTGTTTATGAACATGGCTATGTGAAGGCGTGGGCGTCTTCGCTGCACGGCAGGAAGCTGTCTTTTCCCAAAACGAGTGTCGGCACGACTAAAAATGCTATGATGGCGGCAACGCTGGCAGAAGGAATAACAGTTCTTGAAAATGCGGCAATGGAGCCCGAAGTTGTTGACTTGGCGATGTTTTTGAATAAAATGGGGGCCAGGATAACCGGTTTCGGCAGCAGTATTATCACTGTTGAAGGTGTAAAGGAGCTGCACGGTACTTCTTATGAAATAATTCCTGACCGGATTTTGACCGGTTTGTATCTGACTTCGGCTGCCATAACCGCAGGAGAAGTTACCGTATTAAGGACCAGGCCTGATTTTCTTGAGGCATTTATAGCCAAAATGGAAGCGGCTGGACAGATACTGACGGTTGGTTCCGATTATGTAACACTGCATTCTCAGCCGATACGTCCGATAGAAGTTTCATCAGCCCCGCACCCCGGTTTTCCTACCGACCTGCAGCCGATAGCCGCGTCTCTTGCCGCGGTTGCCAAAGGAACAAGCGTTGTCGTTGAAACTATTTTTGACCGGCGCTATATGTATGTTGACGAGCTTCGGAGATTGGGTGCGGATATGTCTATATCCGACCGTACGTGTATTATCAGAGGGGTTTCCAAGTTGTCGGGAGCTCCTGTTAAAGCTCATGATATAAGAGCCGGCGGTGCGCTGATACTTGCCTGCCTTGTTGCTGAAGGAGAATCCGTTATCACCGGACTGGAATTTATAGACCGGGGGCATGAAGAGATCGAGAGGGTTCTTTCCTCTATTGGAGCTGATATCCGGAGGGTTAATGATTCTTGGAATTGATCTTGGAACAGCCTCTGTACTTGTTTTTATAGAGGGGCGCGGTATTGTTTTATCCGAACCTTCTGTTGTTGCTATTGACCGCAATACCGAAAAAGTTGTTGCTGTAGGCGAACAGGCCCGGCAGATGCTGGGAAAGACTCCGGCAAATATTGTTGCCATCAGACCTATACGCGACGGAGTTATTGCCGATTATGAAATTACCGAGGTAATGCTTAAGTATTTTATCAACCGTGTCCGCAGCAGGGGAATAAAAATTTCCCGTCCGTCCGTAGTTGTTTGTGTGCCGGCTGAGGTAACCAGTGTTGAAAGAAGGGCCGTTATAGAGGCCTCTCTCTCCGCCGGTGCCAAAAGAGCGGCTTTGATAGAGGAGCCGATGGCCGCCGCACTTGGAGCCGGCATAGACGTTGAGCAGCCTGTGGGGAATATGATTATCGATATTGGCGGCGGCACGACTGATATTGCCGTTATTTCGCTTGGAGGAATTGTTGTCAGCGATTCGGTAAAAGTGGCCGGAAATAAAATAGACGATGCAATCATCAGGTATATAAGAAAAAACTATAATCTGATGATCGGTGAGCGGGCTGCTGAAGATCTTAAGATACTTGTCGGCAGTGCTTATCCTAAAAACAGGCAGAAATTTACGGAACTGCGCGGAAGGGATCTTATCAACGGTCTTCCGGCGACAGTTAAAATAACCGAATATGATATTGCGCAGGCACTGGAAGAACCTCTCGGGACTATACTTGAGTCGCTGAGAAAGGTTTTGGAAAACACTCCGCCTGAGTTGGCCGGTGATATTTATGATCGCGGCATTGTTTTGACCGGCGGCGGTGCATTGCTGGATGGGCTGGACAGATTGATTGCTCTTGCCGTCGGCGTCCCTGTGCGCATTGCGGACGATCCGCTTGCATGTGTTGCGCTGGGAACCGGGATTGTTGCGAGGAGAGGCGCTATGTTTAATACATAGGTAAATTATGAGAAGGTTTTTTATATCGTTTTTTATTATAGCGGTATTATTGCTTTCGGCGGCGTTTATTGCGGCTCCGCTTTTAATTTCGTCTTCAATCAATAAAAGTATCAACGGCAAATATTACAGTGAAAAGACATCTGTTAATCCTTTTTCGTTTAGTGCCTCTAACGTCTCCGTTTAT
Source organism: Candidatus Xenobia bacterium (assembly GCA_031551355.1). GTDB lineage: Bacteria > Vulcanimicrobiota > CADAWZ01 > CADAWZ01 > CADAWZ01 > JAVBNT01. The sequence goes on along the minus strand of JAVBNT010000006.1, from coordinate 206,987 downwards.
GATTCCTCGGGTAATAAACTGCTTTATCTGAAAAAACTTAAAGTTAAAATAAATCCTCTGAAAATTATTTTTAATGCCCTTTCCGGCATCGAAAGTATTGTCATTGATTCACCTGAGCTTTATATAAAGCGCAGCTCTGCCGGTAAAATAAATATCCTCACGCTTCTAAAGCCGTCCGGGCGCCCTCCGGTTAAGCTGGACAGGTTTTCTTCAAAGATAAAACTGTCCGGCGGCAAAATACATTTTATTGATAAAAGCCTGAAACAGCGTATTGAAGTTGAGATTAAAGACGTGGCTTTTGATGCGGTATGTGCGAAAAACGGTGTGTATGAGCTGCATTTCAGGGCAAAGGAATCACTGCCGGCAGCCAATAAATGGTCGGCTGACGGTAAATTCTCTTTTAAGTCCCCGTTTATCGATTTACGCGGCGGCTCCGACAATTTCAATTTGGCTCCATGGGTTGAGATGCTGGCCTCCTCTTACGGGGTTAAATATGTTGCCGGCGAATCTTCGGTGTCTTTTATTGCCAAAGGCTCGGCATCTAATTTTTATGATCTGCCGGAATTGATCTTTGCGGAAATTGTTTTTAAGCTTGACAGGGGCTCTGTGAAAATTCCCATGGTGCCGTCGGCAGTAACTGATTTGAAAGCGGAAGTTTCCGCTAATCCGGGTGCCGTAAAGATTGATTCATTTTCCGGAACACTGATGGGGGCAAAATTTTCGTCCCGGGGAGAGATTTATAATTTTAAATCTCCCCATCTGTCGGTAAGTTTTGAATTTGATAATTTGTCTTTAAACAGGATCGCCAAACTGCCGGCTGTTAAAGAGCGGCTGAATACTGAATTCGAGCTTGAAGGATTTTTATCCGGTAAATTTTCTGCGGAAGGCTCCATAGCGGATCCGAGACTTGATTGCTTGTTGTCGCTGAATAACGGATTTTTTAACGGAACCGATATTCTCAGCGGGAACATTTCCGCTGCGGCATCCAAAAAACATGTGGAGGTTAAAAATTCCCGGCTGTTATTTGATTCCGGCTCTTTGAGTGCATCTGGGTGGATTTTGCCGGAAACCCAGAAACTTCTTTTGAATGTAAAGGCTTCCGGAGTTCCACCCCGGATAGTTAAGGATTTATCTTTAGGTTCGGGTTACTGTGATTTTAACATTTTGGGAACAATCAAAGATCCTGTTGTTTTTGGAAATGCGAGAATGGACAGCGTTGCCGTGCAAAAGATGAATCTGGGAGCCACAAGTGCGGATTTTCTCTACAATAAGAAAACCCTGTTCATTTCTGACGCCAGGCTTGCCAAATCTTCGGGATATATTGGCGGAGACGCCGTGTATGATCTTTCCAACGGAGCGATCCAGATGTCGGTTGCCGCAAATAATTATGCAATACCGGAGATTAACAGTGAAATAGCAGGCAGTGTATCCGGAGGACTTGCGTTGATGGGCTCGGCATCTTCCCCTGTGGCGGTCGGTAACCTTATGTTTGATGACCTCAGCATGTCGGGACTGAAATTTAATACGCTTGATGTGCCTTTGGCGGCCGATAAGGATTTCGTAAGATTCAGTGCCAAAGGCCGCTCTGAATCGGGACTTTCTCTTGCCGCCTCCGGTTCGGCTCTGATTGCTAAAAAACCGGGAGTTAATGTTGACTTTGAACTTTCCGGTATCGACGCTTCAAAACTGGCAAAGATTCCCAAAATGGCAGACCTGCCTTTTGTCGGTTCTTCTTCGGAACTTGTAGGTTGCGTTGAGGGAGGCGGCGATATGGGATACTTCTGGGACGCCCTGCTCTCATCAGGAAAATCCTCGGTTTTTTCGCGCGGTTTTTTATCTGCTGATGCTGTTCCCGGAATAATCTCTTATGCAACAATCAATAATCTTGATATAAAGCCGTCTAAAACAAGTCCGTTTTCGGTCGTAAGCGGAGGGGTAAAGGAAGGTCAATTTCTTTTAAACGGTGATCTCAATGCAATGAATGTTTCCGGATACGCTGATTTCAGGGATATGTTTGTTTCCGGTATCCCTGTCTCCTGGTTTTATGCGGATGCAACTGTTTCCAAATCTTTGGTAAGCCTGAAATCATTGACTTTTTCCGGAGACAGGGGAAGTCTGCATGTTAAAGGCACGGCGAATCCGGCAAGTAAGGACTTCAAGCTGCATACGGCGGCCAATAATCTTGATCTTAACTATATTCTCTGTTCACTGAATATTGCTCCCATCTGCGGTGTTGATGTGAAATCCTTTCTGCCGATGGATAAGTGGCATAATTTCCAGGCGGTGGCCGGGTTTGAGGGTGATATCAGCATGGTTTCGGGAAAGCCGATGGTAAAAGGTTTTTTCGAGATTCCCGATGGAGTATGGATGAATGAGAAGCTTACATTCAATTCATTGTTCAGTCTTGATCCGACGCAGATAGCCTGGAAAAACTTCAATCTTAGTATCGGCAGCGGCGTTTATTCCGGTTACGGCAGTGCCGGTTTTTCTCCGGATTCTCCTTTGAATATAAAAATTTCCGCATCAGATGCCGGTCTGGAACGGCTTATCGCCTTTTCTCCGTTTTCCAATATCCCGGTTTCAGGACGATTCAGCGGCAATGTAGATGTTGCCGGGACGCTGCGCAAACCTGTTTTGAACGGAACTTTGAATATCGGCGAATGTATGATTGCCGGTCAGAAGATAAAAAGTGTGGCGGCCACCGTTTCTACTGTTGAAAGTACGCTTTATCTTAACGATTTTACAATAACGCTTGACGAAGGAGAATTCAGAGGCAGCGGTTCTATCGCCTCCGACGGAACGATGGACCTTACTTTTGCAACTGCCGATATTCCCTGTGATGCGATAGATTTTCTCCATAAATGGATCGGTAAATCAAACGGTTATATGGATCTTATCATCAGAGTTTCGGGAAAGACATCGAACCCGGTCGTTTCGGCATCTTTCAAAACCGGCAGTATCAATCTTTTGGGACACGGTCTTGACAGTATCCAGGCACTGTTTTCCCTGAAAGGTTCTGTGCTTGATATCAGCGAGTGCCGGATCAGCAGAGCCAGTGAAGTTTATTCTTTAAACGGCAGCCTTGATTTAAAAGATCTGCCTGCTTTACAGTCTACTATGCTTGGTTTTGGCAAAAATAAAACCAATGAATTTAATTCTGTAGGTATTAGTGGGGTTATCAAAAACGGCAGTTTGCCTTTTTTGATGTCACTGGCAACTCTCAAAGAAAGCGATTCTTACAGCGGTGAAATAAACGGCGATTTTTCAATTTCCGCCAAAGGTCATGATTCTACGGCAAAGATCGGCTTTGAGGTTACCGGCGGTATGTTCTCAGGTATGCCAATTCATAAATTTATTTTCAATCTGGAGAAAAAGAATACATTTTTGACCGATATTCTTGTCGATATGTCAATTCCCGGCGGCAGTTTGAATATTTCCGGAGAAATGGACGGCATTGGCGGAGATAAGGTGATAATGGAGAGTAAGGATTTTGATCTGGCATTGATTTCGCCTTTTTTACATTTGCCGGCAAAGTTCTCACTGGCCGGAAAATGCAATCTGTCGGGAGCCGTAGTCGGCGAACTGCCTTATCCTGATATTTCGTGCAGGTATTCAATCGCCGATGCCAAACTCGGAGAAGCCTCTATCGGTGTTGTTAAGGGAGGTTTTAAAACGGAACACGGAAGCCTTCTGAAAATGCTGGTTTCAGCGGAAGATGCCAACCAGAGAGTAAGACTGTCGGGTATGGTTCCTTATTCCATGGACGGCGGATTTTTCAAAATTACCGACGCCGTGATGCTGAGATCCGATTTCAGTGCCAAGAACTTTAATATTCTCTCACTGTTTTTGCCGATAGAAAAAGAGAGCAGTGTTGCTTTGCTGGGCGACTGTGATATCACGGGAATGTTTCCCGATATAGCCATAAGCGGCAAAGTTGTTGTCAAGGATGGTGTCGTTACACCTTCATATTTGAAAAATCCGATTAAATCGATTAATGCCGAAGTATTGTTTAAAGATCAAACCATATCCATAAAGAATGTTTCCGGTTCGATGGGGCCCGGGTCGTTTACTTTGGGCGGTACTATCGATTTTGAAAAAATGGGGCTTAAATCAATGGATCTTTCGCTGAAAGGCAAAGATCTGCAGATTACGGCAAAAACGCTTTTTTCCGGGATTGTTGACTGTGACAGTGCTTTTGTCGTTAATGAGGAAGGAAAGAAGCTTTCCGGGACTACTTCCGTAAAAAACTCCATACTTAACTTTTCTCCGGCAATGTTTACGTCCAAATCGGGAAAGGTAGGAACTTTCAGAGATGCTGTTCCTGAGTTTTTCAGAGGAACTGCTCTTGATATGTCTTTGGCTGTTCAGAATGATGTATGGGCGACATTTATGGGTTCTCAGGTCCAGGCTCAAGGTAATCTGGCTTTTTCCGGAGTCCTTGACGAGCCGCTGATAAAAGGTGATATCCTGCTTTCAAAAGGAAGTATTGTTATTCCTATCGTTTCGACTCCTTTCAAGCTTTATTACGGCAGACTCAGGTTTGACGGACTGGGGATGATTCCTAACATAGTTATTTCCGGAGATGCCAGATTCGGAGAATATGCGGCAAACCTTGCAATAACCGGTCCGGCAAATAAACCGAACATAAAGATTGACTCTGATTTGCCTCTTTCGGCGACAGCCAATGCCAGCGGAGTTCTTAACAGCAATATGATTTATTCCGATAAGAGTAGGGCAGTGGGAATGGATCTTGCGCTTGCCGGAGCTGTAAATGACATTGCATTGAACAGCATGCTTGAGTTTAGCGTTATGCGCCCTATTCTCAATCAGCTTGGCCGCACTTTCGGCCTTACGGATGTTTCCGTTGAATTCCGCAACGGAGGTGCTATGTCCGTCCGTCTGGCGAAGTCTCTTGATGCAAAAGACAGATTTTTACTGACGTATGAGTATGCAACCACTCCTCAGGGACAGCTTGAAAATTTATGGGGTATCGAATACCGTTTTTCAAGAGGGATGCTGGTGAGAGTGTCGCAGGGCTCACTGGGCGATACTTATTTATGGATCCAGGCCAGAAGGCGGTTTTGATACTTTAAGTTAATTTGTTTACAATTTATTAAAAATTATTTTATTGATGAAAATGGTTTTTAATGTTATTATAAACTTGCTTAATTATTGTAAAATATTTTATTAATATAATGCTTTAAGGAGAACTTGATAATGTCTATATCATCATTGGGTAATCAGGGTTTTGCAAATATACCTGTTAACAGGGATTCATTAAAAACTGCCGGTAGAAATCCGGCTGCGTTGGCATCTTCCGGAGAAGATTCTGCAGCAGTAACCAAAGGCGACAGTTTCGTCTGGATCAACGGGACAGGCGGCAATGACGATATAAAGGTCAGCCAGTATAAGGACGGCCGCGTAGCAGTTACTATTAACGGTAAAAAATCACTTTACAGCGCGCAGGAGAGCAAGGAGATTATCCTCAATCTCGGTGACGGCAATAACAACGTATCCGTTTCGCGCAATTTTAAAAATAAGATTGGCATACAGGCAGGTAACGGCGACAATACCATAAAAACTTCCAAAACAAAGGCTGAGATTATTGTCGGCAACGGCAATAATATTATTTCCTCGAATTATCGTGTTGCGGCCGGCAACGGCAATAATGTTATCCGCGGTGCTGAGGATGTTTTAGTCGGCAACGGTGACAACAGGATTTATTCCGGCAGTAAAATGGCCAGTAAGCTGTTCATTTCCGCCGGTGACGGCAATAATGTCATCAGGGGCGGCAAAGGCGATAATGAAGTACGTGCCGGCAAGGGTGATAATAAAATCTATACCGGTTCCGGCAATGATAAAATTGTTGTCGGTGGCGGGGACAATATTATTTCCGCCGGAAGAGGCCTGAATTACATCAGCGGCGGTGACGGCAATAATGTTGTTTACGGCAGCAATCAGTCCGAAGTTAGTGATAAATATAATAATCCAAAATACGTGCAGTATGCTTACCACAATGAAGTTCATATGGGCGACGGCGATAACAGAATTTACGGCACAAACGGCAAGGACCGTGTAGACGTTGGCGACGGCAATAACAGAATTTATGCTAAAGACGGTAACGATGTTATCACTGCCGGCAACGGCAATAACAGAATTTTTGGCGGCGGCGGTGAGGATCAGATCATCGTGCATGACGGTAAAAACTTTATCAATGCCGGTGACGGAAACAATCAAATGGTGGTAGGATTTGACGGCGGCGGTAAAAATACAATATATTCCGGTAAAGGCAACGATTATATTGCTACTCACGGCAGCGATAATATAATCTTTATGGGCGGCGGCAAAGATGAGATCGACGGTCATGGAGGCCACAACCATATATTTACGGTCTAGCAGTCGGCTTTGATTGTTGTGTGAAGTGTGAGGCTTTCTGGCCCACTTCGCACAACAAAAAATGGTTAAAAATAGCTTACGTTATAGCCTCTTGCTATTCTTTTCTTAATTTTTCACCATTTTTACGATTATATTTGAACCGGCCGAAGCCGGTTTTTCCGGGCCGAGCTCAGTGACCGTTATTTTTCATTCGATGTTTTAGGGGCCATCGCGATAGCGACAGCCTCTTTTTTATTTATAATGTGCTTTACTTCAATATTTGATGAGTGATATAATAGTTGGGTGCCTCTAAGCAGGCTTTTTGTCCAGATGTTGCCAATGCATAAAAAGGGGCCGGTATTTTGCCTTTATTTTAGGAAGAGAGGTTTGTATTTTTATGGACGAACATTCCCTTATAAGAGAAAAGCTTGATTCGGATCTCGCACAAAAATTAAGAGAAGAAAATTATGAGCCGCTGAAAGTGATTATTCAGACTGAAGACGGCCTTAAGGATGCCGACAAGACCCTGATGAAATCCCTGGGGGGAAAGATTAAGGATGATCTTTATATCATCAATGCTTTTTCCGCGGAAATAACGGCTGAGGCTCTGAGAAAACTTATTTTGAGCCCCAGAATACTGAAGGTTTTCAATGACGGTAAAGTCCAGGCAATGTAAGCCGCTTTTGTATTTTGCCTTATTATATAAGACTAACATTTTTTGCAAGGAGTTTTGATAGAAATTTATGGCTACTACATTGGGAAAGAACACAGGAACCGAAAAGATGGAAAAAATTGTATCGCTGGCCAAAAGACGCGGTATTGTATTCCCAAGTTCCGAGATATACGGAGGATTGGGGAGCTGCTGGGATTACGGTCCTATAGGTGTTCTTTTGAAAAATAATGTTAAACAGGCCTGGTGGAGAGATAATGTACAGTTGAGAACTGATATGTGCGGCCTTGATTCGTCGATATTGATGCATCCGCAGATATGGCATGCCTCAGGCCATGTCGATTGTTTTCAGGATCCTATGGTTGACTGTAAATCCTGTAAACACAGATTCAGGGAAGATGAACTTCAGGCCAGTGTCTGCCCCGACTGCGGCGGTGAATTGACCGAAGCAAGACAGTTTAATCTGATGTTCAAGACTTTTATGGGTCCGGTAGAGGATGAATCGGCTGTTATTTATATGAGGCCGGAGACTGCGCAGGGTATTTTCGTCAATTTTAAAAATGTCGTTACGGCGATGAGAAAAAAGCTTCCTTTTGGAATTGCTCAGATAGGAAAATCTTTCCGGAATGAAATTACTCCCGGAAAATTCACCTTCAGGACGCGTGAATTCGAACAAATGGAAATCGAATTTTTCTGCACACCGGAGACCTCGGACGAATGGTTTGACAGATGGGTTCAGGAGAGATATAACTGGTATCTGAAATATGGTATAAAAAGTGAAAACCTCAGGCTGAGACCCCATGATCCCGACGAACTTGCCCATTATGCCAGGGGTTGCAAGGATGTTGAATATAACTTCACCTGGGGATGGTCGGAGCTGGAGGGAATTGCCAACAGAACAGACTACGATTTAAAATGTCACCAGAATTCTTCCGGTGAAAATCTTACCTATTTTGATGAAGAGAGGAATGAGCATTATCTTCCTCATGTCGTCGAGCCCTCAGCAGGAGCGGATCGCGGGACTCTCGCCTTCCTTGTCGATGCTTATGATGAGGAAGATGTTCCCAATGACAAAGGACAGGAAGACAAAAGGATTGTCCTGCGTTTTGCCAAGGAGATTGCTCCGGTTAAGTTTGCAATTCTGCCCCTTTCCAAAAAACAGGAACTGATGGGAGTCTCGGAAAAAGTATATGCTTCCTGCCGTGAAATAGCCCATTGCGAATATGATGAGCGCGGCAGTATCGGTAAACGATACCGCCGGCAGGATGAAATAGGAACGCTGTATTGTGTGACAGTCGATTTCCAGAGCCTTGAGGATAACGCCGTGACCGTAAGGGATCGCGATACCATGAAACAGGAACGTATAAGTATGGACATGCTTAAGTCCTACCTTAGAGATCGTATTTAATACGGATATTTGATATGAAATTACTGCGTAATAACATATTTACACTTAAATTGTTATTTGTGGCCGTAGTATTTTTACTGGCTTTTGCTGCCCCTGTTTTTGCACAGAAGGGCTTTGATTCAGGCTTGGCTTTACCAAAAATAGATCTGGACTTTGATCAACTGGAACGGGAGCCTGTTCCGATGGGATTGCAGTTAATGCTGTATCTTACGATGCTGACTGTAATCCCATATGTTTTTGTGTGCTGTACCGCTTTTATAAGAGTCAGTATAATTCTCTCATTTTTGAAAAGTAATATCGGTCTCAACCATGGAGTTCCCAAGCAGGTTTGGACGGGCCTTGGACTAATGGTAACACTGTTCATAATGGCACCTGTCTTTACGGAAATAGAGCGTAATGTGCTTACCCCGTATATGTACAAACAAATAAGCTATGAGCAGTTTATGACCAAGCTTAAAGTTCCGGCAATGTCTTTTATGCAGAAAAATACCAGGGTAAGTGATCTTAAGCTTTTTGTGCTTCTTTCAAAACCTAAAAATCCGGAAAAATCGTTAAAAAATCCGCCGTTCTTTGTGCTTCTTGCCGCTTTTATGCTCAGTGAAATGAAAACCGGTTTTTATATAGGTTTTATTATTTACCTGCCGTTTTTGTGTATTGATATGATTGTAGCCGCCAGCCTAATGTCCATGGGTATGTTTATGCTTTCACCAATGGGCTTTTCACTTCCGTGTAAAATGCTTTGTTTTTGCATGATTGACGGTTTTGAGTTGTTGATAGAGGGGCTAGCCAGAAGCTACCGCTATTAAAATCGTTGAAAGCTGCGGTGATGCTTCGTCAGGTTAATTTTCTTTTTCGCACACGTAGTTGTCCTACGCTTAGCTCAAAACAAAATTACCTTCCTGGCCTGACCTTGCTTTGAACGATTTTATTTTTTAGAGGAATTATCGTTGCAAATTTGTCATCCCCGCGCAGGCGGGGATCCATCTTACTTCTATTGGAATCCATTCCTGGTTGATATGTTACGATGTGTAAACAGGAGCAATATTAGAGATGTGTAATGATTTAATCACGATATAAATCCCCTTAGACTGATAACCGGAAGACCTTATATGAGTCCTAGCTCTTCCAGTCTTCTGCGGATGACTTTTCCGGCTCTCTCTTTGGTAAATTCCGTTTTAATGGTTTTCTCTCCGGCTTCGGCTATTTTGTTGTAATAAGAGCGGTCCGCTACCAGCCGGCGCATGTATTCCGCGGCATGCTCTTCATTTGGCTCGGCCCATGTTTGTCCCGCCTTATAAGGTCCGTAATTTTCTTTGAGTTTTACAAGCTCATAATCAACAGGGCATGAATTTTCTACGGTCATAAATTCCATATTTCCCGACCAGCCTGTGGCGACTACCGGTTTCCCAAGGTACATGGATTCTGCCGGAACGAGACCGAAACCCTCAGAGCGGTGCAGGGAAACGAACGCATCGATGCAGTTGATTAAAGATGCCAGTTCTGTTCTGGTGAGAGTTTTTTCAACTATCATGATATTGCCGTTTTCTTCGGCAAGGAGTTTGAGTTCTTCAAGCTCTTCCAGATTATGTCTGGCATTGTTTATTTTTATCAGCAACAACGGTTTTATTTTTTTGTTGATAAATGCTTTTTTAAATGCGTTTATTGCTCCATGGGGATTTTTTCTGTATTGAATGCTGAAGACGTCATACATGCACAGAAATATAAATTTGTCTTCAGGAAGCTTGAAGTAATCTCTCCTCATTTCCGGCTGCGGATTTAATTCTATGGGATGAGGGATTGTCAAAACTGTGCCTGGGGATACGGCTGAGAAAGTTTGTGCAATAAATATTGATGACGTCCATATCTCATTGAACAAATTGAAGGCTTTCATCCACTCGGCAGGAAAATCGGTAAGTTCCCAGTGCCAGAGGCCGATATTATATTTACCATCAAGACCTTCATAGTCTCCCGAGCTGTATACTCTAAGGGATTCATCGGCATTGGCGACAACCAGATTTATATTATATCTTCCTGTTTTATGAATCTTGTGATCCCAGTCGCTATTTTTACTGCAATGCGGAATATTGATGCCGATGTCAATGATGTCAAACGGTATTTTTGCCGGATCCAGGGCTTTGGCAATACTTCTGCCTGTTTCTCCGATTCCAAAATCGCCCTTTATATATGAGTAGAGATTTATTCCTTTGTCTTTGGAGTCGCGGGCCTTGAGTATATTTTTTCTTATGTCAAAGCAGTCTTCCGTAAAATCTCCTTTTCTTATTGCTATCCCCTGATTTACCTGCGTTCCCCATTTGTTGTATACCTGCCATAGTTTTTTTCTTATTTTCAGTGGTATCATTTTTACCAACACTGGTTGGTGTTTTAATGCGTATTTCATCATCAGCTCTTTGGTTTTTGTTACCAGACTTTTTGCGTCCTTTGTGGGCAGATGGTATTGGCCGGCATTGTTTTTCACTTCTTCTAATTTTTTACTGCAGTCTTCAATTAGGGACTTGGAAATATTATACTCTTTTTCCGCTGAATTCAAAAACCAGTCACAGAAATCTATCAGGTTGTGTTTATACGGGTCTGGAAAAGCAATCTGCAGATCCGGTCTTATTTGCCATATGCAGATCATCGCGATTGTCGGAAGCGGATTATTTTGTCCGCTTAAAGCAGTCTCTGCAAGTATTCTTTCACCATATTGAAAGGGATCGCCGCTGAAACGTTTATCCCATTTATTTTTATTTTCTACGTATGATTTACGCAAGAAATCATATATTTTTGTGCCGTCATTGAAAACGGCTAAGCCGTAGGGCATTTTTTTATACAATTTTTTGTCGTTTTTCAACTGCTTTTGGATGTAATCTTCCAGCAATTTCCTTATATGCCTATCATCGGTATTTAAGTAACGGGTATAACTGTAGTGAAAGAACTGCAGCTTTTGGCCGTTAAAATAGATACCGTCTTCTTTTGCGGAAGTTTTTAGAACGCTTTGATTCCAATAGGCGGCGTTATAGCCGCTGTGGCGCAGTATTTTTACGTTTTGGCAAAAGCATGGCGCGAGATCCATCCATTTCTGATCTACGAACAGCCCTTCCTTTATATTTTCCCTACATTCATTTTCAAGTTTAGACTGCCACCATTTGAGAAGGCTGATAATATTTTCGCCTTTTGAAAGGCCGAGAAATCCTAAATTGTAGACTCCTGTCTGCATCAGCAATCTTTCATTGCAGATATTTCCATCAGGGATGCTCTGTGTACAGTGAGGTGTGAGAATTATTTTATCGGCTTCGCGAAGTTCCTCGTCGATTTCCGGCATATTGCCATAGACGCAAATATCGGGATCAAGATAAACAGCGGTGTCATAGCCTATTTTGAACAGATGTTCAAGAGCCCATGGTTTTACGGCGGTGTTTAACTCCAGTATATTATAATTAAACGACATCGCAGTTAGCTGTTCAATTGCCAACTCATGCAGATAAATTATTTTATACAGATCTTCTCTTTCGATAAGCGGTCTTTCATTTTCTTCATCCGTGTATCTATCCACCAGAACGACAAACCGATCCCACTCGGGCTTGTGTTCTTTAAGTGATTCCATCAGTGTCCTTACGTGTGAGAAATAATTTTTTGATGCTATTGTTATTACAGACTGCTTCATTCTACAAACCTCTCAATATTGTTTGTTTTTTTATAATAGAAGCCGGTAATCTTTAAATTATTACCGGCTCTCTGTTTATAAAAACAGCGACTGTTAGTGGGTTTGCTTTTGTCAGTATTGGTTTGAATATTCCATCCGCCCTGGATATCGCCTCAGGAATGTGGGCGTCGGAACCTAAAGTGAAGATTGCATTATTTCTTTTACCGATATTTATCAACTCCCGAACAAGTTCAGGGGCTATTATACAGTCTTTGGCATTAATTTCTATTGCCGTATTTTGTTTTACCGCTTCGCGAACCATCAATTCCATCATATTTTTTCCGTTTTTCGGAAAATTTCGTGCAGTTATTGCCATTCTAACGGGATGGGCGATTATTTCTACATGGCATATCCGCATTAGCTCGATCTGTGTGTTAAAATATTCTTCCCATAGTGTGTCTGCTTTTTTTGTCGGAAACCGCCGGCTGTCATGTATGTCCCAGCCGTTCAGTTCATGAACTGAACCTATTATATAATCAAGGCCGTACTTATCGATGACGCCGTATGCTTTTTGCGTAAATCCCGGAAGATAATCAAGCTCCGCGCCTTTTAATATCCGCAGTTCTTCACTATCTCTTTCAGACAGCATTGACAGGTATTCCTGTGTGTCATACACACGTCCTTCAAGGAAAAAATCACCCAGCATTGCTCTTGTTTCCGAGAGTTGGTATACATGTTCGGAAATGCCCATATAGAAAAGTCCGGTTGTTTTTGCGCAGCGGCACATATCATTTATTGGGGTTTGACAAATGTGTGTATGTAAATCTGCCGGTTTATTCATCGGATTGCTCCTGCGGAGTATTTACCGCGGCACCGGTCACTTGCTGTTCGGTGGAAGTGTGATTTTCTTCATTTGTGCCGGTTGTGTTCTTTTCCGGCAGGTTTTGTATATTTTTGCCGGGACTACTCTGGTCGCCCGTTTTCAATATCGTCTTTTTTATTTCCGGGTAATCCGGAGAATTTACAAATTTATTTCTGTAGTCATTTGCCTTTGCCTGATTCTTTAAATATTTTTCATTAAGATACGACAGCTGAAGATAGACCAAACCTTCGCTGTAACCAAGTTTTTTGGCCTTTAGGTATTCCTTTTCAGCATCGGCATATTTTCCCTTTTTAGTGTACAGTGCAGCTATATTGTAGTGTGCGTTTGGCTTTTCCGGAGCCTGCTTTATTGCATCCGACCAACAGGCTTCGGCATCATTATAACGCTCTATTTCATAATAAAGCGAACCGAGATTGTTTAGTATATAGTAATTATTTTTATGTATATTAAGTGCTTTTATATATATTTTTTCGCTTTCGGGAAAGTTGTTGCTTTTTCTATAAGCCCGTCCGAGTCTTGACATAAGAGCTAGGTTTCCAGGGTTTTCAGCGAGTTTTTTTTCATATTCTACCGCTGCTTCTTTATAACGGCCTTCATCTTCAAGGCTTTGGCCAACCATCCATAGCGAGTAATTTTCCATTTTTTTTGAAATATTATTTCCTTTATCACCGGTTGCTTCGGTGTATAAATTATAATATTTTACTGCGCCGCTGTAATTTTTGAATCCGTATTCATATATACAGGCCATATTATAGTAACATCTTGACTTGCTGTAACCTGATTTTATCGCCTCCTGAAACGTGTTTAAGGCTTCCGGGTTTTTGTCCTGTTCCTGAAGAACCCTTCCCAAAAGGAAGAGTAGCTTGCCATTTGTTTTACCAAGTTCAATAGCTTTTTTAAGATATATCTCTGCTTTCCCGTAATCTTTTTCATCGATAGCCAGACCGGCACTGTGGATAAGAAACCATTTGTCGTTGGGGCATATTTTTATACCTTTTTCAAAAATGCTTTTTAATTCGGTTTTGTTGTCCTGAAATCGGTATATTTCAGCAAGCTCTTTGTATATTTCGAAATTTTGCGGATCTTTAAGCAGTGCCTTTTGATAACATTGCGCAGCTTTTGAAAAATCTCCCTGTAACTGGTATTTGCGCGCCTCTATGACCGATTTTGCATATGCCACCCTTACCGACACAAAATAACATGCGGTTATCATTATTATTGATATTATTGAAATTACGGCAATTTTTAATTTCATTTTAGCCCTTAATTATGTTGTCCCTGATAATAAATCAGGATTTATTACCGCCTGAAACCGGTTTTTGATTTTACTGTTGCGGAATCATTTTAATTTTATGCAGCTATATATAATTTTTGATTGAGAACTTCATTCCTTCTTTACTGCAGGAAAAGAAATGTTATGACAGAATTGTTGTTTGTAAAATATTTATATAGAGAGGTTTTTGTAGTTTATGGATGATATGCTGGAGAGCGGGAGCCTTCGAAACGGAGTATTCCACAGCTCAGCAGCAGTGAATTAGGTCATTTTGACGGTGTGTCAGATCGCTTTTCCGCATATTCGCCGGGCAATACTTCTTCTGAACTTTCAAAGATCGGCGGTTGGAACCGGGGAGCTTTTTTATTGAACTGGATTTGGCTTCTGTCTATAAAGCCATGGTGGCCGGTTGCTTTTTTGTTGTTTTTATTTTGTATATATTGTTCTTGTTGTATATGCGGGTTTAAATGGCAATGAACTTGCCTGTAAATACAGGTTTTTTAAAGATTTTGATGAGTTTCGCACCGTTCAGACTGTTTGGAGTGTTATTGGGGGGTAGTCTGCTCTCAATATCATTAAGTTAAGGTTTTAAATCTCGATTTTTACCATTTTCGTCATTGCGAGGAGGCTGCCGACGAAGCAATCCAGAAAAACAAATGTCTGGATTGCCGCGCCTTACAGGCTCGCAATGACATGTAGAGCGAATCAATTACGTGATTTCTGTCATAATTCAAGAATGATTTTTCTTAACACTACAGCGAACACAATAAAATTCCGATATTACTGCAGCAAATCAAGAACTAATTCTCCCTTACACAGGCGTTTCAATACAGTTTTTATGTTGCAAAATCTACTTTGAATTTGCATATTGTGTTTGCAGTGTCTACAGTTTTTAAAACTGTTCGTTGTAGTGTTAACTTAATGACATTGAGTCTGATCTGCGTAGCCTTTTTTATGCTTTTATGGTGTGCTATTGTTATTTATAGTGGAATCGGCAAGAAATATTAGTGTGAATCAGGGGTTGCAGACCCGAACAGAAAGGTTTCTGCTTTATGGATAATCAGGGTGAAATCCGGGATAGTTACGATACTGGGGATGCGGATTCATATGCCGGTTTTCCCAATTTATCCGGGCTTCCTTCAGGGAATGATCCATTTTTTTTGCCTGAACTTGAGGGTTGGAACTGGGGTGCTTTTTTGCTGAACTGGCTTTGGTTAATGCAGGTCAGCAGCTTATGGGGAGTTATTCTGTTAATTGTTTCATGCATGTCATGCGGATTGTTTGCTATTGCTCCTGCAATATATCTTGGGCTAAAAGGGAATGAACTTGCTTGGAAACATAGATCCTTTAAAGGTGTCGAAGAATTTCGCGAGGTACAGGCAGCCTGGACTAAATGGGCTATAATATCATATGCCACCGTTTTGGCAATAGGAATATTCTTTGCTGCCGTTATTTTTATGATTGTGACGTTGGTTCCGCCTTCGAATTCCTGAGTGAACCACCGGGATGGCTTGTTAATAATTTGTATTAAACCGGCTGGATTTGCGCTTACTCGCAGCCGGTTTTTTAATTTCTATCGAAAAGGGATGACTGAGCTTTGATTACGTCTTCATCCGTTGCTTTAGGCTTTGGTCTTCCCATTGAAAGCTTGCCTGTTTTCTGTTCAAAATTATTGAGCAGCTGTCCCAGTTCGGGAATGCTTTGTTCTTTTTGAAACAGACCGGAATCCTGAGACGTTTTAGGCTCCGGAGTTTTTTTGTCGTTAAATCCCATTTGATATACGGAAAGCATTTCCGACGGACTGCCGTCAGATAACTGCTCCTGTTTTGGTGCTTCTGTTTTACTGTGTCTTGTGATTTCTTTTCTCAGCGCTCCGGATTTGGGCAACGACAGCTTTCCTGTATTTGAAAGCTTGGTCAGCAGATCGTCAAGTCCGGGAGCAGCGGCTTCTTTCTTTTCCTGATCAAGAGAAGAAAGAACCATCGGTTTTTCCTCTTCTTCTTTATCTTTCTGGCCGCCGATAACACTATCTCCTATTGAGACATGTAATTCCATTTTTTTTCTTGTTTCTTCCGACAATGCCTCACGCCTCAGCCTTCTTGTTGTGCTGAATTCTTCACTGTCTTCTTCTGAGTCGTTATTGGTATCGGTTTTTACGGAATCTTTGGGAGAAAGTTTCCCTGAGTCCATTTTTATCATATTTTTTAGGGTTCCCGAATCAAATTTCGGAAGCTTGCCCGTTGAACCGACTTTGCTCAGCAGATCATCAAGGTTTGGTGCGGTACCAACCCTGCTGTCCGGGCCGGCAAATATTTCATGCCTGGGTTCATTTGTTTGAATTTCCGGCTGTACGGCCGGCTCTGCTGCAGGCGGATCTGCCTTTTTCTTTAGTGGATTTAATAAGTCAATCGACAAAATTCTCGTTGAACCGACAGGTTTGTCCATTTCCGTTTGCACAGTTTCCGGTTCTGAAAATAATTTTTCAAGCCTTTCGGATTTTCCGGAGAGATTTTTTCCCAACGGTATTACATCTATATTAGCGGCCTGATAATCGTTGGCAGGAACATCAACTGTTGTTATATTTCTGTCAAAAGCCGGGAATACCGAATGATATTTTGCCTGTTCATCATCCGCAACGCCTGAAAAAGGATTGTCATGCCCGTTTACGGCCGCATCATTTGCCCGAACTGAGATATTTTCCGATAAAGTTTTGAAGATATTGTTTTTATCGTTTTCCTGTTGTTCTTTTTCTTCATTTTTAAGCAATGATGAAAGTGATACTTTTTCTTCCTGATTTTCCGGCAAATGTTTTTTATACTTGCTTAGAAGCTCGCTTTTTCTTTCTTCCGGATTTTTGGCGGCTATTGATGCAATAGCCGATTCGGTTATGACCAGAGTTTGTTTTGATAATTTGGGTGAACCCATGGCACCGGTAAGAAAAGCACTGATTAATTTGCTCTTTTTTCCTGATGCAGGCGGCGGCGGAGTAGAATCTTCCCCTTCCTGTCCGGTAATATCAGCAGGCGTTTGGGGCAGAAGAACTTCCTGCGGTATTTTTTCTTCAGTGCTCGCTTCATTTAGTTTTTCATCGTCATTGACGGTGTCGAATTTTTTTGGCGATTGCAACAGCTGGTCGGCACCGTTCTGCAGTTCCTGTTTGTCTATTTCAATTACTTTTGGTTGTGCCGGACGGTCGGAATTACTGGATGTAAGAAGCTGTTCCAGCAGTTTTCTGGATTCCGAGGTCTTTTTTTCTACAGGCTTTTCTTCAACTGTTTCCTGTTTGTCTATTTCAATGGTTTTATTTTCTTTTTTGCTTTTCTTAGGCTGCTGTGCTTTGGATTTCAGCACTCCGGAAGAGATATGCCTTACTATTTGCGAATAAAGCTCGTCAATATTTTCAATATCTTTGTATATAACTTCCTTGCCGCGGGCAGTGTATATGACAACGGTGCCGGGAGTATCATTTACTTTCGTGATGTCACGCCATTTTATTAAAGTTTTTATTCCGTTGATATTGGAAATATTCAGGCCGTTATGATCTATTTCATAATTTGTTATTTTTCTGTTAAATCCGGAAAGAAGCATCGGAATTGCAAAAATAGTTATTGGAACTCCGAATATTGCCGCGATTACGGCAGTAAACCTTGATATAAGGAATGTAATAATAAGAAGAAGTCCAAATCCTGTAAATATGGCCCCGAGCTTTATACTGCTATTTATTACTTTTTCTGAGTAGCTGAATTTCATTGTTTACCGAACCTGTTTATCCTGGGGAGTATTTGGTATGAATCATTGGTAATTTATTGCTGCAGCAGCAGGAAATATTTTTAAATACAAAGCCCCTATGTTAATACTAATATGCGCGCGCGGATACGTCAATAGTTTTTTCTCCGGACTATTTATTTTAACCGGCGCTTTTTTCCTTGCCGGTGCTTTGTTTTATGGAGGATTTTTAATATTTTTAATGAAAATTCTGAATTCTGTATTTTTTGAATCCCGGAATGTTTTGCCTATATGACACACCAAAAAAACAAGTTAATGGAAAAAGTATTCAATTGTCTCGCTTTAATGGCAAAGCAACGCCATTTGGTTGCTTTGAGAGACGGAATGATTGCCTCTATTCCTATCATTCTCGTCGGCAGCACTTTTTTGCTGCTGGGTTCTCAAAAAGATGTGATCGCGGATTATCTGCCATGGCTGGCATCGACTTCTTTCGGGGTATGGTATAGCGAAAATTCAGCCAGCATTCTCATACCGTTCAGGTTTACAATGGGTATGTTGTCGCTTTATGTCACATTTTCCGTAGCTGCTTCGCTGGCATCACAGTATAAACTTCCGGTTTTGCCTCAGGCTATGGGTTCTGTTGTCGCTTTTTTGCTGACCCTGAAGGTTTTTAAAGCACCTCTTCCCGGAACGGAAAAGGCCGTTTGGGTGCTGCCTATTTCACCCCTTGGCGGAGACGGTCTTTTTCTGGCTATTTTGTGCGGCATAATTACCGTTGAAATTTCCAGGGTTACAATGTCCGTTTGGGAAAAAATCTTTGGTGGAAAAGCTGCGGCCGAAAACAAAACTTCCGAGACTGAAGATGAGAACGGCGGTGAAAATTCAGAGACGGTATCGGTGGAAATTCCTTCGGCTGTTTCCGAAGCTTTTATAAGTTTTGTTCCGCTGTTGACCGTTACTTTTATTGTATGGCTTATTGCATATACCTGGGGAATAGATATATACGGCGGGCTTATCTCTTTTATGAAGCCGATGGAGAAGCTTGGGGATACGGTCTGGTGTGTTGCTGCCGTTAATTTTTTTATGCACATATTCGGCTTTGCCGGGCTGCATGGCATTTCCGTTATTAACGGTGTCTTTTTTGCCTTATGGCAGAAGTTTCTGCTTATCAATACTGAGGCGCATATGGCTGCTCCGGGAATATTGCTGCCGACGATCACGGCATATCCTTTTTATCAGTGGTTTGTCTGGATTGGCGGTGCCGGTACTACGCTGCCTGTTCCGTTTATGCTGCTTTTTTTTAAAAATCCTCATATGAAACGCATTGGCAAGGTCTCGCTGGTTCCTTCTTTATTTAATGTTAATGAGCCATTGTTATTCGGGCTTCCTGTCGTTGCCAACCCCATTTTGGCAGTGCCTTTTATACTGTCGCCTATTGTTTGCGGAGTTGTTGCTTTTTTTGTTTTTAAGTTTGGCTGGATAACAAGGCCGTTTATTGAAGTGCCCTGGGTTTTGCCGGCTTTTCTTGGCGCTCCGTTTTGCACTCAGGATGCAAGGGCTTTTTTGCTGCTTTTATTTAATATTTTCATAAGTTCCTGTATCTGGCTGCCTTTTCTGAAAGCTTATGAAAAAAGACTTAAAAAATAAATCGGGAGGTTTCCATGAAACAGCTATTGTTTATTCTTTTGTTCTTAATATTACCCTTAAACCTCTTTGCTGCGAATGCGCCGTTTGATATTCAGACGCCGCCGCTTGTCTTGAAAAGCGGTGCGAAGTCGTGGAGTTTGCCCTTTGCACTGCGCGGCCCTTCTGCGAATTTTTCGTCGGTTTATATACCTGTTTGTGAGCCGTCAGCTTCCGCTTTCAGGCGCGATTTGTTTTTTAATTATTCATGGTCTTCATCCGGAGATACCCTTGCCATTATCGGCAACAGCGGTGAGATATATTTTACATCAGATTCCACCGGTTATAAAAAGGGTGGAGCGGAGATCAGAAAGCCGCGCGGATATATAAAAGATCCGTCTTCAGGAACGGTTTTCGTTCCTCTTGAAGAGCTGCTGGATGCGTTCGGAGCTGTTGTCGGCAGTTTTTCGGAGAACTCGCATACCTGCTCTTTTAACTCCTCGGTAACCAAAATAATTGCCGATGATTCCCAAGGGCAGTTTAGAGTTACTTACAGAACTTCTATGGCCGTAAACCCCAAAACAATAATTGACAAGGGGTATGCGGAGATTGTTTTTCCCGATACCGTTCCGTCTGACTTTACTGTTCGATCAGGCGATCTTTTTGAAATCTCATCGAAAATGGAACCGGATTCAGCCGGCAATCTCAGGGTTTGTGTAAATTTTCCCGGGAACTGGATTGGCCGTGTTTATTCGGCACCGTCCTCATCGGATACCATTGTTGAGTTTATGCCTGACTTCCCGTTGAAATCAAGCTACCGCTCCGAGTCGGTCAGGAGTATTGAGACTTCGGACAATGTTCTTAATATTTCGGCATCCGGTCCGTTCCAATATTTTTGGGTTATTGATCCGGCTAACAAGTACATGACTGTTGAACTGCCGATGCTTTCTTTGCCGGAAGAGAAATTAGACATGGCAAAACTTTCCTCTTTTTCTCCGGGAATAAAGATTTCTGAAATGAACCGCAGTTATGGTGTAGTCCGTATTAAGATTCCTTTTTCCGGGGAAAGTGTGCCGGTTGTTTTTACAACCGGTAAAAATCCTTATCTGCTTTCCGTTAAATACGGTCCGCCTTCAATGGCGGAGGCAACCGGCAGCGGTGTGACGGCACCGCCTGAGAATAAAGCGATTGTTGTTATTGATCCCGGGCACGGCGGCTGTGACGCCGGGGCCTGTAACAGAAGTCTGGGTATTTCCGAAAAATATATCAACATGGAACTGTCACTGGCATTGGCAAAATATCTTGAGAGCTATGGCTGGAAAGTTATTTTCACAAGAAAAACCGACCGTGACGTATCCTGGGCATATTCTCCCGATAAGGTGGAACTGCAGGCAAGAGCGGATATTGCCAATCTTAATAATGCCTCCATATTTCTCAGTGTACACTGTAATGCATCAACATCTTCCAGTGTCAATGGTTTTTCCGTCTACTGGACTAAGGATATAGATCATGAGCTGGCAAAATATTTTGACTGCGACTTTCTCAGCCCGGAGCTTGATTTGAATCACAGAGGCATAATAAGGTCCGGTTATTATGTTCTTCGCAATACGGGCATGCCTGCGGTTATAATAGAAACTGCTTTTATCAGCAATATGTCGGACGCTCAAAAACTTTCCAAGCCGTCTTTCCGGGACGCCGTAATGAAAGACATTGCCAAAATAATTAATAAATATTTGTCCGAAAACTGTAAGTAGACTCTTTTACCGGTTTTGATTATATTTTATTTTTGATAGGGGCCGCCGTTAGCCCTGCCAATGTCATTAAGTTAACACTACAGCGAACACAATAAAATTCCGACATTACTGCGAGCAAATTAATAACTGATTCTCCCTTACACAGGCGTTTCAACACCGTTTTGATGTTGTAAAATCTACTTTGAATTTGCATATTGTGTTCGCAGTATCTACAGTTTAAAAAACTGTTCGTTGTAGTGTTAAGAAAAAATGGTTTCTCACAGAGAAGAGGAGAACACAGAGAGTTTTTAACTGGCATTTATTCTCTGTGCCCTCGGTGAGAGAGCGAAAGATGTCAAAATCGGCTATAAAAATACTAATTTAATGACATTGTAGCACGACAGCTTCCTTTTTGTTAAAGTTTGATTGATAAAAAAACTGTTTATGGTAACCGGAAAAACTCCGTATTGATTCGATTGCTGTAGCCCTTGAAAAAGGGACCATGGTGCCATACTGGCCCCCGTTTTCATGAGGAGAAACTCCGTCGGGTATCCATAGAAGTTAATGATGAAACGTTTGTTATTTTTTTTCGATTGCTATAAAGCCGGAAATATTGCTATTGCCGCCGGATTGTATTGATTGATTTGTGTTTGTTTCTGTAATGATATTAATATTAAGTGTTTTATTGTTTAAGTTAATTGTATTAAGCGGAAAATGATGAAAAATAATATATAAACGTAATAAATATGTAATATCTTGTTAACATGTTTTTAATAAAATAAAAGTATGAAATATTTTATTAAAAAGTAGGAGGGTTTAACTAAAGATGAAAAAGTTTTTAGCAATTCTAATAGGATCGGTGATGGCACTGTCGGTGGCGGCACCTTCCTTCGCGGCAACGGGTGCGAGGACTTCGTCGAGCAAGAATGTAACTACGGTTACCGAAAAGGGTGCGACGGTAAATAAAGTGGTAAATGTTTATAATGAAGTGAGATATGAAAATAATGCATCTTACAACGGTTATGGATATACGACGCTTTTTGGAAATTACTATCATCCTTCCTTTGGCAATATGTATCATTATCTGAGTGATTTAACAAATGCCGGTTGGATCGTAGACAGAACCTATACCAGCGCATGGGTTGTCGCCGATGTTCATAGAACGGTATTTGTCGGTTCTTCTACCAGTACTGTTTTTGTTATTGATTCCGTTTCCTATGATACCGAGGTTTCTTATGTTTATGAAGACGGTGAGCTTAAGCAGGTTACCAATACTGTTGAGAGAGTTAAGGGACATGATGAAGTAACAACGACGAATGTTTCTAATAATGAATCGGCGACAGTAATGTATGATCCGCTTATTCTTGATATTAAAGGCAACAACAAAATATCCGTAGCCAACAATGAATGGCTTCCGCATGCTCCTAAATTCTATCAACAGTTTGTTTCTAAATTCGATTTCACCGGCGACGGAGTAGCCAGAACCTGCGAATGGGTCAGTGACAATCCGGATGCTTTCCTTGTAATGCCTGAAAAAGGCAGAGTCGACTCAGTTCTCCAGCTTTTCGGTAACCTCGGCGGTTATGCAAACGGTTTTGATAAACTGTCTACACTTTGTGACACCGATAAAAACGGTTGGGTAGAAGGTGAAGAGCTCAGCGGCCTTGCACTTTGGATTGATGCAAACCGTGATGGTATCTGCCAGCCTTCAGAGCTCCATTCTCTTCAGAGCTTTGGGGTCTCCAGAATTTCTACATCGGAAAAGAATTTTGCCGGCAGCTATCAGACAACTGACGGCCAGACCCGTACCATGTGGGCTTGGTGGCCGAGCGTAAAATAATCTGTTTGGCAAGACAATTGGTTTGATATATAAAAAGCTGCTCCAATTGGGACAGCTTTTTATATATTGTAACATCAAAAATTCATAATAATTCAATTACTGTAAATTTTTGAAAATTGGCATAGGCTTACCTCAATGTCACTAAGTTAACACTACAGCGAACACAATAAAATTCCGATATTACTGCAGCAAATCAATAACTAATTCTCCCTTACACAGGCGTTTCAATACAGTTTTGATGTTGCAAAATCTACTTTGAATTTGCATATTGTGTTTGCAGTGTCTACAGTTTTAAAAACTGTTCGTTGTAGTGTTAAGAGAAAGTATTTGACATTGTGGTTTATCCATGGTAACCAGAGCTAAAATAAGCATTTCTTTTGATGTTGCTATGATTTTCAGTATTTAATTTTTGGATAGTGGAGGGTTTATATGCGTTTAAAGGTGTTGGCTTTGACTGCTCTGTTGTTTTTTTCCGCCTTTATTTTTTCTCAGGATGTTTTTGCTCAGAAAGTGAAGTCTAAAGGTAGAATCGGCATTAAGAATTTGACTCAGGCTCTTGGCGGAAAACTGATAAATGCTAAGCTTATATCAGTTGCTGCCGATACGGGAAATATTTTTATGCTTGTCAGGAATGCAAAAGAAAAGACGAGGGATCTTGAATGGGTTCTTTATGATCCTGTTGGCAATAAAGTTTTGAAATCCGGGAAATGTGACTTTAAATTTGAGAACCGACAAGTGGCCGTTAGCCCGGATGCCAAGTATGCCGCGGCCTTTTCAGCTCATCCCAGTGCTCTTTGGTTTTTGGATATCGAGTCCGGAAAGTGGTCAAAATGTTATGTAAATCCCAAGTTGAATGAATCGGGTATCGCAATTAGAAATCCTGCGGATAAATCTCCGCTTGTTTTTGTGAATAATACGGTTATCGGTTCTGTACTTGAAGATTATAAATTTGTCGGCGATAAAAAGGACAAGAAATTGGAGGATATTATCTCTGTTTTTGTAAAAGCGCCTTCCGGTAAGCTGGAAAAATCAATTTCATTAAAGGAAATGCTTGTTGCCGGTGATAAAGCCATGACAGAGCTTGGGAATAAAAAGAGATTAAGCAGCGGCCAGATATCGGTAGTAGACAATGATATGGTTTGCTTTACATTAAAATCTGTTCCGGCCGCCGAGGAATTTTTATTCCTTATGAAAAAAGGTGAAAAAGCCAGACTTGTTGATTCTGCTAAAGGGAGCCTTAAGTTTCTTGACTATAATCCTTCAACAAAATCTGTTTTGTACTCTATTCTTGCAGATAAAAAAGATAAGGTTATATTGAAAAACGGAGATAAAAAAGTTGCTGTTTTTGAAGGAATTGTTCTTAACGGCAAAGCTTTGAATGATGGTCATATTGCTCTTACTTCTTTGAACGACAAGTCAAAGACGGCTTACGTTTTGATGGGACAGCCGGGAGCTGAATTGACTAAAATCGCTTCTTTTCCCAAATTTTACCTGATTTCTATTACCAGAAACGGTAAAAGACTGATAATGACTAACCCTGATGAAATGCTTTGGAGTGAAATTTCTAAATAATTGTTGATAGGGTATTGAATTATTAAATAATATGACCGCGTGGAAGAATGATGCGGTCATATTATTTTTATCTGGAGGATATTGATTTTTTTATAAGAAGTAAAGTTCTGTAACTTTTTTGAAGGAGAATTTTTTATGGTCGATATAGAGTTGCTGAGTTTTGCTTTGCCAATGGTTTTTGATCTCGGCAGAATTTGTTTTTTCAGGATAGATTTTCCTTCGAAAATGATAGAAGTATATGGAAAATTGCCTTTGGAATATATGTTCGGTTTCGATAATGAGAGTCTCCTAATGGAATTGGAGCTGTTTTTGCAGAGATACTGTCATATTGACGACCGGGAACGTATTTCTTTGGAATTGGGAGACATTGATGTCATTGCCGATATTTATGTTACCAGATTCCGGGTATGGAATCAGAGAAAAAAAAACTGGCGATGGGTTTACTTTTGTGCAAAAAAAATATCTACGGATGAGTCTGATTACCGTCTTGTCGGTATAATTCAGGATATCAGCGAATGTAAATTTCACCGTATGGCTCTTGCAGAAATGATCGAGTCCGATGAGCGTGTGCGGATTATGTTTGATGCGACTCCTCTTTGCTGTAATTTTTGGGATGAAAATTATAATAATATAGATTGTAATCAGGAAGCTGTTAAGCTTTTTGATTTGTCCGGTAAACAGGAGTATCTTGATCGTTTTTATGAACTTTCTCCTGAATTCCAGCCTAATGGCCGGCTTTCTTCCGATCTGGCCGCTGAGAAGATAAAGCTTGCCTTCGAGACCGGCTATCAAAAATTTGAATGGATGCATCAAAAACTTAACGGCGAGCAGATTCCTGCTGAGATAACGCTTGTCAGAGTTGAATACGGCAGTAAGTATATCGTTGTTGGTTATACACGTGATCTGCGTGAATTCAAGGCAACTCTTGCTGAGATGAGGGAAGCCGACGAGCGCACGAGGATAATGCTTGATGCGATACCTTTCTGTTGTAATCTGTGGGATGAAAACTATAATAATATAGATTGTAACGAAGCGTCCATAACATTGTTCGGCCTGTCCGGCAAACAGGAGTTTCTGGAGAGATTCGGGGAGCTTACACCTAAGTATCAGCCCAATGGCCGGCTTTCTTCCGAGCTTGCTTTTGAGAAGATAAAGCAGGCTTTTGAAACCGGATACCAGAGATTTGAGTTTTTGCACCGGAAATTGGACGGCGAGCTTATTCCCGCTGAGATAACACTTGTCAGAGTCCGGCGTGGCGATAAGTATATCGTTGTCGGTACATTGCGCGATCTTCGTGAGTTGAAGGCAACGTTGACCGAGATGCGCAAGGCCGATGAACGCACCCGGATAATGCTTGACGCTACGCCGCTTTGCTGTAATTTTTGGGATGAAAACCATAATAACATCGACTGCAATCAGGAGGCGGCAAAGCTTTTTGATCTTTCCGGCAAGCAGGAATACCTTGATCGTTTTCATGAACTTTCACCTGAATTCCAGCCCAATGGCCGGCTTTCTTCCGAGCTTGCTTCCGAAAAGGTAACGCTGGCGTTTGAGACCGGTTATCAGAGGTTCGAGTGGATGCACCGGAAACTGAGCGGTGAGGAGATTCCTGCCGAAATAACGCTTGTCAGGGTGGAATATGGAGACAGGCATATCGTCGTTGGCTATACGCGTGATTTGCGCGAATTGAAGGCGACTTTAGCCGAGATGCGCAAGGCCGATGAACGCACCCGGATAATGCTTGATGCTACGCCGCTTTGCTGTAATTTTTGGGATGAAAATTATAATAATATTGACTGTAATCAGGAAGCAGCCAACCTTTTTGACTTGTCGGGCAAGCAGGAATATCTTGAGCGTTTCCATGAACTTTCTCCTGAATTCCAGCCTAATGGCCGGCTTTCTTCCGAGCTGGCCGCTGAAAAGATTAAGCTTGCCTTCGAGACAGGCTATCAAAAATTTGAATGGATGCATCAAAAACTTAACGGTGAACCTGTTCCCTCGGAGATAACTCTTGTACGTGTAAAACGCGGTGATTCATATATCGTTGCCGGTTATACCCGTGATTTGCGTGAATTGAAAGCCAGTCTTGCCAAAATGCGTGAGGCCGATGAGCGTACCCAGATAATGCTTGACGCTACACCTCTTTGTTGTAGTTTCTGGAACGAGGATTATAGTATTATTGACTGCAACATGGAGTCTGCCAATCTTTTCGGATTATCCGGCAAACAGGAGTTTATGGAACGTTTCCAAGAGCTTTCTCCTGAACACCAGCCTGACGGCAGACTCTCCTCTGAGCATGTAATTAAAAATATAATGTTTGCCTTTAAGGAAGGGTATCACCGGTTTGAGTGGTTGCACCAAAAGCTTAATGGCGAACCGATCCCGACGGAGGTTACTCTTGTTCGTGTAAAATGGCGCGAGAACTATATTATTGCCGGCTATATACGTGATTTGCGTGAATTGAAGGCCAGTCTTGCCAAAATGCGTGAGGCCGATGAGCGTACCCAGATAATGCTTGACGCTACGCCGCTTTGTTGTAATCTGTGGGATGATAATTATAATAATATTGACTGTAATCAGGAAGCGGCTAACCTCTTTGAGCTGTCGGGCAAGAAGGAGTATCTTGAGCGTTTTTATGAACTTTCTCCTGAATATCAGCCTGATGGCCGGCTTTCTTCCGAGCTTGCACATGAAATGATTACGCTGGCATTTGAGACCGGATACCGGAGATTTGAATGGATGCACCGGAAATTGAACGGTGAGGAAATTCCTTCCGAAATAACGCTTGTGCGTGTAAAACGCGGTGACTCTTATATTGTAGCCGGTTATACCCGTGATTTGCGTGAATTAAAAGCGAAGATGGCTGAAATTCACAAAACCGAAGAGGAGCTCAGGTTGGCACGTGATATGGCAGAAGAAAGTACACGCGCCAAGAGCGAATTTCTGGCTAATATGAGCCATGAGATAAGAACGCCGATGAACGCCATTTTGGGCATGACTCACCTCGTGTTAAAGACGGATTTGAATTCCAAGCAGCAGTATTATCTTGAAAAAACGGAACAGTCGGCGCGGTTGTTACTCAGGATAATCAATGATATACTGGACTTTTCAAAAATAGAAGCCGGCCGCCTGGAGATGGAGACAATCCGGTTCTCCGTTGCCGATGTTCTGCATGAAGTTTCCGGTGTTGTTTCCGAGCTTGTTGCCGGCAAAAATCTTGAGATGTCAATTGATATCGCCGATTCGGTAAAGGGGATGTTTTTAGGAGATTCCCTAAGACTTAACCAGATATTGCTTAATTTGGTCAATAATGCCGTTAAGTTTACAAACAGGGGTGGAATAAAGATTTCCGTTGCTGAAAAAGAAAAAAAACCGCAAACATCGGTACTGCTGTTTTCGGTAAAAGACACCGGTATTGGAATGTCAAAGGAGCATCTTGATGCGCTTTTTATGCCTTTTAAACAGGCCGACAATTCTATTTCGAGGAAATATGGCGGCACTGGTCTTGGTCTTGCTATTTGCAAAAGTTTGACTGAGCTTATGAATGGTAAGATATGGTGTGAAAGCGTTCTCGGTGAGGGAACGGGTTTTTATTTTACGGTTGAATTGGGCAGGGCTGATTTATCGGAAAGCCGTTCTTTTGAGACGCTTGATTTTATGGATGTCATTCTTATTGGTGACGACGCCAGATCACTGAAAGCCATTTCTTCACATCTTAAGCTTTTGCACTGTAATATTGTGGATACTATTCTGGGGCTTGAAGCTTTTGAGTTTATGCCTGACAATAAAAATTTGCGGACTGTAAAACTTGTGATAATGGACTGGCATAATGTCAAATCAGAGGGGGCTATTGCTTTTAGCAAACTTCATGAATTTTTCGGTCAGGAAATACCTTTCGTTTTGTTTACAGTTGAGCCTAACGGTCAGGAACAACTTTCTCTTGACTTTTTGGACGAAAGGGGCGTAGGTATTTTAAGAAAGCCGGTTACTCTTGCTTCTCTTTATGATACTATTATCAGTGTACTGACAAAGAAAAAATGCGGCGGAGATTTCGGACCGGATAAACAGAAAGAAGAAAAGTGCTCTTTCCCTGATGCAAAGATCCTGCTGGCGGAGGATAATGAGATAAACCAGATACTGGCGCTTGAACTTTTACAGATGGAGGGATTTTCCGTTGATGTGGCAAACAATGGCCATGAAGTTCTTGAACTATTGAATAAATTTGATTATGATTTAATTCTTATGGATATACAGATGCCGGAGATGGACGGACTGACTGCTACGGCAGAAATACGTAAAAATGATAAATACCGGGATTTGCCGATATTGGCAATGACGGCACATGCAATGT
Source organism: Candidatus Xenobia bacterium (assembly GCA_031551355.1). Classification (GTDB taxonomy): domain Bacteria; phylum Vulcanimicrobiota; class CADAWZ01; order CADAWZ01; family CADAWZ01; genus JAVBNT01. Next base: position 177,890 of record JAVBNT010000006.1, on the reverse strand, counting down.
CCGGTGACAAGGAACTGAGTTTGGAAGTAGGTATGAACGATCATATAACAAAACCTATAGATCCGGAAGTTCTTTACAGTACGATAAGAAAATGGCTTAAGAAAATATGATTCCGAATGAATTAACAGTGGGGATTGTCGAATAATATTAGTTAGAGATAAAATAAAGGAGGACTGGACTTTGAATATTCCAGCAGATAAAAAACAGGAAATGGAAGAGCATATAAACATCGAAGAAGGACTCTCCCGTGTGAGGGGGAACGAGAAATTGTATGTTACTCTGCTAAAAAGCTTTTCCAAAAATACCTATATGGATGAACTTGTTGACAGAATAGCCGCTAAGGATTTTGAATCTGCAGCAAAAACAGCTCATACGATAAAAGGAGTGGCTGCCAATCTGTCTTTTACGAGACTTTATGAGTTAATGAAGTCACTTGAACTTGAACTTAAGGAAGGAACCTGCAGCGAAAGTATTTTGAACGATGTGAAAGATGCTGTCGCTAAGACGCTTGGACTGATAGAAGTGCTGGCTTCCTGACAGGTTCGTTTGCTGTGTCATTAGGCAATAAGTTTAAATGCATGACATTACTTTGCTTTTGTCATGTTTTTGACCGGATGTTTTTGTTTTGTATGTAGTTATAATTATGGCAAGATTGAGAAGGACCGGTATTTTTTTTTTGAAAATACCGGTGAGTATATTCTCTTGATATGGTGATGTTTTATAATTTTGATAATGAGCTGATGCTTAGGCTTATGCCGGTGCAGACGGCTTATTTTTTTTATAGTAATATCTGATAGTAATATCTAATAGTGAGCTTTTCTATTTGGGCGCCGTAATATATTTTAATTAATATGTCGATGCATTTTAGCGGTATGTTAATAAAGATGTATTTTCAGTTGAAGCCGGGTGCGGTCCGCGTAATTCCTTACTGTGCGGCTTTTGATAAATTCTAATTTGTGTATTTTTGCCCCAGTTGATTTTTTGATATTTTTATAGTAATATTTTAATGTGTATTTTTGTTTTGTAAGGACTTGTGTTAAAGTATTGTAAGGGGGTATTCGATGTGATCTATATTAAAAAGATGTATTTTATCGCCATGCTAATCTGTATTGCCATGTTTGTCTCCGCGTGTTCGGGAATGAACTGCGACGGTATGTATGGTTCCGCAGCTCCGGTTCCTGTTCCCTCACCGGATCCTACCCCGACTCCCAGGCCGACACCTGACCCTACTCCGGAGCCAAGGCCAACGCCGACACCTACTCCGAATGTCGGCATTATTGAGGGAATTGTTACCCTCGAAAATACCGGTGTTCCGATTCCTTTTATAGAGGTAAGGCTATATGATCTGAGTGATGTGCTGGTTGCTTCCGTAAATACCGATGCGGATGGTGTGTTTAGATTTGAGGACCTTGATGAAGGAGTTTATACCGTTAGATCCGGCGGTTCGGGCTATGGAAGCGATGTAGCCATAGCTGTCTTGGTAGGCGGTGAGACGAAGGAAGTCGATTTAACCCTGAAACTGTATTACTTTGATAAAAATTACGGCAGTGAATTTTCTGAATTCGCCCATTCTCTTGTTCCGTCCGAGGACGGCGGTTATTATGTTGCCGGCATTACCGGATCCGCCGTTGCGGACGGTGATGTTGACGCTCCAGGTGCAGGACTTGGGGGAAATTCTGATTTTTGGATTCTTAAGGTTGACCGTGAAGGCGCAATCCTCTGGAAAAAGCGTTTTGGGGGTCCCTGGGAAGAAAACAGTATTCATATAGATAGGACTCCTACGGGCATAATTGCTGCCGGAACGGCGCAGACGGTAAATTCCACCGCGCCGGCTGATTTCCATGTGATGATGATGGAGATCGACGCCGACGGAACTTTAAGCAATACCAGAACTTACAGTTTTGGAACATCCGACAGAGTATACGGAGTTGCTTCAGTTATTGATAATTCCAATCCTGTAAACCCGATTTTGAATGGGTATATCGTTTATGCGCAGACCAATTCCGCCAGCGGAAAGATCTGTATTTTTAAAGTTCCGGCAGGATTGCCTGCCTCTCCCGAATGGACTACATATTTGGGTTCAACAGGCAGGAACTGCGACTTTGCCAACGATTACTTTTTTATATACGATGACGAAATGATGGCAATCGGCCAGACTAAGGTCGGAAAACATCTGGTTATATTGAAAGACGGTTCGATTGTCATTGCCGGTGAAACCGATTCCGCTACCGGTACGTTTTCCGGAAAAACACTTCAGGGAGGCTATGATCTTTTTGTAGTAAAGATTAGCTCCTCTGGAACTATTGTTTCATCTTCACTTTTCGGCGGCAGTGAAGATGAACATCAGTCGGGAATCTGCGCTGCGTCTGACGGGGGAGTGGTTATTTCCGGATATACGCAGTCCAATGACAATGATTTCACCGGACGTCATACCGGTGGTGATGGGGCAGTGCCTGCAACTGACGTCTATGCCATTAAACTTTCCGCGGATTTGTCAAAAGAATGGTCGTTTTTGTATGGCGGCTCTTATGATGAATACGATTGTTACGTTGTGGAAAATATTTCCGGAAATCTCATTTTAGCTGCAAATGTATCCTATTCAACCGACGACTCTACGCTTTATGACGGAAATATTGACGGAGTAAGGACCGATATCTTTACAGTTCCCGATCTCTACGGCCAGAAGCTTTACGGAACCAGACTGGGGGATATGGGCGGCGGAATAGGCACCAGCGGCAGTGAAGATATCTGGATTTTGAAACTTAAAAAGGATATATCTTCCGCAATGAACCGCGATGATACCATTGAAAGTCAGAAGGTTTTTGCGGGAAACGGCAGGGATTATTTGTCGGCGTTCGTATTTAACCGTATTTCTCTCGGATATGGGATACTGTCTTCTTCATACTCAACTACCGAGGGAAACAATGTAGCGCCGCCCAAACCCGCTCCCGGTTCTTATGGTGATTGCCCCGGTAATCACAGAGTTCCGGACGGTTGGGATCTCCCGCCTTCGCCGGAATACTGGTTGATGAGTACGGACGAAAGTTGGAGTTATCTGACACCGTAATAAACTAATATTATAAATCTCCGCAGTAAGAACTGCTGCGGAGATTTATAATATATACACTTTAGCAAGCCGGTTTATTTTGCATAACAGTATATGCAGCCGTTATGGCATGTACGATAAGAGCCGATATCAATGCTTGCGCTGCAGAGACAGCCTTTCCTTTGATTTTTGTCTTTTTTATCAGGTATCGGTTTTCCGGAAATTTTGCTCAGCAGTCCGGCGTTGATACAGCCTGATTTATTAATATCGGTAATGCATTGAACGGCTTCTTCACAGCAGGCAGTCACCGACATCCTTTTAGACGCTGCGATCGCGGATATTTGTTCCGCAAGGATAAGTCTGTCATTTTCATTCACATCGTTTATACCCATTACAATTGCTGTTTTTTTTATTTTTTTGTAGATATCGATAAAACTGAAGAAACATTTATTACAAAATCCTTCTAAGGATGACGATATTTCTTCAAAGTTTTTTAGATGGTATGATATGTTGAATTCATTACTGAGTAATATGGGATCATACCTCCATATTACTTTTTCCGGGCCTATTTTATCAGCAAGTTTTTTAAAAACGGCAATTATTTCTTTTTTGTCCGGTATATTTTTCTCAATTTTTTCACCGTATCCGTTTAATGTGAACTGGAAATAATAGCTGTAATCTTCCAGTTCCCCGATACGTCCTGTCATGGGCTGCGGGTTTTTAGTCCAGAAAACGATCCCGTCGACATCTTCCGGTGCCAGACTTACCGTTTTTATTTGTCTGGCATTCATTGGATTTTTCACTGTTATTTGCCGGTTTTTTATCGCTTTAAAAAAGTAATCGCAGTAGTAATTGGGTATATCCGTCCGCCTGCTGGCACTGATGATCATTTTCGCGTTCTCCCGGGATAATATTTGTTTAACTTATTTGCCGCCGGAATTTTCCTTCCTTTTATTTTTCGGGTTATCTGTAGGGTTATTTTGATAATTTGTGAATATAATGAAGAGTAATGATTTTATTAACATCGATGTGTAGAGCAATAATTATTGAGGAGATCATATGAAGCCAAAAGTATTTTTTTCAGAATTTCCCGAAGGCTCGTCTGTTGAACAGCAGCTTGCTTCTATGGAAAAGCTTTATAATGCGTCCGGGGTGTCGGAACTGGTGAAGGAAGGTGATTTCACTGCAGTAAAGGTTCATGTCGGTGAGCAGGGCAACGTGACTTATATGAACCCTAAATTTGCCGCTCTGGTTGTTGCCAGGGCCAAACAGAACAAGGCCAATGTATTTCTTACGGAAACATCCACTCTTTATAAAAGCGAACGCGATGATGCCGTAAGCCATATTCTGCATGCCGCAAAACATGGCTTTTCAATCGAAAACATCGGCGCGCCGTTCATAATGGCGGATGGTTTGTTCGGCGGCCATGAAGCGGATGTAGAGATCAACGGCGAATTGTGCAAGTCGGTTAAAGTTGCCGCAGATATTGTCAATGTTGATTTTCTGTTTGTAATCTCCCATGCTACAGGCCATATGGTTACCGGTCTGGGTGCCGCCATTAAAAACATCGGTATGGGGTTGGCGAGCAGGAAGGGTAAGCTGAGGCAGCATTCAAAAATGAAGCCGTCGGTAAATGCATCGTCTTGTACCTATTGCCGCAAATGTATGCCCTGGTGTCCCGTTTCCGCTATTTCAACTGCGAACGGTAAAGCTTTCATTGATAGTAATAAGTGTATCGGCTGTGGTGAATGCCTGACATTATGCCGTTTTTCGGCTATAAATTTTGATTGGGGTGCCGAATCAGAGTTTACCCAGAAGTTTATGGCGGAACATGCCCTTGGAGTTGTAAAAAATAAACAGGATAAATGTATGTTCTTTAATTTACTTGTGAACATGACTGCCGAGTGTGACTGTTATAATCATCCACAGAAGAAAATATTGCCCGATGTTGGGATTTTGGCCTCCACAGATCCTGTTGCCATTGATAAGGCTACTCTTGATCTGACAGATCTGATGCTGCAGGCGGAAAAACATTCCATGAGTCCCAGCTTTGGAAATTTAGATCCGATGATACAACTTAGGCATGGCCAAAAAATAGGTCTTGGCAGCCTTGATTACGAGTTGGTGAGATTGTAATACCGTTTTGAAATCAGGAGGTTTTTATGAAAGAATTTGTTGCCGCCGGAATACAGATTGCTTATGACGTTGATAACCGTGAGGCAGTCATCAGAAAGTCGGTTGATTATCTTAAGCGTGCAAAGGAAGAATACGGTGCTTCTCTGGCAGTTTTCCCGGAGTCTATAGATACCGGGTTTAATCCGGGAATGAGTGCCGCCGATTTTTATAAGGAGCTTGATGTAATTCCCGGAAAATGGACTGATGTGATACAGAAAGCCGCCGCTGATCTTGATATTTGTGTCCTTTGGTCTACTTATGAAAAAGGACCGGGCGGGATTATTTATAATTCCGCACCTCTTTTTGACAACAAAGGTAATATGGTTGCGAATTACCGTAAAACACATCCTTTCCCCACAGAGCGCGGATGGACCACTCCCGGGAATAAAGCCGTTGTCTGTGATTTGCCTTTTGCTCGTGTGGGTTTAATAGTTTGTTATGACGGTGATTTCCCGGAGCTTTCCCGCGTACTTGCCCTTCAGGGTGCGGAGGTTATTTTGCGTCCGTCCGCCTTGATGAGAAGCTTCGAAATTTGGGAGCTTACAAACAGGGCCAGGGCTTACGATAATCATGTTTATATGATTTCGGTAAATGCTTTAGGCCGGGATAGAGGGGGGTCCTTCTGTTACGGACACAGCATGATTGTCAATCCTATCGGTCAGGTAATTGCACTTGCCAGATGTGCCGAAGAGATTGTATATGCTACTTTGTCTCCCGAACCGATAAAGCATATTTCATATGGGATAAAGTCGCCGCAGGTGTTTGATCATCTGGAAGATCGTAATGTCAAAGCATATGAAGGAATTATGAATGTGGCTAAAAGTCCATTCGAACCCTATAAAAGAATTCCTTATAAAAAAGATTGACATATAGCCTTTGCTTTGCTATACTTATCAGGATAATTCATGCTATGGTTGCATGTTTAAAGAAGAAGTTTTCCGCTTCTCACCTTACGGTTAAGTACTTTGAGGTTATATGAAATAGCAGACACTGTTTATATAGTTGTGCTTTTTTTGGAAGCGGATTTTTCGCTTCCATTTTTATTTTGCAGTTTTTAGTGGGATAGTTTTTTAGGAGGTGCCGCCATTTCGAAGGATCTTAGGATAAATAAAGAGATAAGAGCCAGACAGGTAAGGGTTATTGATGATGCAGGTGAGCAGTTGGGAGTTCTTGCTGTAAGAGAAGCTCTCACTTTAGCGGAAGATCGCGGTTTAGATCTTGTTGAGGTTTCGCCAACAACAGATCCGCCTGTTTGCAAACTTATGGATTATGGCAAGTTTAAGTATGAGCAAGCCAAGAAAGAGAAAGATTCCAAAGTTAAGAGAAAATCTCTTGAAGTAAAAGAAGTTAAACTTCGTCCAAAAATAGATGAGCATGACTTTCAGGTTAAGAAGGTTACGGCTGAGAGAATTCTGAAAGATGGTGACAAGGTAAAAATAACACTCATGTTCAGAGGAAGGGAAGTTGTCTACACGAAGCTTGGAGAAAAGCTGATGGAGAGACTTTATGAAGAGCTTGCCTCTATTTGTTCGTTGGAGAGAAACCCTAAGCTTGAGGGACGGAATATGATTATGATTCTTGCTCCTAGAGGAACGTCGGCATAAATTGTTTTTGTTTAGTCTTTAGAAAAATCGGGAAAGGTGTGAATTGATATGCCAAAAATTAAAACCAGAAAATCATTAGCCAAAAGAGTTAGAGTCACTGGTTCGGGAAAAGTCCGCAGAATGCAGGAATTCAGCGGCTGTAAACATATTCGTGAAAAAAAGAGCCCTAAGAGAACCCGCAAATTCCGTAAAACGGGACTTGTTGCTGATGTCGACATGCCAATGGTAGCAAAGTGCATCCCTTATATGTTTTAGACTTTTTAATTAAGATCGAATCTGTTGTAGATTTTTCAGGAGGTTGTTATGCCAAGGGTAAAAAGAGGAGTTATTGCTCTTAAGAAAAGAAGAAAAATAATGAAGCTTGCGAAAGGCTACAGAAATGCCAGACGCAAACATATGAGAAGTGCAAGAGAAGCTGTCATGCATGCACTTGCCTATGCACACAGGGACAGACGCGTTAAAAAAAGGAATTTCAGAAAACTTTGGATTCTTAGAATAAATGCCGCTGCCAGAGAAAATGGTCTTTCTTACAGCAGAATGATCAACGGTCTCAAAAATGCAGGTGTTGTCATTAACAGAAAAATTCTTGCCGAGCTCGCAGTAACTGACGCCAGAGTCTTTACGGAATATGTAAACATTGCTAAAAATAATGTAAAAGTTCCTGTAAGCGCATAGTTTATCTGAATTAAATTAAGATTCACATAAAAAATCTGTCCTGAAAAACAATTTTCAGGACAGATTTTTTTATATGTTCATTTCGTAAATTTCGCAATAATGCTTAATTTTGATATCGCGAGCCCCTGCCTTCGCGGGGGTAAACTCCGCTGTGGCGAGCAAAGAATGCTACAAGAACTAATTGTGTCTCAGGGAAGACAGGACGGATTTTGACGGTGAGGCTTAGTGAGCTATGTCGCAGCCGAGCAAATATCCATCTTGACATTATATATTATAGAAAAATGTAGAATCAATTCAAACAGGTGAAGATGTTAAGTCAAATTGAATTTCGACGAGCAAGGCGTAATATCTGTAAGCAGGCAAATTCTTAGTTTTGACGATATATGGATGGATAATTCAATTGGAATATATTGTTGCGCTCAATTGTGTCTGCAGGCTAAGGCAGGACGGATTTTGACGAGTGAGGCGTAGTGAGCTACGTCGCAGCGAGCAAATATCCGGCTTGACGACGCATGCAGGCACAATTCAGCGCAACAAAGGGTTAGTTGAACATTCCACCCACTATAACCCGCTTTTTCTTGCCGTCGTTACTTACGGAAATTAATCTTTTAAGAGTCGGGTTATTTGGTTTTTTAGCTTCGAAAATAATGCAGTTGTTTTTTGAGTTCCATATTATATGGGGATAAAATTCATTTTTAAACGGTATTTTTTTGCCGAAAGAGTCTATTTCATGTTCATATATCTTGTCTTTTGTTTCTGACTGCAGGTCAAATACCGTTAGGCTTTCAAGATATTTTCCGCTTTCCATTTCTTTATAGTTTAATATCGCAAGTTTAGTTCCGTCTTTATTGAAGCTTGTGTAGTATGGTGATGACGGATACCCCCACCAGCCGTCTTTTTCCGCATTTTGAATTGATTTTGAATGCTGTGAATGTATGTCGTAAAAATACATTCCATTGCCTTTTTGTATGAGAAAACCCTTTCCTGAAGGTGACCAGTCATAAAGGAATGTTTCCTCTTTAAAGCAGTCATTAGCTATTAATGTTGTTTCGCCTTTGTCGGAAATTTGTTTTACCGACATATCCCAGATATTTTTTTCTTTAACCTTTGACGGGATCAGGACGGCGATAGTGCTGCTGTTTTTTGAAATGATGAGGTTACTGCAGTTGTTTTCAAGTTTTGAAAGCTGTGAAGATTCGGTGTTGTATAACCATAGCTCATCGCAGGCTTGAATGCCGGTCTGTGTATGAGCCTGAAATATTATATTATTTCCAAGCCACTGTAAATTGTAGAAATATTCGCTGCCGGTAAATTTTTCGGAAATAGTTATATCGGAACCGTTTCCTGAGGAAAGGGTGATTGAAGAATAACCTTTCTGCGGATCATTCAACGTTGCTGCCGTCTGTTTGGGATTAAGTGGGTTTACGATGCGTTCATTGCCTTCCCCGGAGGTTTCGGAGATTAATGAGGAAATGCCCTCTTTTATTGAAAATGAGTATTTTTTTGCTTTATACTCATTATAATCAATTATTTCATATAAGATGTTATTTTCATTTACGGAAAGTATTTTTACATCATTTTTTTGAGGTATTTCTATTGTGAAATACTGATTTACGGATCTATTTTTAAAATTTATTGTATTTAACTGTGCAGTCAGTATGGCCGGATGTTCGCTTTCATTATCCTCTTTAAGATTATTTTTAAAATATGCCAGAAGATCTTCACTTTGCGAAAGCATTGGGTTTGTAAAACTGGTAAGTGTCTTTTCCGTGAGCGTTATTTTTTTGTTTTTTCCAAAGAAAATTCCGGCGATGGCTGCGATTATGACGACAGCCGCTAATGCAGCGATGATTATTTTTTTTGTATTTTCCATTTTATATCCCTTACAAACGCATCTTTTTTGTCGGAACTTGTAAATCAGCTAATTATATCATACGTAAACGATTTGAGGCAATAAGCTTTTGCCTTTTGAAGGATTGGGATGATATTTGCAGAAATTTTCTATTTGCATTTGTTTTGAGTTTAATTTTTTTGGAGGGGTTAAAACAATGAGATTTAGGAACTGTCTTTTTTTATTTTTGATATTTACGATAATGTTTCTTCCTTCGTGTGCCAAAAAGGGAGTTGATGGCCCCAAACCAGCTATACCCGGTAAAGTTATGGTTAATCCTGAAGTTACTTTGCAGGTGGGAGTAAGTCCGGAAGGTGTTGTTTTGCCTACTGTTTCTGAAATAAGATGGGATTTTTTTCAGGAAGAAGGCCGTAAAGACTATGTATGTAAGATGAAAATGAAAACTGTTTATAATGACGAGAAAAAATTTATGGCGCAAATTCAGCTTATCGACCTTAATAATTTTCCTGTTACTACGCAGCAATTGAAAATGGATGGAGTCAAGGGTGAGGAAGTCACTTATGATTTGGTAATTTATATAGAACCGCAGCTTTCCAAAAAAATTACCAAGGCAAAAGTAGTGCTTGAAATTATATAAAGTTTTTGGCTGATCCTTAATTGGGAGGGATGGATGGCTCAAGCCGATTTAGAGGAAAAATACCGTGAGGACCTTCATAATTTTTATCTGGAGAACGTAGAGGAAGTCATTCTTAAAATGGATGATATACCTGCGCTTCCGGTTATGAATTTAACCGGTTCCCAGCATATGAATAAGTTTTTTTCTATGACGATACTATGTTCTCAGGGACTTTTGGACCCCCTGATATACCGTCGTTTTTTTATCAAGGAGCTGTATCGTTTTTTTTCCTGTTACAATAAATTTATGGATTCCTATAATCCGGAAGAGATGCCGGAAGATATTGTCCCTTTTGCCAACATGGTGAAGGACTCTTTTGCCGCTCAGGAGAGGGCTCTTGCGTATATAGTAGCCTACTTTAATACCGGCGAACCTGCTTTTCTGGCGGATGCTCTCGTAAGGGGAACATTTGCCGTCAATGCAATTTATAATTCATGGGAGTCTTTCTCTACGAGAACACTTCCTTCTTTGGCTAAGCTGTGTGATGATTGCGGAGGGCATATAGGTTTTGTTGATATTGTCTGTCCTTCCTGCGGAAACAAAGTATCTCTTTCCGTAGAAGAAGCCGCGCTTGAATTTGCGGCGATAAGAATGTATGTACAAAGTACCGGAATGTTTGAAAGTTCACCTTTTCCCGGATGTGTTGCCGATGTTTATGACTGCTACGTATCCTATAAGTCCGGAGAAATGCCCTTAGAGGAGTTTATGGAGCATCTTGACTGGGTTTCGACACAGTATTCCAGGGCTCATCATCTTCTTGAACGTCAGAGTGCAAGTCCGCATTTTGAGGATGATGTTCTTGAGAAATTTTATATGATTCTAAGCGGTGCAATTGATGTTATTGCCATTCTTGAAAAAATAAGGAACAGTCTGGCTTACTCTAAGGAAGAATCCATTCCTTCATATTGGCCTAATCTTTTGATAGCACTGAAACTTATTTACAGAGGCTACGATCTTGTTAAAGAGGGGGATTCTTCAGAATCTTCTACTGAATCTTCTACCTAGAGCCTGCCGATATAAAGAGGCTCCGGGTTATATTTAAAGCGGAGGCTGACAATGGCTGTTAATCTCGATTTGCTTATTAAAATTTTTTTGGATATGAAACAGGATGTTGCCTATTTTATTGACAGAAAAACCGGCGATATTCTGCAGTTGTCTCCAACTTCAAACACACCCTCGCAGCTTCAGGCAATCAAAGCTAAAATAGATTCGGGTGCCGTGCTGCAGTTGCCGAGATACTCTTCCAAGGAAAACTATAGCGACATGGAAGCTTTTATTCCGACTTTGAAGGATATAAAATTGCAAAAACGTCTGCGTGATGCTCTGGACAGCGGCGGCGCTGCCTTTAAGTTTTTTAGAGATGCTTTGACAAGCCATAATCTGGAGAAGGAAAAATGGAGCGAGTTCCGGTATCAGCGCTTAAAGGCCTATGCAACATCTTTTTTAAAAAATAACGGTATTTCCTGATAGTTATGTTTCAAGAGTTTAACTTTTCTGTTCCCGGCTTTTTTTCCATTCCTTACATGTCCGTTTTTGTGATCATAGCAGCGGTTTTTTTTATTGCTTTTTGTATTTGGCAGTATGAGTATAACTGTCATTTTTCTTTGAAACCGGGAGAAATTGCCGTTATTAGCCGTATGGGGCAGATAAGGGTGGTACAGGCCGGTGATGTCTGGCTTGTGCCTTTTATAGAGGAAGTATCTTTTTTGCCTTTGGTTCCTGTTGATTTTGATATTGAGATATCTGATCTCCAAAATATTGAAGGTTTCAATCTTATGGTTTCTGTAAGAGTGAGGGCGTCTGTAGACGATTCTCCGTCGTCAATAGAAAAAGCCGTCGGTTATTTCAAGTCTTCACTCGATCTTTTTTCTGTTGTTTCCGAACTTTTCAAGAGTTCTATTTCAATCGCCCTTATAGAAACAGGGGCTGATATGAGCATTTTGAGCCGGGACCCGCTTCCGGTCTTTGAGGCCAGTGAAGATATGCTGAGAAGTGAACTTTTTGAACGCGGTGTGATTCTTCTAAAGCTTGAGCTGCTTTCCATAGATGACAGTGAAGGTATCATCAAAAGACTTGGCAAAGGCGGTTTTAAGTAGCTTTTCGCTAAGTTTTTAATGTCAGCGTTTTTAGTTGAGGATTTATCTCACAGGCTTTTTTAAAGTGTTTTTCAGCTTGATCACTTTTCCCTGTTTTTTCGAGGTTTATAGCAAGAGACAGGTGGGCAAAAGCATTGTTTGCATCCATTTCAATCACTTTTTCGAAAATAGATATGGATTCATCGTATCTGCCAAGGCGTTCCAGACAGATTGCCTTGTTGGAAAGTATCGACATTTTCAGGCTTTGTGAACTCTGACTTCTATTTTCAAATGACAATGCATTGTCATTTGACTCTATGGCTTTTTTAAAGTCTTCTTTTGCAAAATAGCATAAGCCCATAGTATAATACAGAAGTCCGGTCTGTATATATTTCAGAGCTTCCTTACAGTATTGCAGTGAGCTGTCATGTCTCCCCAGTGAATATTCAAGAAAAACCAGATTCATAATTGATTTAACGTCTGTAGGTAATAACGCCAGCAGTTTCCTGTATGCTTGGGCTGCCGATTCTGTGTCGCCTGCGGCTTCAAATTTTTTTGCTCTCGTTATCAGAATCATCCGCTGATTTTTACCATCCACAAATATTTTTTCAACTTTTTCATATAGCTCCATGGCCTTTTCAATGTTACCGTTTTGTGTGTAAATCTGAGCAAGATATATATAGTCGGACGGAGTTTTGGGATTAATTGTGTCCATAAAATGTTTGTAATATTCCAGTCTTAGCAGGCCGAATTTTATTACCCATTTTTCCATCTCTTGCCAAAGCGGATTCGATTTTTTATAATAGCAGCAATATTCGCCGGTAATGCTTGCTATAGATTCGGGAGCATATCCGAATGTTCTGCATACAATCGGTCTTGAGGTGTAAATAGAGCATCCGGGCAAGTTGGGATCAAAGTTGGGGCAATTCGCCCCCGGCTTTTTTTTCATTAAAAAATCTATAAAGTTCGCTTCGCGGTAATTTTTATTGTTTGTTCTGTTTTCTATATAGTCAAGATCCAGACTTGTAACCGGTATGGTTATAGAGGTGTTGCAGCATGAGATACAGTCGCCGCAGGGATTTTCCTCCGTAAAGAAATGCACCTGTTTTTCAAGCGAATTTATGGCGGCGTATATTTCATCTATTTGCCTGAAAAAACGGCTTTTTTTATCGTTATCCATATTTGAAAATCCTTTGCAAGCGGTTTCTGTCTGTTTTGTGGCACCATTATATTTTTGCCGTAAGGCCGTGAATTTCGGAATATATTTTTGTGGACTCCGTAAGAATTTTCGGCATGTATACAGTTTTCCTGCCTGATTTTTATACTATGGCTTTATTATCTTTTTTTGAGTTTCAAAGAATTTCATAATGAGGGTGGTCTTGCGCGGAATTTATCTCGTATGCTTTTTTCAGGTGCATTTCGGCTTTGTCGTTTTTTCCTATTTTTCTGAGAGTTATCGCCAGAGATAAGTGTGCAAAATCATTGTTTTCATCCATCTCAATTACTTTCTCAAAAATGTACTGAGACTCCGCTTCCATACCCAGCCGCTCCAGGCAGACTGCTTTATTTGTAAGTATTGATACGTCAAGAGTTTGTGAACCGGTGTTTATCTCACTTATTGCCAATGCACTGTCATACGACTCTAGTGCCCTGCGGAAGTCTTTTTTTATAAAGTAGCATGAGCCCATTGTATTGTATAGAAGTTTCGTCTGTGTATATTTTAAGGCTTCTTGGCAATAGTGCACAGAGCTGTCATGCCTTTTTAATGAGTATTCCAGAAAAGCCAGACTTTCGAGAGATTTGGTATCTGCCGGCCGTAGGGCAATGCTTTCCTTGTATACTTTTACAGCAGATTCGAGATCACCCAGAATTTCAAATTTTTTTGCTCTTATTACCAGAGCCTTTTGCCGGCTTTGTGATTCCACAAATATTTTTTCAACTTTTTCATAAAGTTCTACAGCTTTTTCAATATTTCCGTTTTGCAGGTGATTTTGGGCAAGGTATACATAGTCATAGGGTATCCGGGGATTTATTGCGTCTGCAAAACAGTCATAATATTCAAATATTAGCGAGTTGAATTTTGTTATCCATTTTTCCATTTCAGGCCAGAGCGGGTTTGTCTTTTTATAGTAACAGCAGGATTCATCGGCAATGTTTACTGTCGATTCGGGAGCGTATCCAAAGGTTCTGCAGACTATCGGCCTTGAGTTGTAGATGGAACATCCCGGCAAATCGGGGTCAAAGTTGGGGCATTTCTCGTGTGTATTTTTTTTCATCAGGAAATCTATAAAGTCCGCTTCGCAGTAATTTTTATTGTTTGTTCTGTTTGCTGTATAGTTGAGATCCATGCTTGTGACCGGTATGGTGATTGATTTGCTGCAGCAGAAAAAACACTCCCCGCAGGGATTTTTTTCTGTAAAAAAATTCAATTGCTTTTCAAGTGCATTTATGGCGGCATATATTTCATCTATTTGTTTAAAAAAGCAGCTTTTTTTATCATTATCCATGTAATTAGGATTCCTTTACAGATGGTCCGTTTAGATGCGTTTGGTGAATACATTGCAGTAATTCCATGAATTCCGGATTAATTTTCAGCGCTTTTTCATAACACTGCAGAGCATCACCGTGTTTACCCGTTTCTGCAAAACAAATTCCCAGAGACATTACCGCCTGAATGTCTTCAGGATTTGTTTTTGTGAGTTCCGTGAGTATCTTTAATGATTCGTCATACCTTCCAAGTTTTTTGAGTGCCAGGGCTTTATTGTTTAAGACGGCGCCTGTCTGTTCTTTTTTCAGAGCAGTATCATAGGAACTGATTGCCTGTTCAAAGTCGCCTTTTGCGTATAGACACAGACCCATTATATTGTATAATTCCGGACTTTTTAGGTGTTTTTCGACAATATAACAGTCTTTGAGCGAAGAATCATAGTCCCCTGACGCAAATTCGAGGTAAGCTAAGCTGTATCTTGTTTTTATATCGGAAGGCATTAATTTAAGTGCTTTGCGGTAATATTTCACCGCATTTTTCCTATCATTGGCGAGCTTGCATTTTTCGGCTTTTATAATGAAGGTCATTCTTTTGTTTTTTTTGAATGCCGTTTCGGCTTTACCGTATAGTTCAAGTGCTTTTTCCGTATGGCCGCAATCCTTTTCCAGAGCCGCCAGTTTGAGATAATCTGCCGGCGTTAATTTGTCAATGTGCCCGGAGGCTCGTTGATAATACCGGGCCAGCAGGCTGTTAAATTCTTGCCTGTAATGTTCCAACTCAATGCAATAACGGCTCTCTTTTCCGTAATAGTAGCATTCGGTTGATGTTATTGAGGCAAGGGACTCAGATGATAAACCGAACAGGCGGCAGGCGAGTGGCCTTATCTGGTAAATTGAGCATCCCGGTAAGTTCGGATTAAAATTGGGGCAAGCGTTTTTTTCCGTATTTTTATTTATGAAACGCACGAATAGAGATTCGTCATATGTATTATTATTCGACCGGCTT
Source organism: Candidatus Xenobia bacterium (assembly GCA_031551355.1). GTDB lineage: Bacteria > Vulcanimicrobiota > CADAWZ01 > CADAWZ01 > CADAWZ01 > JAVBNT01. The sequence goes on along the minus strand of JAVBNT010000006.1, from coordinate 162,294 downwards.
TTTATATAATCAAGCTCCATCTGCGTGATCGGAATGGTTTCTATATTTTTACAGCAGACATCAGGGCATTTGTCGCATTTGCCTGCTGTGCGATCACGCGGATGGAGCTTGTTTATTGATTCGTAAATGCCATCCAACTCTTTAAAAAAATGGTTTTCGTCCTGACCGTTACTATCTTTCAATGTCGTTGATTAGTGTTCTCAGCGGTATCAGATTATAAGGATGCTGATCAAGAAATTCCACTGCCGGCGAGACGGTGGCGATAACGCCGATACCGTTTACTCTGCCGCCGGCTTTGTATACTTCGTCGACGATAATTTTTAGAGTGTATCCGGAGCCGACAAACTCATCAAGAATATATACGTTTTTCCCGTTAAAATCTATCTCCGGCGGTAGCACTACTTTGGAAACGGTTATTGTCCCATCGGTATTTTTTATTTTTTCGCGCTGGGCTTCAACGGCTTTAAACTCACGCATTGTGTTGACAAAGCGGCTGATAAGTTCACCTGCGTGGTCAACTACAAGTACTATATCGGTATTTGACCAGGGCATCATCGCCAGAGACGCACAAATTCCGGCATATTCATGTGATTTTTTCCGGAAATCTTCTCTTTCCGGGGGAGACAGATGCGCGAAATACTTAAGATTTGTTTTCGGATGCAGAAGTACAGTTGCCGAAAAACCGCTAAACAGGCAAATATCTTCTTTATTTGTCGGATGTGTTGTGACAAGCGAGACCCTGAGATCGAATGTGCTTGAATCTTTGCTGAAGATCGTTCCGCCTTCGACGACACCCGGTTGGTATTGTATTATTTCAGGTATGTAAATAGATTCCATTTCTAAATAACCTTTCTTTTATAACTCCAGTTCACGGTTCTTTGCCGTGCCGCTGGCTAATTCTATTAGTTTACATATTGTATCGTATTTGTCAAAAAATAAATTATCGACATAACCGTGTTTTTTGCCGGCATTGATCACGCCGATTTGATATATTGATGCCAGTATCGATTTTGTTGATGAGGGAGTGAATATAACAGCTCTCCATTTTGCTTCAAAATGTGTATCCCCGTGTATATATTCCATTGTTTCAGGAGAGATTATTATCGATTTGGTTCTGTTGGTTAAGAAAATATTGCCTATAAAGGCAAATATGATTAAGCCGGTAGCAATGAGAAATATAAGCCCTATCACCCTTAGTTCATCGTTAGGCGGCAACTGCGCCATAACGGCTCTGACCTGTATGAGCACAATAATATATACGACGGCAACAACAAGTGAAGCAATGTAGAATTTGCTCAGGCTGCTTTTAAATTCTTTTTTCTTGGCGACCTTGTTTGCCGCGGGTTGTGTTCTTTTTATATGCGATTCATAATCGGGTGGTATATTTTCGTCATTTTCAAACTCATCATATGACATTAGTAGCTCCTCCTTATAGGATATTTGCTAGATATTGTATTTTAAAGTATTTTAAAAAATTATTATATTGACAACAACTTATTTCATTTTCATTTTTCTTAATTTAGAGCATAAAATCCTCTATTTTTGACAAGGGTATTTTCGCTTAAAATAGAATGAAACACATTGCTTGTTTTTTTATTATTTGCTATTGTTATGTAAATGTAATAATGATCGTATTGTGACAGGTTAATTTTGTAGTGCGGCCCTGACGCATGACGATTTTGAAAGGTTAGAATTTTTGTAAGATGATTGACTATATATCCGCTTCGGTAAGCGAATCAATTGAGGTAATTTCGTCGGTTTCTTTTGATAAGAATTCCATTGCACGGGCGGCGGAGCTGATGATTGCTGTTCTCAAATCGGGTTCAAAAATATTAATATGCGGTAATGGCGGCAGTGCTTCCGATGCCGAACATATGGCTGCCGAGTTGGTTGGCAGGTTTGAAATAAACAGGCGGGGTGCTGCGGCAATAGCCCTGACGCCAAACTCTTCTATCACAACTGCTGTTTCCAATGATTACGGATTTTCAATGTTGTTTTCGAGGCAGGTTGAAGCGTTGGGAAATAGCGGCGATCTGCTGATCGGAATTACCACGTCCGGGAACTCCGAAAATGTTGTCGGAGCGTTGGAAACCGCCAAAAAAATGGGACTTGGAACGATATTGTTTACTGGCAGAAAATCCGGTAAGGCCGGGTTTTTTTCCGATTTGGTCATAAAAGTTCAGTCGGAGCGGACATGCAGAATACAGGAAGCCCATATTCTTATTATCCATATTCTTTGTGGAATTGTTGAAAAATATTGTTTTTGTGAGGATGTCTCTTAATTATGAATATAGCTATTTTTACGAATGCGTATAAGCCGATTATAAGCGGGGTTGTCAATTGCATAGACCTAATGAGAAGCAATTTAATAAAAAAAGGCCATGATGTAGTGCTTTTTGCTCCTGAATTTCCGGAATATGAGGACAGTGAGGAACATATTTACCGCTATCCTTCACTGAGCCTGACAAATAAAGTTAAGTTTCCTCTGCCGATAACAATTTTCCCTATTGCCGAAAAAATTATGACTTCAAAGAAAATAGATATTATTCATTGCCATCACCCGTTTGTGCTTGGTGCTGAAGGAGCCAAATGGGCTGCAAAATTGAATGTTCCTCTTTTCTTTACTTTCCATACACAGTACGAGCAGTATGCACATTATATTCCTTTGCCTTCAAATATTGTCAAAACCGTTTCTAAAACGGTTGTCTCTTCCTACGCAAAAAAATGTTCCGTTATTATCACCCCGGGAACGGCAATTGTGGAGCAGCTCAAGGGCTATGGTATTGAAGAGAATGTTGTTTACATGCCTAATTCAATTGATCTTGACAGTTTCTCACAGCCGGAAGGTAAATCCGTCAGAGAAAAATATTCTATCGGCAGCGATGAAAAGTTACTGGTATATGTCGGACGTATGGCTCAGGAAAAAAATATTCCTTTTATGATTGATGCTTTTAAAACGATAAAATCAAAAATTCCTTCACGCCTTATGATCATCGGCGAGGGACCGGAGCTTGAGGCTTTCAAAAATTATGCTGCGGAAAAAGAGCTTGCCGATGCGATAATTTTCCCGGGAAGGGTTGAATACAATCAGATTCCGGCTTATTACGGAGCGTCAAATCTTTTTATAATGACCTCTACTACGGAAGTGAAGCCGCTGGCTTTGCTTGAAGCGATGGCCGCCGGATTGCCGATAGTCGCTGTTGCCGCCTGTGGCGTGTCGGATACGGTTATAAATGGGGAAAACGGCTTCTTAACCACAGAAGACCGCAATGAATTTTCTGATACGGTTATAAAGGTGCTTGCCGATGACGCTTTGCTTGCGGAAATGGGGCGCAACAGCGTAAAAATCTCCAAGGGATATTCTGCTGACGCGCTTACCGACCGCCTGATCGGCCTGTATGAAAGTGCGATCGACAAAAAGCATAATATTGCATATGCTTAGAAAAAACGGTTTGTTATTTTCCTACGGCGCTGAGAGACATTTGCTGGGCCTGCGCAAGTCTGTCGGTGCCGTTTAAAAATTCTTCAAGCCCGAATATCAGTTGCGATTCATTTTCGCCCGCGGCATAAAGAAGCATTTTTTCAAGTCCGCTTACCGTATCTTTGAACCCCAGGGATATAAGTTCTTCTATTTGTAAAAACAATGGCGAGGCTTCATGTTCGCCTCTCAATTGTTCGGGAATTTGGATTTTTTCTTTTTCGGTTTTGGTCTGATTGACTTTTTGCAGCGTCTTTTCGATAAGTTCGGCAAATTGTTTTTTTGTAATCTCGCCACTCTTTACCGAAGCCGCTCCATTACTGACCTGTCTTGTCATTTCTGTTTCGATATGGTCCGAAGTTTGTATGTTTCCGTTTTCATCAAATTTGAAGGCCATTGTTTCGGAACTTTCCGGCCCGACGGACAGAATCATAGCTCCGCACTCGGAGCATACTTTTGTAAGGCCGCTATTTTCCGCCCCGCACTTAACACAGTGCTTTACTGAGGCACCGTCAGTCATTTTATTTTGGTGATCAAGCAGCTTCTCGGCAGCCTTATTTGCCTGTTTTAAACCATCATATATGTGCTGGGGATTTAAGTCCATAAAAAAGTTTTCGGTTTCCTCAAGCGCTTTTATATAATCCCTTACAGTTGACTTTATACCGCTCCTGTTTTGGTCAAAATATTCTTTTTCATGTCCCATCGGGTTTTGTGAATCAAAAGAGTCGTGGTAGCGTTTTAGCGACTGCAGCATTGAGTTTAATTTAGTTCTGAAAGCTTCTTTTGATACCTGACCTTTTGCAAGGGCAAACCCGATTCTCATGAGCTCGTTTTGCAGCGGAGCGCGGGAATACTGTTCATCCGACTTTTCTTCTCCCTGAATACTGTTTATAGAATCCCAGATTACAGCGAAGAATCCCTTACAGTCGGTCAGACCGGTTTCTATATGACTTTTGTTTTTGTCACTGAAGTATATATAAATTTCCTCAAGCGATTTTCTGATATTTTCGAGCGACAGTTCTATTTTGTTAACTTCCGATTCTATTAATTTATTTTTAGGCGTAAACTTCATTTGTTCTCTGAGAAATGTTCTGAAATCGCGGCGGAACTGATTCATAGCCTTTACGCTGTCTTTGTACTGCAAGTCGTCTATTTCTCCGGAGTAAAGTGCTCTGGTTTTGTTTATCAGTTCATTGAGCTGAGGGGATTGGGTTAACTCGAATAACGGGTCCTGATTCATATTGGCTCTCCTCCGGATGAATGTTTATTCTTTGTTAATTTTTATTATTTAACGGCAAAAACCTGCCGGTCAAAAAAAATACAGGCCCGGTAAAGTTAACGGGCCTGTAAAATATAAACTTGTTTGAAGCCGTATCGCTATTTGTCAGCTGAAAGAATAGTAGTCACTACACATAGATACTTTTATAATATTAATACCAGTATCCGCTGCCGATATTCCATCCGAGGTTTGCTCCGATGCCGCCGCCGATCATTCCGCCGGTAAATGCGCCGAGAGCTGTTCCGAGAGCGGCTCCGCCCCATCCGAAATTGCTGCCGAGGACTCCGCCTAAATTAGCTCCGATTCCTCCGCCAAGCATAGTACCGAATGTTCCGCCTAAATTTGCGCCGAGCATTCCGCCCATCAAATTGCCGCATCCATACATATAAGGACTGCCAAAGGAAGGTATTCCCATTCCATATGAAGGGAACATACCGTATGAAGGCATCATGCCGAAACTTCCATATGAACCCATACAACTGTTATATCCCATATTTATACCGAAATTCATAAATTTAGTCTCCTTTTATTTAAGGATAATATTTAAAAATTAACCCGTTTGACTATAATATATCACAAGAATATATCGCAATCAATAACATCTATGTTGCCAAAATGTAAAAAAATATCCGTTACATGACCGGCGGGATTGAACCGTTTGATTTTATATGAAATTCACACAAGGCGTCACACCAGGAATCTCCAGGTTCTTTCAAAAGTTTTTCTATTATCTTCTCAGTCTTTTTTTCCAGTTTGTCACTTGTAAATGTAAGAGATGTGTTGCTGATGCTGTTGAAATCAAGGTCAAACAGATTCAACGGCTTTTGAGTGGCGAATGCTTTTATTCTTTCTATTCCAACCGGCCCATGAACCATGGCTGCAACATCGTGCTCTCCTTCCGGAAGGAAAATCGCTCTGTTTGCTTTTACAAAATTATCAATATTAAAAACACTGGGGACAATTATGTGGGCATTGCCGCTGGTGCCGATGTCGACCAAAGTCAGATAACAGTCTTTTTCGGATTCAAACCTTATCTTTACGGCATCACCTATATAAAAATTGTTTTTGCCGGATGAATTCGTGTTTACCGGAATTATCTCAATTGATATTTTGAACGGTTTTTCTTTATTTACGATAGAAATAAGCTTTTCGGATGCTTCTAGAGTGTTGTTGTTTTGGAACATGGAATTATCCTCCTGTGCCGGATTTCTGTTAATGGCTTTTTATGTAACTTATTATATTACACTTTGTAAGCTTCTTACAATGGTTTAAAAACACCTTTTTATACCTTTTTTAAAAATATCTTGAAATCGGCAAAAAAGTATTGAAAAAAGTATTGACCTTAATAATTTTTTAGTTTATAATATCCCCACGTTTAAAACTCGGGCCTATAGCTCAGCGGTAGAGCGGTCGGCTCATAACCGATTGGTCCCTGGTTCGAATCCGGGTGGGCCCATTTTTCTGAAAGCCATGTTTTTAATATGGCCCCGTCGTCTAGCGGTTAGGACATCACTCTTTCAAGGTGGAGATCACGGGTTCGAATCCCGTCGGGGTCACTTTGGGCGAATAGCTCAGTTGGCTAGAGCATCTGACTTACATTCAGGAGGTCGGGGGTTCGAGTCCCTCTTCGCCCACTTAACAAATCAGCCTTTAAACCTAGTGTTTAAGGGCTTTTTTGTTTTATATCGTTTGTATGACGGCGGCCGGAGTGATTTCCACAACTCTTGTCAGGAACGGGAACTTTTCTTTCATCATATCAAACTCTTCTCCTGCCGTTAAAAATTTGGCTGTTCCTCTGACAACGAAACCGGTTCCCATGCCCATTTTTCCTTGCACCTCAGGACTGCCGACAGTCAAAATGACTTTGTCGTTGAGGTTGATATTTTTCTCGGTTCGATGGAACCAGGCGGCAGGTATCAGGATTTTGCCGTTTTTGATTTGCAGATATTTGTTCCAGGTGTTGGCGACATGAGCGCCGTCGTTGGTCCAGGTTGTTACGGAAACCACTCCGTCATGGGCGATTACATCGAAAAAGATCTCATTAAACATTTTATTTTGCTCCTTTTGTGAAAATTATTTTATGTCTGTTGACTTAGTTTTGTTTCGCTTTAATCTTCTCCTTTTTTGCTTTGGATATATTTATTGCTATTAAGAAATATTTAAAATTTATTATCAACAGCTAAAAGTTTTTTGGTGACTGATAGATAAATATATGTTAAACTGATTGCAAAAATGGATTTGGGGTTAATTTATGAAAATTAATATGAAACTGGGGGTGGCGTCGTCCGCCACGCAAATTGAAGGCGGCAGCCTGAGACACACCTGGAATGACTGGCATCAAAAGGGCCGTATCCATGACGGCGCTTCTCCGGCCCGCGCCACCGACCATTTCCACCTATGGAAAGAAGACATAGACTTAATGGCCGATATGGGTATACAGGTCTACCGTCTGGGTATTGAGTGGGCGCGGCTGGAACCGTCAAAAGGCTGTTATGATGAAGCCGCGGCGGCCTGGTACCGTGAATTGCTTATTTATATGAAAAGCAAGGGTATTGAACCGTTATTGACGCTTCACCATTTTACCAATCCGATGTGGTTTGAAGAAACCGGCGGTTTTGCCGAACCGGTTAATATCCCCGTTTACCTGGGTTTTGTTGAGTATGCTGTTAAGCAATTCGGCGATCTCGTCGATGAGTATGTGACCATTAACGAACCAAATGTGTTTTCCGTCAGCGGCTATTTTCAGGGAGTCTTTCCGCCGGGCAGGCAGTCGCTGATGGATGTTTGCCGTGTGCAGTCGGTTATGGCCTCCTGTCATATACAGGCATACGGGTTGATTCACAAACTGCGCCGGGAAATGGGTTATGAGAATACCAAAGTCGGTTTTGCCCATCATGCCAGAGTCGTCGAACCCAAATCCGGAAATAATCCTCTTCACCGCACTTATGCCTGGCTTACGGAACACGTATTTCAGGGGGCGATAACCCGGGCCTGCCTTCTGGGGCGTTTTGTCTTTCCGCTGCAGCGCTTCGGCAATATACAGCCGGGAGAATATGCCGACTTTTTGGGGTTAAACTATTACTCACGTTCAACGGTTTCCAAACTTGACGACGGAGTGCGCGAGGGCTCGCCGCGTAATGATTTGGATTGGGAGATTTATCCTGAGGGCATTGTGAGCTGCGCGAAGAAATTTTATCAGTTGCTGCCGCGGCCGATATACGTGACTGAAAACGGTGTCTGTGATAACAATGATACTTTCCGCTGCCGTTTTATCTATGACCATTTGCAGGCGTTATGCGCCTGTGATCTGCCGGTGGAAAAATACTATCACTGGTGTTTTACCGACAATTTTGAGTGGGCGGAAGGTGAGAGCGCCAGATTCGGGCTTGTGCATGTCGACTTTGAGACGCAGAAGCGGACGCTTAAAAAAAGCGGGCGTTTTTATGCGGCGATAATAGATCGCCGGGAATTGACCGCGGAGCTTCACGATGAGTACGTCGCGCCGCAGAAATACCGGGTTTCCTGAGTTTATTCAAAAATACTGAAAAGAGTATCGGTAAGGGAAGAGAACTTAAATCTTTTTGCCGGATTGATCTCCGCTTTTCTGCTTCGCAACGGATTAATTATGTTGCTTTCGCAGAAAATCGGAGAACAATCCGGCAATATTAGGCTCAATTATATTCGACTATATATATTTTTAAAGGAGAACGTGTCGTTGTTTTTATATCTACTGTGTTTGAAGAATTTGCCGGACTGACATCGATTTCTAAGCCGGTATCGTCATAAATATGTTTAAGAAGCTTTACATTCGCGTTGCCGGTTGAAACAGAAGAAGACGTTCCCCAAAAATCTCCCCCTATGTGTGTAAGCTCAACACCAAGAGGATTGCCGTCATACGAAGAGCGCAGCCCAAGTGAATATTTGATACGCGACTGGTCATCAAGCCAGGGAAAATTTTCATAAACCCCCGGAGAATAGACGTTTTTGATCACCATTATTTCAACATTTACCATAACCCGTGCCCGATGTAATATCTGGCGTATGTTATTAACACATTTATCTAACCGTACCCGTTTTTTGTCATAGCTGTATTCCGGGACGGATATTTCACATTCATCGCCTTCAAAAAGCATAAATGGACCTGAACCGGAAAAAACACCGCCTGTATTTTGGTTGAAAAAGTTTACCTCGACATCCCCTCCATATGACTGTCCGTTTTCATCAAAAAGATCTATGTCACCTATACGGGCAGGTTCTCTTGTTTGAATTGTCTTTGGGAGAGTGCCTGCTCCCGCTCCGGCAGCTACCATATCTATTGCCCCTGTGATTTCACCGGTATTTAAATTTTCAATATATATCACGTATACACCGGAATAGAGATCAATATTTATAGTATTCCAGGTTTTTGTCCCTGCGTTATAAGTAAGTTCTACCGCGTCTTTGAAGAAATCGGAGGTGTCGGCAAATCTTCCGTTGGGTATCAGCATTACGCGATTTGAGGAAGGATTTATTTCAACTCCATTTTCGTCTGCGATAACGAATGATGCCTTGCCTATTTTTGCTGCTTCAACAGAAAACTCATAAGATGGTGTCTTTTGCTCCACTGTGATGGCGGCAGTTTCATCACTGAACCCCGGGAACGACACGGTATAGTTTCCAAGCGGAATATCTCTGAATATTGCGTTGCCATCCACGTCTGCCGTCTCGGTATAAGAACCGCTTTTTGCATTTTCATTTAAAACGACTTTTACAAACTCAAATGGCCTGTTTTCTTTGTCTTTTATGGAAACAATGAAATCACGCGTAACAACCCCCGGCACATTACTGATACTTTCACTGTTGCTTCCACTGCCATCAGTTGTGATATCACTTCTGTCTGTGGTGTATCCAACTGAGCTTCCGGAGCTTGATGTAGAGCAGCCACAAACTGTAGTTGCAAAAAATAAAAATATTGCAATAATAATATTTTTTTTCATGAAAAATCTCCTTATTGAGAATTATGGAGTAGTTGGTGTAATATCCCATTTCCCTTTAATAGGTAAGTCGCCAATGTCATAGTTTACATAAATTTGTGGATGCTGAAAGTTCCGCTCCTCATCTGGTTCTATACCATTTGCAGGATTAGCATAATAATTGTAATAATATTGAGCAATATATTCCATAGTTCGGTTTTGTGCATACCAGAGCAGTTTTTCTATGTTTATGTTATTATCCGATGGAGATTCATTTTTTACAGGGCCAAATGTGTTACTAGTTCCTAATCCTTCAGTAATGAAATGTGTGAATATACCTCCTGCTTCTTTTGAATATTCAAGTGAAGAATGATCGCTTCCGGCTGCAAATCCAGAAATTAAATTAGGTAATTTTTCAAGTTTTTTATAACTCATTATATTGTTTTCTGAGAGAGCTGATTTTCCTATAAAGCCCCCGCTTTGACAGGCATCAATTATTATAACTTTTCTTATCTTTTTGTCTAATTTATCCAATATGCCATAAAGCTCACTATCAGTTATTTCATTATATCTCCATATTGACAAGAATCCTCCAAAATCATATGGACAAATAAAGGACTCCTCATCATAACCCCCATGACCAGCAAAATAGATGAAAACAACAGAATTGATATTATCAGAAATTTGATTGTTTGCTTGATTCACTATTTGATTGATTTCTGATATAATTAAATCTTTTTTAGCTTCATCGTTTATTAGGATTTTATGATATTTTATTAGGTTTTTCTTCCAAATTTGATAATCATTTAAAGGATCTTCATTTGAATGCATAAGGGCCCAGTTCATCTTTATTGCATCAGTGTGCGCAAATCTCAAATTATCACCATTTTGGTAAGTTGAAACACCTATAAATAGTGCATACATATTTGTATATACTTCGGCTGCATATAATCTTACTGGATTTACAAATTGACTTGAAGATATTGTTATATATCCGGGCTTTTTTATGTCTAAAAGTATTTTCATTACTTTAGGACAACTAGTAAGTGTTCCTGTATACTGCTTTTTTGTTATAGTATCCCCATTGGCATCTTTAATAACTAGTTTATCAAGATAGTCACCAGTTTCATAAGGCATTTGGCATTCGAGCGTTATTAGATAATTACCTAGGTAATTGCTTTTGTTGCTTTCAGTATATTCTACATATTCTATGGAAGCCTTTAAAAAAGTTTGATTGTTTTCAGAAGAAAGAGGAGTATAAATTAAAGAATTCCTACTTTCACCGGCAGTTGTTTTGATAAATATGTAATATGGTGTGTTGTTAGTCAGGCCATTAGGTATTTTTGCTATAATTTTGCTGTCATTCCAAAATGAAATTGTTGTTGCCTCTATTCCATTTGCTCCAACTTTGTCAGTAGTTTTAAAAATTATTTTTCCTTCATTTTTTGTTTTTCCAAAGTTTTTTCCAACAATGGTTATATCGTTTTCAAAAAATGATGCAGTTTGATCTATTTTTAAAAGTTGTGGTTTTTGCGGAGAGACTACTCTTACTGTATGAGATTGGCTTTCTCCAAGCTTGCCGTCAGAATTTTTTATCACAAGAGAATATTCTCGATCAACTACTATGTCTTGTGGAACATGAACCGTTATTTTTGTATCACTCCATGAATTAGGCTCAATATCTGCAATAAAGAAGTCACGTCTGTATTTCTTGTCAAGAAATACAACAACAGAGTCTTGTGTTTGTAGGCCAAAATTAATGCCGGTTAGATGAAACTTTGTTGCTAATGTTCCTACTAGTGTATCGGTTCCGATTCGTTCGCTGGCATCATTTTCAACACCACTAATTATAAGTGGCGATGCATTAGGATTTGTTGTAGATGTACTGCTGCTCCCTCCCCCGCTGTCACAACCGGTGAAAAACAATGCTGCGATGAGAATGGAACAGGATACAAGAAATTTGTTTATGTTGCCCAAAATGTTATAACCTCCTGAAGTCGTTTTATTTGAATATTGACTTGATTTCTTAAATATTGACTTTATCCTCCTTTATTTTTTTATGCTAATATAAACTGAAAAACTTATCCTTTATAAATCATCTTTAAAACAGAATATGTCATTGACAATTACCTCGGGACTTATTCAAAAATACTGAAAAAAGTATCAATAAAGGAAGAAAATTTATCCGGCTACAGTATTGTAGTTTTCCCGTTGGGCAAGATGTGAGTAATATTGCGGTCGTCTTTTTGGTATTCGAATGAAACGCCGTATAGCGTTCCATGTTGATCGATTTTAAAGGTGTATTCAGAGTATTTGATAATTTTTTTTGAAGCTGTAAGGTCAATTTTATGCATATCTACTTTATATGTATAGTCCCACCACGTCAACCTTTCATTATTTCTGTAGAATCTGGGATATTTAGGACCGCTAAATTCATATATTGCATCCGGGTGTCCATATAGCCGGATAACTTTTTCTTTGCTGTCTTCTGTACTCAGGCCAAAATTGGATTTTATACTTTCTCTGGAAAAATCTATTGCTGTAAATATGTTTCTAACTGTGATAATACGCGTTCCATCCAGATATTTGGTGCATTTTCCGTAGTATTCATTACTTAAATCTGACTTATATCTCGATTTTCCTAAACGCCCATTGTCTGTCTTTACTCTATCTGTTCCTACGATTTTTCCGAAATATTTTTCTCCTTCAAGCGGATCCATTTTTTCTCCGAACTTGAATGGAATCCCGCCGGGCTGCGGCGGTAGGTATAAATTTTCCTGTTTTGCGGCAGGCTGGAAACATTTTAAGGTCAGTAATATTAAGCAGGCCGGTATAATTGCAATGTAGAGCAGTTTTTTGATTTTTGACATGGAACGTTCCTCCGTTTTTTGTAATTACAGTGTCGCATTTTTTTGTTGTTTATTTCATTTAAAAAAAGTTTTCCGTTAATGTTTGCTTTTTGGTTCAATTCGGGAATAATGGTAATTTTTTGTAAATGTCTTCCAATTAAAAACTCATTCGGTTAAAATTGTCATGAGTTATATTTACTTTAAAGGGAGAAAATTAGGATGGAAAAAAAGTTTTTAATCTATGTCGCCGCATTGTTTTTTCTGGCAACTTCGGTATGTTTTGCCGGAACTGGAGCGAAATATCAAATTAAAAATGATAAGTTATATAAAGTGCCGGCTGAGGGGAATGTTGTTGCCGTTGACGGTGTCGAGGTGAAAAAAGCCTTTATCGGTAAAGATTTAATTTATTGGGCCGGTGTTACTGCCCAGGAAGATGGACAGATCTCAAAAGAGCATACGGGTCTTTATTTTTTTGATAAAAACGGTATAAGCAAAGGTTTTTTACCTTTTGAGGAAGCGCAGTTCTGTGCTGATATTCAATTCTCTCCCGGAGGCGGTTATGTCGTTTTGGATTGCGGCACCTGGATTGTCAGGGAATTGAGTATTTATTCTTTTAAGTATGCGAACGGTTTTTCCGACTTTCAGAAGAAAACAGTAATCAGTGCCATCGGTAAATATACCTGGATCGACGGCGGCAGTTTAGCCTATACGGCAGTAGACAATCACAAGCCCCGTCCGCGTGATAGCGATTTTACCGGAAGGTGTTCGGCGGCTGTTTATTACTGCGCCGGCAATAAACATTTGCTGATGGAAAGGGCTACGGATTTGGCAGATTACTCTTTTGAATCAATGCAGGAGCGGAATATGCTCATAAAAAAGGATTGGGTGGATAAAGTTTCCGATTGGAAAAATCCCGATAAAATTAAGACGGAGCAGCTTAAAAGAACTGTCGGCGGCACACTGCCTGTTCCCGGCAAGGCTGCTACGCAAGTAAATAGCGGCAGTAAAAGCAATTCTTCTTCCGGCGGCCAAAGTTCCAATAAACACAGCAGGCGTGCCATTCAAAAGGCCCGCGAGGTTAGGGACGCGGCGAATGACAGGAATAAATAAAGGTTCTAAATGTTGGAAACTCTTTCTTTTAGCGGATGGTTACCGGCGGGATTTTTTTATCATAGATGCTTTTCCAAAAGAGTTCTTCGGGATGATGCCTCCGTGCAAAAGCCAGGCGCTGGACTTTGTTTTGTTCATTCGTATTCATTGTGATGCCCCAGTATACCGAAGAATCTCCCTTTTTCTTAGTTTCCAGCAGGTAAGAAAAATTATTTTTTTGACAGATTTCGCACATTCTTTCAGGATGTCCGTATTGCCTAATAATTTTGCCGGCATTATCTCCGATTCTGATTCCCCTTGCCGTAGGATATTTATCAATATATATATCCATTGACTCTATTTTCCCGTCAACTACGGTAAATTCGGCTTGGTCAAATTTGATTTCATAGCTGAACAAATACAAATAATGGTTACTACCAAGATCTGTCAGTGTTTTGTCATCGGGGTAAAAAGGACATATAAAATATTTATTAGTTCTGCGTAATTTTGTTACGTACAAAATGTTTGAAGAGCATATTTCTCCGAAAGACTGTTTCGCTAAACCGAGATCAAATTTTCCCCCGCACTCAAACGGACCCAGCCGGAAATCTTTTTTTTCCAGTGCCAAGAATTTCATTGCTCCCTGTTTAATACTGCAGTCTTCTAACGACCCTGGAAAACTTAAAGCCGCCAGGATAAGCAGTATTGCCGGGAAAAGATATTTTTTTAGATAATATTTCATTTGATTCACCATTTAATTTAATGATTGTACCTAAAATCCCTGACGGTTAAATTTCGAGTTCCCTGATGTTCATTTTTTTCTCGTATACTTTTTTATCAAATTGCTCATTATTCATTACCAACAGCGAAAATCCGGCAACACGGTTTTCTCCGTCACGGCTGATATGCATACACACACCCTCTTTTCCGTTTATGTAATCAATCACCGGGCTATCATTTTCGCAATCAGAATCAAGAGGTTTTCCGTATGCGGAATATACTTTATCGAGACTGTCGCCGACCTGGATTTCTTTGCCCGGTTTTCCAAGTTTGAACTGTTTGCTTGACGTATTAATGTGGATGATTTTATTGTCTGCTATTTTAAAGGCAGCATTTTCAAACCAGATATCATACCCGTACAAATAGCTGTTTTTATCCTCTTTATCGTATCGATCGGTATAAAGTATTCCTGTAGCGCTATCCTTTTTGATGACGACTATCTTTGAATGTTTTATTTTTCCGAAATATTTTTTGGCAAGTTGCAAATTAAATTCCCCTCCGCACGCAAAGGGACCGAACCGCATGTCGGATAGGGAAATAGGGGAAGATTGATAGTTTGCGTCTTCTGCACTGTTATTTTTTTGCCCGAAAGCAAAGTAAATAAAAGCCGGCAAAAAAATCACCGTTATCAAACCGTAGAGATACCATTTTTTCATCATCAAAAGCTCCTTTATTTTGTTGGTGTCTCTTATTTGTCGTGAAGTTTTTGATTTTATTGCAGTTTATTTCATTTTACGGTAACCTGACTTTGCTGATTGTTGCCGACAGGGAGTACTGCCTGTGATTGAGAATTTCTTATAAAAAATTGCTGTTTTTATCAATAGCCGCCGGATTTTTTTATTGCCGGTGCAATAAATTGTCCGGGTCTGCGACAATTCGTAATACGAATCTAAATATTAAAAGAATTATTAGTGTGTCAACGTCATTGTGCAAAAATAAACCCGGCGTATGTCATTCCCGTGTAGACGGGAATCCATAATACAATTACCGGATTGCCACGCCTTACGGGCTCGCAATTGTACTGTCTACCGTGGTTTTCGTTTATGATATAAAAATATTTTTCAGGGAGAAATAAAATGCTCAAAAATATCTTTTTGGCAATTATGCTGGTGATGCTGTTTTCCGTATGTGTCTTTGCTCAGGCTAAACCGCTTGATCCGGCCAAAGATTATGCCATTGGACCGTTCAAGCCCGGTGATGCCTGGAACCTGCAGCTGGCGGAAAAATATTTCGGCAAACTTGTTGCCACCGGTAAAACAAGAGTTGATCTTAGCGATATTGTGATGGGAAAAAATGGTCTGGCGGCGGAACCGGTGGATGTTGATCCGGCAATCGTTGATGTTGAGTGCATGGATTTCAAGGAGGCCTCCTTTATTGTATCCGGCGGTAAAATTGTGCTGATTTCGACAACCGCTGCGGACGTTGAGACGGTACGAGGCATCAGAGTCGGGGATTCTTTGGAGAAACTCAAAAATGTTTACCCGGCCAATTCAGGTATCGTATTGGATACCGGTTTTTTCAGCACCGCTTTTATTGGGGCACCTATAACGGATTTACATAACATTGACGGGGAAAGTCCGGAATTTTGCGTCTGCTTTAAAGCTCAGGATGGCACTCTGGAACGTAAGATTTTTATTTTTGTGGATAAGAAGACGCGTACGGTAGCCGGTCTGGCTTTTCATTCATCCCCTTATGTTAAAATTATCGGAGCGAATGCGGAACCTGCCAAAACATGCCGCGGGTGCGGCCAGCCCCTGAAAAACAATGAGTATTATGTCGCCAGAGACAACAAAAAATATTGTGAGAGCTGTCATATTAAAAAACAGCCTAAAATGTCCTGCTCCACCTGTCAGGTCACACTCGGCCCCGGACAAAAATATTACTATAAAGATGAGGACATATGGTGTGACGTTTGTTATACGTCTCTTGAACGTTGCAAAGGCTGCGGCAAACCGATTGCCGCCGGGACGGTTCAGCAGGATCCCGATTACAAGCTGTGCAAAAAATGTAATAGTGTAGCGATAAATGACTTTGACACCCTTATTCCTATCTGGAAATGGGCTAAAAAGTCAATGGAAACCAATCTCGGATTTGCAGTCGATTTTGACGAAAACAATTTTCTTCTGGAAACATTGGCTTCCATACTAAAAAAAGGAGATGACGGGCGTATCGGTCTTTGTCTGCCGTTGCAGATTGGGCATAATAAGTATACTTGCCAGATATTGCTGCAAAAGGGCCTGACAGCCGAAGAGATGTTCTCAACCCTTTGTCATGAATATGCGCATGCCTGGAGCTTGCAGCAAAATTTTGAAATAACCGGAAAGCAGGATGAAATTTTTAGAGAAGGTTTTGCCGAGTGGGTCGCTTACAAATGCAACGTGGCCGAAGGCTATAGTAATTATGCGGACAGAAGATTGAGAAATCCCGATCCCGTATACGGTGAAGGCCTGCGGAAAATGCTGGCACTGGAAAAAAAGCTCGGCAGCAGTAAAAAAATTCTTGAGTATGTTGTCAGCAATACCGGTTTTCCGAATTAGTTTATAGTTAACAATATACTGGAGCAATTTGCGATTCAACTGCTGTAGACTTAGCCTTGCGTCCGGCAACCGTAAATCTTTTTGACCGGCGGGCCCCGATGCCTTGCAAAAAAAATACTGTATTTTTTGACATAGTCAGTAAATTGATGGCTAAACAATCCAGCTAACTTTTAGAGCAATTTACAATTTGATTTCAATCTGTTATAATCAGGGAAGAGGAGTCATTTTCCTCTTCCCTGTAAGCCCTAAAAGGCCTTGGATGTTGTCAGGAGAATTAGTGCGGCTAACACCAACATCCCGATAACAAGCCTTTTCAGGGCTTTAATAATTGTGGGCATCCTCATTACCTCCTCCCTGTGGAGAGGTATGTTTTTGTCCACGAATGAGATTATATCATAATATGGCGTCTTGTGGAAACAGGGCGTTTTTTTGTTTGTCAGCAACCTTACCTTGCCAACAGATTTTAGCAAGTTTTAAAGGTTTATGTACGGCTTATTCTTTCCTATGGTGTGCATTGATTTGCCAGTTTTTTTGCTAAGACGCTACGGAATTGACCTTTTAAGCATCCATTTTTAATAGCACGAAGTGCAAACTCGTTCCCTTCGCTGCCTAAAAAGATTCTCTTTTGCTCAGCTTCGCTCACTTCAAACATGCACTTCGGTGTTGAATCATATCAAAAAATGAATGCTAAAGGTGCCCGATTCCTACGCGAAAGGCAAAAAAACAGGCAAGTCAATGCCAGCCGGACTGTTTATATTATTTCTTTTCAAAAGTTATAAGTTAAAATAATTTGCAATGCCGCAATAATTTTTGTAATTTTGCGACAACTTTATCCTGGTTGTTTTATCATGTGAATTAGAAGAGGGTATTATTTGATTTTGTGTGAAGATCATAAAAATACAATTATTGCTTTGAGGAGAATAAAATGCTTAAAAATATCTGTCTGGTAATTACACTGGTGATATTGTTTTCCGCATGTGCCTTTGCTCAGGCCAAGCCTCTTGATCCGGCTAAGGATTATGCGATTGGTCCGTTCAAGCCGGGCGATGCCTGGAACCTTCCGTTGGCGGAAAAATATTTCGGCAAATTGGTCAGCGAAACCGGGGTAAGCATTGAGCCCAATAGCATCATGTTAAATAAAGACGGAATCGACGCCAATACTCCAAAAACCAATAACGCCAGGACGGCCCAAAATTTCCGCTTTAACGGTGCCTCTTTTCTGGTGCTTGACGGTAAAGTAAGGCTTATTACAATGACATCGGCAAAGTTGCCGACGCCAAGGGATTTTAAGGTAGGAGATTCATATGACAAGCTTTTAGAGATATATCCGATTAACGAAGAAACGAAAAAAATTCTTGACGGCCATCTGCGGAACCTGGACGGTGAAGACTGTTTTGTGTATTTTTCTTCTGATACCGGCAGTCAGAGAAAATATTTAACTATGTTTATTGACAAACGCAGCCGCAATGTCTGCGGATTGGCGTTATCAATAGTAGATTTGTCCCCCAACGCTGCGGCGTCATCTCCAGCAGACAAGCCAACCCCGGTAGCTAAGCCGCTTGATCCGGCCAAAGATTATGCCATTGGTCCGTTCAAAGCCGGCGATGCCTGGAACCGTCAGCTGGCGGAGAAATATTTCGGCAAATTGATCAGTGAAAAGGGGGTAAGCATTGAACCTAATGACATATTATACAATAAAGACGGAATAGATGCCGGTACCCCAAAAACCAATAACGTTAGGACCGCTCAAAATTTTTGTTTTAAAGACGCCTCTTTTCTGGTGCTTGACGGTAAAGTAAGGCTTTTTTCCACGACGTCGGCAAAATTGCAGACTCCAAGGGGTTTTAAGGTAGGAGATTCATATGACAAGCTTTTAGAGATATATCCGATTAACGAAGAAACGAAAAAAAAGCTTGACGGCTATTTGCTGGAAAAGGACAGAGAAAGCTGTTTTATGTATTTTTCTTTTGATACTGACAGTCAGAGAACATTTTTAACCATATTTATCGATAGCCGCAGTCGCAGCATTTGCGGATTGGTGCTGTCAATGGTTGATTTGGCTCCGACTGCCCCCAAGGTTGTGTCGTCGTCTCCAGTAGCTAAACCTGTCCCAGTAGCCAAACCGACTCCCACAGCCAGTCCGACCCCCAAAGCAACACCATCAGCCAAGCCCCAGCCCAAGGTCAGCGCGTTGACGGATGCTTATTTTGCTTCATTTTCTAATGTTATAAACCGCAAGGGGTTGGTATTTTTGGAGTTTGAGGCTCCCTGGTGTCCGCCTAGCAAAGAACAGAAGGTTATCGTTAATGCTGTTGCTTCGAAAAATAGTAATATTAAATTTTACCGAGTCAACACGGACAACGCTAAAGCTATTTGTGCAAAATATAACATAAAAACCATACCTGCGATGCTGGTGTTTAAAGACGGCAAAGAAGTAGATCGTATGATAGGGCTCCATGATGAAGATGCTATTATGTATAAATTGGCCGGATTTGTCGCTATTGGCAGCTCTCCTGCAAAAAACTCATTGTTAACCGGGGATGATTTTCGCATTGGTCCTTTTAAAATTGGTGACAAATGGGATGAAGATGCCTTGAAAAGAGCGGAAGAATATTTTGGAAAATACTATAGGAAATCCGATTCAAGTGGTATTACATCAAAAGGCGAAAATATTTATCCTATCAAATTTGCCAACGCGACCATTGAAGTTACTGATAATAATATTGTCGGTATTTATTGGAGTTATGGGGGCGGCACGTTCACAACGCAAAGAGGATTGCAAATGAGAGACCTGATCGAGAAGGCGGTCAAACTATATGGTCAACCTTCTGTGAAAGATAAATATAAATACATCTACGGCAACAATAAAAAAGGGATAAAGATCGTAATTTCCGACAACAATCGGATAAGCCAGATATCAGTTTACAACAGATTGGACTACTAGGGCGGTTTGTGGTTTAACTGTTATTAGACTTAGCCTTGCGCCCGGCAACCGTAAATCTTTTTGACCGGCGGGCCCCGATGCCTTGCAAAAAGTTTCCCGGCTGCCGGACAGAGACATAGACTGTTCAATATTTTATAAGAAAATTTGGGGAGAAAGAAAATGCTCAAAAATATCTGTTTGGCAATTGTGCTGGTGATGATGCTTTCCGCATGTGCCTTTGCCCAGGCCAAGCCGCTTGATCCGGCAAAAGACTATGCGATTGGTCCGTTCAAGCCCGGCGATGCCTGGAACCTTCAACTGGCGGAAAAATATTTCGGCAAGCCGCTTGATGCCTGGAAGACAAAGCTTAGACTGGACTTAGTTCATTTTGATAAAAATAACGGTATTATTGCCGAACCGGTTGATGCGGAGCCCGGGACCGTCGGGGTTGATTATATAAAATTTAAATCGGCTTCGTTTGTCGTGATTAACAATAAAATCAGATTGATTACAAATACCGATAAAAAACTCCAGACGGTCAGAGGGATTGGCGTTGGTGATTCGCTGGAAAAGATGCGGAAGATATATCCCGTCTCCTCTTCTTCCGTTGTTATGGATGAAGCATATGCCGACACGGCTTTGACGGGTAAGAAAATGACGGGAAAATTTGACGACTTCCTGCCGGATTTGCTTGCCGGTAAAAATAGTCCTGAATTTTATATCTGTTTTAGAAATCAGAGCGGCGGACAGGACCGCAAACTTTTTGTTTTTGTGGATAAAAAGACCGGTACCGTGTCCGGTTTGGCTCTTAACTCGCTTGACTTGCCTGCCGCTCCCCCCAAGATTGCGGCTTCGTCTCCCGCAGCCAAACCAACCCCAAAAGCACAGCCATCAGCAAAGCCAACTCCCACAGCCAAGACAACTCCAGCAGTCAAACCCATCCTGAAACCAAACCGACCCCAAAAGCCAAGCCAACTCCCAAAACAACGCCCTCAACCAAGCCCCAGCCCGGCGATCCTTTGACGGATGATGATTTTAAAGTAGGACCGTATAAAATGGGGGATTATTTCGTATTGGAAGATGCTGAAGAAGCCGAAAAATATTTTGGCGAGCTACTTCTTGAGCCAGAAATATGGGGACGCTCTAAAGACGGAAAAGAGATGAATTATGAGTATAATTGGGGCGTTGTAGCTACATGTGAGGAAAAAATTTATTATATGAAAATGGAATCCAGGGGTGGAAAATCCTCCGGCTTATCGACGGCCAGAGGTATCAAAATTGGCGACCGTTTTGAAAAAGTAATGGAATTGTACGGACAGCCCTATAAGAGAGAAGATAAAAACTCTTCCTTTTATTTATACTTTGGGCGCGGAGAAGACTCTGGCGTGGTTAAAGACATTATATTTGTGATTAATAAATCTAGTCAAAGAGTAGTTACCATACATTTTGAGGATGATTTTTTTGTAAACAAATAGTGAGTGCAGGCAGGATTGGAATATTTTGCACGTTGTGCAGCGTTATATATAAATAAGGAGAAAGAAAATGCTCAAAAATATCTGTCTGGTAATTACGCTGGTAACGATGCTTTCCGCTTGTGCCTTTGCCCAGGCCAAGCCGCTTGATCCGGCCAAAGATTATGCCATTGGGCCGTTCAAGCCAGGCGATGCCTGGAACCGTCAGCTGGCGGAGAAGCATTTCGGCAAGCCGCTTGATGTCTGTAAGACAAAGCTCAAACCGGATACAATTGATTTTGATAAAAATAACGGTATTATTGCCGAACCGGTTGATGCGGAGCCCGGGACCGTCGGGGTTGATTACATAAAATTTAAGTCGGCTTCATTTGTCGTGATTAACAATAAAATCAGATTGATTACAAATACCGATAAAAAACTCCAGACGGTCAGAGGGCTCGGCGTTGGTGATTCGCTGGAAAAGCTGCGGAAGATCTATCCCGTATCCGATTCCTCTGTTGTGATGGATACCGCATACCCGGATACGGCTTTGACCGACAAAAAAATACCTGGAAAATTTGACGGCTTTCTGACAAATTTGCTTGCCGATAAGAAGAGTCCGGAGTTTTGTATTTGTTTTCGCAATCAGAGCGGTGGACAGGATCGCAAACTTTTTGTTTTTGTAGATAAAAAGACCCGTACCGTGTCGGGTTTGGCGTTTAATTCACTTGACTTGCCTGCCGCTTCCCCCAAGGTTGCGGCTTCGTCTCCCGCAGCCAAACCAACCCCAAAGGCCAAACCGACTCCCAAACCGACCCCAAAACCGGCAAAGATTAAGAACGAGCCGGAAAGTCAAATAGGTACGTTCGAAATCGGCGACAAATATGACGACGCCGCATTTAAAAAAGCGGAAAAAATACTGGGTAACTTTTATGATGACTTTGAAACAGGTGGTATTACAGACAAAGGAAGCCCCATTTATAAAGTATGGTTTACCAACAGAGAAGGCACTGCTTACTTATTCACAACAGAAAATACAATCTTGGGAATAGAAACATTATCACCTTACGTAGCCACCGGAGCAGGATTGAGGGTCGGTGATTCTATTGGTGATATGATAAGGCGGTACGGCCAGGGTTACTCGACAAAAATCATAAAAAAGGCTGCCGGAAAAATTGAAACTATATTTGGAGATGTTGAAATTGAAGAAAGAGAATGGACCGATTATATCTATGGAAATGATAAAAAAGGCATGGTAGTTTCTGTGGATAATAAATCACGAAAAATTGAAATAATCAGGATTTTCAATTATCAGGACTATTAATTTTTCCAATAAAGTAATGCTGAGGAGTAGATTTTATGAGGATTATATATGTTACGGGCTTATTGTTGATCCTATTTACGGCATGTGCCTTTGCCCAGGCTAAGCCGCTTGATCCGGTAAAAGACTATGCGATTGGTCCGTTCAAGCCGGGCGATGCCTGGAACCGTCAGCTGGCGGAGAAATATTTCGGCAAACCGCTTGAGGTTTCGAAAATAAGCCTGTCTTCGCCTCGCTGGATTAAGGTCTTCAGAGATAAGGTTATTCCTGAACACGATCCCAGGGTTAGTTTCAGTTGCTCCGCAGAGGTCGTACGATTTAACGGGGCTCTGTTTGTTGTTTTATATGATAAAATTGTCATTTTTACGACTACAGAAATGAAATTAGCAACTTCAAGGGGACTGCATGTCGGCGATTCTCTGGAAAAAGTGAAAAAACTTTATCCTTCCGGTAAAATTATGGACTGCAAGAATGCGGATTGCATAACTTATGATAAGGATTTTAACAGCAAAACTTCCGAAAGTGGATTGGGAATGAGGTTTCTGATATTTGTCGATGTAAAAACAAAAAAGGTATCGGGGCTGGCTTTTCATTCGGTAGAGCTTCCCAGGTTTATTGTTGTTGAAGAAGCACCCAAAGTCAAACCGTCCCCTAAAGCAACACCTTCAGCCACCCCCCAACCGGGAGATCCTTTGACGGATGATGATTTTAAAGTAGGACCTTATAAAATAGGCGAGGATATAACCGATTTGCGTAATGAAAGAAGGCTTATTCCGCGTCGTTCAATAGAACAGGATCCGGAATACAACGGTTTCAATCAATATTTTGCCAACGGTATAGACATTAGTACCAGAGATGATATAATCTGGGAATTTCACTGTTATAGCCAACCCACCTTCAGAGGACTGCGTATAAATGACAGCCTTGCGAGAGCATTGGAATTGTATGGTGAGCCTTATTCCCGCAAAGAAGATTCAGCTCATACGATATTGATTTTCGGCAGCGAACAAAGAGGTATTTATGTAGGATGTAGTAAAAGAGAGCAGAAAATAGTATTACTTAAGGTTTATGATAAAAATTATGCAGAGTGATATAAAAAGTGGCTGTCGCCGAAACGACGGCCACTTTTTATATCATACATTGTTATTATTTTTCCGGTTTGTCAAAAATACCGAAAACTTCTTTGCTGATTACCATAATCTGTTTGGTGTCCGGCAGGTGGGCTATTTCACATTCGCCTCTGGTGCCGAAATCAAGATACACGAGCTTTTCCGTCGCCGAGGTGTTCCTCAGCACGTGGACTCCGCCTTCACCGGTGGGGAAGGAGATGGCGTCTCCGGCTTTTACGGGAATATCACCCTTGATGGAGCGTAAGGTGCCTTCACCGCTGATGATATAAAATATTTCCTCAACCGTTTCATGATAGTGGTAACCGTAGGCGAAGTCGCCGGGTTTTACCTCTACAAAAGCCGCCGAGCATTTTTGCATAACCGCCGGATCCGAGATCTGTTTTACCGCGAACTCGTTGCCGCCTCCTCTGTTTGTGACCTGCGCCTCAATGTTGTTGATATTTTTTACCTGAAATTCTTTCATCCTCAATGCCTCCCTTTTCATAATAGGCTTTTGCCATTTTTTACGTATTTACTGCTCGTAAATTTGATGTTACAATAAATATATCACCTTAAGATAAAAAAATAAAGTACGATTTTTTGTTATTGTTAGTATATTAAAAGATACTATTGGAGATTTGCCAATGAAAAATAAATGTTTGTTTGGAATTTGTCCTTATGTTACTTCACAGAAATTGATTGCCGGCAAATGGTCGATGTTGATTCTGCATTACCTTTCCGACGGCAGCCCTCTGCGTTTCGGCGAATTGCTGAGAATGCTGCCCGATTTGACTCAGGCGACGCTGACCAAGCAGCTGCGCACCCTGGAGGAAAGCGGATTGGTAAAGCGCCAGGTGTTTCCCGAGGTTCCGCCGAGAGTGGAATATTCCCTGACGCAGATCGGCAGGGAATTCAGGCTGGTGTTGGAGGCCTATAGTGATTTTGGTATGAAGTATATAGATTTTCTTGCCGGGGCGGGTAAATGAGTTGGGAACCTCTAAAAACTCGTTTTTTGGTGTCATTCCCGCGCCGGCGGGAATCCACACCTTAGAAAAGTTCCATTTTATGGGGATTACAATAAAATAAAATACTGGATCCCCGCGTTCGCGAGGATGACAAAGAGGTTTTTAGAGATTCTCAATTGCAAAAAATTAATAAAAATGCTTTAAAGCGGTTATTTGACGGGAATTCCAAGGAGAGGTTATTAAGGGGGCTATAATTCCGCGCCCCCTCGCATCCTCTCCTATGGAGAACCTCTCCACGCTACCCCCGCGCTCAACCTGACGCAAGATAATGTTTTCGGTGAAACCGTTTAATCCGACTGTGCGACTTCCGACATCTACCACTCATACAATGCGTTTTTCCCTGCAGTTATTTTACCCGTGGTGCCAAGACGTCTGAAGTTGGGCTTTACTGTGTTTTCCATTTATAGTAACTCTCATAACAGGGAACTTTCTTAATGTGTGGATTCTCACCTGCTGCCGCATGCGCCTTCCACATATAAAACAGCAAAGACTTTGTGTTTCGTTCGGCTGACGGGAAGCTTTTTGCAAGGCATCGGGAGAACGCCTGCCAAAAAGGTTTACGGCTGCCGAATGGAACCTGTACCGGCAAAGTTATTCTTAGTAATCAATGTAATATAGTCGTGCCACTTTAGTAAATTCTAAAGAAAATTTGATCAAAAATGCTTTAAAGCCGCTTTATTCTACTTCCGTGTTGTCGGTCAGGGTTATTTTGCTTTCCTGTAGCAGCATTGATATTGCTTTTTCCAATGTGTAACCGGGAAGAGGTTCCTGGCCTTCCATACTTTGCATTTTTGCGGTAATGTCCGGCATTTTTGATGTCAGATGGAAGCCGAAGCGGTTGATCCCGTAAGCTTTTTTGTTGAATTTTTCCATTTCCCGGCAATAGCTTTTTTCTTCCTGCGGGGCAACTCTTAAAATTATTTCGTTTTGTCCTTTGCTGGAAATCCGGTATTGGTTGCCGTTGGGACGCGTGTGGGTAATGTTCGCAGTCTGCACCGTTTCGTCGTAAAATTCTCTGGTGATTGATATTATATCTTCATAGTTGATGTTTTTCTCCTTGCCGCCGGATCTGAAAGAGAAGCTGTTTTCGTGGAAGATAAAGATGCCCTTGGCATTTTTCCGTGAGTCGGAAAATATTGTTTGCAGTATATTCAGGATTACCGAACAGACGACGATGGCAATTCCTATCTTGAAAAAATAAACCATGCATATAATACCAAGCACAATTCCTGCCGCCAGAAAATTGCTGAGTGTTTCCGTTTTCGCTGAGGGTTGGTGGTGTCTAAATTCTATCAAGTGTTTCATTGGTTTTACTGCTTCGATTTCTCTCTAAGATATAAAATTATCTGTTTTAAAATTTCTGCATCGCTGCTCATAATCAGAAAACGTTCCCTGTCGGTGCGGATTATTTTGATATTGAGCAGTTTTGCCAGATCTTCCGTAAGCGTTTCTTCGCTGATTTTACTATTTTCCCATGGAAACCATTCGCTGACGAGATGTGTGGTACCGTTGTCAAAAATGATCAGACTCGGTGCCGCTTCATCTTCTATGCCTGTTATGGCGATTTCCCTGACTATTTTTGCTGCCGCTTTTGATTTTTTTGACTGAAAAAATGCCAATATGGCAACGACCGCCAGCGCCATAATCAGCGAGCCCATAAAAAGACCGCTGCTGCTGTCGTCGGCTATCAGCGCATATAAAAGTGATGGTCCAAACAGCACCGTGAAAAATATGACGGCCAGTATTCCCGGTCCGCCGTATGCCTGCACCTTCATTGCCGCATAAGCCAGAATCATGACGAGCATCAGAAACGGCAGGATATAATTCATGAACAAATGGCTGAAATCTTGCATAAATGAACCTTTCGGAAATTTTTAATAGATTACGCTGTATTTATTGTCCCAACAATTTAATTTATATTTGCAGCAATTATTCCCACAGCCGTCAAAACGGCCAGAAACAGCAGGTTCCAAACCGTAAATATTTTCAGGTAATAAATGTTCTGTTCCCGGTATGAGGCGGCAAACAGTTTATAGGAAATTACGCTGGCCATTGAGGCGATCAGTGTGCCCATACCGCCGATGTTGACCCCGGACAGCAGTCCCTGGGCGTCGTTTGTAAACTTCGACAGCAGCACGGCTGCCGGGACGTTGCTGGTAAACTGGCTGGTCACAATTGATGTCAGCAGCGCGTTTTTTGCCGTCATACCGGAAATGAAACTGTTTACGGCAGTAATATTAGCCAGGTTGCCCACGAATATGAAGATAAATATAAATGTAAAAAGCAGGCTGTAATCTATCATTGTCAGCAACTTGCGGTTGTAGACAAGCAGGGCTGTAAAAATAACGGCCGCCATCAGCCAGAAGGAGATAACTCCGAATACCGCCAGGACCGCGAGCGTAAAAAATGATAGATATACCGCCAATACCCTTTTTTTACTGCGCAGTATTTGTGCCGGTTTCACGGTCAGGAAGTTGATTTTAGGAACCGCAAGGCAGCTGAAATACAGCAGTAAGCCGCCGGTGATAACGATTGGTGCCGTAGTCAGGAGGAAATCCGCCATCGGAATCCGGTAATACGAGAAAAGATAAAGGTTTTGCGGATTTCCTATCGGTGTCAGGCTGGAACCGATATTGGCCGCTATCGTCTCCAGCACGATGACCAGGGCGGCATATTTCTCCAGACCGTATAGTTTGATAATTGACAGCGTTACCGGTACAAGGGCGATCAGGGCCACGTCATTCGTCATTGCCATGGAGGCAAAAAAGCATAGGAAAACAAGGGTAAAAAGGAGTATGCGGCTTTGCCTTGCGTAGTTTACGATCCATATTGAGATGTTTTTTAAAAGGTTTTCCCGCTCAAGACCCTTGAGAGAGAGCATCAGTCCCCACAGGCATACAAGGGTTTTCCAGTTGATGTATTCCAGATAACCCTTGCCGGGTGTCACAAATAGCATGGATATCAGCATCAGAATGAATGACAGGCACAGTATCGGTTCTTTTTTTATAAATTGCTTGAGCATGGCTGTTTTTATAGGTAGTCGGTTTATATTTTTCTGCCGGCCGCTTGATTATACACCAGCCGTCCGGCCGCCGCAATATTGAAACGCCTTTATTCCCGGAGATTGTTTTATATGTTGCCTCTTCCAATGTTGTTATGATAGAATGTAGCAATGGAAAAAGGTACTAACATAATTGAATTAAATAATGTTAATGTCGTTTTGAAGGACCGCCTTGTTCTTGAGGACATAAACTTTAAAGTTGTTTCCGGAAGTTTTACGGCAATTATCGGCCCTAACGGAGCCGGTAAAACCACCCTGTTCAGAGTGATACTGGGTTTGCAGAAATATATTTCCGGTGATGTGAAAATTTTTGGCAAACCGCCGCGGGATTTAGGACGTGAACGCAATAAAATCGCCTATGTTCCCCAGATAAGATCCGTCGATTTAAAGTTTCCCATAAAAGTGAAGGAAGCTGTTTTGATGGGGCGTTATGCCCGCCTGGGACTTTTTCATTCTCCTTCAAAAGAAGACAAGGCCGTAGCCCGGGAGATGATGGAGCGCGTTGATATTTTGTCGATAGCCGATAAGCCTTTGGGTAAGCTTTCGGGCGGCCAGATGCAGAGGGTATTTATTGCCAGGGCGCTGGCGGCACAGCCCGAGATCATTTTCCTTGATGAACCTACGAGCGGAGTCGATCAGCTGCATACATCCGATTTTTATGAGCTGCTGAAAAAACTGCGTTCGGAAGATATGACGGTTCTGATGATATCTCATGATGTCGGTGTGATTGCCAGTTATGTGGATACTATCGCCTGTCTGAACAAAAGGCTTATAATACATGGCGTTCCTCAGGATGTTCTTACTGCAGACACTCTGGAAAAAATGTATGGGTGTGAGGCTATGTTTCTGCATCACGGCAAAGTTCCGCATATGGTCGTTTGTGAGGGTGATTGATTTATGGATATTCTTGATTACGGTTTTATGCAGAGAGCTCTTGCGGCTTCAGTTATTATCGGCGTTTTATGCTCGGTTGTCGGTGTTTATATCGTGCTGCGCGGCATGTCGTTTATAGGGGCCGGTATTGCCCATGCTTCTTTTGGCGGCGTAGCCCTTGGGTATATTTTAGGACTTAACCCGCTTTTTTCGGCAATGGGTTTTTCAATTATTACGGCTCTTTCCATCGGCACCGTTGCCAGAAAAAGCGACATCAAGGAAGATACGGCGGTCGGGATATTTTTTTCGGCGACCATGGCTTTTGGTATTCTGTGTATCGGTCTTGCCAAGGGATACAATGTCGATTTGCTGGGTTATCTTTTCGGCAGTATTCTGGCTGTTACTAACGAGGATCTGATTCTGATTTCGGTAGCGGCACTCATTGTTCTGCCTCTGATTGCGATGTTTTTTAAGGAACTTGAATTTGCCAGTTTCGATCCGGAAGTGGCTCAGATTATGGGTCTTCCGGTAAATCAGCTTTATTATTTGCTGCTGGCGATTACGGCTTTGACGATCGTTGCTGCCATGAAAATAGTAGGGATAGTTTTGGCTTCGGCATTGATCATTACTCCTGCCGCCGCTGCTTATCAGCTTTGCGAAGATTTTAAGAAAATGATGTTTTTGGCGATAGTTTTCGGTCTTATATCCTCCGTCGGCGGACTTTTTCTCTCCTATTACCTTGATACGGCTTCCGGAGCTACTATAGTAATGCTTTCTACCGTTATCTTTTTTATCGCCGCTATATTTTCCCCGAAAAGAAAAATTTCATTCAAAAATCCGGAGGAACCTGTAAGTGAAAACAGTTGATATAACGACACCGTCGAGGATAGAGATGCTTGATATAACTTCGATTGTAAAGAATTGTGTGGCCGAGAGCGGAGTTAAAAACGGGATTTGTGTTCTTTTCGTCCCTCATACCACCTGTGCCGTTACGATCAATGAGTGTGCCGATCCTGATGTCGTCACCGATATTAAAAACCATTTGAGTTCCCTGATCCCGTGTTTGTCTACCTTCCGCCATTCCGAGGGGAATTCCGACGCTCATCTGAAGTCGATGCTTGTCGGTTTTTCGGAGCATTTGATTATCAATGACGGCAAATTGGTTCTTGGGACCTGGCAGGGAATTTATTTTTGTGAATTTGACGGTCCCAGACGCCGTAAACTTCATGTTCAGATAATCCCGCAGTAGTTTTCCTTGCAGGATAGTTGGGCTGTTAATTGAATTACAATTTCTGAGGTTTTTATAAATCGGAGGTTTGTTTTGGGTTTCAGAGTTCCTGCTCCTGATGGGAAAAAAGAGCGTGACGGCCTTGCTGTGATGGTTTTGCCTGAAGATACCGTTTTAAAGGGATCTTATAAGGTCAATTATTTGACTTCCGGCGGTATGAGTATCATCTACCGCGGTGAAAAGAGCGGCGAATCCTATATCGTCAAGGAAGTAGATGCTACCGATACGCGAAATGTAATGTCGCTTACCCAGGAAAAGTCTGTGCTTGAGAGGCTTAGCAATCCGGGTATTGTTGAGGTTCTTGACCTTTTTGAGGAAGACGGCTTTTGCTATCTGATCATGGAGTTCATCGACGGGTTTACTCTGGACAGAAAAGTCCCGCTGGGTTCCGATATCTATTTGGCCGAATCGGTAGTCAGAGACTGGGCACTTCAGCTGCTTGATATTTTTGAATATCTGCACAACCAGAATCCGCCGGTTATTTACCGTGACCTCAAACCGAAAAATATCATGCTTGACCGTCAGGGAAAAATCAAGCTGATAGATTTTGGCATTGCCAGAACTTTTAAGGAAGGCAAGCATCAGGATACGGAACATATGGGCTCAATGATTACCGCATCCCCGGAACATTACGGAGGAGCCCAGACAGACACCCGCTCCGATATTTATACGATTGGCGCTACCCTTCATTTTATTCTTACGAACGGCAAAGCCGTTGACTGTGAACCCTTTGATTTTCCGCCTGTAAGGCTTTACAACAAACAGATTACCAATACTTTTGCGTCCGTTATTGAAAAAGCGCTGAAAATAGACCCGAATGAACGTTTCCAGACTATTGACGAGATGCGCAGGGCTTTGCAGGGAGAATCATCTGTTCCCAAAAAGGAACCTGCTGCTGCCCCGAAAGAGCTTGAGGAGCCGGAGAAAAAGGTCTCTGAACCTAAAGTAACTGCCGAAAAGGAAGTAAAGCCCCGTAAAGAGAGCAAAAGCAAAGCGGAGAACGATGCTTTGCCGAAAAAAGAAAGCTTTATACCGGTTTTATTCGGATTTATTATCGGCGTCGTAATTGCCTGCAGTGCTGTTTTCTATTTTGTGTGGGACAATTCCCCCAAACCGATAGAGTGGCAGGATGCGGTAAAAAATAAAGGAAAAATCAGGGAAGTAGAAGGTAAAATTTCCGAAGTCTTCACAACCGACCGCGGAAATGTTTATCTTTATTTTGTCTATGGCAACAGGGCAAATAATTTCAGAATAGGTGTTTATACCGAGCATTACAGTAAATTCAATATTGGCAAAGAGCCTAACGGGCTTTATGATCCGGTCAAAGTCAAACGTGTTTTTGAAGAAGAGTATTTGAACGCTATTGTCAAGGTTAAAGGGCGTATAGGAACGACTGAGATTGAAAATCAGATTGTTCCGCAGATCTTTGTAACCGAGCCGAGCGAGATCGAGATTGTGCAAAAAGGGCAATCCATGCCGCAAAATCGCAGTGATGCCGATGTCTATAATTCGGAAACCCGAAATGTTATAGATCTGGACGAGCTGGAGACTCCGTCTGCCGATTCAACGCCAACCGACCGGGGGCCTCAATCTGAGGATTTGGGGACCGGGTCTGCCGATTCGGAAAACCAATCCGAAGATGCTGACGTCAGCCCAAAGTCTTCCCCTGCTGAATTATAATCTTAAATTGCGTTGCCGCACCGTATTGATTGATATTAATTTTTTCTATGAATCTTTGTAATCCCGTTTGTCACTGCGATGAATCTTAATTATCAGGCAGGCAGTATAAAAGGGGTAAACAGATCCTCATCGCTGCTGCCGTCGTGGACTCCGTAAAGATCGCCATCCGTGCCATGCTGTCCGTGATCGGCATTGATGATCAGCGTATATCCGTTGTCCGTGCATTGACGGTAAATTTCGTTTGTCAGCCGGTCTATATTGTTAATGGCTTTAGCCGCGTCGCTGCTGTAAGGACCGCACCGGTGTCCCACCTTGTCAAAATCCATAAAATGAACCCAGATAAAATTATGAGCCCTGTTTTTTATTTCTTTTAAAGTCAGATAAGCCGTCTCGTCGTCTCTTGGATATTCTGAGGATATTATTCGGGCTGGCGTGTTGGCGATAATACTCAGCAATGTGCTTTCACGGTATGAGACGGCGGCTGTGCTGAGTCCGCATCTCGACATAATATCAATAAATGTGCTGCAGGTAATTTTCTGATTTTTTTTAAGTATTTTATGTGCTGAGAAATCTTTGCCGGTAGCCATAGATGTAAGATTCACAGCCGTGGAACATGGTTTTTCGGATCGTATTCTCATAATGTTTCCGATTGATTTGTCATTAAGGAAAGGTATTCGCATTGAGTGGCGTTTCAATGAAGAAATGCCCATTGCGTCTACTGTGATTAAACAGATTCTTTCGCCGTTTATGCCCTCATATTTCAGCGGTAGTTCGGGTTTGGCTGATATACTGTTTGACGATATGCCCATTATACGGCATATCGTCGGGGCCAAAGACAGCATTGAGTATGATTTTTCCATTTTTTTCTGAATTTTTCTTAAAATATTTTTATAAAGAAAGAATTTGTCTCTCCATGGCTTAATCCTGCCTTCCGTCCTGCTGTGTTTCGTAAAGGTTTTAATATATTGAGGAGGAAAAGCATGTTGCAATTTGTAAAGGCCCCTTCGATTTTGGGTTTGCGTCCGTCCGGAGTGGAATTTTTGGCGGATGCCCTGCTCGGTTACGGCCTGAATGCATTGATACTCCCGCAGGCTCCTTTGCTTGAGGTAGAGAATTTTAACCATCTTTACAGTCGGCAAAGAGATGATTCCGGCATGATAAATGCCAAAGCTCTCTATGATTTTTCGCTGCGCTTAAAGGAAGCGGTTACCGGTGTTTTTTTTCTGGAGCGTTTCCCGGTGGTTTTGGGCGGTGATTGCAGCATCCTGCTTGGTATCATGCCGGCTTTGAAAGAGTTGGGGGTTTACGGACTGGTTACGTTTGATGCTCATGCGGATTTTTATCTGCCTTCACAATCCGTTACCGGTGAAGCGGCAGATATGGATTTGGCGATTGTTACCGGGCGCGGAGCGTCGCTGCTTACGGATATTGATGGTCTCGGCCCGTATGTAGAGGATGTTCATGTTGTTCATATCGGTCAGAGAGATGAGAAGGAAACCATGTTGTACGGCTCGGCACAGCTTTCGCAGACGGAAATTGTCCGCTATGGGTTGGATGATGTACGCAGGCAGGGGGCGGAAGCTGTAGCCGCGATGGTTTTGGAGGATATCGGGAAAATGGATGCCCGGGGATTTTGGCTGCATTTGGATACCGATGTTATCCATGATTCGCAAAATATGGCCGTTGATTACCGCCTGCCGGATGGTTTAATGCTGTCCGAGTGCGAATATTTGCTGTCTCGGCTGGTCTCTGAAGGGTATGTCAAAGGTCTGAGTGTCTCCATTTATAACCCAAGTCTGGATCAGAACGGTATTGCCGGCAAAAATTTGGCGGCAATGCTGACAAACGTCCTGCGCGGGCTTGAGCCGTAATCTCAAAACTACTAAGAAATACTTAGATTGCGGCTTGGAGGCCGCAATGACTGATATCTTTTAGACTTTTTAATAAGTGAAACAGGGTTTGTCGCTGGTCAAAGTGGGTATCCGCTCTTGTTTTTTCCATAGATGATACCGCCGTTTTGTAGTTGTTTTTATTTTAAGTGTAAATATTTTCAGGATATTTTTTATTTTGTATTTACATTATGGAATCCCATGTGCCGTTTGCGCCATCTTAGAGATTGTAAACAGAAACTCATCTCCTTGGTATTGTATCATTTCTTACGGTGCTCTTGCAGGAAAGAGCTGAACATTATAGAAGTATTTTTTTGTGAGTTTCTCTCAAGATAATAAAAAGGATAAGAGAGGTTACAGCTATGCAACTTACGATTAAAGGTAAGAATGTTGATGTTACGGATGCACTTAGAGAGTATGCAGAGAAAAAGATAAGCAAAATCACCAAATATTCCGATTCTATCATCTCCATAGATGTTACATTCAGTACGGAACGCAATTGGCATATGGTGGATATTACCGTTCATACAAGCGGATATGTTCTGCGCGGAGAAGAAAGAACGGGCGATATGTATGCTTCCATTGACAGCGTTGTTGAAAAGCTTGAAAGACAGCTTAGAAAACAGAAGGAAAAGATGACAAGAAAACCTGTTAAGGTGCCTGAAAATGTGGCTTATACCGTTCCCAGTGGAATACCGGCAGGTGGAGCAGAAGAAGATGATGATATCACCGATATCGGAGTTGAGGATGAAATAAAGCTTGTAAGGCGTTTTAATCCGAAACCTATGGATGTAAAAGATGCTATTATGGATATGGAATCGCGCGGACACGGTTTTTATGTGTTCGTAAATTCTCATAACGGACGTGTCAACGTTGTTTATAAATGTCAGATAGGTTACGGATTGATTGATCCTGTTATTGAGTAGAATTTTACTTTCCCGTTATTGTTAAAGCATAACGGCGGGGAGCATCCTGACGGATGTTTTCATTTATTGGTGATGCGGCTTTGCCGTATAAACAAATGTGACATATAATAGGGCGGGTTGGGGTAACTCGCCCTAATTTTTAAATTAGGCGCTGTTTTGTAAAAAGAAACTCCCAAGATTCTCGTTTTTGAACCTGTAAAGCGTCATAAATGTTTCTATGGAGGATTTTATATGAAATTTAAAAGCATTTTTCTGTCTGTTTTGATTTTTATTTATCTTTGCGTTGCATTCGTTCCCTGTGTGTCTGCTTTGGAAGTTTGTCAGAAAGATTCCAAGCAGGATAAGGAAAGCGATGAACTTGATATTGACTATAGCGAATACATTAAAGATCCCAAAAAACTCGGCTTTTCTCCTAATTTTAAACTTTTCAAGTCGGCGTATATGCTTTTAAAGACCAAACATATGGAAATGTCGGATGATTCGGTTTTGCTTAAGGGATGTATAAATGAAGTTAACAAGCTTTTGAAAGCCGCCAAGTCGTCGCAAAAGTTCAACCCGGAAAGCCTGTCGGCGGTGGAGTCGTCTGTTGAAGCGGCGGCAACAAAGACCGTAAGCCGGGACTTACTCTGGTTTGCGGCGATCGAAGGCATGCTGCAGGCTTTGAAAGATCCTTATACGGTTCTTCTTCCTCCCAAAGAGTACTCAACTTTAATGGAACAGATGCAGGCAACATCTTTCGGCGGCATCGGTGTTTTTATAGAACAGGACAAAACCAATGGCAACAGACTGACTGTTTTTGAGCCTATAGAAGGAACTCCCGCCTACAGGGCCGGTATTTTGCCTGAAGATTATATTGTCGCTATTGATGGGGCGCCGACCAAAGATATGCCGATAGAACTGGCAATGGGCAAGATGAGAGGTAAAGAAGGTTCCTTTGTCACTCTTACGATAAAACGTAAGGGTGAACCGTCAATGCTATCTTTCAAATTGAAAAGGGAAAATATAAAGGTTCAGTCGGTCAGTTGTAAACTGATAGAAGATAAATACGGATATATTAGAATTAGGACTTTTGGTGACAATACGGGGACAGAGTTTGCCAAGGCTGTCTCTGCTCTTGAAAATAAGCGGATAAAAGGATTGATTATCGATCTGCGCAATAACGGCGGCGGGCTTATTGATGCCGCAACAGCGGTAGGCAGCCAGTTGATTGGCAGTGGAAACGTAATTGTTTCTGTTTCCGACAGGAGCGGTCAAAAGCAGTATTTCCGATCTACCGGTAACATTTCTTTGGGTAAAATTCCGATTGTAGTACTCATTAATAAATACTCGGCAAGTGCTTCCGAAATTATCGCCGGCGCGCTTCAGGATTATTCTCTGGCGACATTGATGGGCGGCGTAAGTTACGGTAAGGGATCTGTCCAGGAAGTAATTCCATTGTCTAACGGCGGCGCGTTTAAACTCACTGTAGCACACTATTTTACTCCCAAGAACAGGAATATTAATAAAAAAGGGATTACTCCCGATATAAAATTTGATATGGATGTCAAACTTGTCGGTAAGAAAAAGGGCGATACGCAGTTGCAAAAAGCCGTTGAGTTTTTGAGGACGAAATAAAAAGGGGTTTTATGCATCTTAAATACCATATACTCACGCTGGGGTGTCAAAAAAATGAATACGACTCTCAGGTTATTGCCGGTTTGATTGCTTCGGCTGGTTATACCGAACCTGCTGAAATTGAGAATGCCGATCTTATCGTATTAAATACCTGCTGTATCAGGAATAAGGCCGATGTTAAGGTTTACGGCCGTCTTGGTCAGTATGCCGATTTGAAGCTGCAAAATCCTAACCTTATTATTGTTGTCGCCGGCTGTCTTGCCCAAAAAGACGGCAAAAGGCTGCTTTCAAGGTTCAGGCATGTGAATCTGGTAATCGGGACGAGGAATCTGGAATTGCTCCCTCATTATCTCGAAGAGACTGCCAGAACCGGTAAAAGACGCTTTCTTTGTGATATGAAGGATATGAATTTTGAGCATCTTCCGGTATTGCGCGACAGTTCTTGCTGCGCCTGGATTCCTATTTCCGAGGGATGTGACTGCCATTGCACTTACTGTATCGTTCCTTTTGTCAGGGGCACAATGGTAAGCCGCACACCGGAGAATATTCTCGATGATGTAAGAGAATTTGTTTCTTCGGGCGGTCTTGAAATTACGCTGCTAGGGCAGAATGTTAACGCTTACGGTAAGGACAATCCTGCTTTTGGTAATTTTGCTTCTCTTTTGACGGCTATTAATGGCATTGAAGGCCTTAAACGCATAAGGTTTACTTCGCCGCATCCGGCAAATTTCGGTGAAGATTTTATCAGAACTATGGCCTCTCTTGATAAGGTTTGCGAACATGTGCATCTGCCGCTGCAGTCGGGAGACGATCTTGTTCTGCGCCGGATGGGCCGTAACTATACGACGCAGGATTTCAAGTCTATTGTTGAAATGCTGAGAAAATATATTCCCGGCATAGCGATTACAACCGATATAATCGTCGGATTTCCCGGCGAAACCGCGGCACAGTTTGAGAATACGCTGAGTTTTATAAAAGAAATACGGCTTGACGGCGCTTTTATGTTCGCGTATTCGGAGCGTGAAGGCACTGCCGCCGTTAAAATGAAAGATTCCGTCCCTCATAACGACAGGATGGAAAGGCTTAATCTGCTTATAAAAGTGCAGAATGAAATTACCATGAGCAAGCATGTCTCTGCCGAAGGCAGTGTGGTTGAAGTTTTGCCTGAAACTGTGTCAAGGAAAAACTCCGATTTTTTAACCGGTAAAACAAGAACCAGAGCTGTTGTTAATTTTGCCGGTTTGCCGGAAATGGTTGGAAAAATGACAAACGTAAAGCTGTTAAAAGGGTATACTTGGGGATTTATGGGAGAAGGGGTGAAATGAGAGATTCTATTCCGGAAAAAGAAACCGGCTCTTCATCAAATATCAGGCAGTCTCTCTTACAGGAGTTTGCCGAATTATCTTCTTTGATTGAACCGGATTTAATCTTTTCTGAAATACTCAGGATTGTATCTGAATATTTTAATTGCTCGTCGTGTTATGTAATGACTTTATGCGATACAAGAAATATTCTTGAACTTTCCGGGCTTTTTGATTTTGAAAAAATGCTTAGTTTTAGCGGACCGCACAGTGCGATCTCCGATTTGGCTGAGGGCTCTGCAGTAAAAAATCGTCAGGGGATTTATATTGATAAGTGGATAAATGGCGACGGCAACGGAAATTTTGTTTCCGTAAAGCATGACCGTATGTCTATGATATGTGAACCGTTGATTTGCGAAGGTGATGTATGGGGGACCCTGTCAATATTTTTTGAAAACGCACAAAAATGGAGCAAGAAAAAATTATCCGATCTGAAGTTTGCCTGCAGCTATATTGCAATGGCCGTAAGGCGGGCTGAAAACAACGCCCGTAGTATGTCGGAGATGAAAATAAAGCTTCTTGCCGAAGATATTTATAAATGTTTTTATGAAGACGAGAATTTTCAAATCAGGAAAATGGAAAAGCTTATATCCTCACGCCTTGGGGCGTTGCGTACGGTAATAGCTTTTTCCGAGATGTATCTGAGCAATAATGATTTTTGTTCAAAACCCGGTATTTCACAGTGCACGGCCATCAAACTTTCGGCATCAATCGAACAGGGCAACTGCCCTTACAGGGTTTTTCCCGATACAAAGAAGCATATTGATGCGTCAACATATTCTTACTGTATTCCCATCAAAAGGCAAAACGCCGAATACGGTGTTTTTTCTGTTGAATATCTGAAAAACAGGCGTCCCAATTGTTTTGAAGAGGGCTTGCTTTCCGATATATCCGCGACAATTGCCAATATAGTCGACCACTTTTCCAAAACAGCCAACTATGAAAAGTTGCTTGAAACGATGGGTTCGCTGTTGGAAGTGAACAGTGATATGGGACTTACTCTGTGTATTGACGATGTATTGCAGCGGCTTTCACATGTATTATCCTCCGTGATCCGTGCCGATATTGTTAAGATATGGCTTTTAAGCGATGACGGCAAACAATTTACTCTTATTTCGTCATGGTCGGTCGACGGCTCTAAATCAGGGGTTATGCAGGTCAGTTCCGCTAAAGGAATCGCCGGTTGGGTTCTCAGAAACAAGAGCCAGTACAGGACATCTGATGTAATAAATGATCCGTTGTTTATG
Organism: Candidatus Xenobia bacterium; assembly: GCA_031551355.1. GTDB lineage: Bacteria > Vulcanimicrobiota > CADAWZ01 > CADAWZ01 > CADAWZ01 > JAVBNT01. The sequence goes on along the minus strand of JAVBNT010000006.1, from coordinate 123,562 downwards.
GGGCCGGCCTCAGACCTGAAGAAAGTAAAATCCATCATGGCCGTTCCTTTGATTTTGACCGGTAAGGTTATCGGGGTCATGGAAGTTTTTTCGACAAAGTCGGAGTATACGTTTCAGAGAGACTACAGCGCCAGCCTTAACATAAATACATTGTCTTCAAGTATTGCCTTTATTGTTGATCGGGCAAAACTTATGCGCATTAATGAAGACTATCTCGCCCAGCTTAAGAAATATGCCGAAGATCTCGAACAGAAAAGCCGTGACCTTGAGAAGGCCAACAACCATACGCAGCTTATGAACAGAAGACTGGCCACCGGTTTTGAATTTTCGCGTATTTTTTCAACGATTCCTGATGTTCTTCAGGCGATTGCGGCAACAATACAAAAACTTGAGTTTGTGCTTGCCGATAAGCCCTCGTTTATAACTGCGGCTTTATTTGATGATAGTTTCCGTTATGCCGACATTGTTTTACTGGAAACTTCTAAAGGGAAAATAAAAATTCTGCACGTTGATATAAAGACGCCCAGTTCCCTGGATTTTCTGAAAAAGCTTGAGGAGTCTAAGAAGATGGCTATTGCCTGCGGTGAGGAACTAATGCCTCTGGCCAAAGCCCTTGAACTTGAAACCGATCCGGAAATAGCATTTGCCTGGCCTGTTCTCCTGCCTAACGGCCAGATGATTGCATTGTTTGCCGTAGGGTATAACGATGATGTCTTTATAAGCGAAGATGATGAGATGCAATTGACGTCGCTTGCCCAGCGTCTGGCGGTGCCAATCCGTAACGGTAAACTTAATAAAGCCAGCGTAATTCAGAAAAATAAGCTTAAGGCGATACTTAACAGTATCACCGATGGGGTTATAACCCTTGATTTTGAGCAGAAAATTACCGCCTGCAATAAGGCGGCCCTGGAAATATCAGGGCTTAAGGAAGAGGAGCTTTTAAATACGTCCTACAGTAATCTGTTCGGCTCTTTTCCTGAAAATCAGCATTCGGACATTTCACTTTACGGCGATATGCTTAATGAACTTGCGTCTACGAATGAAAAGAAGATTTTTACTCATGAATTTTCCAGAACCGGTAAGAACGGCAATGTCAGATTTTTTGATTCCACAATTTCTCCGATCAATTATGACGGCCGTAATTTGGGTGCCGTGATTGTTCTCAGGGACGTTACCGATAAAAAGCTTTTGGAACAGATCAAAAATGATTTTATTGCCATTATTGCCCATGATTTGAAAACGCCTCTCACTGCAGTTAAAGGATACGCATCTATTCTTTTGAACCATGAGGCAAAACTGAAAAAAGGACAGAAAAAGGAATTTTATATGATTATAAATTCCGAAATGGACCGTTTCAGCCGTTTGCTGGGAAATTTGACTAACCTGGGACAGATGCAGCTTGGTAAACTTGTTGCGGATCCCGTTCCTTTTGATATGGGTGGTCTGCTGGTAAAGGTTGTCAACCTTCATAAACTTAATACATCAAAACATTTTATTGATATCCGCAATGTTCCCGACAGTATCTTTGTTTATGCCGACAAGGATCATGTTGAACAGGTAATTAATAACCTGCTTAGCAATGCTATTAAATACTCACCTGACGGTGGGAATATCGTTGTAAACGTTTATCACAGTCCTGACAGGTCATATGTAAATATCTCCGTTACCGACAGCGGCATAGGCATCTCGGAGGAAAACCAAAAATTGCTTTTTGATCGCTATTCAAGGCTGCATACGGAAGATACTAAAAAAATTGCCGGCACCGGTCTTGGACTTTACATCTGTAAGATACTTGTTGAAGCCAATGGGGGAGAAATAAGCATAGAAAGCGAAATTGGTATTGGTTCGACTATTAACCTAAAGTTACCGTCCGGAAAAAAGTATTGATAAAATTATGATAAAAAATTATCGGAGGAATTATTTGTGAAGACGATTTTAAGTGTAATTGTTCTGTTTTTCATTTCATTTTTTATTATGGGTGTGCAGGGTGCCGAGATTCCTGAGTCGATAAAAAAACAGGCTCACAGTGAAAGCGAATGCGGTGTTAAAGTAATAAAAAACAGAAATATTGACGATATAAAAATTCTTAAGGAAAAGCCGGATTTTGCTAAAATAATAGTGCTCCAGTGTCAGTATGATAAAATTGATGAAGATACTGCGTCTGTTTTGATGAATTGGGTTGCCGGCGGCGGAACATTATGGTTTTATGATTCAAGGCTGGCACACTATTTCGGTATGGAAAGCTCCCCTGTAAATCCACAGGGAACACTTGCCAAACCGATGGACGGTGAGTTTGGTGATACCAGGAAATTTCCGGGAATGGCTGTTATTGCCTCTGCATACGGCGGCCATCCTGTGCTTACCGGCGTTACCGGGGCAGCAGTATTTATTTTAAAAATTGGTGAAGAACAATATAGTGCCGTTAAATCAGGCGGAGATGTAAAAGCGCTTCTGAAAATTGATCTTGCTTCCGATAACGCAATCAGTGCTATTAAGGAAACGGGCAAGGGAAAAATTATTTTGAAAACACTTTTGTGGCCTGATCAGATAGACGGCGGCAGACTGCAGGTTAATATGCTCGAGTATTCAGCCGGTTTTCCGATTCCGCAGATAACCGAAAAGGATTCTCCTGTTACTGATGAAATGCTTGTTCCGTCAAAAGCAGCGGAAGAATGGAAAGAAGTTGATTTGCTTGAACTTTCCGACGGTCGTAAGATCTGGGGAAAAATAGGCAACCTCAAAATAGATTTTGAGGGAGTAGAGAAGAGCGGTTCTTTTAAACCTGAGCAGCTCAAGTCCATTGTTTTAGGCAGCAAGGGGCGCGTTGATGCCATCGTGACATACAAAGATAAAGAGTATAAGGGATTTGTATCTCCCGGAGCCGATGGATTTTTGTTCACAACGCCAAGCGGCAGCAAAATCAAATTGGAAAAAAACCAGCTTAAAAGTATTATTTTTAATATAGACAAGGAGAGCATGGAGCGTGAACACCCTAATACCTAAAAAAATAGTTGAAGAACTTGATAAATTTATTATAGGTCAGCAAAAAGCAAAAAAAGCTGTGGCCATTGCCCTTCGTAACCGCTATAGGCGCGAGAGGCTGCCTGATTACATAAGAGATGAAATTATACCGAAAAATATTCTGATGATTGGACCGACCGGCGTAGGTAAAACCGAGATAGCCAGGCGTCTGGCCAAGCTCACCGATGCTCCTTTTATTAAGGTTGAGGCAACTAAATACACGGAAGTCGGATATGTCGGCAGGGATGTTGAATCAATGGTAAGAGAGCTCACAGAGGCTTCTGTGCGTATGGTTGAAAAGGCCAGACACCTCTCTGTCGAGGAGAGATCAAAACAGATGGCTCTTGATAAAATAGAGTCTATTTTAAAGCATGGCGGTTCACCGTCTGCCAAGCAGAGTGTTTCACCTATAAGCATGCTGCTCGGAGGAATGGGTATTTCTTCTCCGACGGTTTCCCAGGAACCGGATACTCCGGAAGAAACTTCCGGTGAAGATACTTCCCTGAGGCATAAACTTGAATCAGGAGAACTTGATTCGCAGACGATAGAAATAGAGGTTGAGGAAGTTTCTCCGTCGATGGCCGATATTTTTTCCGGTGCCGGGCTCGATGAAATGGGGTTTAACTTTCAGGATGTTTTGGGCGGGCTGATGCCCAAAAAAAGGAAGAAAAGGAAAGTTACGATTGCCGAGGCCAAAAAGATCGTCGCTTATGAAGAAGCCAAAAAGCTTATAGATATGGAAGAAGTCAAAAGGGAAGCGATCGAAAAAGCTGAGCAGCACGGTATTATTTTTCTTGATGAACTTGACAAAATAGCCGGCAAAGAGAGCGGTCATGGACCTGATGTTTCAAGGGGCGGAGTGCAGAGGGATATTTTGCCCATCGTTGAAGGCTCGACTGTGAATACTAAATACGGCCCTGTTAAGACGGATCACGTTCTGTTTATTGCCGCAGGTGCTTTCCATGTCAGTAAACCGTCTGATTTGATTCCTGAACTTCAGGGACGTTTCCCAATCCGCGTAGAGCTTGACAGTCTTGAACGCAATGAGTTTATAAAAATTCTTACCGAACCTAAAAATGCCCTTGTAAAGCAATACCGGGAGCTGCTGGCTACCGAAGGTGTGGAAATAGAGTTTACGGAGGACGGCATTGAGGAAATTGCCCAGCTTTCGGAGGACGTTAACAGACAGACGGAAAATATCGGTGCCAGACGGCTGCATACAATAGTTGAAAAGGTGCTTGAGTCTCTGAGTTTCGATGCTCCCGACTATGAGGGTCAGAAAATCACGATAGACCGAGAGTATGTGAAGAAAGAGATTGCCGATATTGTAGAGGATAAAGATCTAAGCCGCTACATCCTATAAAATTGATTGAAACCGGCGAATCTGCGTCGTTAAATCCAATATTCGCTCATTCCGCCGTAGAAAACTACGGCTCAATCGTCGAAATTGGATTTACCTTAGCATCTCCGCCGGTTTCAATCAATTTTGATTTAATGAAAAATTATCGGACTAATTGTCAGACCTTGTTTTGAGTTAATTTTAGCTATATTTGAACCAATTTAAATAAATTCCCCTCCTCCGGAGGGGTGTCGCGGAGCGACAGGGTGGTTCTGCGAGTTAAATCCAATTCGCTCATTCCGCCGTAGAAAACTACGGCTCAATCGTCGAAATTGGATTTACCTTAGCATCCCGCCGGTTTCAATCAATTTTGATTTAGTGAAAAATTATCGGACTAATTGTCTGACCTTGTTTTGAGTTAATTTTAGCTATATTGAACCAATTTAAATAAATTCCCCTCCTTGGAGGGGTGTCGCGGAGCGACGGGGTGGTTTCTGAGCCTGCTACGATTTGGGGTGGATAATGGTGTTAAGGAAATTTTGCGATAAAGGCATATTCAAAAAAGCGCTACGGGTGGGTATTACCGCAGCGGTAGCATTGGCGGTTGTTTTTGGCTTTGAATTTTCTATAAGCAGGGCAAGTAATGACTGTTACCCCATTGTACAGAGAACAGCAAAGACTTACACACTGGAAAATATGACTGAAAAACAGCGTTTTGGGCGGTTGAGCTCGGTCACGCTTTATGCTGACGGCACGGCAGGGGTGGAATACCGCCCATCAGCAGCTACGCTCTGACGGAACATGCTACTACGATTTTGAGAACGGTGAGCTGTTGATATACTATGATAGGGACGCTCCGTTTGCCCGCTTTAACGTCATTAACGAATATACATTGCAATTTAAATCGTCAACCGTTTCATTGTTTGCGGATAAAGGGGCACGGTATGTGTTTTCCCGTTGTCAGGATATTTATATCCAACGTTTAGAAAATAAGTAATTTTCATAATTATCAATGAAGACAGCGGTGAAACGCCTATAGTTTTATAAAATGGCTTTTGTTGTTTAGGGGATTTACAAGGAGCACTCCATTTCTAATGGGTGTGCCTTTTTTCAGCAGTATTTTTAGAGCCTCACAAGACTGCAGGGAAGCTATCAGTGAAGCCATAAATGAAATATTGCCAGGCGGTTTTTCTGCCTCATGTCTTTGGAAATTCCGGTAAATTTTGGTAAGTGTCCCATCACCGGGGAACACCGAGCACACCTGCCCGTACCAACCGCCAATGGCTCCATGAACCAGCGGTATACCCATTTTTTCTGCGCATTCCTGTAGTTCAAGCCGTGCCGGTATGGAGTCTACGGCATCTATAATCAGGTCGTGCCCGGCTATTATTGAGGAATTGTTTTCGGTAAATTTCTCCTCTACGGCAGTGATTTTTACGGACGGATTAATGGATGCAATCCTTTCCTTCGCCGCCAGGACTTTGCTTTCTCCGATGTTTCCGGCTGTACACAAAATTTGCCGGTTCAGATTAGTCTCCTCGAAAGTGTCGGGATCAAAAACGGTTAGATTCTCCACTCCGAGGCGTGAAAGCAATTCGATTACATGTCCGCCCAGGCCGCCGCAACCGACAATCGCAACCGCTTTTTTACTCAGAGTCCGCTGTTCTTTTTCTGATATTGCATGACCGTTTTTTAAATATCTTTTATCCGTCATTTTTGTTTTACAGGCTGCCGCTGACATTGCTTTCTGATACCGTTTCGCTCAACGGCGTGGCTCCGCCGCTTTTTTCTTTTCTGCCGGCTTTTTCACTATCTCTGTGAGATTTATTTCTGTTGGGCGTGTCTGCCGCCGCAGAGTGATTGTCGCTGCGTTTTGTTTTTTTGCTTTTTTTGAGTTTGCGTTTTTTGTTTTTTTCTTCTATGCAATCGTTTATTATTTTTATAAAAGACGGCCATAAAAGCTCTTTTTGCCAATTGTAGAAATGCTGTAAGTCTTCTGTTTCCGAAAAATTACCGTTGTCGATGTGGGCTGACGCTACTGTTGCCAGAGATTTATGATTAAGTATTACATGAGGATCTACTTTTAGATCCGTTGCAATTTCATCCCTTTTTTTCTTTAGCAGTTCCATTATTTCCGGATCGACGTCTTTGCGTTTTCCCAAGACCGGTTTTTTGACAAACGGCCATTTTGACGGCTTAGTTTTTCTGGCTTTGTTTATTGCCGTCTGAGCCCTGTAGGCTCTTTCTTTCCATGGCGATATCAGGCCGTAAAGAGGAGACTCTGTTAGCGGTTTTTCCTTTTCCTGGGCACACCATCTGGCAAGCTCAAGCAGCCATTCGTTTTTGAATATTCTGAAAACTGGAACATTGGTCAGTTTTGCTTCTTCCTCTCGCCAAAGCCATAGTTCCTTTAAATACTCGAGTTCCGCTCTGTTTAAGACGTATGAGCCCTTTATGCGCCAGAGTTCGTCATTCTCTCCTTTATCAGCTACTGAAGACTCTATAAGATGCGCACAGTTTTCTTCAACCCAGTTTACCCGGTTTTTTTCCTCAAGCTCATTCATCAGTATCTTATGCAGTTTTAAAAGATATTTAACGTCATTTACTGCATATGTGATCATTTTTTCCGGCAACGGCCTCATGGACCAGTCCATTTTCTGCGGACCTTTTGCCAGAACGATCCTGAAATGCCTCTCAACAAGATCTGCCAGTCCCAGTTTTTCATAGCCAAGCAATTGCATGGCGATCATAGTGTCAAATACTTTATGGGGTATAAATCCAAAATCCCTCTTCATTACCCTTATGTCATAGTCTCCGCCGTGCAGTATTATGAGTTTGTCGGCAAACAGAGAAAATAATTTTTCCATATCTTTGCACTGCAATGGATCGATTATGAAATAGTTTTCGTTTACATTTAACTGTATAAGACAGACCCTGTGGAAGTAGTGATGAAGACTGTCCGCTTCGGTGTCAATTGCAATGGTATCTGATTCCGACAGCAGTTTTACCAGATTGTCCGGGAGTTTTTCTCCGCCGATGTATTCGCCATGTTTTATGTTGGTAGTGTCCATATTGTCCTATCTTGTGAGTTTGCTGATTATTTCTCTCGCATTTTTTCTTGATTGTGAATCTGCTTCCATCAGGTTTTCCATCTTTGTTTCATCAAGCGGCTGATGTGAAGAAATTACGGATTCGATTATTTTGGGAATTTCACCAAAAGCTATTTTTCCGTCCAGAAAAGCAGCTACGACTTCTTCATTGGCACCATTCAGTGCGGCCGGCATGGTCTTTCCGGTCTTAAGAGCCTCATAGGCAAATTCAAGGCAGGGAAAGGTTTTGGTATCCGGTTTTTCAAATGTCAGCGAACCTATTTGAGTCAGATCCATTCTGTTCCAGTTATTGCTTAACCGCCCCGGCATGGAAAGGGCGTACTGTATGGCAAGCCTCATATCCGGAGCCGACAACTGCGCCAGTGTGGAGCCGTCGCAAAATTCAACCATCGAATGGATTATACTTTGAGGGTGAACAATGACATCGATCATACTATGGCATACGCCGAAAAGAAAAGCGGCTTCAATAACTTCGAATCCTTTGTTCATTAGCGTTGCCGAGTCTACGGTTATCTTCCTGCCCATTTTCCACGTAGGGTGTGACAGAACCTGTGAAATGCTGATGTTTGCAAGATCTCTGCAGCCTCTGAAAGGACCTCCTGATGAGGTGAGGATTATTTTTGACAAATATTTTCTTTCATTTTTGAGGCACTGGTATACAGCCGAATGTTCACTGTCAATCGGCCTCAGCTCTATTCCTTTTTCGTTGGCAGCTTTCATTACTATTGAGCCGCCGACAACAAGCGCTTCTTTAGTTGCCAGAGCAACCTGTTTGTTTTTTTTAATAGCGGACAACACCGGCTTTAATCCGGAAATTCCAACCGTCGCGATGACTGAAAGCTCCGTTTCATCAAAACATGCTATATATTCGGACGCGTCGGCTCCCGAGATTATTTCGGTTTTGCAGTCGCGGGGAAGATTTTGTCTGAGGCAGGAAAAGGCCTTTTCATCGGTTATAGCAGCTTTTAACGGTTTGAAGGAAATTATCTGTTCGAGAAGTGTCTGCCAGTCGCTAAAGGCGCTAATACCTGTAACGGTGAATTCATGCGGGTGAGTTTTTATTACCTCAAGAGTCTGCTTTCCGATAGAACCTGTCGAACCGACTATGGATATTTTCATCAAACTAAAATCCGATCATATATTTAAAAAGATAGTATGCCACCGGAGTGCTGATAAATAGAGAGTCAAATCTGTCGAGCACACCTCCGTGTCCGGGAATTGCGTCTCCGGAATCTTTGACTGCAACGTCTCTTTTCAGAGTCGATTCCCATAAATCTCCCATTTGAGCAAAGATACTGATAACAAAACCAAAAAATATTGATTGGCCTGCCGACAGGTTTAAAAGCGGGCCGAGTATAAGTGCGATTACTATTGCCGAGAGAACGCCTCCCAGTGAACCGCCTACTGTTTTATTGGGACTTATGTGGGGACAAAGTTTTCTTTTTCCTATCGCTTTGCCGATAAAATAACTGCCCGTGTCTGTGAATGAGTTTACAAGCACCAGAAATAATACCATTGCCGCGCCTTTTTGAAGCGTTATTCCGTATGCGCTGATAAACCCCTCAACTTCGCGCATTTGGAATATTAACGAAAAAAACCAGCCGACATAGATGTATCCTAAAATCGTTACGCTGGCGTCAAGGAAACAGGATATATGGTAGTCTTTTCTGAAGACAAACAGAAACAGAGTTGAGATAAAAAGAAATGTCAGCAGTTCCATGACATAGAATTCTTTTAGGAGCAGGGCTCCCAAATATATGAGGACAATACTTGTAACTCCGTTTAGTTTGGAGGGCTTTATTCCTTTTAGTATTGCCAGATTGTAAAACTCAATTCCTCCGGCGATTCCTACAGGAAAAATAAGCAGTGCCATCGCCCATTTGGAGTGCAGTATAAGAAATACCGATATTGTTATGAGGAGGGTGCCGACTATTATTCTTTTTATCATTCTCAGGACCCCCCGAATCTTCTGTTTCTTCGCTGATATTCACCGATAGCCGTCAGGAACAGCTCCGGCGTAAATTCAGGCCAGTAAGCTTCCGTGAAAAAGAATTCACTGTAAGCACACTGCCATAGGAGAAAATTGCTGATTCTCATTTCCCCGCTGGTGCGTATGAGCAAATCCGGATCTTTTTGTCCTCTGGTCATCAAATGTTCGGAAATAACCACTTCGTCTATTTCTTCCGTTTTGAGCTGCCCATTTTTTACCATCCCGGCAAGATCTCTTACTGCCGTAATTATTTCCATTCTCGAACCGTAGTTTACAGCCAGATTTAATGTCATACCGGTAAAATCTTTCGTCAGTTCTTCCGTTTTCACAAATTCTTTTATAAGGGAAGCCGGGAGAGGAGATTTGTCACCGATGATTCTGAATTTTATTTTATTTTGAATAAGATACTTTCTTTCTTCCTTCATATAAAATTCAAAAAGGTGCATAAGAATCCCTACTTCTTCAGTTGAACGTTTCCAATTCTCAACTGAAAAAGCATAGGCCGTAAGCACCTTTATGCCGATATCACTGGCGACTTCAACCAGTTTGTGGAACGCTTTTTCACCTTCGCGGTGCCCGATAGCTGCCGGAAGGTTTCTTTCTTTTGCCCAACGTCTGTTGCCGTCCATAATTACCGCAATATGCTCTGGCATCAACGTCTTATCAAGTTTTGATAACATTAAGTCAAACTGCGGACTTGAATACATGTTTCTTTTCTCAAAAATATTATATGTTGATACAGGAGTTCAAAAGGCTACCTGCAATAATCTTCATATGCGACTATCAGCTCGGTTATGCCGTTTAGCTCCCGAATCGAGATAATTCTCAGCTTACCCATTCCATATGGTTTTCTGTTATTGCTTAAAACAGAAAGTTTCAGGGGGTGCTGATAATGTTTTAATACGTTTCTCAGATTGTATATACTGCCTAGCAGACTCAAATTTCGGTGATTTCCTTCTCTTTGTTTGCTGCCATGTCGTCAAAAAGCTTAATATACTTATCCGTTATTTTCTGAACCTGTTCGGTGGCTCTTCTTACTTCGTCTTCGGAAGCGGAAGCGGCTTTCTCCAGTTTTTTAAGTTCGTCGTTTATATCTCTTCTGATATTTCTCAGAGAAACCTTTCCTTCTTCCGATTTTTTCTTGACTATTTTTACCAGTTCTTTTCTTCTTTCACCTGTTAACGGCGGTATCGAAAGCCTGATGACATTGCCGTCATTGACGGGATGAATTCCTATATCCGATTTTTGTATTGCTTTATCTATGGCTGAAAGAACTGTTTTGTCCCAAGGCTGAACGACTATAGTTCTGGCGTCGGGAATCGTTATGTTTGCAAGTTGGGCCAAAGGTGTCGCAGTGCCGTATGCTTCGGCCTGTATTCTGTCGAGCAGCGCCGGAGTCGCTCTGCCTGTTCTTACTCCCATGAGGTCTTTTTTAAAGACCTCGACTGATTTTTGCATTTTATCTTCCGCACCGGAAATAATTTTTGGATCTAGCATTATTCAATTCTCCTTTACTATCGTGCCTATAAGCTGCCCTTTAAGTATGTTGATTATATTACCTGGAATATCAAGATTGAATATGTGAATGGGCAGTTTATTGTCCATACATAGAGATATCGCTGTTGAGTCCATAACCGCCAGACGATTCTGCAAAACCTGCATGTACGTTATCGAATCATATTTTACGGCATCATTAAATTTGTGTGGATCCTTGTCGTATACACCGTCAACGAGTGTTGCTTTGAATATCGCCTGTGCCTTTATGTCGAGAGCTCTCAGTGCCGCTGTTGTATCAGTACTGAAGAAGGGCGTTCCCGTTCCTCCGGAAAAAATAACGACATCGCCGTTTTCCATATATGCCCTTGCTTTCGGAATAATAAGAATTTCTGCGAAACGCGGAACTTCCACTGCCGACATTACTCTGGCGCTGATGCCTTCACTTTGCAGAACATCCCTGAAGGCCAGACCGTTCATTACTGTTGCGATCATTCCTATGGAATCGGCTGTAACCCGATCATAGTTCTCGGCGTCACGGCCTCTCCAAAAATTGCCGCCGCCTATGACGACGGCAACTTTTATTCCTGAGTCCACCAGCGATTTAATCTCTTTGGCGAGCGAAACAAGTGTCGGCCTGTTAATGCCATGTCCCTTATCGCCGCTAAAGGCTTCTCCGCTGAGCTTTAAAAGGATTTTGTTATACAGCATCTGTATTTATACGCTTTCGCCGAGGCTGTATCTTACAAAACGTTTTACGGAAACGTTTTTGCCGGCTTCTTTGATGACATCGGCAATTGTTTTATTTTGATCTTTGATAAACGCCTGCTCCAAAAGACATGCAGACTGGCAATACTTGTCAAATCTACCAACGGCGATTTTTTCGACAATGTTTTCCGGTTTCGGTTTTGCTTCTTTGCTGTTTTCATCTATTACAAGCTGTTTTATAACGGCTTTTTGCTTCTCTACCATCTCAGCCGGAATATCTTCTCTGGAGATGAATTCCGGGGCCTGTGCGGCAATTTGCATAGCAATATCTTTTGCCAGCGGATGGAAATCAAAGCCATCTTCACAGCCAAGTTCGACAAGAACGCCTATTTTGCTCATGTGAATGTATGATTCTATTTTGCCGGTAAATCTTGCGAAACGTCTGACAGACATATTTTCGCCTATTTTTCCGATGGCTTCTTTGAGTATGCCGTCAACTGTCTTGCTTTTGTCTTTAATAAATGGCTGTGTAAGGAGAGCTTCAACCGATTCCGGTGAAGTTTCGGCTGTTTGTAATGCGATGTCCCTGGCAAGTTCATGGAACATTTCGTTCTTTGCCACGAAATCCGTTTCACAATTAAGCTCCATAAGAACACCGGTTCCGTCGGCGTTGACATAGGCTTCTATTTTACCAGAATTTGTTGTTCTGTCTTTTTTCTTCTCGGCTTTTTCAGCACCTCTTTGTCTCAGTATTTCCTGAGCTTTATCCATATCGCCCTCACATTTTATAAGGGCGTTTCTGCATTCCATTATACCCGCGTTTGTGATTTCACGCAGTTGTTTTACCAGTTCGGATGAAATATTATTAGACATAAAATGCGTCCTCCAACAAAATATATTTAAAATTATCTTACAGGGATGTTACGGAACGCATCCGGCATTCCATAAATCGGCTTTTGTCATTCCCGCGTATGCGGGAATCCATATCCAATATTACGGGCAGGACTGCGGACATTCCATAAATCCCTGTAAGATAATGTATAACAACTAAATTTTCAGTTGCTATTTATTCAGGCATAGCTCCTACAAGCTGCTCTGCTGAAGCATCCTGTGTGTCGGCAAGTGTGACAACCTGCTCTTCGACAGCTTCTCCGGACTCTTCGGAGTTAAGGCTTTCGAGCTCGGCCTGTGCTTCCAAAACGGCGTCAGCCATTTTTCCGCAAAGCAGTTTTACGGCTCTGATAGCATCATCATTTCCGGGGATCGGATAATCGATCTCGTCCGGATCACAGTTTGTGTCAACAATAGCAACGATCGGAATACCGAGTTTTTTCGCTTCGGCAACTGCGATTCTTTCTTTTCTGGGATCTACAATAAACAGCGCACCCGGCAGTTTATTCATATCTTTTATGCCGCCGAGGAATTTTTCAAGTTTTTTAAGTTCGTCGAGTTTACGGATAACTTCCTTTTTAGGAAGAATTTCAAAGGTTCCGTTGTCTCTTTCTCTTTCAAGCTCTTTGAGACGGTTTATACGTTTCTCAATCGTTTTGAAGTTCGTCAGCATTCCGCCGAGCCATCTCTGGTTGACATAATACATTCCGCATCTTGCTGCATCTTCAACAACAGCTTCCTGAGCCTGTTTTTTTGTGCCGACAAAAAGTATTGTCTTGTTGTTTTTGACAACTTCCTGAATAAAATTGTAGGCTTCTTTTACTTTGCCTACTGTTTTCTGGAGATCGATGATATATATACCATTTCTCTCAGTGAAGATGTATCTTGACATCTTCGGGTTCCATCTTCTGGTCTGGTGACCGAAGTGCACTCCTGCCTCGAGGAGCTGTTTCATTGATATTATAGCCATTTTCTTTTCTCCTTTTCCGGGTTTGCCTCCGCTTCTTCATTTCCATACTTGTCCAATAGGACCCGGAGTATGAATCAGAAAGCGTGAGAATTTTGTTTTTTGTGAAAAGGTTTCCTCCTTTTTCAAAATAGAATTAGATTTTAGCTCTTACTATTTTATAGCTTGAGATATTTTTGTCAATAGTTTAAAGTCTTACTTTAATAAAATATGGTATTTATTTTTTGATATCGGGAGGGATTATGGAACTGAAAAAAATCGAAGATTGCGCGGAAATATTGTCGGGAAGTAAATATACGGTTGCCTTTACCGGAGCAGGAGTCTCAACTGAAAGCGGTGTTCCCGACTTTCGTTCTCCGGGCGGTGTGTTTGATATGCTGCGGGAAAAATATCAGCGCAGCCCTGAAGAAATTTTGAGTATTGATTTTTTTGTGCAAAATACCGCTTTATTTTATCAGATCCATAAATCTGTTTTCCTTAAACAGAAACCGCTGCCCAGCGGATGTCATAAAGCATTTGCCCGGCTGGAAGAAATGGGCATTATGAAGAGTGTAATTACGCAGAACATCGACAATTTGCATCAGGACGCCGGCTCCCATAACGTTTGGGAGCTTCATGGCAATATGTTCCGCAACATATGCTCCGATTGCGGGAAAAACTTCCCGTTGTCCTTTATTGAAAAATCCGCTGATGTGCCGCATTGTGACGATTGTAACGGGGTCGTCAGGCCTGATATCGTTTTTTACGGAGAAAGCCTTGATTTTGACGTTATGGAAGCTTCCGTTGACGAGATTAAAAAGGCCGATACTTTGATTGTTGCCGGAACAAGCCTGAGGGTTTATCCTGCTGCGGGACTGATCAACTATTTTGCAGGGAAGAATATGATTCTGATCAATAGGGACAGGACTCCCTATGATTCGATGGCTTCGATTGTCATTAACGACATGGCTGGTGCCGTTATGGAAAAAATGGTTGAAAAAGTCAGGCGGTAAAGCTTATCAATTTTGTCGGCTTTAAATAGTGATTTGTCAGGAAAATAATAAGAAAAACCGGCAAAAACGGCGTTCTGTAATTACCGTAAAACCGCAGCAATTGCCGGATTTGCAATAGTCGGATTTTTTTGATACAATTAGTAGATATTTTGCCGGCGGCCAGGTGCCGCTGTCTTTTGAGGAGTTGGTGTTATATGTTTGACAATATATTGGGAATAATTGTAGTATTTCTGAGCTTTGGATTTATCATTTTTATCCACGAGCTCGGACATTTTTTAATGGCCAGACGTGTCGGTATCAGAGTGCATGAGTTTGCCCTGGGTTTCGGGCCTAAGCTTATAACCAGAAAATCGGGAGACACCGAATACGCTTTAAGAGCCTTCCCTTTCGGCGGTTTTGTATCGATGGAAGGGGAAGATGAGAAGGCCTGTGAAGACCCGGATGATCCCGGCAATTTCCAGAATAAGACGCCCTGGGAAAAAATAAAGGTAATTGCTGCCGGGCCGCTGATGAATTATGCGGTTGCAATTTTGCTTTTTTTGCTTATAGGTTTTGTTTTTGGTGTCGGTGAGATGTATCTGAAGCCAAAAGTCGGCAAGGTAATGGAGAATACCCCGGCTCAGGCTATCGGCCTGCAAAGCGGAGATTATATTACGGAAATAGACGGTGTGCCGGTAACGGATGCAATGGCACTTATAAGCAAAATACATTCCAGCAGCGGTGTTGAGCTTACTTTGAAGATAAAGCGCGGTGAGGATTATTTTACGAGAAAAGTCACGCCCGTACCGATGCCGGGATATTCCGGGACGGATAAAATCGGCATCATCGGCTTCCAGCCGGATACGAAATCAATGGATATGAGGTTTGTAAGGGTTTCTCCGGGTGAAGTTGTAATCGACAGTTTTGACAAGACATATAAGTTTACTATTTCTCCGTTTATGGCGGTAGCTATGGTTGTTCAGGGGAAAATGAAGGCCAAAGAAGTTGCCGAAGGTTCAGCCGGTCCTGTCGGCATCGGACAGATGTTTTTTGAAATGTACCGCAAAGGTTTTGCCAGTCTTTTGTATTTTATTGCGATGATTAATGTGCTGATCGGTGTTTTTAACCTGATTCCCTTTCCGGCTCTTGACGGGGCGAGAATAGCCGTTATTGCCTTTACCGGCATTACTAAAAAGGCAATTGATCCGAATAAGGAAGGAATGGTCCACTGGGTTGGTTTCTGTTTCCTGATTATACTGGTGATTTTCTTTACATTTAACGACATAATGCGACTCATAAAAGGTATAACTTTCTTTTAAAAATGGTTTTTAAAAATAGCCGTCAATTATTTGTGCGCGATCTCCCCATCGGCGGAGGTGCCCCCGTTGTTGTTCAGACAATGACAAACAAACCTGCGTCTGAAACGTCGGCAACGATAGAACAGATTCATGCTCTTTGCGAAGCCGGTTGTGAAATGGTGCGTGTTGCCGTTCCTGACATGGAGGCAGCCTCAAGGCTGGGGAAGATTATCGAAAAATCTCCTGTGCCGGTTGTGGCCGATATCCATTTTGACTGGAAGCTTGCCATGGAATCATTGCACCAGGGGGCAGACAAGCTGAGGCTTAACCCCGGTAACCTTCAGAAAAAAGAGCATCTTGCCGATATTGTTGCATTGGCAAAATCGAGGAAAGTTCCTATTCGTATTGGTGTTAACTCCGGCTCACTGGATAAAAAACTTCTTAAAAAATACGGCTCGCCGACAGCGGACGCTCTGTTTGAAAGTGCGTCTAATGAAATAAGGGCTTTCGAAGAACTTGGTTTTGAAGACATTGTCGTCTCGGTCAAAACTTTCTCTGTTCCGCGGCTGATTGAAACCAATAAAATGCTGGCCTCCGGCTTTGACTATCCCCTGCATATCGGGGTTACCGAGTCGGGAACATTGTTTTCCGGTTCAATCCGCTCCTCTGTGGGAATAGGCTCATTATTGAATATGGGGATCGGTGATACAATCAGAGTTTCCCTGACTGCCGATCCGTTAAACGAGGTAAAGGCGGCCTGGGAAATACTGAAGTCTCTGGAACTTAGAAAACGCGGCGCAGTAGTCGTTTCATGTCCGGGCTGCGGGCGTACGGGAATTGACATCTATTCCCTGGCGGAAAAGGTTAATGACGCTCTTTCCACCTGCAGCAGGCAAATAACCGTTGCCGTAATGGGTTGTGTTGTTAACGGCCCGGGAGAAGCCAGAGAGGCCGATCTGGGCTGTGCCGGAGGCCGATCCGAGGGCGTTATTTTCAGAAAAGGAATTATTGTCAAAAAGGTCAGGGAAGAAGATTTATTTAAAGCTCTTATGGATGAAGTCGAAGATTTTTTGTCCAAATGATTACGAAAGATACAGGGGTGTTTGTTTACCTATGAAGATTCTCGAAGTTAAAAACGACAGTGAAAAAGAATTTACTGAAGCGGCCTCTATTTTAAAGAACGGCGGCTTACTTGCCTTTCCGACGGAAACAGTCTACGGGTTGGGGACGCTGATAAAAAATATAGAATCTATAAGAAGAATTTATGAAATAAAAGACAGGAGTTTTTCCAAACCGCTGGCGATCCATGCAAAAAACATTGATGATGCCAGACCTTTTGTCAAGGAGATCCCTCCGGAGGCGCTTGCTTTGATCGAACGTTTTATCCCCGGTCCGTTAATGCTTGTTTTGGAAAAAAGCGATCTCGTTCCTGACATTGTCACCGCCGGCAGCCGCAAGGTGGGCATACGTGTGCCGTCCAACGACACTTTTCTTAAGCTGTCGTCCCATCTTGATGGAGTTCTTGTTGCCACCAGCGCGAATAAAAGCGGCCGCTTTTCGGCCGTAAATAAAGAGCATGTTATCTCGGAACTGTCCGATTCTATTGATGGACTGCTCAACAATGAGGATGACATTCCGCTTGGCATTGAGTCTACCGTAGTAGACTTTACCGTGAAACCTTTCCGCATTTTAAGAAGCGGGTTCATAAATCACCGCGATATTTCCGAGGTTGCCGGTGCCGAGTTTTTACTTTCCGGAGACGCCAACCTTTCCCGTGAAAATAAAACCAGCTCCAATTTGAGGATTATCGTTTTGGAGGCGGACAAAGACAGGCTTATCCCGACAATGAAGAAAATGTATGATAAGTTTGAGCTTGAATACAAGGGCAGAGTCGGTTTGCTTGTCACTGCCGCCAGCGAAGAACATCTCGGACAGCGTCCGAACTTGAAAGTTATGGGTTCCCATAGCGAACCGGAAGTCATTTCCAGAAACTTCTTTGCCTGTATGAGAGCCTTTGAAAAGACGGAAATGGAAATTGTGCTCGTCGAAGGTATCAGCCGCGAAGGCGTCGGCTGGGCGATTATGGATAGGTTATGCAGTGCCGCCACCGAAGTCATCAAACTATAAATCACTTAAAACAGGCGAATCTGTGTCGTCGCAGGCAATTTCTCTCGCTCAATGTAGGGAAACCTACACCTCACTCGTAGAAATTGCCTTTGACTTAACATCTCCTCCTGTTTTAAGTGATTTATTTTTTATAAGGAATGTTTGTAATTTGCGTCGTTGCGGTAGCGTCATTCCCGCGCAGGCGGGAATCCATCTTGCGAAATTGCTTTGAAAATTGCCCGCTAAACGTAAACTTACTTATGCTCCGCTCGTCGCATTGTTTTTATCTTAGCATCTCAACCAATTTGCCCTGATTTTTCTTTTCATCGGAATGTTGCAGTCTGCGTCGTTGCGGTAGCGTCATTCCCGCGCAGGCGGGAATCCATCTTGCGAAATTGCTTTGAAAATTGCCCGCTAAACGTAAACTTACTTATGCTCCGCTCGTCGCATTGTTTTTGTCTTAGCATCTCAACCAATTTGCCTGCGGCGCATAAACTCACTTGCAAATAAGACATAATCGTAATAGATTCTTAACAATATTTTAATATTGCTATGTTATTATGGAAATGAGGTAAGAATTTACACGAATATTGGATTCATTATACAGTGGAGCTTAGCACAGACGCAGTAAAATAACTGATATATAATTTAGTAACATAAGCACTACTCAAAGCAGAATATACAGTAAAGTATCCAGATTATATTTCATAAAGTTTGCAACAACATAACTTCTCATTCACAGAAATGTAACCGGTAATATACGTAGTAATGAATTCCTCACTCAAGGGGTTGGATTTTTTCAGCCCCTTTTCTTTATTTTCCGGATGTAATAGTTTTGATACCCGGAAGATCACAAAGAGGCTGCTTTGTTTTTTCTTTACAAGTCAACCCCTTTGTGATCTCTGTAGGTTTATCCTGGTTAAAGCGCTTATATTCGCTTACCTGTTCAACAGCCAGTCCATATCATTTTCAAACAGTTCGTTTTGCATTTCGATTATTTCGTTGATGCCTTTTTCCGCGCATCCGAGCATTTTGTCAAGCTGGTTTCTATCGAAGGGATCTTTTTCGGCAGTGCCCTGAATTTCTATAAATTTGCCGCATCCTAGCATAACGACATTCATGTCTACCTGAGCTCTTGAATCCTCATGATAGTCGAGATCCACCAATGTTTCTCCGTCTATGAGTCCCACGCTTATTGCTCCCATAAACTCCTTCATCGGGGATTTTTCAATAATTCCCTCATTTCTCAGTTTTATCAGAGCTTCTGAAAGCGCCGTTATTGCTCCGTTGAGGGAAGCCGTTCTTGTACCTCCGTCGGCCTGTATGACATCGCAGTCAATGAGGATTGTTTTTTCTCCGAAGGATTCCAGCTCTACTGCCGCCCTTAACGATCGGCCTATTAAACGCTGGATTTCTTTTGTTCTGCCTGACGACAGATGCTTGTCTCTGTTTATACGTCCGGAGGATGAAGCCGGCAGCATGCCGTATTCCGCCGTCAGCCATCCGTGCCCGCTGCCTTTCATCCATTGCGGGGCAGTGTTGGTGATGGTTGCCGTGCAGATGACTTTTGTATTTCCGCATTCTATCAGTGCCGAACCTGTTGCGTTGGGTATGAAATTTTTTGTGATTGTAACTTTCCTTATTTCATCCGCTTTACGTTGTGAAAATCTTTCCATACTGTTGGTTTTTTATTTTTGATCAGATTCCCGCAGGAAATAACCGGGACTATCATTTTCCTTTCGTCTATTTTGCGTCGTTGCTTAATTTTTTACTCCAAAAAGCGGCGTCGCCTTTTTTCTTTTTATCGGTCTTTTTTTTGTCCGTCTGCTGTATTATTGAGCCTTTGACTTCTCCCACGAAAATAACTTTTGTTTCCGGTGATATTTCCGATACGGAGAGTACCCTCAGATGGTATTTGTTCTCTGAAAGCAGTTTGAAAAGATGTATTCTCAGCGACGGATCCGTCAGCAGCACCGGCGGCAGTTCCTGTGAACCTTCGGCTTCTTTAATTAATTCCATCAGTTTGGATTCCTGCTCTTCGGTCATGCAAAGGTATGCGCCTCCCAACGCTTCCGTCATCAGAGACTTTATTTGTTTTTCAAGTTCCGAATTTATTGTTATACAACGTATAAATCCGTCCGCTTCGAGCAATGACCAGCAGATTTGTGAAGACAGGCCGGCTCTGATATAGTTCACCATTTGACCGGTATTAGAAAGTTCCTCGCTGTTTTCGCCGATTATTTCCATAATCGTCACTAAATCGGTAAGGGATACCTGTTCCTCAAGCAGCCCATGAAATATTTTTCGTATATTCCTGAGGTCTTTTACGTTGGAAATAAATTCTTCCACCAGAATAGGGTGAGTTGGCATCAGCCCGGACAGAAGTTCATAAACTTCCTGAAGTCCGAGAACGCTGGTTGCGTTTGAAACTATTGTATGTGAAATATGTGTAAGCAGTACATTGAGTGCTCCCTGAACCATACAGCTTGATGATTCGGCAAGCTCCTTGTCTTTTATTTCGATCCACTTCGCGGGAACGCGGTAAGTAGGTTCCGTTACCGACCATCCGGACAGTTTTGCCAGATCATCTCTTGAGCCGATTGCCAGCATTCTGTCCAGAAAAACTTCGTTGAAAGCTTTCGGAGATTCTCTTAGTTTGATTACATACGTATTGGGCTGAAGCTCCATATTGTCCCTTACGTTGATGCCGGGAATTAAAAAGCCCAGATTTTTCGCCAGATCTTCGCGGATTAAGTTTAGCCTGTCAACAAGAGGGGCTCCCTGAAAAGGATCTACAAGCGGCAGCAGTGCCAGACCGATTTCCACGGTTATTTCGTGCCGGCACAGCAGTCTGTCGGAAACGATATCCGGTGCGCCGTCGAAACTTACATTTACGTCCCCTTCAACAGACCAGCCTTCGTTTACGAGCCTCATCAGATTTTTTTGAATTTCCGCCTGCATAACCGAGCCGACCCCGGCATATAGATATGCGTCCTCTCCTTTTCTGTGAAGCTTTACATAGCTTTGCTGGCCTCTTTCGCCTTTGCGCCATGGAATAAAATCGTCCTGCAGGTTTCCTGAAGAGAAAAAGTTTATGTGTACTTCGTGTTCTTCAACTTTATTTGACTCCATAAAGCGTCTCCTTAAAATAATTTAAAATGTTTTGATTCTTATATTGCGTTTTCGACAATCCTTGACGCACAACCTTTTTTGCGCTTGGCACCGGACGAGCACGGTTCATTTTCTTTCAGCGATAATATCAGGAGATCAGCACATTGCCTTTTGCAAGAGAGATAGCTGCAAAATATAAAAGGGACTTTTGCCAGTTTAAAACTGTAATAAAAATCCCTTTTCGATATTGATGTCCTGTTTTATTTTTTATACTTTGAACGACTTTATTTCTTGCCGGTTTTAAAGCTATTTGCCATTGCATCAAAAATAGATATATACTTAGTCTTGAGATTTGCGTCTTCAGTATCCTGTTTTAACGGGCACATTATTGTATATACTTTATCTCCGCCATCTATGTTATATTGTACCATTATTGTTGTAGGATTTTTGGCTTTGGAAATAAATAATATTCTTTGCGCCCTATGTCCGTCAATACTTATCTCCGTAAGCTCTTCTACAGTCGTTTTGTCCATATATTGATCCCAGGCTTCTTTTGTTGTCATTGAAAAATAAAAATCCAGCATTTCTTTGGAGTCTAACTGTATAATAACCGCTGCCGAGCAATTAGCTTCCTTAGGTGCTCTTATAGCCACTGTCCCCTTTACTTTTTTTTCTGTCCATCCGCCGGGGTAAGATATTGAATATCCATGTTCCGGGCTTTGATAGTGTTGCTCATTTTCCAGTTTTACATGTTGTATATTGTCTTGTTTTACGTGTTGTCCGTTATCCTGTTTTTTTGCACTGTCCGTACAGGATACCAGAAAGACGCATAAAACGATTAATACTGCTGCCGGTAAAAATTTGTTCATAAAAATTCTCCTTTTATTTTTTGCTGCCGATTTTGAAGCTGTTTGCCATTTTTTCAAAAACAGGCAGATATTTTTCTTTGAAATCCTCTGTTAACCCGCTGTATATAAGCCCATAAACTTTGCTGCCGCCGTTGATATTGTACATTACGGTCGTCAGTGGTCTTTTTTTATCTTTGGAGACGGAAATAATTCTTTGTGCTTTATATCCGCCAATGCTGATATCGGTAATTTCCTCCACCTTCACCATGTTATGCATTTGTATTTCCCAGTCTTTTTTGGACATGGAAAGCCAGTTGTCGTCTTTTTCGCTTGGCTCTGACGATATAAGGACTATTGCATTTGAATTCGCTTCCAGCGGTGAATTTATTATGATTTCATCTTTCTTTTTATGATTTTCTCTTTTTTACCATTCTGCGGGGTATGAGATGGAATATCCCTGTTTTTTGTTTTGATAAAGCTCTTTTTTCTGTTGACTATTCTAGCCGTTTGCAACGGAGCTCAGAAAGAGACAAAAAGTAATTAATAATGCCGCCGATATTAGTTTGTTCATAGAATACCTCCCGGAATTGTGGATTATAAAGATTAGATAATATTATACCTATTCTTTGAAGTTTGTCAATATGTGTAGTTTTATGCAATATTGTAAAATTATAATACATATTAATAGCATAATATGCGTCGCTGTCGGCAGGAAAGATTCAGATAGATTCATACGGTTTTGTATAACATAGAGAAAGGGGGCCGCCGTTAGCACGACAGCCCCCTTCCTCTATGTTTTTAGAAAATTATGTTACATTCCCTTGAGCATAACCATCAGGTTTGTTTTTGCCCGCACCTTTGAAATTATGCTGCCGTCATTTGTAAGCACACCGTTTCCGTAGCCGTTCATCATCATGAATACGGAATTGCAGCCGGTAAATATTTTTTCCGGAACCGTAACTTCCGTCTGGCTTGGAGGCATAAATATTTTTTCATCAACCATTCTTTTTACCTCGTCCGTTTCAGGGTATTCGGAAAAAACCACTTCCATTGTCTGTATTTCCGAGGAGCTCCAGATGGTTATTTCATCTTCACCGGTAATACCGATAATCATCGCCTGGGAACCGACGAGGTTTTGTATCGGGTTCCATTTGAAATTTATGACTTTATCGAATGACGGTATCTGCTGTAAACCCGGTGACGTCAGCACAAACGCTTCCAGGAAATTGACGTTTTCCGGTACACTTACGCTCGTATTTCCGGCATAATTTGTGGACAGCCGGTAAGTTCCCTGCATTTTTGCGTCTTTTCCCACTCCGGACTTGCCTTTTTCAGTAGGCCAGTAGCCGGTTGACCAGTTGGGTCTGTAGAAAAGCGGACTCTGTTTTTTGGAGACTACCATATCGGCCTGTTTCATTATTTCCATTTTTTGATTTTCCGGAATATCATCCCACTTTAATATCATCGGCTGGCCTTCTTTTACTTTTTCGCCTGAGCCCCAATAATATTTTATTGTACACTTTGAAAGTTTTTCCGATGTATAGTCGTCGCCGGAATCTTTTGTGCTGTCCGGCATATCGCCGTCTTTGGGCCTGTAGATTTCCAGAGCCAGTTTTTCTCCGAGCTTTAGTCCTGCCGGTATGAACAGCTCCGCAACGGCATCTTTAGGAGCAATTGACGGAGACCACAGGCGGACCCTCATTTTTTTCCGGGGACCGGAAAGCATCGGGTTTGCTTCTGTACCGGGTATTGCCATATCGCTGAGCTGTTTTGACAGCCCTGAAATATCCGGCATCCCGGCCATCCGCATTGATGTAGTTTCCGCAAAAACAGTAAGCTGGGTCTGGCCGGTTTCGCTGTTGGCGCAACATATGCCGTATGAAACGGCATATGTTGCTATCACGGATACCATAACGGTGAAGAGTTTTTTTAGCATTTGAGATCCCCTCCTCGTTTTCTGTTTTTTATATGAGCAGTTCAAAAGCGCTGCAAGGCATTGTAATTCCCCAGTTTTCCAGAACTTTAGGATGAATTTCCCCGATAATGCCTATTTCTTTGTTGTTGACAATGATTTTGCCGCATCTTCCGGAGATGAACGAATTGTTCTCGGTCTCTTCCAGTTTGTAGATTGCACCCATATAATACATCAGTGCCTGCAGAACGCTGTGGATCTCCGAGAAATTGGCATCGCTGTGCGCTATCAGAGCCGAAGCTCTGTGGACGGTTTCCGTGCCGTCTGCCGATTCCCTGCTGATGTGCGCAGTTTCTCCGGTTTCAAAAATACGGTGCGGGTATTCAACACGGGGATTTTTTGATTCTATTTCCAGCAGTATCGGTAAAAGATTTTGTCTTACGACTCCAAACGTTTCGGTCATCGGGTTGCCGATTTCAATAACTTCGCCGTTGTATTCCATTTTACGGCACTGGTTGTCTTTTGAAGTAAGTATATAGGTCATAACTTCCTGGAAACCCATACCCAAAAGCAGTTCCTGAATAACTTTGGCTTTTTTGGCTTTGGGGGATTCCATACCGACGGTGAAACTGTCCGGCATTATCGGCTCAAAATTGTTGTAACCGACGGCAATGCAATAATCTTCGGCAAGGTCGGCGGCATGGAGAATATCCAGCCTGTAGGGCGGAGGCGTACACAGGCACTTGCCGCCGTTTTTATCGACAATGTGTCCCATGCGCTTCAGTGCCTCAACAAGGCTGTCGATGGCAATTTTTTCTCCGCAGAGTTTTTCCGCAAAAGCTTTGTCAAGTTCGGTTTTTTCTTCAAAACGGCGCGGTGAAACATGTATCTCCCCGTTTGCATATACGGTTGTGAAAGGTTCTATTACCGCCCCGTGATCGGCGAGGTTGCAGGCCATTATGTTGGCGGCCAGAGTTACGGCTTTCAGCTCCGCTCCTGTGACCTCGACAAAGATGTTCGTGTCGCCGACCTTGACTTTTCCCAGATCGTTGCTGTTGATGACCGGCGGCATTGACAGGACACTGCCGTTATTGTCGGTTATTAACGGGAATAGACTGTTATTTTTGATGATATTTGCATACTGTATGCCTTTAGGGTGTTTTTCCAGCACTTCCCTCAGTGTCATTTTTTCTTCGAACCCTAACGGCGCAAATGATGTTTTGTCGGGATCCGCCGCCCGGTAATGGATTGGCAGTTTCATATGCGAGGCGTCATAAACGCCAATGGCAATCAGTTCCCGGAAGCGGCCGAAATTATCGCACAGCTTTTCCTGGGCCTGGATGATCTGGTTTAAAAGCGGCTCGTCAATAACAATGTTCGTCGCTGAAAAACCGGCGATGTAAGGCCTTATCGGGGCAATGTTTTCTTCGGTTTTGATGACCGATTCGCTCCGGGGCTGTTTTTCGAAGAAATCATACGTTTTGTGCTGTCCGAAATGGCAGCCGAGAATCTGGCGTGCCGTTCCTTCGCATGACCACAAATCCGGTCTGTTGGTATCGTTGTTTTCCAGCTTTAAATCGTCGGTTTCTGCATCGTATCCCTTGAACTCCGATTTTGCGCAGTCGAGATATTGTTCGAGGGTCTCGAGTGTGACCTCGTTTTTGTCAATCAGCTTCAGCAGCTGTTTTAATGAACATGAATAACCCGGCATAATTACACCACCTTTGATTGTCTTATAAATTCGAGATCGTGGCCGAACAGTTGCCTGATATCGTTGATACCGAGCGCAACCATCGCCATTCTGTCAACACCGAGTCCCCAGGCGATAACCGGGATGTCGATACCGAGCGGATTGGTTACTTCGGGCCTGAAAATACCGGCGCCGCCGAGTTCGATCCAGCCTAGCTTCGGATGTCTGGCATGCATTTCCACCGAAGGTTCGGTAAACGGGAAGTAGGCCGGCGTAAATTTGATTTCATTGGCCTGGGCGATTTCCAGGGCAAACAGTTTCAGCAGGCCGAGAAGTTTTTTGAAGTTGATATTTTCATCGACAACGATTCCCTCCACCTGGAAAAAATCGGTTCCGTGGGTGGCGTCGATCTGGTCATAGCGGAAACATCTGGCGACAGCAAAATATTTGCCGGGATTTTTTGGACCGGATGCCAGCGTTCTCGCCGACAGCGCAGTACCCTGGCTTCTCATCACCAGCCGTTTTGTGCGCAGGGCGTCAAACTGATATCCCCAGCCTTTGCTGCCTGTATCGCCGCCGTTTTCATGTACATTGGTAACTTTAGATAAAAACGGTTCTTCTATTGATTTGGCATGGGAAGGATTTTTGACGAAATAGACGTCGTGGATATTCCTTGCCGCATGGAACTGCGGCATAAACAGCGCGTCCATATCCCAAAATTCCGTTTCCACGACGGGACCGGACATCTCTTCAAAACCGAGTGAAGTCAGTTTGCCCCTGACGTTTTCCAGAAAAGTCCTGTAGGGATGCTTTTTGCCGATCGCGAGCTTCGGCGGGTTGAGATGTATGTCGTATTTGCGGATATCGCCGTCTTTCCATTTGCCGCTTGCCAGCAGTTGCGGCGTTATCTGGTTGATCGCCTGCTTTATTTTCAGGAACGGCAGCAGCAGCTCCCCTTCGGCAGTAATTGTATATTCAAGCAAAGTCTTTTCGTCAATGCGGAAATAGCCTTTTTCCGGGCTCCTTTTTTTGAATCCCTGTTTGACTTCTTCCTGTTCTGCTCCGCTGAGGGCGTTAAGATCGGTTTTCCCGAGATTCTTTATTTTTTGGAAGACCGCGGACCTTTTTTTGAAATCTTCCGCCGCGGCGGCATTTTTGCATACGACCCGGCCCTGGATGAGATCGATGGCGGCGATTTTTTTCAGAGAACCGATGAGCGGATTGATATCCTGCTGTTCGATCGCCGTTTTTCCCGGCAGCTCATTCATGTGGATACCATCGTCTCCGGCCAGGGAGGCGGCTTCAATGATTTTCACTTCCGGAAATCCTCCGGCGGCAATGGCCTCGCCGAGTGCCGTCAGGGACACGGTTTCTTCCCTGCCAATCTCCTTTGAAGTGATGAGGTTCTTCAGCAGCAGCCACTCGACGGCCGTTCTCAGCTGAGTCAGCGGTATTTTAGAACTTTCCCCGAGTTCTTCGTGGAAAAAGGTTGATTTTTGTTTAAAAGACATCAAAGCGGCCGTTTCCAGCGGGTGGAGGCGCTCTGCAGTCTCGTTATGGTTTGACATGGTTTCCTCCTGTAAAAAAATCAGCTTATTTTATTCTATAAAAGCGTCTGTAAATCCCCTCAAAATCAGCAGGTATTTTTACATCGGTCGGCGTATTTTTTTTGAATAATTTGATTTCGTCAGTTTTATGAAATTTTATATGAAAGGTAATATTTTTATGAAACGTTTGTTGGGTCTTTTAGGGGTTTTACTGTTTTTGTACGGATGCGGCAGCGGTAACTGCAACTTTTCCGGCTCTTCATTCGATTCCGGTCGCGTTCCCGTTCCAACCCCGCCGCCGGCTCCCGTGACGGAGGATATAGGCATCAGGTTCGCCGCATCGTTTAGAGATGCCGTCAATCTGCCGATTTCCCGGGCGCAGCTAGTTGTTGTTTCCGGGAATATTAAAGCCGTATCCCTGGGTGAGACCGATGCTGACGGCAATGTTGAATGTTCGTTCCGTGCCGCTAAGGGCGAAGTGATCACGCTCGGTTTTGAGGAGCCTTATATTGCCGAACAGTTTACTTTTACGGCCGGCTTGAACGCCGATTCCGCCGATGGCGGCGTCTATGGCTATCGGAAAGACTTTTCCGGTTACCTGCCGTTTAATGCTCTTGTCGATATTGTCGGATGCGTTTCCACTTTGTCGGACGGCTTTGGCTATTCTCCTTACGGGATGTGCGCCTCGCATGACGGCGCAACTGTTTACATAGCCGTGAGGACGAGTCACGTCATTAAAAAGATCGATGTCGCTTCAGGCGCAGTTTCCGATGTTGCCGGCACGGGAGCGTCAGGTTTTTTGGACGGCCCCGGCGATCAGGCGAAGTTTAATGAGATTTGGGGCATGGCAATTTCCTCGGATGACGGTGTTTTGTATGTATCCGATAATGGAAACAACCGTATCCGTAAAATAGCGCTCGGAGCTACGCCTGCCGCAAGTACCGTATCCACTGTTGCCGGCACGGGAGCGTCAGGTTTTTTGGACGGCCCCGGCGATCAGGCGAAGTTTAATGCTCCTTACGGCATTTGCCTTGCCGAAAACGACAGCGTTTTGTACGTGGCCGATTGGAGTAATAACCGTATCCGTAAAATAGCGCTCGGAGCTACGCCTGCCGCAAGTGCCGTATCCACTGTTGCCGGCACGGGAGCGTCAGGTTTTTTGGACGGCCCCGGCGATCAGGCAAAATTTTATAGTATTGCCGGCATTGCCGCATCAGCGGACGGGAGTGTTTTATATGCCTGCGGCGCCAACGGGCGCATTCGTAAAATAGTTCCCGGAGCCAGCCAGGGTTTGACGGTCGTTTCTACCGTTGCCGGTGAGGGATATGCGTCTCCTCAGGTTGACGGTACAGGCGATGTTGCCCGCTTCAACTATATGCGTGCGCTGTGCCTGACGGCCGACGGCAAGGTTCTCTATGTGTCGGATACCGATAATCATTGTATCAGGAGAGTCGTTTTGGGTGATACTCCTCAGGAAACTATGGTTTCGACAATCGCCGGTTCATTCGGTGGGCGTGAAGACGGCACCGGTATTTCGGCAAAATTTAATATGCCCAGGGGAATTTCGCTTTCTGCCGGCAATTCGGTTTTGTATGTCTTAGATTCTGATAATAGTGCCCTCCGGCGTATTACGGCCGTTAAACAGTAAAACACTTGCTGTGTAAATCATAGCGGCCTCCGGGCCGCTCTTTTTATTTAAAAAAGGAAAATAATGTTTTTTAACGTATTACGAGAAGCTATGGAAACGGCAGATTTTTTTTCTGAAAACGGAATACTTTGCACTTCTTTGCAAAACTGTGAAATACGGCCCCAGCAGCAGGAAATGGCCGGCGGTGTCGATGCGGCGCTTAACGGGTGTTCTACGGCCGTTATTGAAGCCGGTACCGGTGTAGGCAAATCGCTTGCATACCTTATTCCCGCTGTTTTGTGGGCAATTAGGGATGATTCGCGGGTTATCATTTCCACCTATTCGAAAGCTTTGCAGCATCAGCTGATGGAAAAGGAATTGCCTTTTCTAAGGGATGCGCTTAGCCTTCCTTTCGATTTTGCTATGGCGATGGGCACAGGCAATTATCTTTGCAGGAGAAGGCTGGAGCTTTTTTTGCAGCATGATCGCTTTACTGACAAAAAGGAAGCCCGCCAGATTTCCAAAGTCGCCAAATGGGCTTCTAAAACGTCAACGGGACTGAGGACTGAACTTGATTTTGAGGTCCTGCCTCAGGTATGGGACAGAGTTTGCCGTGAATCGGATCTTTGTTTCCGCGGCAAATGCATTTTTTCACAGGAATGTATTTTTATGAGGGAACGCGCCCGTTTGCGTAAATCCCATATAATCGTCGTCAACCATCATTTGTTTTTTGCCCACCTTTCTGCGGGAGAATCGATTTTGCCGCCTTTTCAGGCTGTAGTTTTCGATGAGGCCCATTGTCTTGAGGAAGTGGCGCTTCACCATTTCGGAATTTCCATAACTCCGGGACAGGTGCGTTTCCTTGCCGATAATGTTTTCAACGATTCTACCGGCCGGGGGTTTTTGCCGCGCCTTTCGCCGGTCTATGATTTTGATTTTGACGGATTGAAACTGACGGTCGCCAACCTCAAAGAACAGACGGAGCTTTTTTTCGCCGAAGTGTCGATGATGTTCGACGCGTTTTTGCCGTTCCGGATAAAAGAGCCTCATTGGATTGTAAATACTCTGAGTCCCGTTTTACGTAAGTTTGCCAAGGAATTGAAGCTTCTTAAAGAAATAATTGATACCGATCTGGAAGAAGCCGAAATCGACGCCTATATCAGAAGGGCCAAAGAGTTTGCCCAGGTACTCGACCGTCTTATAAAACTTGACGAGCCCGATTTTGTTTATTGGGTGGAGGCTGAGCGCGGGCGCAGGGTTTCATTGAACGGGGCGAGTGTAAATGTGGGGGATACTCTTGCCAAAGTTATTTTCCATGGGGGAATGCCGGTGATTCTGGCTTCGGCAACCCTGGCGACCGACAGGAAGTTTGATTTTATCAAAACTTCGCTGGGGATAGAGGACAGTGCGGATCTGCTGCTTGATTCGCCGTTTGACTACAAAAAAAACGCCCTGATTTATATGGCTTCCGATCTGCCGGAACCGGCCAACCGCGATACGGCCTTTGAGTCGGCTTCCGCGGACCGCATACTGGAATTGGCAAGAATAGCCCGTGGCGGGTGTATGGCACTGTTTACCAGTTACCGTCACCTTAACTTTGCCTATGAGCAGATGATTGAGCTGGCGCCGGATTTGGAAATTATGAAACAGGGCGATATGCCCCATAACAAGCTTATCGAAGTTTTCCGGCAAACCGAAAACGCCCTTTTACTGGCGACAAACTCTTTCTGGCAGGGAGTCGACATACCCGGTGAGGCACTGAGAATGGTCGTACTGGTAAAGCTGCCTTTTTCCGTGCCCGATGAACCGCTTACGGAGGCCAGAGCCGAGTTTTGCAAATCAAAGGGCGGCAATCCCTTTACTGATATCCACCTTCCCCAGGCGATAATCTGGCTGAAACAGGGATTTGGCCGTTTGATCCGCTCCGCTTCCGACAGAGGAGTTGTGGCTATTCTTGACAAAAGAATAATGACGAAATTTTACGGCAAAAAGTTTATAACTTCGCTGCCGAAGACTCTTTATACGACACGGCTTGCCGATGTAGATAAATTTTTGAATAATTTTGAGGAAAACTGACTATGAAAAAAATACTTTTGACTGCTCTGATGGTTTTATGCTTTGTTTCTGCGGCCTGGCCGTTCACAGCCGTTTCCGACACATCCTTAAAGCGCAGCAAAGTAACAAAATCCCCGCAAGCCGTATATGATACGGTATTTCAGAACGATATTGCCGATTATGACAATCTAAAGCCACCTTCTCAGACCGGGATTTTTGTTTTGCGTCAGCAAAGGGAAACATTTTCGGAAAAACCGCAGTTAAGCTGGTTTCCCTATTCGCAAAGCTCACCTTTTTTGCTGACGGATGACGCCATTGCGATGCGTGAAATAATTAAGCTTCCTTCGGAAGGCAAGCTCATTTTTTCACGGAAGCTTGAGGTTTCCGATGGCGTTTACTCCGTAATTGAATGGCAGTATAAAGTTTTTGCCGACGATTATGCAAGGATAACAAGGCGTATTAATTTTGGTGCCGGTATTAACGTCTATGACGGTCCGCCGCTTAAAGAAGCCGATTTTACCTCGATATTTTTTTTGAAGCCGGTTGTAGCACACCTGTCTCCCGGTTCCTCACTTACGCTTGACTCCGCCGTCAGCGATAGCCCTTATGCCTCGGAAAAACTTATTTTTGAACAGCCGTCATTATTAAAAGACGCTTACCTGACATCCGCTGTCACACCCGGAGAATCGGCGGCGATTCTTGATGTCTCAAAAAATACCCTGTCACAACCGGTGTCTTCGCTCCGGTGGAGAATGACTGTTTTGTCGGCCAATACGAACAGTATCCATGATGTAGTGCTGGGGACGTCAAAAAACGATACAAAAATTCACTGGAATGGTATGATTTATAAAGGAAAGGTTCCCTGTGCAGACGGAGAATACAGATTGCGTTTTGATATCTGGGCCAACGTTGTCGCCGGACAGATTAAGTTTGCAACATGCGAGCAGAAGGTAAGTGTCGCTAAAATCGGCAGACTGACCGTTGCCAACGGTTCCGGTGAAATAATCTCCGACTCGCGTTTTAACGGCGTTGTTCTGGCAAAAGAGTCGGAAAGGATGCACATCTGTAAACCATATCAATACGTCCCCTATCCTAAGGCTTACTATTACGGCATCAACCGTATCTATATGAAAAAGAACAGCAGTGATGATACTTTTAAAATAAAGTTTGTGACGCCGTCAAAGGAAAAAATGATTCAGGCATACGTATCTTCCTCTCTCAGAAATCCGCTGATGATTCCGCTCAGAAGTTCATCTGACGGTGAATACACCGGCAGCTTGCTTGTGACCTCAAAGACAAAATCGCCTGTAGGCGCTCTTGTAACCGGCAATGCCGTTCAAAAAAGTTTTGCTTTTCTGGACACCACATATCCGGAAGACAGCCAGGCCCTTTCTTCTGCCTTGCGGGCCAGGGGTTGGGTTTCCAGGGGAAGCATTGATGCCGAAGAATTGACAATGCCGGAGAAAGGCGCTTTTTTAGCGGACTTTATCAGGAGCGGCGGATATGAAACGTTCGTATTCTCGTTTGATGACGGGAATGAAAAAATATCTTCAAAGCTGATGATGAAAAATCAGGCCGATATTTTTTATTATTCCGGTCACGGCTGGGCCGATGGTTCCATTCATAACGGAGTCGAGCATTTTCATCCGGAAACAAAAATGGAAATCGGTGATTGGAATGACGGTATGTCGCTTGCCATATTTTCATCCTGCTCGGTTCTTGACATCATGAATGTCAAAAACCGCAAATTTACTGCCATCGGCAATTTCAACCTGTCACCGGGTGAATACTGGGCCAAGGCAGCAGGGTCGGAGGTTACGCTTCTGGGTTATAACTGGTCAACATTTGAAGGCAAGCCGCCAAATGCTTTCGATACCCGTGTTATCAGGAGTTTTATCGCCCGTATGGGCTCCGAGCCGAATATCTCCGCCTGGATGAGTGCCAATATCTCAAATAACGATGCTTCGGCTCCATGTGCGATTTTTAACGGCACTTATTATTATCTTGACGGGGCCGGGAGGGTGATCGCACTGCCACAAAGTAAATGGTCCAACCATTAAATCAGGGGAAATGGGGCAATCTGCGTCGCCAAATTCCGGTTGCCCTCATTTCGGCGTAGAATTCTACGCCTCACTCGTGGCACAGTAATTTGTCTTAGCATCTCACCCCATTTGCCCTGATTTATTTTTTAGAGGAATGTAATGGCTCTGCGGCGTCAAAGTTGCCATAGCAGCTCCATCCATTTCAGCTGATTTAATTTTTAGATGTTTGGGCAATTTTTTGGCCCATTAGTAGCACGGTAATTTGCTTATTATTATAGCTTTTTGAAAAAAAAATTTTGGGACAGATCGTGTTTTTTATGATAATAATTATCGCAGCCAGTTAGTTAAGCCGTCTAGACGGTAACCTTTTTTTCGGAGGCTCAACTTGCTGAGTTTATGCGTCAGCGTCTTTTTTTGTTAGTTAACTAGTTGCTGTTAATAAAGGCAATTTCTGATTCTTTAGTAAACTTCCTAAGAAAATCTACAAGATATCTAATTCCCTTTGCTTTATGTGCAGAAGCCTATAGTGGAGAGAACGGGTAACCATTCGCGTATTTTTAATGGATTCCATCAAACCGAACTGCGTCGCGGACTTGAGCGAAGCGAAAAAAGCAAGCTGCATTGAGGTTTGTCCAGATTTAAAATACGCGTAAATGGTCGTTTTCGGAGCTTCTTGATTCTGCGCATAAAGCAAAGGGAATTTACAATCATTTCCGCACTCAAGTCTGGAGCACATAAAAAAATAAACATTGTAATGTTATATATAATTTAAGTAAACATTGTAATGTAATGTTATATGTAATTTACACAAGGAGGCAATATATGAAAATTGCTGTTCGCAAGTGGCGGATGGAGGATGCGGAAGACCTGGCCGTTATTTTAAACAACCCTAAAATTCATGAAAACCTGCGTGACGGCATACCGTTTCCTTATACGGAATCCGATGCCGGGGACTTTATCGGCACTGTTTTAAATGCCGCTCCCGGCAGTCGGTATGATTTCGCCGTTACTGCTGACGGCAGGGTGTGCGGAAGTATCGGCGTATTCCGTAAAGAGAATGTCCATCGGCTTACGGCTGAAATGGGATACTTTGTGGCGGAGCCTTATTGGAACAAAGGAATTGCTACGGAAGCTGTAAGGCAGGTTTGTAATTATATTTTTGCCAACACGGATATTGTGCGCATTTTTGCGCAGCCGTATGCCCATAATCATGCTTCCTGCCGTATTTTGGCAAAAGCCGGGTTTTTGTTTGAAGGTATTTTGCATAAAAACGCGATAAAGGCCGGGAAGATCGTAGATATGATGTTATACGCGATAATAAGACCTGATCTATAATTTGGTTTTAGTGCAAAATTCGGATGTAAAAACTCTTTCGGCGAATGTTGAGAGAGTTTTTTTTATATACATCTGTTTTGCCTTAGCCCGCCAGAATCTTTCCCTTGAGAGTTTTAAAGTTAGTCTTTGAACAATTCTGCAGACATCCTTAAAGAATCCTGTTTGTTGATTTAGAGGTATTATTTATGAATTTATATAATATATTTGCAAAACATATTATATAATGAAAAAACGTTTGTATTTTTTATGAGAAAATGTGTTCAATATTTATAAGTTACCGGAGGGGAAAAGACTTTATGAGAAAGATTTTATTGGTTTTCGTTTTATTGCTGGCATTTTTGACTCCTGTTTCCGCGCAAGTTAAAAAAATAGAACTAAAGGGGCTTTTAACTGAAGTAAAGGAAATTTCTTCTCCCGTATTTTCCCCTGACGGCAACCGGTTGGCCTTTGTTTTATCCAATTATAATCTTGAAAATAATAAGAATATTAGAAATATCTGGGTAATGGACTGTGACGGCAATAATTTAAAACAGCTGACCAATTCCGATAGGGATTCGTCTCCCTGCTGGTCCAAAGACGGCAGTAAAATAGCTTTTTTGTCATCAAGGAAAGATAAATCGCAAATTTGGCTGATAGATACCGGCGGCGGCGAAGCGTCTCAGATTACGGATATAAGCACCGGAGTTTCTTCTTTTGAATGGTCCGCAGACAATAAGTTTTTTACTTTTATGTCTTATGTCAATTTTAATGCCGGAGACGATCAGGAGCAGAAAAAAATTGCCGAAGCAGAAAAGAAATTGCCGACAAAGGCAAAAATATATAAAAATCTTGGCTACAGAACAGGTGCCGGGTATCTGAACGGTCTTCGTTCGCACCTGTATTCGGTAAATCTCACGGATAAAAAAATAAACAAGATCACAGCGGAGAGCGAAAAGGAGCTGTTTACGGAAAGTTATGCAATTTCTGCCGACGGTAAATCTATCGCCAGGGTTTTGACCGGGAATCCGGTGACATATATCGCCCGTGAAGCATGTGAAGCGCCTTTGGGCGGCAGCGGCCAAAAAGTGCCGGTATCAGGAAAAGAGCAGTTTGTATCGTCTGTAAAATATTCCCCTGACGGCAAGTTTATCTCTTATGTCCAATGGGACGGTAATCAGGTAAATTCTTCCAGGCTGGTTATTTACAACCGCAAGTTGAAAACTGCAAAAAATTTAACCGCTGATTTTAAGTATGCCGTATACAGTTATTTCTGGTCTCCAAACTCTGAGCAGCTTTATTTCCGGGTAGGGAAAGGGACTAAAACTGCGCTTTATAAATGTGATGTGTCCTCAGGTAAAATAAAAAACCTCACCGGCGGATTTTTCGGCTCCGGTTTTGACATTTCTCCGGACGGCAAAAAAATAGTATTTATTAAAAGCTCCCTGAATAGTCCCCGTGAAATTTTCATAATGGCCGCCGACGGAAAAAATATCCGGCAAATAAGCGGTTTTAATAAAAAATTTACGGATACTTATAAACTGCGCGCCGCGGAGCATTTCACTTTTGCAGGGGCAAACGGAAGCTCTGTTGAGGGAATGCTGATTTTTTCGCCTGATTTTGATCCGGCCAAAAAATATCCTTTGCTGCTTTGGATTCATGGCGGACCTCATTCCGCTTTTCATGACGTATTTGAATCAAATTTTGCCAATCCGCAGCTTTACAGTGCCAAGGGGTATATCGTTGCGCAAATCAATATCAGAGGCTCAGTGGGTTACGGTCAGGATTTTGTAAATGAAGTGATAAACAATTATGGCGGTCTTCCCTATGAAGATCTGATGAAAGGTGTTGATTATCTGCTGACCGGATACAGTTTCATTGATAAAGACAGGCTGGCCGTTATGGGGCATTCCTATGGCGGGTATATGACAAATTGGATCGTCGGGCATACGGACAGGTTCAAATGTGCGGTCACAATGGCTTCAATATATAACACGTTCAGCCATCAGGGAACTTGTGATCTTAAGTGGTTTTATGATATTGATTTTTGCGGTAAACCCTGGGAGAACAGAGAGATATACGAAAAGTGGTCGCCCCATAACTATGCCGGAAATTTTAAAACACCTACCTTCGTTATTCACGGAGAACTCGATTACCGGGTGCCGGTTACGGAAGGAATGCAGATGTTCAGTGCTTTGCAGCAGCAGGGGGTTGAGTCCCAGCTGATGATTTTGCCCGATGAAGATCATGGACTTTCAATGCCGTCAAGTCAGATTTTTATTTTTGATGAAACCGTCAAATGGCTGGATAGGTGGTGTAAATGAAAATAGTAACTTTAAACACCAATTTTTTGTAAGGAAGATAATTGTATGAAAAAGCCTTTGCCTGATTTGGTGCCTGCCAAAAATTTGGATATGAAAACTCTTTTGACGGAAGTTAAAAGAGTTTCTTCTCCCGTGTTTTCGCCGGACTGCCAACGTATTGCCTTTGTGCTGTCCGTCTATAATACCGGAAAAGACAAAATTATTAAAAATATCTGGATGATGGACTGTAACGGCGGCAATTTAAAACAGCTGACGAATTCAGAGAGTGACTCTGCTCCCTGCTGGTCCGAGGACAGCGATAAAATTGCCTTTTTGTCCTCAAGGGAAGGCAAACCGCAAATTTTGCTGATAGATGTCAACGGAGGTGAAGCTTCCCGGATTACTGATATCGGCACCGGGGTTTCCTCTTTTAAATGGTCTGCAGACAATAAATTCTTTATTTTTCTGTCAGAGGTTGATTTTAACGCTAAAGACGATCAGGATCAGGAAAAAGTTAAAGAGGCCGGGGCAAATTCAAAAAACAAAGCCAAAATATATAAAAATCTCGGTTACAGTCCCGGCGTTCAATATGTAAACGATCTGCGCCCGCACTTGTTTTCATCAGATTGGCCGATAAAAAAATAACTAAAATAACCGGTGACGGTGAGAAGGAGCTGTTTACGGAAAGTTTTGCAATTTCAGCCGACGGTAAATTTGTGGCTGTGGTTTTTGCTGAAAATCCGATGACGGATATTGAGCGTGAAGTCCGTGAAATACCTTTGAACGGCAGCCTTCAAAGCTTACCTGTTTCAGGAAAAGAGCCGTTTGCGGCCGCCGTAAAATATTCTCCCGATGGTAAATTTATCTCTTATTTTCAGTGGGACAGGAATCAGGTAAACTCGGCAAGACCGATAATTTACAACCGCGAATCAAAGACGGTGAAGGATTTAACGCCTGATTTTGAATATTGTGTAAACGCTTCTTTTTGGTCTCCTAAATCCGATTGCCTTTATTTTGATGCTGCAAAGGGAACCAAAACAGCTCTTTATAAATATGATGTATCTTCAGGAAAAATAAAAAATATCACCGACGGATTTTGGGGAGGCGGTTTTGATATTTCCCGGGACGGCAAAAAAATAGTATTTGTCGGAAATTCCATGAATCAGCCTGATGAAATATTTACCGTGACTGAAGACGGAAAAAACATCAGGCAATTAACCCGTATAAATAAGCGCTTTGCCAATAAATATAAATTGCGAGCTGCGGAGCATTTCACTTTTGCAGGGGCGAACGGAAACTCTGTTGAGGGAATGCTGATTTTTCCGCCTGATTTTGAATCTGCAAAAAAGTATCCTCTGTTGCTTTCAATTCATGGGGGGCCTCACGCAGCTTTTTATGACGAATTTTTAATTCATCCCGACAATCCCCATCTCTACAGTGCCAAGGGTTATATTGTTGTGGAAATCAATATCAGAGGGTCTGTGGGTTACGGTCAGAAATTCATAAATGAAGTGGTAAATAATTATGGCGGCCTTCCTTACGAAGACCTGATGAAGGGCCTCGATTATCTGTTGGCCGAACATAGCTTTATTGACCGCGACAGGCTGGCCGTTATGGGATGCTCTTACGGCGGCTATATGACGAATTGGATTGTCGGCCATACGGACAGGTTTAAATGTGCGGTCACAAGGGCTTCAATATATAACCTTAGCTCTTTTTATGGAACATCGGATCTCAAGTGGATCTGGGATATTGATTTTTGCGGAAAACCATGGGAGAGCAGAGGAATATACGAAAAATGGTCTCCTCATAACTATGCCGGAAATTTTAAAACGCCTACATTTGTAATTCATGGGGAACTTGATTGCCGGGTGCCGGTTACGGAAGGAATGCAGATGTTCTGCGCTTTACAGCAGCAGAATATTGATTCCAGGCTAATGATTCTGCCTGACGAGGGGCATGGACTTTCAATGCCGCAGAATCAGATTTTTGTTTGTGATGAAATTATCAAATGGCTGGATAAATGGTGTAAATAAAAAGCGACTTTTTTATTCATCCGTATCTTTTGTTTTTTTGTGGAATGTGTCCTGGCATTCCACTTTTTTATTTTTATAGGAGTTTACAGATGTTGGCGACGAAGGTATTTGTAGCAGTTTACAATTAAACTGTATAGACTTTACTTTGAGGGAGAAAGTGTTATGAAAAGAATTTTACCTGTTCTTGCTCTGTTGCTTGCTTTTTTTATACCGGTTTCGCTGCGGGCACAAGGTTTGGGTATGAAGGAACTTTTTTCCGCAGCCAAAGGAATTTCGTCGCCGGTGTTTTCTCCTGACGGCAAGCGCATAGCCTTTGTTCTGTCGGGTTACGATCCGGGAAACGGTAAGATAGTCAGGAATATCTGGATAATGGACGGCGATGGCGGTAATTTGAAACAATTGACTAATTCCGGGGAAGATTTGTCTCCCTGTTGGTCAGGTGATGGTCGTGAAATTGCCTTTTTGTCTGCCAGAAAAGGTGTTTTTCAAATATGGATTATAAAAATTGATGGCGGCGAAGCATCGCAAATTACTGATGTCAGTACCGGAATATCCTCTTTTGAATGGTCTGGGGATAATAAATTTTTTGTATTCATGTCTTATGTAAATTTTAATGCCAAAAATGATCAGGAGCAGAAAAAGCTTGATGAAGATGAAGAAAAATCACCGGTAAAAGCAAGAGTATATAATAATCTGGGTTACAGAAGTGACATGCAATATGTCAATGATCTGCGCCCGCACCTGTTTTCCGTTAATCTTGCCGATAAGAAAATAAACAAAATTACGTCGGAAAACGAAAAGGAACTGTTTGCGGAAAGCTTTGCCGTCTCTGCCGACGGTAAATTTATTGCCAGGGTTTTGGCTGAGAACCCGATGACGTATATTGCCCGTGAGGTGAGTGAAACGTCTTTGAATAATAGTACCGGAAGTTTTTCTGTTTCAGGAAAAGAACTGTTTGCCGAGTCCGTAAAATACTCCCCTGATGGCCGATTTATTTCTTATCTTCAATGGGACAGGAATCGGATAAATGCCTCAAGGCTGATCGTTTACAACCGTGAATCAAAAACAACGAAAGCTCTGACGCCGGGGTTTAAATATCCGGTAAATAACCATTTTTGGTCTCCCCAATCCGACTGTATTTATTTTGAGGCGGCAAATGGGACAAAAACGGCTCTTTATAAATGCAATATATCTTCTGGAAAAATAAAAAATATCAGCGACGGATTTTTTGGCTGCGGTTTTGCTGTTTCCGGCAGCGGCAGGCAGCTCGTCTTTATTAAAAGTTCTCTGAGTCAGCCGGATGAAGTTTTCACTATGAGTGAAGACGGAAAAAATGTCAGACGGCTAACCTGTATAAATCAGCGTTTTACCGATAAGTATAAATTACGCAGTGCAGAGCATTTCATTTTTGAGGGGGCAAAAGGAAGCCCCGTTGAAGGGATGCTTATTTTTCCGCCGGATTTTAATCCGGCAAAGAAATACCCTCTGCTGCTGCTGATTCACGGCGGACCTTACTACGCTTTTTATGATTTTTTTGAGATTTATTTTGACAATCCCCAGCTTTACAGTTCTCAGGGTTATATAGTGGCTGAAATCAATATCAGAGGCTCCATCGGTTACGGCGCCCAGTTTGCCAATGAAGTGGCAAATAACTACGGCGGTCTTCCCTATGAGGACTTAATGAGTGGTGTTGACTATCTGCTGGCAAAGCACAGTTTTATTGATAAAGGCAGGATGGCGGTTCTTGGCCATTCCTACGGAGGCTATCTGACCAACTGGATTGTCGGGCATACGGACAGATTCAAGTGTGCCGTAACAATGTCCTCACTGTATAATTTATTTAGCCAGCATGGGGCAGAGGATCTTAAGTGGCTTTGGGATGTTGATTTTGGCGGTAAACCCTGGGAGCGCAGGGAAATATACGAAAAATGGTCTCCTCATAACCATGCCGGAAATTTTAAAACCCCCACCTTTGTCATTCATGGCGAACTGGATTACCGGGTGCCGGTTACCGAAGGTTTGCAGATGTTCAGTGCCCTGCAGCTGCAGAATATTGATTCCCAGCTGATGATTCTGCCTGATGAAGGGCATTTGTTTCTGCAGCCGCGGAATCAGATTTTTATTTATAACGAAGTTATGAAATGGCTGGATAAATGGTGTAAGTAAATATTTTATTGTCAATTAAGGAGCATTGCGACTGAAACAAAAACGCCTGTCCTGCGGTGGGTAATAAAAGTTATGTAAAAATGTAGCTGTCCCGTTTTTTTACGGGACAGCTACATTTTTTTATGGTTTGAAAAGCAAATAAAATAAAATAATTTTATTTTATTTACAAAATAGCTTGCATTACAAAGTAGTTTGTGGTATATTACTCTTGTAACGCAAGGTAGTGTCTCTTGCAAAGTATTTTTTAAAAACAGGGAGATTGAAAAAATGAAAAAATCATTGGCGGTAATAATATTCACGATAACAATATTATTCTCAAATAATTCGTTGGTAATGGCGAATGTGATTGCGGAGCAGGGAGTTGAGAATTTAATTGCCAGAAATTGTGAGGAGGAAAAAAACGTATGGGATGAAAATGAAAAGAGTGCCTGGAGCGGAGCGGTTGATTCGAGACTTAAATCCGTTGATGAAAGATTTGCTTCTTCCGACAGAAAATTAAAGGCAATAGACAAAAAATATTCCGATTGGCAGCAGGCGGAAAAAGATGAAAGAGAAGCCCTGAAAAAGGCGGAAGAAAGCAGAGAGGAACAGGCGGAAAGAGAAGCGGAGCTTGAAAGAAGGCTTAGGGAAATTGATAACAGATATGCGAACTGACGGTTCATTTTTTTAATGGTCTATATTGCTTTGCAAGGTAGTTTGTGTTATGATATACTGGTTCTTATGAAAGGGGGCGTTATATTGAATACTCAACTTAAAAAAGGCTCGCTTGAACTTTGTGTTTTGGCTGTCTTGAGCAAAAAAGACTGCTATGGATATGAGCTCGTCAGTTTGATTTCGAAATGTATATTAATCACCGAAGGTACAATTTATCCGCTTTTAAAAAGACTGAAAGATGACGGATTGCTTACAACTTATTTAGTTGAGGAATCGGACGGCCCTGCCAGGAAGTATTATAAAATAACCGATACCGGACTTGGAGCCAAGGGAAAGATGCAGGCCGAATGGATTGAATTTACTTTAGGGGTAAACAGAATATTGGAGGGAGATTACTAATGACCCGTAATGATTTTTTTGATGTTTTAAAAAAAGAACTGAAAGATATTGAAAGCGAAGAGAAAAAAGAGTTGCTTGCGGATTTTGCCGAACATTTTGAAATGGCGTCCGCCGAAGGAAAGAGTGAGGAGGACATTTGTGCGCAGCTTGGGGATCCGCTGATGATTGCCAGGCAATTTAAGGTTGATTGTATTATTGCCAAAGCGCAGGGAGAAGTAACTTCTTCAAATATACTTCAGGCTGTGGCTGCGGCTTTGGGGTTGGGATTTATAAATTTTTTCTTTGTCCTGACTCCGTTTTTAGCTCTGATATCCGTTTTGTTTTTTGCCTATTTTATGGTTTTGCTTTTTGTTGTCGTTGGGTTGATAGTTGTTTTTGCCGCTTTTGCCGCCTTGTTTACGGCTATTGAAGGCCTGTATTCTGTTTTTGAGTATGTTTCTTTGGCTTTTTTCGGAATCGCGTTAACGGCATTTTGCGTGTATCTGTTTTTGCTTTTGAATCGTTTGAGTATGTGGTTTTTCGATCTGGCGCTTAAATATATGAGATTTAATCTTGAGATAATATCCGGGAGGAAGAACTTAAAATGAGAAAAATTGAAAAAGTTACGTTAGTTGTGTTCTTTTTATCCGTTTTAGCCGGGATGGTTTTTTTCGGGGCTTATAAGGTAACGGCACCGAAAAATGATAAGTATGAAATAAGTATCGGTGACAAAGATGAGTCCGGTGATCGCTTAAATGGAGAAAGCGGTGGGACGGAAGCCGAAGGATATGCGTTAAAATCTTATTTCAAAGATTATGAATTTAAATTTGAGGAAATAAGGGAGATTGAATCCGGACTTATAAATGCGGACATAGATTTTATTCCTTCAGGCAATAAAAATATTATTCGCGTGGAGATCTCCGGTGAGGGAAAAAGTCTGGAATACGCGCCCGTCGCCGAACTTAAAAACGGGAAGCTTGAAATAAATCAACGGGACAATAACGTTGATATAAAAATAAACAATTTTGGCGATCTAAAAAGGCTGTTGATGACAAAAGGCAAGTCTTTCAATGATGATTTATTGAAAAAATACGGTAGGTATAATGTTAAGGTGTATTTAGCTTCCGATTATCAAAAGGATATTGAAATAAGTTCCGTTTCCGGTGAAGTCAATATTGAAGACGTTGAATGCGGCAATTTTTCGGCAAATATGGTGTCCGGAGATTTTAAAGGCAGGCGTCTGATATCAAAGAAATCTGTTTTTAACGGAGTTTCAGGAAAAATCACGGTTGAAGAGTTTTCCGGAAACCTTAATTTGAGTATAGTGTCGGGAACCGCTGAATTTATATACCATAAATTTGACAACAACATGGATTTGGATACTGTTTCCGGCGATATAACCGTAAAAATGAAATCATCTGAGAAATTTGCTCTGAGATTCGATTCAATAAGCGGAAAACTGATAAATGATTTTAAGGATTCCGTTTCCGATGACGCTTCAAATAAGCTCGATATAGGTTCTGTTTCGGGAAATGTAAGCATATTGAGGCTTTAATGGCAATTTAATGTGGGAATAAATCCGTTATCGGACGTGATCAGGAAAATCTGAAAACATCGAAAAATCCGTTACAGTAGAAAGGATTTGTTTCTATAGATAAAATTAATGGTTAAACTGAGACAATCTCCGTATCGCTGTCGCTCTTTAAATAATATAAGCAGATAAAAACATTTTATCTGCAAAATACCAAGCTTTTTAACTCTCCTGAGCTCAAAATTTATGAAAATATCTTTAGTAATACCTGTTTACAATTCGGAAAAATATTTATGTGAATGTCTGGACTCCGTATTCCGTCAGGATTTCGACGGTTTTGAGGTTATTTGCGTAAATGACGGTTCGACTGATTCAAGTTTGGAAATATTGCATGAATACGCCTTAAAAAATAAAAATTTAAAAGTTTTAAGTCAGGAAAATGCAGGGGAGGGCCCTTCAAGAAAACGCGGTCTGCAAAATACCGCCGGCAAGTATGTCTATTTTATGGACAACGATGACTGTATGGAGAGCTGCGCTTTGCAAAAAATGTATGAAAATATCGAAAGAAACGCTTCCGATATTGCTTTGGTTGATTTTTATTTATGGGATCATGTAAAGAATGAAAAAAAGGAACATAACTATATAGCCAATGCCGTTAAAGGACGTGATTTGGCTGTTGAAGATATTGTATTCAGGCATTATGAGATTCCTAAATTCGTCGTTGGAGCCGTATATGCACCCTGGACTAAAATTTTTAGCAAAAGTTTTCTGGACAAATATGACGATTGGTATCTGCCGGATAAAATTTATTCATCCGATTGCCCCTGGCATGTTCAATCTGTGCTGCGGGCGGAAAAAATATCTTTATGCCCTCATTTTCTTATAAGTTACAGAGTTTCAAACCCGGATTCGATTACCAATCAAACTGCCAATACTGAGAGATTGTTCGATATTTTTGAGATTTGCGCAAAAGAATTTCAATTTATTGACGAATCCGGTTTTACGGAACTTTATGCCGCTGATATTTTACAGCATCAGATATGGGCTCTGTATGCAAATTACAGAAAGTTTCAGGATGCCGGTATTAAAGAGAAATTTTATCAAAGAGCGAAGTATTTTTTAACTTCTAACCGTAAACTGGATGGGGCCGTGAAAACTTTAACTCCGCCGGAGAAAGATGTATTTTCAATTTTTATGGGATATGATACTTCAAAAGAATCGGAACTTGCAGGAGAATTACAGGAGATGAGAAAACGGTTTGAGGAGCTGGTATCCCGCTTAAATGATGAGAGGAGTCAAAAGGAAATTTTCATCAAAGAAAATACTTTGCTTAAAAGTGAAATTGAAAATTTGGGCAATTCTGTTGAGATTCTCCGCAATTCCTGGAGTTACCGTATAGGAAGAACTATTACTAAAACAATTGCCGCTCCTGCCAGACTTTTCGGTAAAAATTTGTGGTGATAATACAGGACTCACGCACGAGAAATTTTGTGCTGTTAGTAGTAAGTTTGGTAGTCTTTTCTGTATGCGTCCTTTGCCGATTAAACACGCCCC
Source organism: Candidatus Xenobia bacterium (assembly GCA_031551355.1). Classification (GTDB taxonomy): domain Bacteria; phylum Vulcanimicrobiota; class CADAWZ01; order CADAWZ01; family CADAWZ01; genus JAVBNT01. The sequence continues at coordinate 78,902 of JAVBNT010000006.1, read as the reverse complement.
TATGTGAAACTATTTGCTTGAGTTTGTTAATTGGCTGCGATATAGGGGCCCCCGCGTTTAATCGGACTGCAGGATCGCACACAGGAAAGACCTGACTGGAGTTTATCCCGCTATAAGAAAAAAACAACGTCATCTTAGACAAAAATTTCGTCTCGAAAATTTGTCCATAAAACGGCAAAATTTAGATGACTTTAAATATCTACGGGGATATTAGGTCTTTAGATTTGACACTCACAATCTGATAAGTTGCTTTTGTTTGGTTGATTTTTTGCCTATCGCGGGAGGAATCGGGCCCCTTAAGGAAGCAAATTCTGATCTGATTCCATCAAAATGCATGTCTGAAGCGAGGGAGCCGAACGCCCAAATGCTGCTGCGGCTTAGCTGCAGCATAAATTATGATAAAAATCATCCGTTAGGATGCCAGTGTTGTGTGGATTACACAACACTGTAGGAGTGAGTTCGCATTTTGTCTCTTGAATTTGCTGATATTAAGGTCGGTTCCGGAGCGTCTTCGCAAAAAAGCAACCAAACAAAAGCAGTCTTCGGGAAGGGATAAGCCGTGTGTAACTTATGAAAACTTACTAAAATCTTTGCTGGAGCAGTTTGCAATTGAACTGTCATACTCCTGACAAACAACCAACATCGGGTCAATCCATAAAATACTGGTTCGCCGCAGCGGAGTTTATCCCCGCGAAGGCGGGGACTCGCGATGACGGTTACACCGTCTTTTCTAAAAATGTTTACCGGATTTTGTGACATATAGAATGCAAATTGCTCAGCAGGCAATATGCATGAATCCTGATAAATGGCTGAGCCGCCCTTGACAAGCCTGCCGATTTCCGGCTAGGATAAAAAGCAGAGGCGTGTTCGCCAAAAAAGCTTACACGCCTCAATAAAATTTCGTTTTATTTTATATCGATTTAGACTTTACACGAAATTGGGGAAAGCCCCAAAATTATTTTTCTATTACAAGCTTTTTATGATTTGGAAATGATTAAAAGTTTTCGACGTAAACTTCGCCGGCATAACAGCCTACTCTGACAACCACATTTTGCTCAAGAAGCATGCGTAAAAAATCGTTGTTTCTTGCAAGGCTTTTGTCTTTTATTTTTAAGAATTTTCTGTCGGGTTTGAGAAATTCTTTTTTGATATAATCCCAGCCTTTTTTACTGGCTTCGCTGTAAGAATTACCTGCTTTGTGACTTTTGAGTTTAGAGTAGGTTTGGTCGTTAAGTTGGAAAACAGTGTTGGCATTTCTAACCATATAGCCGGTATATTCATCAATGTCGGGGACCAGTTTTAAATCATCCTCACATACAGACTCCCAGGTTTCATTTTCACATACTATAGTCATTTGTTCCCGGTTTTTTGTATTCTGAACTTTTATGAGAACAAGGGCTCCGCAAGTGGAAAACTCACCGAATCTTCTTTTTAAAATATGATCGCTCACTTTTTTCACTCCGTTTTGATTATTTTGTGCCGTAATATTTTTACTGCCGGCGGCCAGACCAACTGTTAAAATTAACAATAAAACAATTATTTTTCCAATTTTAAGGTTTCTCATTTTTATTATTTTTATGTCCCTCCATACGATATTTTGTTACTTCCTGCTCATCATATCTGTTTCTTAGCGGTATACCCATTCTTTTTCTAAATGCGTTTTCAGTAAATTCCGGCGGGTTGCCGACCCTTTTGCTGCCGTCCGGATATTTTATCTCCGGAGCATTGAATTCAAGTCCTAAGGCCTGACATTCTGAGAATTTTATTTTGCCTTCCTGATCTTTTATGTTGAAAATAGATTGTTCTCCTTTCTGCATTGTTCCTGTTGCGTAGTTGTACGTATGAACCAGTTCGTGAAATAATGTTACAGCCGGCTCGTTTGTGCCGTAGAGGTTGCTTCTATCCGAGGGGTCGAATTTTATTGTTCCTCCGCAGCCTTTGTTGGGAGTTCCGTTTGCATGGGCAAATATACGCTTACGATCATCTGCTCTTGCATATTGATATTCGTCATACTTTGAAAGAGCTTTTATTCTTACCGGGTGTCCTGTTTTTTCTATTTGCTTTAAAAGTTCCCTGCCTTCCGGTGTGGCCCTTATTTTTGCCAGGCTTTTTTCTACTTGCGCTTTGTATTGACTGCTGCCGACGACGGTTATTCCCGCTTTAAATTTAGTCGGATCGTTTTCATGGACGTCCTGAAGTTCGAAAAGCATATATTCCATTTCCCGGCGTTTGGCTTTATCAGGCATAGAGGTGCTATTTGTTATTTTTAACATTTCCTCGGATAATATGGAAGAGGCATTCCAGGCTACGTTTGTTTGGGGAGTCCCGTAAGAGAGAGCGGTGTTTAAAACGGACGGTACCGCATTTGCCGGAATATTCATATTATTCAGAGCATTCATCTGTAAGTTAGCCATCATCGAATTAGGGTAAGGAGCCGACATGATAAACGGGTTGCTGCTGTTGTATAAAAAGGCCGGCATGTTCATCGGTGATTGCTGGTTATTAAGCATAATCATTGATGAAAGCCGGTCTGATAGCAGTGATATCATCATTTGCTGTGACAGCAAAATGCCTATACCGCTCTGCATGATTGCATTTGAGAGCATCGCAAAATTAAAATTATTTGCTGCCGTCATGTAGCTTTGAAAGCCGTTTAAAGCGGCATTACCGATATTGATTGCCGGAGAAAATAATGATGGAGTCCGGCCGAAACTTAGAGGATTGTTTTTGTAAATGGGGTTTTGGCAATCTGTGCCGTCAGAGAGACTCAGCGTGTCTTTTCTGTTGTGATATGGATTCGCCGGGTTTTCACTTACTGCCGGTATGTTGTTGCCGGCAGGATACTGTACCGCCGGATAAACCTGTGGTGTTTTTATAAATGCCTGAGTATTTAGTAAAACATTCATACTTTAGCCTCCGTGTTTTGTTCTGTCTCCAGAATAACATAGAGGTATTTTTGATTTGTTTTTTATTTGTGAAATACTATATTGTTTTTGTTAATATTTATATTTATTTGTTAAAATAATGTAAATATAAAAAATTGACTTCTTTCGAAGTTTGCTGTTTTTCATCCGGGCAGGGATTTGCTTTCAGGGTGAACTCATTCACTACTGCGGTCTTAATTAGAGGGAGCTGGACTCAAGTCCTCAATACTGTCGCTTTAAAATAGCGGGTTTATCCCGTCGTTCCAGGTATCTTATTATTGTAACGCCACTTTAAGTAAAGTCTAAAGAATTAAAAGCTTCTGAGCTTAGTTTAAATTCAGTTCGGGAAAGATTCGCCATGTTTTGCTTTTTGGGATGCCGCTGTGTCAGACGGTTTAAAGTGGCTCGAATACTATAAACGCTTGTCCTTCTTGTTTTTGTTATTATTTTTTATTCCTGGACGTAGAGGCTCCCGTCGTAGGATGTATTTCTGACAACGACGTTTTGTTCAAGCAGCATTCGCAGGAAATCGCGATTTTTGGCCAGCGTTTTGTCTTTTAATACAAAATACATTTTTTCGGGTTCGAAGAATTCTTTTTTGATCTCTTCCCAACCTTTCGGACTTTCGCTTTTATAGGAGTCGCCGGTTTTGTAAACTTTGAGTTTTGCATACGTTTCCGGAGCAAGTTCAAAAATCTGCCGGTAATTTTTAATCATATACTCCGTATATTCCTTGCTTTTGGAGACCAGTTTCAGATCGTCCTGACAGACAAACATCCATTCCGTGTTATCACAAACAATTTCCATTTGTTCCTGCGTTTTAGTGTTTTTCACTTTTACAAGCACAAGTGAGCCGCTTGTAGAAAACTCTCCGAATCTTCTTTCCAAAATATATTTGTCCACTTTTTTGCCCCCGTTGTAATTGTTTTTTGCCAGAATTTCATTACTGAAGGTGAATATGCCTGCAATCATAATCAAAGCCAATATTACCATTTTCGGTATTCCCATATTTCTCATATTATTTCGGATTATATTCTTCCATGGTATATTTTGTCACTTCATCCTCATGGTATCTGTCCCTTAACTCCATTCCCAGTCTTTTTCTCATCGCATTTTCGGTGAATTCGGGCGGATTTCCTATTCTTTTGACTCCATCCGGATATGTTATTTCCGGGGCATTGAATTTAAGGCCGACAGCCTGAAGTTCTGCAAACGTTACGGTGTCTTCATTCCCTTTGGCATCATATACCGTCTGTCCGCCTTTTTGCATTGTCCCTGTCGCATAGTTGTAGGCGTGAATCAGTTCATGGAACAAAACAGGTGCCGAATTGTCGGTTTTCCACAACTCACTTGTGAATGACGGATCAAATCTTATTGTCGCTCCGCATCCTTTATTTGGAGTTCCATTGGAATTCGCATATATATTGTCAGGATTGTCCGGTCTTGAAGAAGGACCGTCTTCAAATTCTGAGGGGGCTTTTATCCTTACGGGATAACCGGATTTTTCTATTTGCTCAAAAAGTTCTCTGCCTTCAGGTGTTGCTTTGAGTTCGGCTAGTTTTGCTTCCATTTTAGCTTTGTATTCATCGCCTCCGACAACGGTTATTCCTGGCTTGAATAATGCCGGATCATTTTCTTTTGCTTCCTGAGCTTCGTATGCCCTGAATTTTGCTTCGGTTTCCATTTGCTGGTTCTGGAGCCTAGACTGCATTATCATGGACTGCATAACGAGTTCATGGTTCGCAGATGCTCCGGAAAGTTGGCTCAAAAATGACGGCATTGAACTTGGAGAGCCTGACTGTTCGTTTTTTTGATTACCGGCATTTTCCGCTTCATTGCCCTGTGTGGGTATATTTGGTGTAAGCGCCGATACCAGTGAAGGATAAGACGGCTGTATGATTGAGTTTGATTGCATTAACGAACTTGCCAGAGATGCAAGATTGGATATACCCCCGTTATTTTTTGTGTTTTCTTCGTTTGACAGCTCTATTTTTGGGGTTATTGCCTCCGACAGCCCTGATTGCATTTGTGCAACTCTTGATAAGGCTTCGCTTATTGAGCCTCTTGCTTTTGATTGGCTTGACAGGTTCAGAGAGTCGGATATTGACTGACTTATTCCTCCGGGAATTGGCGGAGTTTGTATATTTGATAGCTGTATATTACTTTTTTTTGTGTTCTCTGTTGTAGGGTGGGATGTATTTTTTAATTCCTGATTGTTTATCAGGGAGCCCATTATGGTATTCATAGCTTTTCCCCTCCGTATTTTGATAATATCACTACTATGATAACATTTTTTTCTTTACATTAAATATATTTTTTGTTAAAAAATATATGCTTGATGTTAAATTTTATAAATAATTGTAAATGTAATTAATTGTAAAAATGCACTTTGGCATGTTTTATTTATTATGTAGATGCTTTTATAAATGGTATTTACCATCAGAATTTATTTTGAAAATCCAGGCTCCGGAGCCCGGGTCCGCAAGATCCTTGTCTTCCGAACCGGTCCTCGCGCATACGGCAAAGCACCCGTCCGCGGTTTGTATGATTCCATAGCCGTAATCGTTTTCACTGCCGCCGTAACACTTGTTGAAAAGTATTTTACCTCTGTTTAGATCATCCCTGTTATAAGGATCCAGTGTGAAAAGCCATAGATCATAGTTGTTGCTGCGCGTAACGTTTTTAAGATCGGCATTGTCTGATTTGGTATATCCGGTCAGGGCAAGCTTGCCGTCACTTGTTTCTGTTATGCCGTTTGTGCAGTCTTCGGCGTCGCCGCCGTAAGCCCATGTCATGCGGTTTACGGTGGCAACATCGTCGTTGCCGTATGGATTTATGAGCGTAACGGAGGCATCATTTTTATCGTTTTTGCCGCAGACTGCCAGATAGCCCTTGTAAATGCCGTCATTTTTCATTTCGGCAATTCCAAGTCCGCTTTTTAACAGCGGTGCGGTAATGGTTCTCATTACCGGCGACGGTCTTGCCGGATCGACGATCCAGACGGCTGCACTTTCGATTCCATTGCCGATGACGGCGAGGTATTCTTTATAAGTATTGCCGCTTTTTATTTCTATGATGGAATTAAGGCTCAGAGCATTTATTTCTATGCTTTTTTCCGTTTTATATCCCTCCTGTGACGGATATAAAATCCATACCCGAGCGAGAAGCCCATCGCCGGCAACTGCGAGTGTTCCATTACTTTTCTCGATTATGAACCTGGCATACGTGCCGCCGTTTAATACGATCGACTGAGTCGTTACCGGATCTGTTTCTGTGTCGACAATCCATACGCAGGCAAGGTTTGCATCGTTTGTGCCGGTGACGGCAAGCCTGCCGGTGTATTCATTTTCACTTTTTATTTCGGTTACGCTATAGGCTGCGATCCCTGCCGGAAGTATAATCGTTTTTTCGATAACGGCACCCTCGGAAGAAGGGTTTAAGATCCACATATATGCTCTGTTTCCGTCGCCGACCGCGGCTATTTTGCCGTTTTCCAATTCTGCTATGCATCTTGCGTAGCAGAGATTTTCATTGTAACATTCATTGAAGAGCGATGAGCGCATGGTTATGTCGTATGTTGCAATATCGGGGATTAATATTGTTGCTTTTTCATTGCCGTAACCGCTGGCCCATTTGGTAAATGTTATTTCATACTCACCGTCGGTAATGCCGCTGAATTTATAATATCCGTTTTTATCGGTGCTTGTTTCTTTCGTGTCTATTTTGACGGATACGTCTTTGATTAGTATTCCGGAATCTGTTTTTACAACTCCGTTTAAGTCTTTTCCGGAATCGTTACACCCGCAGATAACAAAAATTGTCAAACACAGAAATAAAAACCTGAACATTGATATTGTTCTCCGTATCAATTTCAATATTTTGCAACCGTCTATGCGGCAGCCGCACCAAACATAAATGAAAACACACGTTTAACACGTAAGGTAAGGACTTAAAAACGGGTGTTTTCAGAATAATTGTAAAATCAACCATGTAATAGAAATCTTTTCAGCATTATTTATGTAGAAAAGATTTCTACACACTCAAGTTCCGTTCCGGCATCCATAAATATATGTCTGGCCATGTCATCATAGTCATTTTCCAGGAAATATACTTTTTTAATTCCCGAATTGATTATGCTGATGGCGCATTCTTTGCAGGGCAGGGGAGACCATGTGTAGAGTTCCGCTCCCATAGTTGATATTCCGTTCATAGCAGCCTGGGCGATTGCATTTCTTTCGGCGTGCCCGGCAGTGCAGAATTCAAGTCCTTTTCCCGATTCGTAGCCGCCTTCTTTTCGCGGACAGATATTTTTTCTGTTTGCGGTGTCGACTTGCGGCGGCAGTCCGTAAATTCTTTCATAGCAATGTTTTGTCCCTCTGGCCGGTCCGTTATAGCCCATGCTGACAACACATTTGTTTTTGACAATAACGGCTCCGAATCTTCTTGACATACATTTGGATCTTTGAGCCGCCTGTTTTGCTATCGCCATAAAATATTGAGTCCAGTCCATAAAAAACCTCTAGGGATTAACCCTGTGAATAATATAGTGAAATTGAGATATAAAAAAAGCAAGAAACGCCGCGCATTTCTTGCTTTTTTTATTGTTATCTAGTCCAGAATTTCTGCAGCCAGCTCGGCCAAATCGGATCTCTCACCTTTGGTCAGGGTTATATGTCCGGCTATTTTCTGGTATTTGAAACGCTCTACTATATATGCAAGACCATTGCTTGTAGAATCAAGATACGGATGATCTATCTGATATATATCACCGGTAAGAATAATTTTAGTTCCTTCTCCGGCCCTGGTGATGATCGTCTTTGCTTCGTGAGGCGTGAGGTTTTGCGCTTCATCCACAAGTATAATCTGGTAAGGGAGGCTGCGTCCCCTGATAAATGTAAGCGCTTTTACTTCCAACTGCCTTGTGTCCTGCAGATATTTTGTCGTCAGGTTTGCTCCCTCGCTTTTTTTGCCGTCCTTAACAACCTCATCATGCAGCAGAAACTCAAGATTGTCAAAAATAGGCTGCATATAAGGGTGGATTTTTTCTTCTTCCCTTCCTGGAAGATAGCCGATATCTTTACCCATAGGAACGATGGGGCGGTATACATTCAGCTTTCTGTATGAGCCTTTATCCCTGTCCGAGAGAACCTTGTTGAGTCCGACTGCCAGTGCCAGCAGAGTCTTTCCCGTTCCTGCTTTGCCGAGCATTGTGACCAGTTGGACACTGTCGTTAAGCAACATATCAATGGCAAATCTTTGCTCCCTGTTTCTGGGCTGTATTCCCCATAACTGGGCGTCAATTGCCAATGGAACGATTTCCCTTCTCGTAATGTCAAACCGTCCGAGTGCCGTGTTGGTGGGATTGTTTGAGTTTATAAGCGTGACGTATTCGTTCGGGTGCAGACCGTCGATATGTTCTTTGATGTATCCGTTTTTGTAAAAGGCGGATATGTCTTCCGCAGGAACGTAAATTTCCCGGTGACCGGAGTAAAGTTCTTCTATTTCAACTTTATCTGCCTGATAGTCCTGAGCGATAAGTCCGATTGCATCGGCTTTTACGCGCATGTTGATATCTTTGCTTACGAGTATTACCTGATTTTTTGATGATTTTTTCTGCATCAACCCATGAGCGAGAATTCTGTTGTCATTGGAAGTTTCGAAACCTTCGGGAAGAAGTTTTGCCATTGAATGATGGCTTAAATCGGTGGCAACTCTCAGCATTCCGCCGTTGGCAAGCTTTATTCCTTCGGTAATTTTGCCTTCTTCTCTTAAGCGGTCGATTTGTTTAATTATCAGCCGTGCATTTCTGTTTACTTCCAATGAACCTTTTTTGAACTTGTCTATTTCATCAAGAACGACGACCGGAATAACTATTTCATTGTCTTCGAAAGAATTTAGAGAGTCTGAGGAATGAAGCAAAACGCTTGTATCAAGAATAAATGTTTTTTTTGACAATTTGGAGTCCTCCTGAAGTCTGGGCATTGATGTTTATTTTACAATAAACCATAGAATAAAATTCTTTGTTATCGAACCGATCTCCTTTACTTGTCCGTATCAGCCGGTGGCTTATTTTTATTTATAATATGCCGGGAGTATGAGCTGAGATTAAAGTGTTCTAGGGAATGCGATATATGTTCGCCAAAACGGATAGGGTGTGATGTTGTAATGTGTTAGATAATATTCGACAATATTAATAATAGGTTTATGTCTTAAATTTGATATGTGCGGAAGGATTTCCCGCACGGGTTTTTGAACTGTCTTTTTTGAGTTTATAAATTATTTTTAATTGCAGGCGGATAAAGCGTATTGTGTAGAATATTTGTTTTTATCTTTCTTTTTTTATATTTATTTGCCGGATTTGCATATTCGCAGCAGACTTGCGATTTGTGCCGCGAGTCTATTTCCGGTAAATATTGGCAGGTTGGCAGTAAAAATTACTGTGACGGTTGCTATAACAGAACGCGTCTTCGCTGTTCTTCGTGCGGTGTAACGATAGACGGTAGATATTACAAAGACGGCGGAGCCGGGAATTATTGCTCTTCATGTGCGAAGGAAAAATTCGGCAAGAAGTGCTTTATGTGTAAACAGAATATAACCGGTAAGTATTTTGAAAAAAACGGCCAGAATATATGTGAATCATGCTATAGTGCGCACATTGCTCTCAAATGTGATCGGTGTTCTAATGTTATAAGCGGCAGGTATGCCAAAAACGGAGCGAAAAATTATTGCCAAAAATGCTATGAGCAATATTATATTCCCAGGTGCTGCGTGTGTGAGAAAAGTATAAAAGGCGAAGGGCTTGGGGTTTCCGGAAGTCCTTATGTTTTTTGCCGCCAGTGTTATGACCGCTATGAGCATTGCCGGTCTTGCGGTATTCCCGTTAAAGATCAGTATAATTCGGAACGGAACTTTCCTCTGTGCAGTACCTGCTCGACGGGGACGGTCGTTGCGTATAACGAATTAAAAAATATTTTTCAAAGAGTAAAGCAGAGCGCTTACCGCGCGGTAGGATTGGAGCTTAAATTTGATGAAAAAAGGCTTTTTCTTGTGAATAGCCAGCGTCTTTTGAAGCTGACTGAGTCCATAAAATCTTCCGTTAATGAACCGCTTGGCGTTTGCCAGCCGGAATATGTGTTCGGTTTTCTTATCCGGCAGACGATATATATTCAAAATGGCATGCCTGCAGAAATGGTTTTTGATACTCTCTCACATGAATATGCGCATGCCTGGCGTAATGCCAATGCCAAACCGGAACCGGAATTGTCGTTTGAAGAGGGTTTTTGCGAGTGGGTAGCTTATAAAAACCTGCTGGATGCCGGGTTTAAGGAACGGGCTTTGCGTAAACTGGAAAACAAGGATCCCGTTTACGGCGGCGGATTGCGCAAGATGCTTGATTTGGAAAAAAGGCTTGGAGGAACCGACGCTGTGCTGAGATACGTCAAAAACAATAAATCTTTTTAAAGTTTTATGTTTTCTTGAAAAATCCTATTGCTACAGGGATTTGCGCATGCCCGTCGCTGAATTTGAATGATTTTGTGTTTACGGTTATCTGGGTTGAGGATCCGCCGTCCAAATTCATTGCTTCTACGATCTTAAGCTCCGGATTGTTACGGATTGTCGAGATTATTTGTTCCCAGTTGGCGATGGAGCGGTACGTTTTAAATATCAGTATATTGCCGTTGCTGTCGATAGCGATTCCGGCCCTTCTTGATTTTTTTCTGAAATCAATTGTATTGGCAACTCCTTCTGTTTGTTTTCCTTTGGAAATCAGTCTGGGGCCGGCCTGAGCCGCTTCATTATATTTATTTTGGGCAAAGTCGTTTCGGTGTAAAATAGATAGTTTGCCGTTGTTTATGGCGGTTATGCCTGAATAAATGATCGGTTCCGCGATATAGTCGTTGTATACTTTTCCGTTTACTTTTAAAAATCCCAGCACCTCGTTTTTTTCGTCGAAATAGCTGGCGTTTACTACTGCAGATGCCTTTGTTTTTTCGGCAATCTCTTTTACCGTCAGTGTTTTGCAGCCCAGCTCACTGGAGTAAATGATTTTTGCCTTGTAAATTGAAGGGTTGATTTTAAAAAAATAGATATACTCATCATCCGAACCCTTGGATAGCGGCACACATGAACTGTATATTCCCTCCGTATGGTTTTTCCAGAACGGGGATTTTGCTGCTATTTTTGTATTTACAGAGTTATCCTGGCAGTAATTATTGATGAAAAAAAGTGTAGCAAACAGACAAGCAATAAATTTTAATACCGGTCTTATTAAACTTTTCAATTTTTTTACCTTAATACTCATTTGTAGTCGGGAATTAATACTTTAAAGCCGCTTTTAAGGTCCGGCTGGTTTGTATCCAATCTAAACCTGCGAATTTTTTCAGCTTTGGCTTCCGTATTGTCAAGCGCGCCGACCCCGTTTTTAATTTCTGTAAATTCCTTAAGCATCGCCGTCCTGTAGTGCATAGGAATTAGTATTTTGGCCTTTAACAGCGAAGCTGTAGCCAGTGCTTCCTGCGGTCCAATAGTATAATTTCCGCCTATTGGTGCCATTAGAATGTCCACAGGCCCGATTTCTTCCGCCGATTTTTTGCTGAGCGAATGGCCAAGATCTCCGAGATGGCATATTCTGGTTTCGCCGTCTTCTACCGTAAAGATAGTATTGTTACCCAATTTTTCCCCGCTGCAGTCGTCATGGTAACTGAGAAATCCTTTTATTTTTGTGTCTTCAATATTCCATTCGGACGATGCTCCCCGCAGCACGCTGCATCTTCCGTTGGCCGCCGAAATATTATTGTGATCCCGGTGATCGTGGGTGATCAGGACTATATCGCATTTTTCTCTTATTTTTCCATATCCCAGACAATCGCAGTAAGGGTCTATGAGGATTTCTATGTCGGTATGTATTAAAAATGATGAGTGTCCGAGATAATCTATAATCATTACCACTCAATACCCTTTCTTGCGGCAATGTTTCTTTGCCAGGGATGTTTTATTTCCAGCATTTCAGTGACCAGATCGGCCTTTTCCGCTATTTTGCCGGGAACGTTCCGGCCGGTCAAAACCAATTCCATCGCTTCCTGTTTTATACTGATTAGAGCGAGAACGTCCTCTGTTTTGAGCAGACCGAAATCAAGCGCATTATTAATTTCGTCGAGAATCAGAACACCATATGCGTTCTGTCTGATTAGCTCCTCACTTTTTTTCAGTGCCTTTTTTGCCTGAGACAGATCCTCTGCGGACGGATGAGATTTATCGACAAACCTGTCGGTTCCAAAAGTATAGATGGTAACGTTGTCCATTTTTTCCGCCATAATAAATTCGCCCGAATCTTTGTTTTTCATAAACTGCACAATGAAAACGGGAATACCTCTTCCGAGGGCCCTCAGCGCAAGTCCGAAGGCGGCCGTTGTTTTTCCTTTGCCGCTGCCGGTATAAACCTGGACTAATCCTTTAAAATCTTGTATCATATGCGCCTTTTCTCATATGCGGAATAAATATTTGTCCGATAACCCAGTCCACAACTATATAATAAAACAGCATTACAAGGAAAGTCACTGCGATGAAGATTATGAAACCGTATGACATCGGTACGCCGTAAACAATCTCTATCGCCGTTGCTCCCATATATAAAATCCATAAACAGAATATTACCGTGAGAATGGATGCGATTGTGCCCATAAATTTTATGTGTGCCGTATATTCAAGTATGAACAACGGAAAAATAATCAGCTCAAAAATTAAAATAAATATTGAGATATATGAGAACGCCGTTTGTATGTCCTTTAAATCTCCGGAAAAACCGCCGAACTTTTCGGCGGCAATATCGGTTATGTAAGATATTACAAACCATAATGCTACCAGGGTTACCGGCAGAAGAGCCGCGACGGCGATCATACCGTCTTTTTGACTTTGCGCAACGGCTAAGTTTGTTGACATCTCTTCTATGAGCTTGAAGTTGGCGTTAATTACCGTGATTCGCTTTATGGCCAGAATTATTCCGGTTATAAACAGGCATATTATACCGACGGAATTATGTTCATAGTTTATTATGCGTCGGAAAGCTGCTTTCGGATTTGTAAGCATTTCCATTAAATCTGCTCTGAAATAATCAAGATCCATGATTTAAACTCCTGTATTGGACTCTATTTTTCGGCGGCAATTTCCTGTGGGGCGAGAAATTTGTTGTAAAGAATCAGTCCCACGATTGTTGCGACCCCTATGCATGAGAACATGAGCCATAATGCGCTGGGGTTGTGGAGTGTTTCTATGAAATAAACGTATGCTTTGGCTCCGAGTATTCCTCCGATTCCCGAACCGAATACTCCGTAAAGGAATGAATAGCCCATGTAGGTGGCGACTTTGTCTTTGGGGGCTATCAGCCCGACATAACTGAGAAATTTCGGATGTGCCGTCATTTCTCCTATTGAAAACAGTATTATTCCGCCGACAAAAACCCAGGCATGCGTAGAGATTGCCAGTATTGCCATTCCCGCTGTTCCGAGAAATATTCCTGTAATCATAGTGGGCAGTGGTTTTGTCGATTTGGTTATGTTTGATATAATCAACTGGAGTGTAATGATCGTGCCGGCATTGATGACGGTGACATGTTCGGCATCAAATTTAAAAGTAAAGTTTATTCCCGTATATGCAATGATGGAATTTATAAAGGAATTCACCGGCGCCATATCCATATGTTCTTTCAGATACCATAAAACTGTATCAAACATTTGAAAATACAGAATCCAGAATCCGGAATAAATCAGGATAAGGGATATAAACCGGAAATCCTTAAGTACGGTAAAGGCGTTGAAAATTATCTCGGAGAAATTTTTCTTTTTTTCGGAAGACTCCGCTTTTACCGGTTCTCTGTATAACCCCAGGCACGGGAATATTAAGATTCCGGTGGCAATTGACGAGGCTATAAACACATATTGCCAGCCTAACGTTTTTAAGTAGGGAACCAGAATCAGAGGGAATAAAAAGGCTCCGAGATTTATAGTCCAATAGAAAATTCCAAAGCCCAGAGTACTGTTTTTGGCTGTGGTTGTCTTGGCGATTGTTCCTGAAATAGCAGGCTTGAATGTCCCTGCACCTATGGCCATTACGACCAGACTGGCCATAACTATATGGAAATCATGAGCCTGGCTTGTCAGCATGTAGCCCAGTCCCAGTAAAGTGAAGGCGACTAAAAGTGCTTTTTTATATCCGTATCTGTCGGCAAGTGCGCCGCTGAAAATAGGCAGTGCGTAAATTATCGGCTGTATTGTACTTTTTATCAGCCCGACGCTGGCCTTCGAAAAACCCAGGCCTCCGTCCTGCACTGACGTGACGAGGTATACGGAGAGGATGCTCATAACACCATAATAGGCGCCTCTTTCCATGAACTCGAATAAAATTGAAACCCAATAGACAAGAGGAAATGATTTTACTCCGGATTCGTTTTTTTCAGTTTCCATTTATGAATTGATGCCTTCCGTTTTGATGTTTTTCAGTTTTTGAACTACTATAATTATTTTGAATACCGGAAAAATCCTGCAAACTGATATTTTATCGGTTCTTTTTTGCCTCTTTCCTGACGCCGGCCTTTTTTGTTTTGAATAATTCCGCCGTCTTAGGATTTTTTTGTGCAAGCGACTTGGGCGATTGGCCGTTTTTGGCTTTGATTGACGGATTGGCTTTCGAATTTAACAGCATTTCCGCGGCTTTGAGCTGTTCTTTTTCAATGGCCAGGTATAGCGGCGTCCGGCCTTCATTGTCAAGTGCGTCTATTTGTGCTCCAAGACTCAGTAAAAGACCGATTGATTTTGTCTTGCCTGCCGCTGCCGCAACATGAAGCGGTGTTTGTCCAAGGGATGTTTTGGCTTCCTTAACCGCGCCTTTTCTTATCAGCAAGCCGATCAAAAGCTTATTGCCGCTGTAGGCGGCCCCGTGCAGCGGTGTGCTGGCGTTTGAACTTTTTGCATTGACCAGAGCGCCGCCGGCAATCAGCAGCTCCGCCATTTTTTCATGACCTGCATAGGCTGCTTTATGCAGCGGCGTATGTCCGTTGTTTGCTTTGGCATTGGGATCGGCTCCCATTTCCAGAAGCATTTTTGCCATGTTAAGATCGCCGTTTGCCGCTGCAATGTGCAGAGCCGTCCAGCCGTAAATGTTTTTTGATTTTTTTTCGTTTGGCGATTCTTCCAGTATCTGATATACTTTTCTGATGTCCTTATCACTTGCCGCATCATGAATAGGTGACGCTGAAACCTGTCCGCCGATAAATGCGGCAACGGCGAAAATACAGAATATTTTTGACACTTTATGTAACACGGTTTGACTCCTCATGTATCTTTTGTAAAAACTGAATTTGTTTATAATATTCTATATATAAAGCAGCGAAACCTATGGGGGATTTGATGTAAATTAAAGTTTTTATGACTGAGGTAAAATGCCCGGCATTCTATATTGACAAAGCATTGTTCTTTGTGATAGCATTTAGGGTAATCTTTAAAATTATAAATGTAATGAATTTTCATTTACCATTATGTGAGGGAGGCTACATAAATTATGTATGCAATATTGGAAGCCAGCGGTAAACAGTATAAAGTATCGGCTGGAGATAAAGTCAGAGTAAGCAAACTGGATGCAGAGCAGAATGCTTCCGTAAAATTCGACAAAGTAATTGCTGTTGTAAAAGACGATTCTTCGGTAGCGATAGGGACACCATATGTTGCCGGAGCTTCTATAGACGGTAAAATTCTGCACCATGGAATGGGTAAGAAAGTTATTGCTTTCCATTATAAACCTAAGAAGAGAATTAGAATTAAGAGAGGCCATCGCCAGCCGTATACGCTTCTTTCAATAGATTCTATAAATGTAGGTAAATAATTATAGTTTTTAGTTTTTTTGAATATGTATAAAGGCCGGTTACTTTGTTTTTCCGGTCTTTTTATATTACTTAGAGAAATTGTTTTTAAAAATATGCCGGCGGTGAAGCTAATGCCTGTAGTTATAAAAATAAAAAGAGACCGCGATGGAGCGATTGCCGCCGTTGAGTCTTGCGGACATGCCGGTTTTTCCGGGCATGGTACCGATATTGTCTGCGCTGCTGTTTCCGCGCTTTTGCAGACTGCCGTTTTGGGAGTCGAGTCGGTTACCGGCAGTGATGATTTTTACCGCTGCAGTGAGGGCTATCTTTTTTTTGAATCTCCGGTTGTATCTTGTGAGAAAAACCGCGCAAATATAGCTTTTTTGCTTGAGACGATCTGTAAAGCTTTGCTTGAGATACGAAAACAATACCCGTCGTATATTAGGATTGAAGAGGGATCGTCTTCGGGCAGGAAGAATAAAATCAACCGTTTGAATAAATAATCAGGAGGATGCCATGGAAGATTTTGAACGTGAAACATCTTTGTGTAAGAGCTCTAAAGATAAAAGCGATTTATCCTGGGATCGTATTTTAGGAGTGTCTATTATCGGTGGAATTGCTACAGGAATACTATATTATGTTTATTGCCAGCTTACGGAGCAGCAGCGCGACGATATCAAAAGAGCGGTAATTTGCCAGGGCAAACCGATGATTGCCAAATTTTTTACCGACAGCGATGAGTAATTGAATCATATTTTTAATAATGCTGATAATCAATCCCAAAGCTGTTTTGCTTTGGGATTATTGCAAGACTATAGGAGGTTTTTAGCGTGGACTACAGCGCGACAATAAATTTACCCAAGACAGATTTTCCGATGAGAGCCGGATTGCCTCAGAACGAACCGAAAATTTTAGATTTTTGGAAAAAAAGCGATATATATAATGAGATAAGAAAATCGCGTGCGGGACGTAAGAAGTATATCCTTCATGACGGCCCCCCTTATTCAAACGGCTCAATTCATCTGGGACAGAGTCTTAACAAAATACTAAAAGATATAGCTGTAAAGTATAGATCCGCTGTAGGGTTTGACTCGCCGTACGTACCCGGATGGGATACGCACGGACTCCCTAATGAACTTGCGACGATCAAAAAACATAAATTGAATCCCAGAACAGTGGACCCGGTTGAGCTGAGAAAAAAATGCGCCGAGCATGCGCTTCACTTCCTTGATGTACAGAGAGAGCAGTTTATACGTCTGGGCGTCTTTGCCGAATGGGACAATCCTTACAGGACGCTGGACGCTTCATATGAAGCGGCGATTGTACGTACGTTTGGAGAAATGGCTGCCAAAGGGATGGTTTACAGAGGACTAAAGCCGGTTCACTGGTGTCCTGTTTGCGAGACTGCCCTTGCCGAAGCTGAAATAGAATACAAAAATAAAAAGTCGTGTTCGGTTTATGTGAAATTCCCGGTGGAAACCCGTCCTTCGTCACTGTTCCCGGAATATAAAGGCGACTTGTACTTTTTGATCTGGACGACAACGCCCTGGACACTTCCGGGAAATGTCGCCATTGCTCTTAACGCCTCGGCGGATTATACTGTTTTTGAAACCGGCGGTGAAGGGTATATTGTCGCCAGATCGATTGCCGCAGAAATCGCATCGTCAATCGGTGTTGCTGAGGGAGAATACAAACTTACGGGCTCGATGAAGGGAAGCGAGCTTGAGAATATGGCGGCGCGTCATCCGATGTTCTCGAGGGACTCTTTGATTATAAACGCTCCCTATGTTGTTCTTGATGATCTCGAAGCCGCCGGAACCGGGTGTGTTCATACTGCTCCCGGGCACGGACGTGAGGATTATGAGTCAGGAATGAAATACAATCTTCCAATCCTTGTTCCCGTTGATGACAAGGGATGCCTTACTGAGGAAGCAGGCCGTTTTGCCGGTCTTTATTATGCGGACGCCAATGAAAAAATTATTGAATTCCTCAGAGACGGAAATTTGCTTGTTCACAGCACTGCAAAAGAGCACTCTTATCCACACTGCTGGAGATGCCGGGGACCGGTAATTTTCAGAGCTACGAAACAATGGTTTGTAGCTATTGATGTAGACTCTTTCCGGGAAAAGTCGCTTAAGGCGATTGATGGGACCAACTTTATACCTCAGTGGGGGCATAGCCGTATTTATAACATGGTTGAAAGCCGCCCTGACTGGTGTATCTCGCGTCAGAGAGTTTGGGGCACACCTATCCCGGCCGTTTTCTGCGATGATTGCGGCGAAGTTCTTTTCAGCAGTGAAGTAACTGATGCTGTTGCCGCTTTATTTGAAAAGCAAGGTTCTGATTCCTGGTATAAAAAAGACATAAAAGAGATTTTGCCGGAAAATTTTGAATGTTCAAAGTGCCACGGCAAATCATTTACTAAAGAGATGGATATTTTTGATGTCTGGTTCGAATCCGGAGTAAGTCATGAGGCCGTAATGGGCCGGCGTGACTATCTTAACTGGCCGGCTGATTTGTATCTGGAAGGCAGCGACCAGCACAGGGGATGGTTTCAGGTTTCGCTGCTGACGGCAATGGCCACAAGAGGGCTGGCTCCTTTTAAAACTGTATTGACACATGGCTGGGTTCTTGACGGCAAAGGTAATGCCATGCATAAATCGCTGGGCAATGTCATTGATCCTCTTGATATGATTGGTAAATACGGTGCCGAAATTCTGCGTTTGTTTGTCTCTTCGGTTGATTACACTGCCGACATGCGTTTTTCCGATGAGGCTCTCGTGCAAATTTCCGAGGTTTATAAAAAAATAAGAAATTCATGCCGGTTTCTGATTGGCAATCTTTTCGATTTTTCTCCGGCGGAAAATAGTATGAAACGCGAGGAACTGCTCGATATTGACAGGTGGATTCTTCACCGCAAGAACATGCTTATTCAAAAGATGCGCGAAGCATATGAGGATTGCCAGTTCCATGTCGTTTATTACTATCTGCAGAATTTCTGTGCAACCGATCTGAGCGCAGTTTATATGGATGTTGTGAAAGACCGCCTGTATACGTGCGCCCCTGACTCCAGGGAGAGGCGTTCCGCTCAGATGGCTATGTATGAGACGTTGCGCGACCTTGTTATTACAATGTCCCCCGTTCTCAGCTTTACTTCGGAAGAAATCTGGCAGAATTTCTTCGTGCCCAGAGAAGATATTAAAAGTGTCTTTATTGCTTTGTGGCCGGAGACTGAGTCTTCTTCTTTCAGTTCAGAAGATGAGGAAAAATGGTCGTTTTATATGTCTCTGAGAGATGAAGTCTATGTGATGCTTGAAGAACTCAGGAAAGAAAAGCATATCAAGCAGTCTCTTGAAGCAGGGGTAAAGCTTTTTGTTTTGCCGCAGCACTATGAGATGCTGCTGTCTGATATTGAGCATTTGCGGAGTTTCTTTATTGTTTCGCAGTTTACAGTCAAGCCTCTTGCCGAAAAAAATGCTGCAGCAAAACAATCTTCAATAGAAGGGATTTTTATGGAAGTCGGTCATGCTGCCGGTGAAAAATGCTGCCGGTGCTGGAATTACTTTGATGAAGATTCAAGGGATGAATCGGTTGCTTTGTGTTGCCGTTGCAACAGGGCGCTTGGCCGGGAATAGCGATGAAGACAAAATTAATGTCAGCCGTTGTTTTCATTGTTGCCGTTGCAATTATCGTTGTATTGGATCGTATTTCCAAGCAGTGGATTGTCACGAATATATTTTTAAACGACGGCTTTCCGGTAATCAAAGGTTTTTTTAATATCGTATATGTGCGTAATTTTGGCGGAGCATTCAGTATCCTTCAGCATAAAAAATATCTTTTTATGGTTATGGGAATAGCCGTGCCTGTCCTGCTTATATATTTCCTGAAGGATAAGTTCAGCCGTTTATCTTATCTTATCGCAGCTTCAATGATTGTCGGCGGAGCCATCGGAAATCTGATAGACAGGTTTTGTTTTGGTTACGTGATCGACTTTCTGCAGTTCGGGCGCTTTCCGGTTTTTAATGTAGCGGACAGTTTTATTACTGTCGGCGTGACTTTTCTGGCTGTTTTAATGATAATTGATGACTTCTCTCAAAAGAAATCGGCACAGCCGGAAGAAGAAAAGGGTGACAAGGATGCATAGAGTTTTATTTTATATAGGAAATTTTCCCGTTTATTCATACGGGGTTCTTATGGCTCTGGCAGTTTTTCTTGCTTATTTTCTTGTAAAATGGAGAAATAAGACCCTGAAGGTTGCCACGGATGAGGATATTTCCGATTTTTATGTCTGGCTTATTCTCACCGGCATAGCAGGAGCAAGGCTGGCCTATGTTTTGCTGCACTTCTCCGAGTATTCGTCTAATATTCTTTCAATATTTAACCTGCGTGCAGGAGGACTGGCACTGCATGGTGCGTTAATAGCCGGGGTTTTTGTTTTTATTTATTTTGCAAAAAAGCGGAAAATATCGCCGATGAAGCTGCTCGATCTTTTTGCGCCTTCAGTCCTTCTGGGAATAGCCGTCGGCCGTATCGGCTGTTTTATGAACGGCTGCTGTCTCGGAGTAGAGGCTCCTGCCGGAATAGGTGTTATTTTTGCCGATGCCGGTTATACGATGCCCCGTTACCCAACCCAGATTTATGAAATGATTCTTGACTTTGTTGCTATTTTCGTTCTGCTTTACTGGGAAAAGCATAAAAGGTTTGAAGGCGAAGTAATGATCGGGGCTTTTTCCCTCTATTCCGTGATCAGGTTTATTCTTGAGATGTTCAGAGAAAGTCCGCCGAGATTTTTTGGTCTGTCCATCGCACAATATTTGAGTATTTTCCTTTTTTTCCTGACGCTTGTCTGGATTTTAAAGTCAAGAGAAAAGGGAGATGTAAATATTTTCAGCAGGGAACGTTCTAAACGCAATGCCTCCAAGAAAAAAGGTAAATGAGTCCGGGTTGCCGGAATTAATGACCGTCAGAAATACAGTTACTGTAATTTTGCTGACGGTTATTGCTTTTTTGCTGCGGTTTGTTTTTCTTGAACAGCCGAGAGAACTTTATTTTGATGAAGTTTATTATGGCCCGGCGGCAAAATCTTACGTTGACCTGGAAAAGGATCCTAACTGGGTTCATCCTCCTTTAGGAAAAATTCTTATGGCAGCGGATAGCTTTTTTTCTGTCGATGAATTTCAAAAATGGCGTCTGGGCTCCTGTATATTGGGTTCGCTTATGATTCCCGTTCTCTTTTTGATGGCTTTTTATCTATTCAGAAACTATCTTGCCGCCGTTTTGTCGGCACTGTTTTTATCTTTTGATTTTTTACATTTTGCCCAGTCAAGAATTGCAACTCTTGATATCTTTGTTGCTTTTTTTATGTTGCTGGCGTCGTTTTTTCTATGGCTTGCCGTTTCTGAAAATGAGTTCCGGGCGAAGTTTTTTTATTTTGCGGCACTTTTTGCCGGATTGGGATGTGCGTGTAAATGGAGCGGAGTTTTTGTTGTCCCCCTAATGGTATTGGCACTGGCTCTTTTTCACCGGCAACATTTTTTTAAACATATGTCCGTTTGTATTGTGATTATGTGTCTGGCATATGTATCGACTTATGTATTTTATTTTTTTACCGGCGGAACACCGGATGCGCTCGCAGGTGATATTGTAAATACCTTAAAGTTCCAGTATAAAGGCGGATGGACGCATAATTATATTGCTCCATGGTGGAAATGGCCGCTTATGCTGAGACCGATCTGGTATTATTATAATGATACTTCCGGTATCTGCAGAGGAATAATCGCCATGGGTAACCCCGTTTTCTGGTGGAGCTTTCTTGTTTTCTTTGTGGTCAGTTTTTACAGGGCAGTATTTTTCCGCACAAAGGAAGAGATATTTCTTGTGGCAGGTTATCTTTTTTCCTTTATTTTCTGGATATTCAGCAACAGGCAGGGTTTTTTCTATTATATGCTCCCTGCCGTTCCCTGGATGTGCCTGATAACCGCGGCAAATCTTTACAGGACTAAATTTGACCTTTACGGCAAGGTATTTGTTTGGGGCTATGTTGTCGTTTTGCTGATATCTTTTTGCCTCTATTATCCTTTGATGGCCGCCCAGCCGGTACCGGTTTCGTATTTTAGAACATTTATCTTTCTGAGGATTTGGATATGATGGAACATAAAAAATTTGACGTCAATGAACAGTTTGACGGTATCAGACTCGATCAATTCCTTGCCGCCGTATTGGATTGTTCCCGAAACCGGGTGCAAAAACTTATTGATGACGGTATGATTTCAATTTCTAATGGAAAGATATGCGCCAAAAGAAAGGTGCGCCGGGGAGAGATGGTTGAAGTTTCTTTGCCGGAAACGGCTGCGCCGGTCTTTGAGGCGGAAGATATTCCTCTCGAGCTTGTGTATCAGGACGAATATTTTGCCGTAGTAAACAAACCGCGCGGCCTTGCCGTGCATCCCGGAGCGGGTAGGGCATCGGGAACGCTCGTGAATGCGCTGATGCACCATTTGACCGATCTTTCGGGAATCGGCGGTGTAGAGAGACCCGGTATTGTTCACAGGCTTGATCTTGACACATCCGGGCTGATGGTGATCGCCAAGAACGACGCCGCTCATGAGTCGCTCTGCGAACAATTTGCTTCGCGGCTTGTTGAAAAACAGTATTTGGCCCTGGTTCATGGGCGTATGAAAAATAGAAAAGGCGAGATTATTGCCCCCATAGGCCGCCATAGAGTCAACAGAAAAAAAATGGCCGTCATTGAGGGCGGACGCTATGCCCATACTTTGTGGCAGGTAGAGGAAGCTTTTGAGGACTTCTCTTTTTTGAAAGTGAATATAATGACCGGGCGAACCCATCAAATAAGGGTTCATCTGGCATATATCAGGCATTCTGTTGTCGGCGACGCTCTTTACGGCCGCAAGGAGAACCCTTTTGGTGTTGACTCACAGCTTCTGCATGCGGCGTCGATATCTTTTGCCCACCCGGCAGACGGGAGAAAAATGGAATTTTCCGTGCCATTG
Organism: Candidatus Xenobia bacterium; assembly: GCA_031551355.1. Lineage (GTDB taxonomy): Bacteria > Vulcanimicrobiota > CADAWZ01 > CADAWZ01 > CADAWZ01 > JAVBNT01. The sequence goes on along the minus strand of JAVBNT010000006.1, from coordinate 56,115 downwards.
CCGCAGGATATGGCGGAGGCTCTTAAATTTTTAAGAGGTGAAATCAATTGAAAACGGCAGTAGTTTGTGAAATGTTGTTATTCTATATGCTGGAGTAAACGCTTGCAATTGCTACCATTTTACGCGTATTTTAATTTGAACAAACCTCAATGCAGCTTCTTGTTGTGCCCGACACAACAAGAAGTGGTGCTCTGACGGGCACCATTTTGATTTATATTGGCGGCCTCCACCGCATTTTATATTCAAGTCCGCGACGCTGTTCGGTTTGCCGGAATCCATAGAAAATCCGCGAATGGTTTCCGACAATTTTCCGCTATAAACTCCAACATATAGAACAACCACAACAAGTGCGGCATCAAAATGAAGTAGGTTTTCATGTGTTTTATGTGATGCCAAGAGGAAGTTTTATTTGACTTTTATTAAAAAAATGTTAGAATAATTTCTGAATTGGCCATAGTTTATTTTGAAAATAAGACTGTCTCAGAGGTCATTTTAAATCACGATAGAAAAGTTCCTCACAGAGAAGAGGAGAGCGCGGAGGGTTTAACGGGTATTTATCTCCGTGGTCTTCGTGCACTCTGTGAGGGACTGTTTTTATCTCCCTGAACTCACGCCTCTGTGAATAATAGTCATAAATTTAGGATGGTTTTTATGGAAAATAATTTTTTCAGTGTTATTGACCGTGATGGGGATGCCCGTCTGGGAATTCTTAAAACGCCGCGGTTTTGCGCAGATACGCCTGTATTTATGCCGGTGGGAACTCAGGCAACCGTTAAGGGAATGTTGCCGCGGGATGTCGCCGATATCGGGTTCCCGATAATTCTGTCGAATACGTATCACCTTTACCTGCGGCCGGGACACGAGCTTATCCGTAAAATGGGGGGTCTTCACCGTTTTATGGACTGGCGGCGCGGTATTCTTACCGACAGCGGCGGGTTTCAGGTTTTCAGTTTAAAGGATTTGCGGTCGATTTCCGATGAGGGCGTTACTTTTAAATCGCACATAGATGGCTCCAGTCATTTTTTCTCTCCGGAAAACGTAATAATGTTTCAGGAATCGTTCGGTTCCGATATAATGATGCCGATTGACGAATGTGTGCCGCCGGACGCCTCTTTTTCCTATGTGGAGTCATCACTGAAAAGGACCCATTCATGGGCTTTCAGATGTCTGAAAGCAAAAACGACCGATCAGCGTCTGTTCGGAATTGTTCAGGGCGGTATGTACGGAGACCTGAGAAAAATAAGCGCCGAAACTCTGCGCGAAGGAAATTTTTCCGGTTTTTCGATCGGCGGATTGAGTGTCGGGGAGTCGAAAGAGCTTATGTATGATGTTCTTGGATTGACTACGCCGCATATCCCGTTTGATAAACCGCGTTACCTTATGGGCGTCGGCGCGCCTGACGACATTCTCGAGGCAGTTGAACGCGGAGTCGATATGTTTGACTGCGTGCTGCCGACGAGGACTGCCAGGACCGGTACTTTTCTGACTGCCGACGGGAAGATAGTGATCAAAAATGCCGTTCATAAATATTCCGCAGAGCCTGTGGAGGCAGGGTGCGATTGTTATACATGTGCAAATTTCACGCGTTCATATCTGCGCCATCTGTTTATGGTTGATGAAATGCTTGGGCCGCAGTTGGCGACGATACACAATTTGGCTTTTATGTATAGATTGATGAAAAATATAAGAACTTCAATAGAGCAAAAGAAGTTTAGGGTTTTTAAGGCCGGTTTTTTAGAAAGATATAATAATAAAGCTGTTATAAAACAGTGATAAAAGAAGGATATTATCTTTTTTTATAGAATTTCTAAGAGCTTTTGAGCAGATTTTTAACGGACTTTAATCCGGTTTGGATCTGCCCATTTGTAATTATATGATAATTTTTTTAGGAGATGAATGAAAGGAGTTCTGTTATGAGTCGTAGATCCTGGAACTGGATTTATTTGTTGGGCATCGTCGTTATTACAGCGATATCTGTCTACTCTATTTACAATTTTGAGAAAAAGGAATTTAAGATTAAGTTGGGGTTGGATTTGCGTTCGGGAACGCATATTGCCCTTCAGCTTAAGCCAATGAAAGACCCTGTTACAGGCAAAGAGGTTAAGGTCGACGATGCCGTCGTCAAAAATTCAATGAGTATTTTTGAAAAACGACTCAACCCTGACGGAAGCCGCGAAGTTCTTATCCAGCGTGAAGGCGACGATAAGATTATTGTCGAGATCCCGGACGAGACAAATGTCAAGGCGGCCGAAGAGCTGATCCGCAAAACAGGCGTACTCGAATTTAAGGAAGTGTTTCTAAACCATGCTACAAGACAGGAAGAGTGGCGTACGGTGCTGACCGGAGCTTATCTTGAGAAAAATGGAGCTTCAGTTCAGTTTGACGGTGCAGGCGCTCCTTGTGTGGCTTTTAAATTTAATAAAGAGGGCGGAAAGAAATTTGCTGAGGTAACCCAGCGTAATTTGAATAAACCGCTTGGTATCTTCTTTGACGGTCAGCAAATCAGTGCCCCGAGAGTAAACGATGTTATCTCAGGCGGTGCAGGAACAATCAGCGGCGGTTCCATGACTACCGAAGAATGTGAAAAACTGAAGGTTCTTCTGAATTCCGGAGCGCTTCCGGTAAATGTTGAAATTCTTGAGAGTATGACCGTTGACCCGATTTTGGGAAAAGAATCGCTTAATGCAAGTATGGCCGCCGGTTTTATCGGTTTGCTTGTTGTGTGTCTTTTTATGGTTGTGTATTACAGGCTGCCCGGATTCCTGGCAAGTGTTGCCCTTGTGGTCTATTCTCTGATCGTTCTCGCTTCGATGTATGTCGGCGGCTTTGTGCTGACGCTGCCCGGTATTGCCGGTTTTATCCTCTCTATAGGAATTGCCATTGATGCGAATATTTTGATATTTGAACGTCTGAAAGAGGAACTGTGGGAAGAGAAGAGCTTGTCTTCGGCGATTGCCAACGGTTTCCACAGAGCGTTCTCTTCCATCCTGGACGGTCACGTTACTACTTTCATCGGCGCGATGATCCTCTATATATTCGGCTCCACGTCGATAAAAGGCTTTGGCCTTACGCTTATGATTGGAACGGTCTGGAGTCTGATTACCGCAGTATTCTTTACCAGAGTATTTGTTGATAACCTGTTCCTTAATAATATTGCGAAGAGTAAAAAACTTTACGGAGAGTAATGGAGTAACTTATGGAAAATATATTTAGTCATATAACAACTGTAGATTTTGTCGGGCTCGTAATTGCGATGCTCCTGATGCTGGGCGTCTCAACGTATGTGAGCCGTTTCAGAAAAAATCCAATTGATTTGATCGGAAAAAGAAACATATTCTTTACTTTTTCCGGAATTGCCCTTCTTGTCTGTCTTCTTGCCGTTGGTGTAAAGCTTGGAAGCGGCGGTATGAATTTGTCGCTTGAGTTTACCGGCGGCACGATGATGGAAGTCGGTTTTGCGGATAAGAGCGTTACTTCCGAGCAGATTTCCGAAGAGATTAGAAAATTTAGTGATAAACTTTCCGCATCGGGAAAGCCGGGTCTTAAGGATCCTGTAATCCAGATGATCACCAATACCAAACAAGTTACTTATCCTGAGCAGATGCGCAAAGTATCAATAACCGTCAGCAGAAAAGATGCTACGGCAGTCGATACCGCATCTCTTAACGGATTGACTCTTGCTTTTGAAGTTGCGTTTGGCAAAGTGCTGCTTGAAAAAACAGATTCGGAGCAGCAGGGTGCGGAAGCGCTGGTGGAATTTTTGGTTGAGGACAAGGAAGGGATGTTTGTAGTTTCATCACCCATATATAACAGTGACGAAGAGAAGGGTGATGCGCAAAAAACGTATACGTTTGCCGATGATTCATTTGTCTCCAAAATTGTTGAAGATTACGACCCCAATTTGAATGTTGTCAGCGTTGCCGTCGGTGATTTAACGGCTCCTTCCACAAAATCTCAGGAGTTTAAATCGGCAATCATCAGGGTGACAAAAGACGGCGGCAACAATCTCTCGACGGCTGAGTCTTCCGAGCTGGTTACCGATATCTCCAACCGTTTCCAGAATATTTATCTCTTTAAATCAGAGAGCATAGGGCCTTCGGTTGGTGAAGAGCTGGCAAGGAAAGCCTTCTGGGCTATTATAGTATCGCTTATCCTGCAGTTTGGTTATATCGCCGTACGTTTTAACGGTCAGGCACGTTATGGCCTTGCCGCAGATATATCATTGCTTCACGATTTGATCATAATGTTTGGTGTCTATGCCATTGTCGGCCGGGAAATTGATTCTCCGTTCGTTGCGGCGATACTTACCGTTATTGGTTACTCGGTTATGGATTCAATTATTATCTTTGACCGTATTCGTGAAAACCTGCAGCTGTTCCGTAAGGAGAGCTACTCTCATGTGGTTAATTTGTCTATAAACCAGACAATGACCCGTTCGATAAACACGCTAATTACCGTTTTGATAACTCTTTTTGCCCTGTATTTCTTTGGCGGAGAAACGCTTAAGAACTTCGCATTTGCTTTGATTGTCGGCTGTTCGGTCGGTGCATATTCTTCAATATTTCTTGCCGCTCCGATTGTCGTTATGATTGATGAGCGGGTCAAAAAGGAAAAACAGGAACTTCTTGACAAGAGACGTGATGAAATGGAATCTGTTGCCAAAGAAAAGGCTGCTGCCAAGGAAAGCAAAGAGAAGAAGAAAGTTACATCTTTAAGAACCGCAAAGCGTAAAGCTGCGAAAAAGCAGTCTTCTGATGAAGAGTAAATTACACTTGGTTTAATATGCAATAAAAAAGGTGTCTGCCGGTAAACGGCAGACACCTTTTTTAATAACGATGAAAAGATTTCTCACAGTAGGAAAACACCTCACACAAGAGTTTTACAGGTTTATCTCTGTGGACCCTGTGCCCTCTGGTGAGTGACCTTTTTTGTCTTTAAGATTTTTTCTCACAGAGAATAGGAGAACACAGAGGGTTTTGCAGGTGTTGTCTCTGTGGGGGGACCTGTGTCCTCTGTGAGTGACTTTTTCATTGCTAATAAAAAAAGAAGCTGTCCTGTTATTCTTAACGAGACAGCCCCTGAAATTTATTTCTTCTTTTTAGGTTTTTCCACTTTTTTCTTGGTTTTTTTACCTTTGTCTTCAGAATCTTCCTGCAGTGGTAATGATTGCTGTTCGGCTGCCTCTGCTTTGACTTCTTCTTCGGTTTCGCTCTGTTTTGCTTTTACTTCCTTTGTTTTTGGCGTGCCCGGAGCTTCTTTGCTTTGCATTTCCAGTTTTTCAAGAAAGCGGCTTTCAAGATTCTGTATTGTCCGGCAGGCCTGTTTTGTAATGTTTTCGACTTCTTCTTTCATTTTGAGAAGAGTGCTTTCCTGCTCTTTTCTTATCTCCTGCAGTTCAGACTGAATTATCTGTTTCAACTCTGATTTGAGCTCCGGGAGCAAACTCTTGTTCTCCGTTTGCTTTTTGCTTATAATCACGTCTACCTTCTGCATAATAGACAGCAGAGACGATACCACTCCGGTATTGTCAACTTTAAATTCGGCGTCCGGTTTGATGATCGGCTTTTCGGTAAGAAAATCTCTTCTTGTTTTTGCGCCTACTTCATTCGGTGATTCGATCTTAAGCTTTCCGTTTGAATCATATACAATGTCTTTTCTGAGTTTTCCGCTGGGGGTGCCTTCCTTGGGCTTTAGTCCTTCGGATACGGAAATATCGGCTACCAGTCTTCCGCTTCCGTCTTCCGACTGTTCAAGGATTATTTTCCCACTGCTGTCACCGTCTTTTCTGAGTCTGCCGCTGGGGGTCGTGTCCGCGGAAATTTCCAGTTTTATTTTTCCGCTTTCCTCGGATGAAACTTCTACTTTCAGTTTTCCGCTGGGAGTTCCGTCCGGTTCGGATATTTGTGATTCTATCTCAATTGGAGATATGGAGATCTTTTTGAGAATCTGTGATTCTTCCGGCGTGCCTCTTACAGCCTTAACCGCTTCTTCAGGTTTCAGACCGCCGCTGTTTTCGGAGATGATGTCTGCAGGATATGCGAGCAGAGCATCTTCGCTTTCCTGAACTTTTATTTCTGCAACAGCCTGGGGTTCCGGCGTGCCGGAGATGATGGCTTCTGCCTGTCTGGCATAATGACTGTCCGGAATCTGAGTTTTGATAATATCGGTAATAAAATCGACTCTTTCCCCATCACCCTGATCGATAGCTTCCTTTATTGATGCTATGAGTGATGCGCCGTAATGGTTGTTGAGAGACAGCGCTTCCGCTATGCATTTGCGTTCTTCGTCTTTTCTCCCCAGTTCGTGACATGTCTCTGCCAGAGCATTGCAGAACAGATAGTGGCGTTCTTCTTCTATAGCCTGAAGGAATGTTACACTTGCAAGTTCGATCTCGCCTTTTTGTTTGTATATGAGACCCATCTGATATTGTGTCCATGGAAAAATATCGTTCAGCCTTGATGATTCTTCAAAAAATCCTTCCGCTTCATCTATCTGCCCTTTAATAAAAGCTTCACAGCCCATGCTGTAATATTTCAGCCATTGCGCGTTTACATTCATCTTTCCGTAAAGCTGATCGGCTAGTTTTATTGATATCAGTGAATCCGGATAAAGCCCTATGAGAGAGCGGAAACACAGCAATGATTTTTCTTTATTGTTCAGCTTGCGGTATGTTTTGCCCAGTGCAACGTAAGCCTGTTCCGCCAATTCCATTTTGTTGGAGGTGACACAGTCAAGGTTTAATCCCTCACTTAAGTAAGCCTGAGCCTTATCCCATTCCTGTTCCTTAAAATAGAAAAGGCCGAGAAAAATATATGGTTCTGCAAGATAAGGATCCAGTGAGATTGCTTTTTCAAGCAGGGAAACGAATTCTTCCCTGTTTGTCGACGGATCCAATTTTTTTGCTTTTCTTAATAATCCAGAAACTGCTGATTCCATAATGAATTAAACTCCTAAATAATAAAAGGTATCCCGATTAAAGTATTCTGCTTTTCTTATGCTTTTCCCCTGTTTTAATAGCGGTATTTTATAAAAAAACATTTATTTTTTTATGTTATTCTGTTTTGTGAATAATATTTCCGTTAAAGCTGTTTGGCAAGTGCTTTGGCCATCCTTGAGTCCGGATAAAGTTCTATTAGTGAGCGGAAACATTGCAGTGATTTTTCTTTGTCGCCCAAGTATTGGTATACTTTTCCCAATATGATATAAGCCTTTTCCGCCGGATCTATTTTGTTGGCTGAGGGTGGTGAGGGTGGAGCAATAGTTAAACCCTTGCTTAAATAAGCCTGAGCCTTTTCCATTTCCTGTTTCTCAAAATAGAAAAAGCCCAGTAAAAGATATGGTTCCGCAAGATCCGGATCCTGTGAGATTGCTTTTTCAAGCAGAGAAACAAATTCTCCCCTGTTTTTAGACGGATTCAATTTTTTTGCTTCTATCAACAACTCGGATGCTGATTCCATAATAAATTAAACTCCTTGATTAAATACAGTAGCTCAAATTAAAATTATTCTGCTTTTCTTATGTTTTTCCCCTGTTTTATTTACAATAATTTTATATAAAAAAGATATTTATTTTAATATTTTATCATTTTGTGCTATTATATTTGGGGAAGAATATTAAAATGGAGGTTGATTTATGAGATTTTTTCTTGGCATAATGATGTTCTTATGTTTTTCCGTTTTCTTTTTGAGCGCCCCCGCCTGCTCTTATCCGGACAGACATGAGCGTGATGAAAAAGGTGTTGTAAAAATAAAGAACGAAACGAAAATTGATTTTTATATCGTTATAGATGACTATAATCAGGGCAATTTATCTGCGAATGACAGCAAAGAATATAAAGTTTCTTTTGGTGATGTAAAACTTGTTGCCGAATATGGAGACAAGATAATAAAAAAATATGTAACCATCAACCGCGGTAACCGCTTTGAAGAATGGGTTATTAACGACAGTGAGGTTGAAGACAACACTAAGGACAAAAATCCTTACTGGTAACGGTAATCAATGGCAATTGATTTGAAAGGCGGCGATTCTGGAATGATTTGTACTTCATTCTCAAGCATCACGCCTGTTTTTTCATGAGCCTGTTTTTGCAGTTGCTTTGCCAGTTCCACTATTTCCCGGGACTTGGCCGCACCGCCGTTTAAAATAAAATTGCAGTGTTTTTCAAAAACGAATGCGCCTCCGATTTTTTGTCCCGCGCCGCCGCTTTCCTGCAGCAGTTTTCCGGCGGCGACCCTTCTATCGGAGTCTGCGGATTTTACATTTTTAAAAAAACAGCCGCAGGAACCAAAACTGCTGTCAGGATGTTTGGTTTTACGTTCGTCAATGATCATATTTATTTCATTTTCTATCTGAGTTCTGTCTTTTTTGACAGCCTCTATTTCCGCGTTTAAGATTATCGCGCTGTTTTTCTTGAAATAGCTGTGCCTGTAGGAAAAATCTATTCTGCTGCGTTCAATGCGTATTTTTTCGCCTCCCGACCATACGGTTACATATTTAAGTATATCGGAGATACTTTTTCCGTATGCACCTGCGTTCCCGTAAATCGCTCCGCCGACTGTCCCGGGAATTCCCGCCAGAAATTCCAGACCCCCAAGACCTTTTTGAGCGCAGGCACTGATAAGTGATCTTAGTTCAGTTCCTGTGTCGGCGGCCACTGACGTTCCGTTGAAAGATATGGCGCCTGTGCTGTTTTTTATTGCCATGCCGCGCAGTCCGCTGTCATTGAAAAGCAGATTGCTGCCGCCGCCGATAAATATGAAAGGTATGCTCTTTTCGTTCACATAGCGGAGAATATCCTCAAGCTCGCCGGTTGTAGACGCTTCGAAGAAAAGATCTGCCGGCCCGCCTGTTTTATAGGTGGTATAAAGTGACAGTGGTATATTATGTTTTATATCCATTTTTTATTCGCTTATAGAGAAAGATATCGGAGCGGATTGCTCGCCTTCCCTGTTATCAGGGTATATGGGTTTTACCGAGCAGTACATTGTTCCGGCTCCAAAAGAACTCCATTTTACCCAGTCGGGAGTATAAAAGTTGTTGTCGGCAGAAATCCATGTTGCTCCCGACATGGATTTGTTTGCCGATATGGCTATTTTATATGATATAGCTCCCTGAACCATCGACCAGCGTACTGTCGGCGGTGCCGAAGCTGTTTTTTTGAAAATAGACCCTTCTTTTGGCTCCATTATTATCGGTGCTTTCAGTGGAGAGGATGAGACGATGTATTCCACTTTTTCCGATGTTTTTTTGTCGGGCGAAATCATTTGCAGCGCCACCGACGCCCGGCCGTCTTTTTGAGCAAATGCCCTGTCGGATATTGTCTGCTTCAGTTCCCCGGAGGCCGGCACTGTTGCGGCAAAAAAGCCCATGGGAGAGCCATTGAACAGCCAGCAGCCGTGCACCTCTGAGCCTGGTTGCCACTTTATAATCCCTTCGATCGGAATGATTGAATCTCTGGGGATTACTGCCCCGTATTCAGGAGCTCTTACCGTTATTGAATTAGAAGATGAAATCGCCACCGACGGAGCCTCTCCGACAGTTGCTTTTACTCCTGTTCTTATTGTAATCTTGTTATTGTCATGATCCAACCCTTCAAAAATACGCCTGATGTGTATAGTCTGTCCTAACAGAGGTTTTCCCAGATCCGCAGGCATTGAAATCGCCGATGACAGTTTTGTTGTCTGCTTGTCGGGAAGGATCAGCTTCATTTCTTCAGTGTTCCTCAGGAGTTCTCTGCCGTTTGCGTCTTCATAGATGATTTGGCAGCGCATGATTTCCCCCCAGCCGCCGCCCTGTTCGATAAATGAGTAAACAACATCCTTAAACCCTCCGGGTGAGATGAAAACTTCGGACGGCGTGGCATAGGCAACGCAGAAAAATTGTCCGCCCACGGTAGTAAAGTCAATGCTTTCCTGATAGTTGTATATCTCTTTGGCTTTTGCCGATTTGATGCCCGCAAGTGAGATTACGTAATATGTTCCTCTTTTTAGCAGGGATTTAGGGGTGATATACATGGTCCTGAAGTCGTCAGAGTAGGTAAGATTTGCCGGAACCGGCGATTTTGAAGGCATTTCAACCAGCAGGTTGCTGTTAATATTTATGATATGAAGCGGTTCCGAGAAAGTGATGGTGATCATTTTATCAAGAGGAACGTCTTTCTGTCCTTTTTGCGGATCCGACTTTCTTACCGTGAACCACTGTGCCTGTGCCGGTTGTGCCGACGTAATTAATAATGCTGTGAGAATAACTATCGAAAATAAAAGTTTTGACTTCATTTAAATGATTCTCCATTACTGTTTTGCTGATATATGTAATGTACTACAATATTTTAAATTATGTCAAGAACGAATTTGTGTTTGCCGATGAGTTCTGCGGATAGGCAGGGCACAAATTTCCTTCGCTGCCAACTTTCTTTTTCATGGAACGGATAATTGCTTCGTCGGCACTCCAGTGAAACTTGTCAATACCCACAAGTTTGACAAGCCCTCCTTTTTCCATTACCTGGAAAACAGCTTTTTGCACGCAGCAAAATAAGACTTCTCCTCCCTTTTCTTTTTGACGTCGGCAAAGCTCGATAATTTCCTGAATTGCGGTTGTGTCTATTCCGGGAACTCCTCTCATTGAGAGGATAATCGTTTTTCCGGTAATATATTTTTCCATTTTTTCAATAAAAACATTGACGGTTCCGAAAAAAATCGCCCCGGTAAGATATATTACCTTTATATGATCCGTTTTGGTTGTATTGTCGGAAAGGTTCATCCTTTCATAGTCAACGTCGCTTGCCGATATTTCAAGTTCCGAACTGTTGACGACAAACATCAGTGCCGAGAAGACTACTCCGGCAATCACAGCGACGGACAGATCAAAAAATACCGTAGCCATCATTGTTAAAAGATAGCCTGATATGGCTGTTTTGAATTTTGACTTAAATATATATTTGATGCCTGACCAGTCGTTCATCCTCCAGGCGGTTATGATCAGCACGCCTGCCAGTGCCGACATTGGTATTTTCGACATGATTCCGCTCAGCAGGAACATTGACAGCAGCAGTCCTGCGGCGTGGAATATTCCGGTCAGTCTTGTAGCTCCTCCCGCTTTGATGGCGACACTCGTTCTGGCGATGGCTGCGGTCGCGGGAACGCCGCCGAAAAAAGGTATCACAATGTTGCCTATTCCCTGAGAGACAAGTTCTATATCGCCGTCAAAAGTATCTCCCTTCATCTTTGCCGCCGCCGCGCCGCATAGCAGCGATTCTATCATGCCCAGAGCGGCAATGCTGAGGGCGGGGATCATCAGTGAATGGATTATTTCCGGATTTATGTCGGCAAAAGCAAGCCTTTCTTTGAGGATCAGAGTCCGGGGAATTTCTCCGACTGTCATTACGTCGAGCTTTAGAAAGGCATTAGCAATCAGAACGATTGTCAAGGCGGCCAGAGAACCCGGAATGTAGTTATTAAATTTTTTCGGCCAGAAGATCATGACTGCGGCAACTAATAAACCCAGTGTCAGTGAGGGGCTGTTTATATTAAACCCCAGACGTCCATAGGAGATTAGTTTCTCAATAACTCCGTATCCCTGGGAAGTTACACCGAAAAAATTATCCATCTGCCCAAAGGCGATAATCACTGCAATGCCGGAAGTAAAGCCGGTTATTACCGGCATGGGGATAATTGAAACGATTTTTCCTAATTTAAACACGCCACAGACGATTAAAACGGCACCGGCAATCAGGCAGGCAATCAGCACGCCCTTTATTCCATGCCTTGCGGCAATGGAGATGAGAATTGCCGACATTGCGCCTGTAGGTCCCGATATCTGAAAAGAGGAGCCGGATAAAGCTCCTATCATCAATCCGGCGATAATAGCCGTGATCAGTCCTGCGGCGGCGGTGGCGCCGGAACTTACGCCAAAAGCCAGGGCCAGAGGCAGTGCGACTGCCGATACCGTTATGCCGGCGAGCAGATCTTTCCTGAGGTTTGCCATGCCATAGCCGGAAAATTCCGTTTTCAGTAAAGCTAAATAACGACGAAACATAATATTTATTTTCAACCTTTTAGTTTGTATTTTTTGTTGTATTTTTGGACGTAAAAAAAGCAGGCTTATTAAAGGCTGCAAAATGGATTTGTTTTGTAATGTAACGCCAGAGCGGGAATTTTTATGCGGCAAAGACGAACTGCATCTAAATGAAGGCGTTCCTGCGGACAAAAAAAATGTTTTCCCTCATGATGCTAAAAATTGCCCGCCGGTATATTCAATAACGGTGTCCTCCGGATAATTAAAGATAAATGCACGGCAAAAAACCGCTTTTATAGAGAGCATTTAAACGTTGTTTGGTATTCCCCTTGTATTCTACTGCTTTTGCTGCTTTTTATCAATCTTTACGGTTAAATATTAGGTTTCTTTTTACAAGCCGGTCTGGCGGGTCGGTTCCGGCGGGTATTTTTAATATTTGCGGAATAATTTTTTGCTATTGCATTCTTCAGATCTCCGTGTTATAATAATTCAGCCTTTCTTTAGGCGTGTTTTTATCAACAGGTTTTTATTTTTATACTTTTAATATAGAAGGGATTGAGTTGACATGAAGTTTGATCTCCAACTTTTTGCTCATAAAAAAGGTATGGGAAGCTCCAAGAACGGCAGAGACAGTAATTCTCAGCGTCTTGGCGTTAAAAAATTCGGTGGGAATCCTGTTCTGGCAGGTAATATTATTGTCCGTCAGCGCGGAACAAAATTTTATCCCGGTGAAAATGTCGGTATCGGCAGAGACCATACATTATTTGCCAAAGCAGATGGTGCAGTGCAGTTTGCAGTAAGAAACAACAAGAAATTTGTTGACGTTGTAGCTGTATAGACTTGTAGAATTTTATTTATACCTTAATAATTTTATTTGGTAAAAGGGTTCTTTAAAGTCCACTTTGTGTGGACTTTTTTCTTAAAGAATCTTTGTTCCTTTGTTTCGAGGACTTTTTTTTAATGAGAGAACGGTTTGTTGATGATGTTAAAATATTTGTGAAGGGCGGAGACGGCGGCAGCGGCTGCTCAAGCTTCAGGCGGGAAAAAGGTATTCCCAGAGGCGGCCCGGACGGCGGCAGCGGCGGCAGCGGCGGAGATGTTGTTCTCCAGGTGGCGGAAGCTGAGAGTGATTTGCTGCAGTTTAAGTTTAAGGCACATTTTAAGGCCGAGAGGGGAACCCATGGCCAGGGAAGCCGCAAAGAGGGTCGCTGTGCCCAGGATTTAATCGTTAAAGTTCCTCCGGGAACGATTGTTTATGATGCGGAAACAGGTGATCCTTTGGCAGATCTTGTCGATATTGGTGATTCGTTTATTGCCGCCAATGGAGGCCGCGGGGGGCGCGGCAACGCTGCCTTTGCAAATTCGGTGCGCCGTATTCCTCATTTTGCCGAAAAGGGGCAGCCCGGACAGGAGAGATGGATTCGCCTAGTGCTGAAGGTTTTGGCTGATGTAGGTATTATCGGTTTTCCCAATGCCGGCAAATCGTCGTTGCTCTCGAAAATAACGGCGGCAAATCCCAAAATTGCCTCATATCCGTTTACGACGGTTTCGCCGAATCTCGGAGTTTTGCAGCGTGACGGAAATATGGTCGTTCTGGCAGACGTTCCGGGACTTATAGAAGGTGCTCATGGCGGTTTGGGCTTGGGACTTTTATTTTTAAAACATATTGAAAGAACGAGAATTCTGCTTCATCTTATAGATGTTTCGTCTGTGGAATTTCAAAAAGATCCTCTGGCCTATTACGGCATGATCCGAAATGAGCTTGCTTTGTATAATGAAACATTGCTTACAAGGCCGGAGGTAGTTGTCTTTAATAAGACGGATTTGCTGGAAGATAAGGATGTCATAAAAACTGTTTCCAAACTGTTCAAGCGTGAAAAAATAGAAACATTTTTTATATCATGCCATCAGGGCGAGGGGATAGAGGAACTTTTGCAAAAAATCCTCGAACTCTCGATTACTGCACCCTATATAGAGGAAGTTGTAACAATACCCGAGATGTCGGCCATGCCTACGGTTAACTTCTCCGTTAAGAAAGTAAGCGATTACTTTGTTGTCGAAGGCACAATGGTTGAACATCTTGTAGCCATGATGGATCTTGACAATCATGAGGCTGTAAGGTATCTTCAGAACCGGCTTAAGCGCATTGGAGTTCAGGAGAGTCTTGTTAAAGCCGGGGCCAAAGAAGGCGATATCGTTGTGATTGGTGACAACGAATTTGATTTCAGCCCGGATTAAAGTGGTTTATTCTTTATTAAGAAGGAATATTTATTTTTCTGAACGAATTTATAATCCTTTTAGATAAGGGATGGAAAATCAGGTTGCTTTTCAACCTGTACATATAAATAAAAAAATATTTTTGTGGGGTAATAGAACGATGGAGGTACTAACTTTGAACGCTTACGAGGTAACCTATATAATCAATCCTTCATTAGCCGATGAGGATGCGCGTAAAGTTTCGGAGAAATATTCCGAACAGATTTCAAGTCTCGGCGGACAGATTGTTAATGTAGATTTGTGGGGAAAGAAAAAGCTTGCGTATGAAATTGAAGGCAAATTTGAAGGCTATTATGTTTGCATGAAATTTAATTCCGACGAAAAAGTGTGTGCGGAGCTTAGAAGGGTTATGAAAATAGACGAGGATATAGTAAGAGCTCTTTTTATAAGATTGGATCCTCAGTAAATTATTGAATTTTGAGGCTTAATATATGTACAATAAAGTTATACTTATAGGACGGGTTACAGCTTTGCCGGAAATGAGATATACTCAGTCCGGAAAGCCTGTTGTATCTTTTTCTCTGGCTGTGAACAGGCCCAAAAGAAGCTCTTCTGCTGCTCAGGATTCATCATCTCAGCAGCCGGAAGTTGATTTTATTAATATTGTCGCCTGGCAAAATCTTGCGGAGATATGTTCAAGATATCTCGACAAGGGCAAGCTTGTCTGTGTTGAGGGCAGACTGCAGATTCGCAATTATACCGCGGCTGACGGTTCTAAAAGAAAAGCCTGTGAAATTGTTGCCAGCGATATGAGGATGCTTAGCTCGAAAGGAGCTTCGGCCCCTGGTGAAGTAGACTCTGCTTTGATGAGTTCCGAAAAAGATTTTGAGCAAATGGGAGCTTCCGATTTTGGAATGGATGATGATCTCCCGTTCTAAACAGGATTTTTGTTTTAATAATTAATTTATTATATTAATTTAATAGTCTGAAAGGATGACACCGTTATGATGAAACGTGAAGGCAACTTAAGAATGAGAAAGCCGAAAAGAAAGGTTTGCCATTTTTGCGTAAATAAAATAGCCAGCATTGATTACAAGGATGTTAGCGTTTTAAGAAAATACGTAAGCGAGAGAGGTAAGATTTTGCCCAGAAGAGTCTCAGGCAGCTGTGCCAAGCATCAGCGTGCTTTGACCGGTGCGGTACAGAGAGCACGCGTTATCGCTTTGCTTCCTTTTACCGTCTAGGGGGTTAATTTACATACTCTGTCGATTGAATAAGAAACTTGAGGTGATTTAAAATGAAAGTCATACTTACCAAAGATGTTGACGCTCTCGGTTTTGAGGGAACTATTATTGAAGTAAAAGACGGTTATGCCAGAAATTTTCTTTTGCCGAAGAATTTTGCAGTCGTTGCTTCCGTAGGTAATCTTAAAACCTGGGAAAATGAGAAAAAAACCCGCGAACGCAGAATTGCCAAGGATATTGAAAATGCCAATAAACAGCGTGCTGAGCTTGAGGGCAAATCTTTCGAGATCTCTGCAAAATGCGGCGAAGAAGGAAAGCTTTACGGTGCCGTTACCGCTCAGGATATTGCCGATGCCGTAACAGCCAAGACAAAAATAGATATTGATCGTAAAAAACTTGTTTTGGCAGAGCCTATCAAGACAGCCGGTGAGCATAAGGTTATGTTGAAAATTTACAAAGATGTAAAAGCTGAACTGACTGTAGTTGTAATTCCTGAAGCTTAGTTTTTTTTCATAAGTTGATCAAAATCTTTATCAGACCATATTTCCCCGTTGGGCAGATTATGGTCTGATATTGTTATGCCGCATATTTTTGCCGGAGAATAATCCGGCACGCCTTATTTTCACAATTATGGACGGAGTTGTTATGCAAATACCTGTAGACCGTGTTCCTCCCAGTAATATTGACGCCGAAAAATCCGCTTTGGGAGCATGCCTCATAAACAGAGACGCTTTGGCTGTTGTCGCGGAAACGATTACAGACCCTGCCGACTTTTACAAAACGGCGCATCAGACTCTTTTCGAGGCTATTTTAAGACTTTTTGAGCGCGGTGAACCGGTTGATCTGATAACGCTTACCAATGAATTGGTCAATGTAAACAAACTGGATGAAGTTGGCGGTATTGATTACTTGACGCATCTGATCGATCTCGTTCCTACCGCCTCAAACGCAGAGTATTATTCCAATATAGTAAAAGAAAAGTCGGTGCTTAGAAGCCTTATTATCGCCGGAATGAATATCATGTCTTTTGGATATAAAGTTGATGAAAATCTTGATTTCGTTGTCGACAGGGCGGAACAGGAGATCTTTTCGCTTTCCCAAAAACGTCTGATGAATGACTTTGTGCCGCTCAGGTCGGTAATGTCTACGACTTTCGAGAAACTTGAAGAACTCTACAGCCGTCAGGCACATATCACGGGAATACCATCCGGATTTGCCGATCTGGATCATCATACAGCAGGCTTTCAGAGAGGTAATCTGGTCATTGTTGCCGCCAGGCCCAGTATGGGCAAAACCGCTATATGTCTGAACATGGCCCAGTATATGGCCATCAAGGAGAAACAGGGTGTTGCTATTTTTAGTCTGGAAATGCCCAAGGAAGACCTGGCTCAGCGTTTTCTTTGTTCCGAAGCAAGAATAGACGGTCAGCGGCTTAAGACCGGACATCTGCAGGAAAATGACTGGCCGCGTTTGACAAGAGCTATGAACTCTTTGTCGGAAGCACCTATTTTTATCGACGATACCGGAAACGTTTCCGTAATGGAAATCCGCTCTAAAGCCAGACGTCTTAAAAGTAAGCATAATATCGGTATTATCATCATAGATTATCTTCAGCAGATGAGGGGCAACCCCGTTTTTAAGGGCGACAGGAACCAGGAAATTTCCGATATTTCCCGTCAGCTTAAAGCGCTCTCAAAAGAATTGAATATTCCGGTTATAGCTTTGTCACAGCTCAACAGGAGTGTTGAAAGCCGTCAGGAAAAAAGACCGATGCTTTCCGATTTGAGAGAATCAGGAAGTATTGAGCAGGATGCCGATTTGGTGCTTTTTATTTACCGTGACAGCTACTATAATCCTAAATCCGAGCTGCAGAACAGATCTGAGGTTATTATCGCCAAGCACAGGAATGGTCCGCTGGCAACCGTTAATTTAGTGTTTCTCAATCAGTATGCGACCTTCGTTTCCGAAGACCGCCGCCACATCGACGATTAAAGGCAGTGAATTGCACCCGTATGCGTCGTCAAATTTAAGTTCGCTCGCGCCACGTAGAAAAGACTACGCTTTGCTCGTCGAACTTAAATTTGCCATAACCTCCGGGCACAATTCACTGCCTTTAACTTTTAAGGAATATAAAGGAATGTGGATCGTCAGGCGGTTTTGTTTTTCGCACACGTAGTTTAATCTACGCTTAGCTCAAAACAAAACCGCCTTCCTAGCCTGACCTTGCTTTGAATCAATTTAATTTTTTTAAGGAATATCTTCGAATATTAATCGTCAACGCCACGTGAAAAAGACTCAATGTCATTAATTTAGTATTTTTCTAGCCTATTTTGACATCTTCAGATCTCTCACAGAGGGCACGGAGGATAAATGCCAGTTAAAACCTCCCTGTGTTCTCTTCTTCTCTGTGAGAAACCATTTTCTCTTAACTTAATGGCATTGGGAAAAGACTGCGCTTCGCTCGTCGAACTTAAATTTGTCATAGCCTCCGGGCACAATTCATTGCCTTTAACTTTTTAGGAATATAGAGGAATGTGCGTCGTCAGATGGTTTTGTTTCTCGCACACATAGTAGTTCTGAGCTTAGCTCAAAACAAAATTACCCTCCTAGCCTGACCTTTACAAACTCTTTGTATGAATAAATATTGCTGACTCATTACTTTTAGAGTATAATTATAATAAGTTAGCAATGAAATGAGGAGGGAGTTTTGTTATGGCAAAAACAATTCAAGTGAGAGTTGACGATCACTTAAAGGAAGCGGCTGATGCACTGTTCGCTTCTTTGGGTTTAGACACTTCTACCGCAATTAGAATGTTTTTAATTGCTTCAATGCAGACAGGCGGTATTCCATTTGCAATATTACAAAACACAGATAGAGATGAAGCAATAAAAGAAGCTATTGCCTACCGCAAAATCGGAGGTTCTTTTTTAACTGCCGAAGAAAGTTTGTCAAATATGAGAGCAGCCATAAAAAGGGGGGCAATTAATGAAATCTAGGCGTCATAAGGTGTACGTTGCGCCTATGGCCGACCGGAAATTGGTATCTCATCTTGAATTTTTGTCCCGTGTCAGTTTGTTGGCGGCTGAACATTTATACATCGCTTATGAAAAAGCGCTTGGTTTTCTTGCAGAAACTCCCGCAAGCTGTCCCCTATATACACTGTTACAGCCTATCGGAACCGAAATAAGATACAAGCTTTTCGGAAAGCGTTATCGAATCGTATTTGAAATTATAGCAGATACGGTTTATATTTATGATATACAGGATTGTCGTCAAAATATAAATAAAAATTTAATTTGATAAACGTTCATTTTACACGGGTACAGAGGCAAAATGGCCGTCCTGCCCCCCCGGTTATTTCTTCGGGTTAATGCCATAATATAACTGCCGTCCGTATTCTTCCTGACCGTACAGCTCAATTTCCTTGCGGATTTCGGCTGAAGTGAGAAAGTTGGCGAATTTGTCCGCTCCGCGTCTGTTTACGTTTTTAAGTTTTTTATGATCGGGCAGAATAACTGAGTATACGCACTTTTCTCTTGCCGATTCCTGTATAACCGGTTTTAAAGCTATTTTTTTCTCCATTACGGCGTAGATTGCCGAATCGGCGATTGTATAGGCTGATTTTTCGCTGGCCCAGAGCAGTGTTTGTGCTATCCCCTTGCCGGATTGCAGATAGAAGCTTTCATGTTCCAACCCTTCTGTGACGATTCCACATTTCTTCCATAAGGTCAGTTCTTTGGCATGCATTGCCGAATAGTCGCCTCTGGATATGAACGGCTGCTGCGACGAATATATCTTTTTCATTGCGTCCGGTATGTTGTTGCAGCTTGCGGCTCCTGCCGGGTCTCTGGGAGGTCCCAATAAAATATAGTAATTATACGCAAATTCTATTCTGCTTTTGCCGTATCCTGATTGGATGACATACTGTTCGGCGCTGGGGTTGTTTGTTATTGCAAGATCAGCTTCGCCTTTTGTAAGCGCTTTCAGTGCCTGCCCGCTGCCGAGGGGTTTTATTTCAAGAGTGTAACCGGACTTTTTCTCGAAAAGAGGCTTAAGGCGGTTTAACAATCCCGTGTCGTATAAGCTGCTTGAGGTTGCGGCTCTAACTGTTTTTGCCGCATTCTGCGCAGATGCATTTGCAGCCAGAGTAATGAAAAATACGGCAAAAATAATGATGTTTTTTATCATGTATATCACTTCTTTCAACTTCACTTGGGAAAGGTCAAACAACTTTTTTATAGAAATATTTTATATGCCAAATTAATGTACGTATTTCTAGTTTTTGGGTTTAAACATGGAAGCAATACTATCCTTCTTATCATCTCATCCCTTTTTCTATCATCTGACAAAAAAAGATCTACTGTCCTTTGTTTATTTTGCCAAACTCAGGGAACTGGAGCTGGATGAGCGTTTGTTCTCTCAGGGAGAGGTAAATGATACACTCTACCTTATTGTAAGGGGGAGTTTTTTTCTTCGCTCTTTCGACGGGTCTGACGATGAGGTTTTTGTTGATACCAGAATGTACAGGGAATTTTTGTCTGAAAATATCGTTGAGGGTGAGTCCGTTTGCCCTTATACCGCCTCGGCTCTGGAACCGTCAACAGTTATCTGTTTTGACGGTCTGCACATGCGTGAAGTTCTTAAAGATTTTCCCAAACTCATGGATAAGTTTATAAGAATTTCCAGGCAGAGCCACAATCAAATAAATTTTTTAAAACACAGCGGCAGAGAACACGGATTTTTTAATGCGAAAACGGCTTTCCCGGCTTTTACGATCGAGCCTAGCCTGCCTTATTTGCTGAGTAAGCTTAATATGGCTATCGGCGGCGAAAAACAGATAAATCACTGTAAGTCGGTTGCTTTTCTGGCCAGAGAAATGGCGAGGTTTTTGTGTCCTGTTATGGATGGACTGCTGTATTGGGCGGGATTTTTGTATGAAATAGGAAAGCTTTCACTTGACTACTCAACTTTGTCAAAGATAAATTCCGGGCTGCCGCTGAGTGGGGAAGAGGAAGAGCAGTTGAAAACGGTTTACCGCAAAAGTCTGGAGATTATCTCTCCCGATCCGTCATTAAAAGAGCAAATGTCGTTTATTCTTTATATGAATGAGGACAGCTGTCAGAGTATGCCTCTTGAGGCGCAGATACTAAAAGTTGTGAAGGATTTTGTCGCTTTAACGGTTAAGCTTCCAAGAAATGAAGCCATTTCCCGAATGCGCTCCAGAGGTGATGAATATAATCATGTCGTTCTGGATACTTTGTCGGAGTTTTTCGACCGTGATCAAAATCTCAGGCTTAATACAACATTAAGTAGTATACGTATATATAACAGGGCTCTTGACAAAAAAGACGGATTTACGCTGAGTCATTGTGATTTTGTTGCTCGTATATCTTTGCTTTTTGCAAAAAAACTGGAACTTTCAAAGGAAATGTCCGAAGATTTGAAATTGGGCGCCGAGCTCCATAACGTCGGTATGATTGAAGTTCCCTACGGGATAATAAACAGTCCGAGAATACTTACGGATGATGAGTTTGAGCTGATCAAAAAACACCCTCTGTATCTTGATGATTTTATCTCCAGGAATATACCGGCAATGGATCGTATCGGAAAATTTACCAGACATCATCATGAAAACTACGATGGCAGCGGATATCCTTACGGTCTGGCCGGAAATGAGATCCCGTTGCTGGCAAGGGTTCTGAGAATAGCCGATGTGTATTGTGCACTCAGAACCAAAAGAGTTTACAGGGTTGATTCGGACAATAACTGTATCGTTTATGACCCTGTTTCGGCGTTGAATGTTATGAAATCAATGCAGCCAATGGTTTTTGACCCTGAACTTTTTGATTATTTCTATGAATTGATGTCGAGAAAAAATTCAAAAGTAAAGGGTAACGTCTCCGTTGAATAATTAATTATTTATTGAAGGAAAATGTTCCGATGAGATTTTTTTTATTGATTTTATGTTTTTTACCGGTATTCATTCAGGGATGCGCCTCGACGCCGGAATCTTCGCTGAACGATTTCAGGACTGCGGCAGTGAAGCAGGATTACAATAAGGCCTGGCTTTTCATTGATGATAACAGTAAACAGGCTTTGCAGGCCCGTGGTATTATGGATGCCGAGAGCTTTAGGCAGCATCTTGAGAGACTGCTTGCTAACGGTGACTATAGGTTTCAGTTTGAAAATACCGGGATACTGTCGAGCCGGCTAAACGGCGATAATGCCGTTTTGACGATTGAGTTTCCTGTTGCTCAGGGAAAAGAAAAGAAAGAGCTTAAAATAAATATGGTAAAACGCGGTTTGAGGTGGAAAATTTCTTTGTAAATATGAAAAATATATCTCTTAAAAATGAATCTCTACTTAGAAAAAAAGGCAATAAACTGATTTCTGCCTGGCTTCTCGCCAAGCGTAATTTATTGAGGTTTTTGTTTGTACTGACATTGCAGCTTAAAAAACAACGTGCCGTTTTATATCTTGTCGGCGGAATGGTCAGAGACATTCTTGAAGGAATTGAGCAGATAAATGATATTGATATGATGGTTACCGGAATAGGTTTTGAAGAGCTGGGCGAAGTTTTGAACAGTCTTAGAACGGCCGGTGTCGGCGTAAGGGAAGTTGTCTCTGCGGGCAAGCTGTTCCCTGTTTACAGAGTTTCTGTTTACTGGAACCATGATCCTATTGATATTGCCATTGCCAGAACGGAGACCAGCACCGGCAGCGGTCATTCGGATTTTGTTGTTTCGACTGAAGCCGTATCTTCCATAGAAGATTCAAGGCGGCGTGATTTTTCATTTAATGCTATTTTTTATCGGTTATTTATTTCCCGAAATGTGTTATCGGGACGTATCGTTGATTACCAGCATGGACTCAAAGCGCTTATTAAGCGTGAGATTGTGGCTGTCGGCAATCCTTACGAGAGATTTGAAGAAGATCCTTTGCGCATGCTCCGTGCAATAAGGCAAAAGAATCAGCGAAAAGGTTTTTATATAGAAAAAAAAACGTGGCAGGCAATAAAAGATGCAATGCCGAGACTTTTGAAAACTATTTCCGGAGAGAGAATAGCCGTTGAACTTCTCAAATCATTAAAGGCCGACGCTGTTTCAACATTTGATGATTTAATGGAAAGCCGCGCTCTTTCTATGTTGCTGCCGGAGATGTTTAAAGAAGAGGACTCTTTTTCTAAAACAAGGCAAAAATTTGCCGCCCTTTCCGCTTTAAGTTGCTGCCCGTCGTCGGAGCTGCTTTTTTCATGCCTGCTATCCGAACTGGCGGTAAACGAAATCAGCAAAAAAATAGATGATATAACGTATAAAAGAAAGCTTATAAAAAAATCAGCCAAACCAAATGAAGGCGAATTCTATAAGATAGACGCGGCGACGAAAATAATCGTCAGAATGTATCTTCCGCAGCAAAAACAGTTGATCTCAATTCTTTCGTCTCTGACCGCTCTTGTTAATATTGATAAAATAGATTACCCTCTGGCCATTATTGAAGAATTATTTGCTTCAAATCCGTTGAAAGACGATATTATAATGCTATATAATATACATCAGACGGTCTCTTTGAATGAGAAAATTGATTTGGATGCCGTCATAAATAATCTTCTCGATGTTCCCAAACTTATTTCCGGAGAAGATCTGGCTTCTTTGAAGATAAATGCCGGACCTCATATCAAAACAATTTTGCGCTGCCTGCGTCAGAAACATATTATGGGACAGATAGTTTCCAGAGAGTCTATGCTTGCCGAGGCGGTCCTGCTTTACAGACAATTGACATCAGATGACAATTAACCGTTCTGTTTTTGACTTTTTTGTTTAAGGAGTTTTATGGATAAAAATGAAGAAACTTCCGGAAATACCGGATTGAAAATTCCTGTATGGATTGTTATAACCGCATCGGTCTGTGTGGTTTTTGTTATTGGCGTTTTGCTCTGCATTGTCTTCTATATGGCCGGCCGGCAGTCTGCGATGAACACGGCAACTCCGGGCGTTTCCGCGGTCAATCAGGCCATGTCTGGGAGTAATTCCGTTCCCGACTTCTTTTCGGGGAAAAATTCGTCTCCGGCAGCGGTTGAGGCGCCGCCGCCGTATCAGGAATTGCCTGTAAACGGGTCTGCTGCTGTGCCTGCGGAAAAAAACGCCGGAGCCTCTGACAGACAGAGCGTAGAAAATTACTTTTTGCAGTTGGAAGCAATTGGCGCCGGAGCCAAGCAGTGGCAGGATCCGAATGAGTTTGCCCAGCAGATGGTTCAATCGATTATGTCAAATGATTTTTCCAAATTTGATGATTTTATGGCTAATTATGAACTTTCAATTTCCAAAATTGATGCTTTGAAGGCACCTGAGGCTTGCCGTGAACATAAAAAACTTATGCTCCAAGTGCTTTACGGCGGGCGCTCAATGCTGTCTGATATCAGGAACTCTGTCTCAACCGGAAATGTTGAAGCTTTGTCGGGGTTGCCTGCAAGAGCTGAAGATATAAAACAGAAATCCCAGACGGCGGACAATATGGCCAAAGCAATAAAGGAACGCTATGGAATAAAATAGAGCTTGCCTTACGGTAGATGCTTTTAAATATCGCCGCTGATTTTACCGATTAGCATTTTATTTTCATATCTTTCAATTTTTACTCTGATTCGTTTATTATACATATCCGCGTCCGACCTAAACCAGGCGCGCATATAATTTGATGAAAAGCCTGTCCATAAGCCGTTTTGCCGTCCTTCAACGAGGATGTTCATTTCCGTGCCGACCGCTTTGCCATGAATTTCCTCCGTTATCAAATCCGTAACGGCAATAAGCTCGCTGCTCCTTGCGCTTTTTATTTTTTCGTCAATTTGCCCGGTAAATGATACGGCTTTTGTTCCCGTCCTTTGTGAATATTTGAATATGTGGCATTTAAGAAAATTCATTTCTTTTACAAACAATTTCAGTTTATTGAAATCATCTTCCGTTTCTCCGGGAAACCCCACGATTATATCTGTGGTTATTGACACGTCGCTTATGGATTCTCTTATTGTATTGACTATTTTTCGAAAATCATCTTTTGTATAGTTTCTGTTCATAGCCTTAAGTATTGAATCGGACGCATGCTGCAGCGGGAGGTGTATGTGTCTGCATATTTGCGGATGTTTTTTCATTGATTCGAGAATTTCGGCAGAGAAGTCAAGAGGTTCCAGAGAACTGAGTCTCAGTCTTACTTCGGGAAGGCGTTTGCAGATGTTTTCCAGCAGTATGGAAAGATTATCGCCGTTTTTCAGCTCGCTTCCGTATGCTCCCAGATGTATGGCTGTCAGCACAATTTCTCTGCAGCCGCCGCCGGCGATTGAATCGGCTTCCGACAGGACCTCCTCCATCGCCCTTGTCTTTATCGGCCCTCGGACATAGGGGACGATGCAATATGAGCAGAACCTGTCGCATCCGTCTCCTATTTTGAGGAAAGCGCGGTTTCTGTTCCTGGTTTTTGCGGACGCATAGAAATGGTTTTCCGTTTTAAAAATCTGCTTGACGGTATCGGCAAATGTTTCTTTCCCTTTATTGGGAATCATTATGAAGTCTTCGCCGATTGAGGTTATTTTCGATTTGTCGTTGTCAACTCCGCATCCGGTTACAATGATCATGCCGCTGCTGCGAAGTTTCGCGGCCTGTCTTATTTTTTGTCTTGATTTTTTGTCGGCCAGATGTGTTACCGTACAGGTATTGATTATTTGCAGATCAGCTTCTTCACCGTCTTTTTTTTCCGTGAAACCGAGCGAAAGCAGCGTTTCCTTTATTTTATTAGATTCATATTGGTTTACTTTGCAGCCTAATGTCTGTATTGTGAACTTCGGACTGTCGTTTTTTATGCTGTCCATTGCTTTAGTTTTCTTCTTCACTGATTATTATTTTGAAAATTTCAAACAGTCCCGGATCGAAATGGCCTTCCATTTCGTTCATGATTTCTATAGCTTTAGAGCTGGAAAATCCCAGTTTTTCACCGTCCTGATCGACTCTGTAGGATCTTTTTGTCGTCAGGGCGCTGAAAACGTCCGCTATTGACATTATCCTTGACATAAGCGGAATTTCTTCGCCTTTCAGTCCGTCCGGATAACCGTTGCCGTCATATTTTTCGTGATGATGCCTTACTGCCGATGTAAGTGCGCCCATTCCGGGAATATCTTTAAAAAATTTCGATGAAAAATCGGCATGTTTTCTCATTATTGCCATTTCATCGGGGGTAAGTTTACGCGGAGCAATTAGTATTTCGGTCGGAACCTGTATTTTTCCGACATCGTGCAGCTCGCAGCTGTATTTCAGCAGCGTAAGATCATTTTCCGAG
Organism: Candidatus Xenobia bacterium; assembly: GCA_031551355.1. Taxonomy (GTDB): domain Bacteria; phylum Vulcanimicrobiota; class CADAWZ01; order CADAWZ01; family CADAWZ01; genus JAVBNT01. The sequence continues at coordinate 30,321 of JAVBNT010000006.1, read as the reverse complement.
AATTCTATTAATTTTCCGTTTATGTATTTTCCGTTTATGTATCTGGCAATTTTTAATGAGGTATCTCTCGTGTGTATGGAATGGCTTAGCGTGTAATGATCTTTAAAATCCAGTGCGATATTCATCTGCTGTAAAAACTCGAGCTGTTTTTCCACTTTAAGCGACTGGAATTTTTCTATTACCTTTTCAAAAGCGGTAACAACCTGAGGGTTATACCTTTTGCCGGACAGTCTTTTTATCTTTTCAATGGCTTGCTCCGGCTTAATATTTTTATAATTTGCCGACACCATCATCAGGTAGTCATCGGCAGTCATAAGAATTTGTGCTTCTATAGGTGTTTCCAGATAAGCATTTTTACTAAGATACTCAACAAAGGAGACGCTCTTGGCCATATTGGCGTCAGGAGCTAAAATATCTACGGCACTGCTGTAAATATCGGTAAAATATGACGTTTCCTGTGGAGTGAGCTGCTGTTTTCCTTCGCGCTCTTTTTTTATCAGTTCTTCCGGGATACCCATTTTTCCTATTTCATGCATATATCCGGCATAAAATAGCTGTTCCTGCAGCATCGGACAAAGTATTTTAGCCATTTCTCTGGCCAGCATTGCCACTTCCTTACTGTGCTCAGCCTGCTCTTCACCGCCGATTTTTTCATTGAGGTTCATCAGCAGTTCCAGCAGTGACGGATTAAGATCCGGACGTATGTCCGGCCTGAGCTTCTGCTTTCCATGATCTGTTTCGGAATCTTCAAGAATAGAAATTCTGTCGGCCATCATTTTGTTTAGGCGTATAAGCAGTGACGGGTGTTCTTTCATTATCGGTTCAAGGCTTCTGCGGAATACCTGCAGCAGTTCGGAGTTTTCGGCGGCAACGACAGTCGCAGTTCTCGGCTGATTTATCATCAGGGCAATTTCGCCGAAAATATCGCCTTCATTTAATACGGCAATCGTATGCTGGCGTCCGTCGAGATTTTTACGAACGTTTACACTGCCGCGCAGGATAATAAAAAGACTGTTTCCGAGGTCGCCTTCATTGACAATAGTTTCTCCGGAATTATAGTTAATGTGTTTTGAAGCCGTAAAAATTTTGTCTACTATTTCGGGATATAAATCCGTAAACAACGGCGTATTTTGTATGAGACTCTTAATATCCTGGGGAGTATAAACCAGCTTTAATGAACTCATTATTTTACTTTAAGCTTTCCTGGTAATTTGATGTTTGTCTGAGAATGCCCCTTAATGTGCCGATGAAGGTCAGTTCTTTGAATTTTGCTGCAAAAAAACGTGCGCTTTGAGGTAAAAGTATAAAAAAATCCTGCTCTATCTGCAGTGTTCTGAACATGATTTTTCCGTCGGCAACGACCATTACGGTATCGCCGTCAGGCGGATTTTCCTTATATTCTATGATGAGTATATCTTTGGGGTATATACCGCGGTCCTCAAGTTCAAAGCTTTCCATACGGAAAAGAAAAGCGTCCTTTGTGCCCGTCATCGCCAGCGGTAGTGACCATATATCGGTGCACACCGGGTTTAATTGCTGATCGAAAATGACCAGTGGGTAATCACAGTTTTTAGGGTTTACGTAAGTCTGCACATTTATGGACTGAGGTTGTGTCTTTTTCTTTCTTGCAGTTATTTTTATACAGCGTGATTTTGTTTTATCCCTTGTTATAAAGCCTTTTTTCTCAAGAGCAACCAACTGATGATGTACGGATGAACTGGAAGATAAGCCGGAATGTTTGCATATTTCTTTTATCGATGGCGGAACACCGGTTTCTTTTATTGATTTTTCAATGAAATCAAGTATTGTCGTTTGAATTGTCGTTAAATTTTTGAATGACATATTCAGAGTGTCAAAAAAGTCCTTTATATTTTTGTCTTACGTGTTATTACGGCTCGGAGGAGGCCGCAATGACTTGTTGCAAAGATTATATCTTTTAGATTTTTTTATGAGCAAAATATGGTCCGTCGACAGTCTGATATTCGCTTTTTGATTGAAGACGTATGTAAGCTTACTGAATGTTTAAATTTATTAATTGGTTTGAAACATTCTATAATACGCCGTGATTTCCTGTTTATTTGCTTTCTCCCGGGCATTAGTTCTTTTTATTGCTTTTTACGGGGTTTTTAACCGTAAACGGGCGAGAGCTGATATAAAACTAAATGTTTGTATTTTGGAGGAAACTTTTTTCTTTTCTCGAATTTTAATCGAATAGTTAATTGTTTTTTGTTTGGATTTTAAAACGGAACAGTTTTATTTCCGGACAGAATTTAGGAAGAGGAGGACGATGATATATGGAAGACAGATGCGGAGTTAATTTCATTCTGGGTGTTTTTGTAGGTGCATTTGTAGGTGCATCGGTTGCTATTTTGCTGGCCCCTCAATCCGGTGCCGAAACTCGCACTCAACTTAAAGACAGTGCTGAAAAAGTACGCGATAAATTTGAGAAGTACAGCCGTGATTTTCGCGATGATGCCGGTGAATTAGTTGAAAGAGGCCATCGTTATATGGATGAAAAGTATCGCGAAGTAAAGGCCGCTTTGGCTGCAAAGAGAGCTAAAACGGATTCGGCTATTGAATCTGAGGATGTTGTCGTAGCCGACTTTGAAGACTAGTTTTCTTATTTCCTAATTGTAATTTTGCTCATCAGGAGGTTTTATGGATATAAAAATAACGAATAAGGAGATAAAGGACGGGTGTCTTTTGTCTGTTCAGGGGGAAATTGATGTTTATACTTCTCCTAAAGTGAAAGAGGCTATAAACAACTTGATTGAGCAATCAAAGTATAATATTGTCGTAAATCTTGAAGAGGTTCGTTATATAGACAGTACCGGTTTGGGAGTATTAATCGGTGCTTTGAAGAGAGTTCGCGAGCATAACGGCAACATTAGCCTTGTCTGTTCAAATCCTCAGATAAAAAAGATCTTTCAGATAACCGGCCTTGTGAAAATTTTTGGAATTTTCAAAAGTGAGGAAGAGGCACAGGCAAGCTTGGGTCTTGTCTAGCCGGCTTTGATTTGTAACCTTTATTTTATATATTGAGTAATATTTTTATAGGGCAGAAGAAATCTGCCCTATGATTTTTGTAATTTGTAATATGAAGAAATATTTTTTTATTTTCTTGTTTTTCTTTTGTTGCTCACCGCTTTTTGCCGGTGAGCTTTCAATGTTGGACGGAGTAAGAACCGGGCTTACGGAAGAAAGAGTGAGGCTTGTCCTTGATTTTAAAGGCAAGGCGTCATCTTATTTTTCTTATTTTGTTTTTGAAAAATCTCCTTACTTTATAATTGATCTCCCCGAATGCAGTGCCGAGCCGCAGATAATTAAAACTTTTGAACAAAAGTCGGATCGGCTGATAAAGTCTGTAACTTTAAAGAAGAAAAATTTCCGGCGCATACAGGTGATTATTGAATTGAAGTATGAACTGCCGGAAAAAAATGTTAAGATGCTGTCTTTGAAAGAAAGTTCCGGCGATCGTCTGGTTTTTGATTTTTACCGTAATTACTCTGTGTATTCGTCATATCTAATGTCGGAAAACATGAGATATTCGCTAACGGAGCGCGGTTCCAAATTCGGTTACACCCGTTTTACTGAAGTGACCGTTGATTTGTCCGGAAAAGTCCATCCGGTTATTGACGTGATCTGCGCTTCTTCCCCGAGGGAAAAAACGACAGCGATGAGAGCCCGTACCGGAGCGACCATGGCTGTTAACGGCGGTTTTTTCGCCTGGTCCGGCGGAAATCTGGGTCTGGTTTCGAAATGCGATGTCGTTATAACTCCTCATGTGAGTAAAAGACCTCCGAGGACGGCTTTTGCTCTTTATAAGAACAATAAAGTGCTTATAGAGCGGATGGTAGCCAAAGGAAATGATGTTGCTCTGTTGTCCGGACCGGTGCTGAAAGATCTTGTTTTTGCAATCGGCGGCGGCCCAAGGCTTGTAAAATCTTCTGCTGTTGCGGTAAATGCCGATGAAGAGGCCCTGGGGCCCAAAGGTAATGACATCACTAGACTGGCGGCCCGTACGTCCGTGGGCATAGACAAGGCCGGAAATCTGCATTTTTTTACGGCTAACGGATATTTTGAAAACCATAGCGAGGGCGTAAAACTTGAAGACATGGCTCAGTATATGGTGTCAAAGGGAATAAGGGACGGTATGAATTTTGACGGCGGCGGCTCCACTGTAATGGATTTACTTGGTACCGAGGTCAGTCGCAGTTTTTTGAATGTTTCCGCGGAACGCCCTGTGGGCAATTCCATCTGCGTTTTTGAAAAAGGCAAGGTTTTTATGCCTTATACTATCGCTGCGGTTACCGCTGATAAAACCGAGTTTTATGCGGATGGCAAGGATGCGGTTTCTTTTGATATTTGTCTCATTGATGCTCAGGGCAATAATGTTCCTGACGGCACTTCCGTGAAGGTTATAACATCTTGCGGCAGGGCGCCGTTTTTTATAGAAACGAAGGATGGCCGTCTTAACTTTGCCATTGGCGCCTTAAAAGCAGTATTGCCGGTTTCGGTGTATATAGAGTGCGGGCCGCTGAAACAGGAGATATGGAAAGGACGCTCCCTTCCGGGAACTCCCAAACATTTTTATTCCCAGCTTGTTCCTTTGACGGTCGGCGGTGTTGTGCAAATGTACCGGCTTGAGATCGTTGCCGAGGATGAGTTTGCTAATCCGGTTCCCGAGGTCCAGATTAGTCTTGACCTGACAAGTGACGGTATCCCTGTTTTCAGAGGCGAGACGTCTACGGATCTTTCAGGGATGGCGTCAGTTAATGTAGACAAGAATTTTGCCGGCGGTAATTTGAAAATATATTATAATGATGAAATAGTCGGAGACTGTGCTTTAGACGCCGATATGAAATGAATTTGCAGCTTTTGATATTATTTATTAATCTTATTGTTCTGAGGAGAAACATACTGTGAAGATTACTATTGTAGGGACAGGTTATGTCGGTCTTGTTTCCGGCGCCTGTTTTGCTGAACTTGGACATGACGTAATGTGTATTGACAAGGATAAAATCAAGATTGACACTTTGAAGAATGGCAAAATTCCGTTTTATGAACCTCATTTGTCCGATTTGGTTTCTTCAAATTATCTGGAGGGACGTTTAAAATTTTCTGTGGATATGGCTGAGGGTGTTGAGCACGGGACGGTAATTTTTGTTGCGGTGGATACGCCTTCTAAAGCTAGCGGTGATGCCGATTTGTCATCTGTGGAACAGGTTGCCAGGCAAATTGCCCAGCACATAAAGGATTACCGGTTGATTGTTGAAAAGAGTACTGTACCTGTTCAGACAGGTGAATGGCTAATGAATAAGATCAGGGAATATGCCCCTTCAGACATTGATTTTGACGTTGCTTCAAATCCGGAGTTCCTGCGTGAAGGGACGGCTGTTGACGATTTTATGAAGCCGGACAGAGTTGTGCTTGGCGTCACTACGGAACGCGCTTCTTCACTTTTGGTTACGCTATACGAGCCGCTGAACGCACCGCTTTTAATAACCGACATAAAAAGCGCGGAACTGATTAAACATACCGCCAATGCCTATCTGGCGATGAAGATATCTTTTATTAATTCAATTGCCAATATTTGTGATATTGTCGGGGCTGATGTTTCCAGGGTCGCCAGGGGAATTGGTCTTGACAAGAGGATCGGAATGGAGTTTTTGCAGGCCGGTATCGGCTACGGCGGCTCCTGTTTTCCCAAAGACGTTTCCGCGTTTATAAGTATTGCCGATAAGCTTGGCTATGATTTTAAGATGTTGAAATCTGTTCAGGATATTAACTATGAACAGCATGGTCTGGTACTTAAGAAACTTAAGAAGTTTATACCCAATCCGGAGGGTTCGGTCATAACCCTTTTGGGACTTTCTTTTAAGCCTAATACAGATGATTTGCGTAATGCTCCGTCTTTGGTCTTAATAAATGAGTTCAAGAAATTAAATATGAAGATAAGGGTATATGACCCGGTGGCGATGGATAAAGCCAGAGAACATGTGTCCTGTTCGGATGTAAAGTTCTGCGCCAATCCTTACGATGCGGCTGAAGGATCCGATGCTATTATTATTGTTACCGAATGGAAAGAGTTTAATCATTTGGATTTTGTCAGAATAAAAAGTATTATGAGAAACAATATTTTCATTGACGGACGCAATATGTATGATCCGTCAAGAATGAAGAAAATGGGATTTGCCTATTCCGGTATCGGCCGGCAGTAATTGGCAATGATTTATGAAGGAAGGGGAGTTTTTATGAGATATCATTTAATTATATTGACGGTGGCTTGCTTTATTCTTTTTTCCGTGCCCTGTTATTCACAGCAGCCTTCCGTATCTCCGTCTCCGTCCGTATCTCCGTTAGTATCGCCGTCCACGGACAATGGAACCATTAAGCCGGAACAGCCGCGGCCATCACCGTCGCCGTCTGTGTCACAGCCTCTGCAAGGCAAGGAGGCAAAAAAGTTTGAACTTCCGCCGTGGGGTTCATCTGTAAGGCAGTCGGTTGCCAAGCAGATTTTTCAGAAAATGAGGGACGCCAATTCCGGACTTAACGACTATGTTTGTCCTCTGACTGTCGCTGCTAAGGCGAAATATTCTTTTCTGGAAGTTCCGTTCAACCTTGAAGGGCATTATTATTTTAAGTCGCCTGACAAGTATAGGGTTAAGTTCGAGAAAGCACCGGAATTTTTATCAAAATATCCGCAGATTTTCGGCTGGAGTCTGCCTGAGCCGTCTGAGTATACGATAAAAATATTCGAGGGAACCGATGAATACTCGCGCTGTTTTATGTTGCGTTTAATTCCCGTCATTGGCCGCGGAGATCTTCAGAAGATTGAAATGTGGATAAATAAAGATAACTGGCTTTTTCCAAGACAGCTGTACTCATATCGTGACGGCGGATTTATTGATGTGAAATGTACTTACAGAAAAACTAATGATTTTAATCTTTTCGATACGATGCATATGGAACTTAATTTTCCAAAATCGAATATAAAGGCCAGTGCCGACGCTCTTTACGGTGAATATATTATCAATCAGGGCGTAAGCGACCAGATTTTTGAACAGGGCAAATGATGATTGAATATTTACTGAGAGAGACGTTGTAAAATGCCGCTTTATCATTCCCTATCTTAAGAAAACATTTCACGCTAATGAAATCTCATCCGGTTTCCCGTTACTGTCTTTTATTCTTCTTATTGTTTCAATAATTTTTGTTAACAGATTTAAGGCCGGCCCGGAAGACAAAATTCATATTATAGTTAAAATTATTGCCGTCTGACAGCTTTGCTCTTTTCTGTTGCTGATTAGAGTTGAAAATTTGTCTCTATGATATTTTGTGTATAAAATATTTCCTGCCGGAGGTTCTGGCGCAGATCCCGCAATGGTTTGATTTTTTCAATTCTTCTCCGGTGAGTATTTTCTGGGGGTGGCTGCTTAGGAATATACCGGATGTGTTTACCAAGCCCTTTGCCGACGAGCTTTGGTCCGGTTTTCCGCTTTTGACCTTTTCCCTTTTGATTTTTTCCGTTTGCTTTACGCTTAAAAAGCGCTCAACGGATAGTGCCTCCGGCCCTGACGGGAACAAGGCCGTTTTTATGAAACTGCTTGCTTTTGCGGTTATATTTTCCTTTGCTTTACTGATCAGAATTGACGGTATGACGTTATGGTACTTTGTATATAAGTTCTTCCCCGGGGGGGGCGGCAATAAGGGCTGTTGTACGTTACCTGCTTTTCTTACACTGCCGGCCTGTATTTTGATTGGCTATTTTATGGAGAATTTACTGAAAGGAATAAGAAAAAGCTACCGCATCCCTTTGATGCTGCTTATTATAGTCCTGATTTTTTTTGATAATAGAACGTTTCTGCATGATGTGTTTATTAACGGCTACAACAATGAATGGAGAACTTCCTATATGACCCGCTTTTTGGAGATGGTTCCTGCTCCTCCGCAAGATTGTAAATGTTTTTTTGTTTCTTATGACGGTCAAAAAAATCAATAATACATTCACAACTGGAAGCGTTTTCAATAGCTCAAAAATATAACCTGAAGACTATAAACGGGTATTCGGGTAAGAGGCCTAACTATTGGGCGCTGTATGAAGTGGAATCTCCGTATTATTTTTTCTTCGCCAGAAACTGGATTATGCGAAACAGGCTGACAAATGTTTATGCCTATCATCCGCTTACCGGAAAATGGGAGAATACATGGATAGATCTTTTCCCCAAGTATCGCATTGGCGATAAAATTATATTTTCACCGGAGAATGCCGGGTCTTTTTATGGTATTCCCGGTATGGGGTGGAATCCGGGGACTGACGGCTTTATAGTCTCATCGAATGAGGCCGATCTGACTATTGACTTTGCCGGCCACATTCAAAATAAAAATTTGACGATGCTGCTTAAAATTGCCGGAGTTGATAATTCCAATAATCCCTTAGAGATCACAATAAAGGCCAATGGGCGCAGATTGGATGTCGTAGAAGTTGGCCGGGAGCTAAGGGAATATAAAATTAGTATTCCTGCGGGTATTGTTGATGCAAACGGATTGTTTGTTGAATTTATTCAGCCTTTAGATTCATGGCAGAGATTTAGTTTGGTTGAAATGCAGATAAAATAAGTTTTTGAAAACTAAAAAAGGAACCGCCTTCTTTTACTTAACGGGCAGCTCCTTGTAATTTTTATACGGATTTATACTCCGACGACTTCTTTTACTTCCGGAACTTCTTTTATAAGTGTTTTTTCAATAAACATTTTCAGAGTCATCTGGCTCATAGGGCAGCTTCCGCAGGCACCTTTAAGGCGCAGCTTTACAATCCCGTCTTCTGTGATTTCAACAATTTCGACGTCTCCTCCGTCAGATTGCAGTGCCGGTCTTATTTTGGCAATGACTTCCTCTACTTTTTCCTTCATAGTATATTCTCCCTTAAATTGTTATTAAACCAACACTTAGAATTCTGGCAAATTCAATATATTCCTTTGAGTTTGCCGTAGACGTAAGTATTTCCGGCAGCATTTACCCGGATAATTTTCCTGAACGCTGCCGGACTTTTTTTACCGTATACCGCGGTTATACCGTTTCCAGATGAAGTATCGATTTAAGATCTTCTTCGGGCGTGGAAATCGGTTTTAAGCCAAAATTCTTTACGAGGACATCAAGTATTCCCGGTGAGACAAATGCCGGCAGCGATGGGCCGAGATAAATGTTTCTAAGTCCGAGGTGGAGCAGTGTCAGCAATATGCATACCGCTTTTTGTTCGTACCATGAAAGAACGAGTGTCAGAGGCAGATCGTTTACCGTGCAGCCGAATGCTTCCGCCAGTGCCGAGGCCACTACGATGGCACTGTAGGCATCGTTGCACTGTCCCATATCGAGTATTCTCGGCAATCCGCCTATTTCACCGATAGACATGTCGTTGAACCGGTATTTTCCGCAGGCAAGAGTAAGAATCAGTGTGTCTTTGGGAGCCTTGGCGACAAAATCGGTGTAGTAGTTTCTGCCGGGTTTAGCGCCGTCACAGCCGCCGACAAGGAAGATGTGTCTGAGAGCCTTTGATTTGACGGCATCAATTACCGTTCCCGCAGCGCCCATTACCGTGCCTCTGGCAAAACCCGTCATCAGGGTATCGCCGCCGTTAATGCCGGTCATTTTTGTTTCTTCTTTGTATCCGCCAAGCTTAAGAGCCATGGCAATCAACTCGGAAAAATCTTTATGTCCGTTGGCATCGGCGGGAATATGCTTTGTATTGGGGAAGCCGACCATTGAGGTGGTAAATATTTTTTCGGAATAACTGGTTTTAGGCAGCATCAGGCAGTTGGTAGTGTAAAGTATCGGAGCCGGTACATTGTCAAACTCTTTTTGCTGGTTCTGCCATGCCGTGCCGAAGTTTCCTTTTAAATGCGGATATTTTTTAAGTTCCGGATATCCGTGAGCCGGCAGCATTTCTCCATGAGTGTAGATGTTGATGCCTTTGCCTTCCGTTTGGATGAGCAGTTCTTTCAAATCATGCAGATCATGGCCGGTGATGATGATGAACGGTCCTTTTTCGATATTTTTGCTTACAACTGTAGGAACAGGTGTTCCGTATGTTTCGGTATTAGCCTTATCGAGAAGCTCCATGCATCTGAGGTTGACTTCACCTGTTTCGAGGACAAGCTTTAACAGTTCTTCGATGCCCAACTCTTTTTTTATCGCGGCTAAGCCCTTGAACATAAACTCGGTAATTGAAGGGTCGTAATATCCGAGGATATAAGCATGGTGCGCATATGCCGCCATTCCTCTCATCCCCAGCAAAATCAACGTTTTAAGAGAACGGATGTCTTCATTTGCGTTCCATATATTGGCGACGTCGAATACCCCGGTAGTCTCTTTGCCTGCTTTTTTCAAATAGCCGAGCGCTTTATTGATGTATTTTTCTATGGCTTCATTGTCGAAGTTTACGTTAGTGACAGTAACGAAAAGAGATTCCTGTATAAAGGCGCCGTATTCCTTGTCAGAGCCTTTGCCGGCAGAAATTTCCGACAAATCAATGATTGCGCCGGTCAGACGGTCCTGAAGCCCTGCCGTATCTCCTTTCTTTCCGCATACTCCGTTTATTGTGCATCCTTTCCCCTGTGCTGTCTGTTCACACTGAAAACAAAACATAAATACCTCCTTGTTTTTATATATTCTGCGGATTTTCCCTGTAGGAACAGGGTATGTTTTTCCGCTTTGTTTTGTCGCGTCTTGATTCGCCTTTAAAAAGTATAGTATAGTATAAGCGTAAAGGATGTTGCTGTAGCAACAAAATATATTTATGGGATTTTTTTATGAAAATTGAACCGTTGAGAGACAGTTTATTATTTGAGGGAATAAATCTTGCCGATATAGAGCTGATGCTTGGTTGTGTCGACGCCAGGGATAAAGTGTTCTATAAAGGTGAAACGATAATATATCCCGGGAGTCCGGTAAAAAATATCGGCGTAGTCCTTTCCGGCAAAGTGGAGATCGTCAAGGAAAACTTCAGCGGCAAAAGATTTATGCTTCAGGAAGTTAATGCTTCCGGAGTATTCGGGGAAGTTTTTGCCTATATTGACGGAATCAAGAGTCCTGTATCTGTTATTTCGGCAACCGACTCGGAAATACTTTTTTTGAATTACGGAAAAATGACGACCACCTGCAGCAGCTCCTGCACCTTTCATCAGCGCCTGATTCGCAATATGCTCAAGCAACTGGCGTCTCAGTGTCTTGTGCTTAATAAGAAGATTGACTATTTGATGATAAAAAGCCTGCGTGAAAGGATAACGCTTTTTCTTAACGGCGAATTTACAAAGTCCCGAGCCAGAGAGTTTTCAATTCCTTTTAACAGGGAGGAGCTTGCCGATTACCTTGGCGTGGAACGCAGCGCTCTTTCTCGTGAACTGGGCCGGATGAAAGACGACGGCCTGATTGACTTTCAGAAAAACAGGTTTGTTTTGCTGGCTGATATTGAGCAATAGGTATCTTTTGCTTACAGATAATCCGATATATATGCTTTCTCCGAAGGGATAATTTTTTCAAGCAGGGCAATTGTTTTTTTGCCGGCGGAGAGTCGTTCCATTTCATTGAGATATGACGGGCGTTTATAGCTCAGCAGCATCGTTGTCAGTGTGTTGATGGATGTTTCAACAGTATTTTCCGATTCCCGTGCAGTGGTGATGTTTGTTTTTTTTGAATCGTCGAATTCGAGTGTAAAGGTGCCGTTGTTCCACTCCAACAACGGATCCGTTACGGTAAAGGTCACTGAATCTCCCTCGCGGATATTTCTGAAATTGTAATCGGCAAGGAATTTCTTTACATCAATTATCCTGCCCATTATATACGGCCTTACGGTTTCTTTTATATCGCTGTCTTCCAGCCAGAAGGCAATCGGTTCGTTTGAATAATTATTGCCGTTAACTTCATCAATCATGGAATCATGGGCGGCAATATACTTCCAGAGACCTTTCCAGGCTTCGATATTCAGGTAAATCATCTCTTTTATATGCATGACTGCGTCTTTGAGCAGATATACCATATAGCCCAAAGGCTCTCCGGCGGTGTTGTAATATATCGCCACCGAAGTATCGTCTACGTCCCAGCGCCAGTATTCTTCCCAGGCCAGATCGTCCCTGAATATACAGCCATGGGTTTTATTGGCAAAAAGGTTGTGCAGCCTTATCAGATCCTGACTGTCGCTTTCCACTCTGCGCACATAGCCGCCGACCGATATTTTCCGCGGCAGCTGGTTGTCCTTGATGTTGAACGACATTTTGTCGGATACTATTTCCCAGCCCTTGTTGCGGTATAATGGTATGGAGTAGGGGTATAGAAGCGACAGGCTCTGTCCAAGGTTTTTCATTTCCGTCAGACTCTGTTTCATCAGCTTGCCCATCAGCCCCATACCGGAGTATTCGGGATATGTTGAAACGCTGGTTATGAAACCGATGTCGTAGGTTGTTCCGTGAATATTCATTTTCATCGGATAAACGGCAAACTGTGAAGCCAGTTTGTCGCCGTCAAACCAGCCCAGGACGTTTGCCCTTTCCAGAACAGGGAATTTTGACTGCCGTATTTCATCGTCTTCCCAGCCGTATTCAAGCAAAGTTTTTTCCGTAACCTGGAATGCGTAGCGCAAAAGCTCGTTGTATTGTTCGAGATGCCCGGGCTGCAGTTTTTGTATGTGCATATTTTGCAAATTGTTGGCGGTCATTTTTTTTGTTAAGGCTTTCTTAGATATTTTATATATTTAACATTCCCCGGTTTTTATCTGTTTTTCCTTTTTGTCAAAAAAATCCGCAATAAAGAGAGAATACCAGACCTTCGGAAGTTATTTGTCCGAGAGGTCTGGTATTTAATACCAACCTGCATTCTTGATAAGTACGTTTTATATGCTTGTTACCGGCCGGGAACATCTCCCCCCGTTGTTGCTCCCTGCGGATGACGCGCATTCATCCATAATTTATATGGTTAGAGTGCAGGCTGGTAAACCTGACTATAAATCTAATAGTTTTCGGCTTTTATTTGAAAATATGCCTGAGGTTTTGCGCACACCGGGCATTTCGGCGGCGTTTTCTTGCCGATTATTACGTGGCCGCAGTTGCTGCATAGCCATACGGAGTCGCCCTCTCGTGAAAAAACGAGTCCGTTTTCAAGATTGGCAAGCAGTTTGCGGTATCTTGCTTCGTGTTCTTTTTCAATTCTGCCGACAAGTTCAAAAGCAAAAGCTATTTTGTCAAACCCCTCTTCTTTCGCTTCCCGGGCGAATTTTGCATACATATCGGTCCATTCGTAATTTTCTCCGTCAGCAGCATCTTTTAAATTTTGGGTTGTTGCCGGAATTTCATCTCCATGGAGGAATTTGAACCAGAGTTTGGCATGTTCTTTCTCGTTTTCTGACGTTTCTATGAACAGGGAAGCAATTTGTTCATAGCCTTCCTGTCTTGCTTTTTCCGCATAATAAGTGTATTTGTTTCTTGCCTGTGACTCTCCGGCAAAAGCGTCCATCAGGTTTTTTTCTGTTTTTGTGCCTTTTAGTTCAGCCATTTTTAATTTATCCTCCATATTTTTTATTTCATGTTATTAGTTTGCTGCGGCTTTCCGCATTGTGCATTCGGCGCATAAACCATTAAAGACAATGTCATATCCGGTAATGGTATATTTGGGTGATTTGGGTAGTATATCAATAAAATCCTTTATTACCGGAATGTCGGTATCCATAGTCCGTCCGCAATTATTGCATCTTATGTGCAGATGGGTGTCAAGGCGGCAGTCATATATATCGGCGCCCGAAGGAACGAGAATTTTCTGAAGTTTTTTTTCTGAGACAAACTGGTTCAGTATCCGGTAAACTGTAGCTCTGCTTATACTGGGCATTTTAGGTTTTATATATTCGTGCAGCTCATCCGCGGTAGGATGCTTTCCTTTCAGCTCCCAAACGGTATTAAATACTATTTGTTGTTGATGTGTATTCCGTTTCATTGTTTTATCCTATTTTCTTTTAATATTGCTTTAAATTTTATCAGTTATAGTATATAATATTTCTTAAGATTATGTCTTATATGATACTATGTATTGAAAGGATTGTCAATGAGAAAATTTAAGTGTACCGTATGCGGGTTTGAATTTGCTGAAAGTAGTGCGGAGTTTGATGATAACGGAAAAATATGCTGTCCGGCCTGCTGTTCTCCCCTGGAAATGCTTGTGGAGCTTGACTCCTGCTGCTCCGATAAAGCTGATGACGGAGTGGTTGAAAGCAGTAATATTGCATATCCGAAGGATTTTTTCCGCACCGATGGTTCCGTAAGATATATGAATGAAATTCATGAAATGGCTGTCAGCGGTAAACCAATTATAGAGTCTATGGGAATCAGAAACCAGTTTCCCTCATGGGATGATATTTTAATTTTAGGCGCTCAGCTTTGTCCTACTCCGCTAAATCATGATGCGGATGTTAATACGGAAACCGTCATTGGCCGCAAGGCGCTTAAGCCTCTTGTTATGAGCAGTCCTGTTCTGGTATCGCATATGTCCTACGGCGCTCTTTCAAAAGAGGGTAAAATTGCTTTGGCAAAGGGCGGTGCTTTGGCGGCAACGGCTGTGTGCAGCGGTGAGGGAGGGATTTTACCGGAGGAAATGAAAGCGGCTTACAGGTATATCTTTGAATATGTTCCTAATTTATATAGCGTTAATGATGAAAATTTGCGAAATGCGGATGCTATAGAGATAAAAATAGGCCAGGGCACGAAACCGGGCCTGGGAGGGCATTTGCCGGCAGAGAAAGTGTCCGGGGAAATTGCCGTTCTCAGGAGTAAGCCGGTGGGAAAGGATATTTATAGTCCCTCAGCTTTTCCGAATTTAAAAACAAGGGATGATTTAAAAGAGCTGGTATCGGAAATAAGAGCGCGTTCCTGCGGCAGGCCGGTAGGTATAAAAATTGCCGCCGGCAGAATTGAGCGTGATTTGGAGTTCTGTGTTTATGCCGGTGCCGATTTTGTAACGATTGACGGCAGGGGAGGAGGAAGCGGTTCAAGTCCGAAGCTGGTCAGAGATTCGACCAGTTTGCCGACTATTTATGCGCTTTACAGAGCTAGAAAATATCTTGATGCGGTTGGGTCGGAGCTGTCTCTGATTGTTACCGGAGGGCTTAGAGTCTCGTCTGATTTTGCTAAAGCGCTGGCAATGGGCGCCGATGCCGTTGCTATTGCCACGGCAGCTCTGATGGCGGCGGCATGTCAGCAATACAGAATTTGCGGTTCGGGTAAGTGCCCTGTTGGCATGGCTACCCAGGATCCGCAGATGCGTTCAAGGTTTGATATTGATTCCGCGGCTCTCCGTGTGGCTAATTTTTTGAACGTCAGTATTGAGGAACTTAAAGAATTTGCCAGGCTTACCGGGCATAGCCGTCTGGCGGATTTGAATGTTGACGATCTTTGTACCGTAAACAGGGAAATATCTGATTTTACCAATATTGTCCATGCATAGTTTATGTCTTTTTGGTGATATCGGTGCATTTTTCCGCTTTGCGTGAAAAAGCGGCCAAAGGTTTTATTTGTTTAGTAGGTGAATACGGCTGTGTATTGTCTATTACGATTTCCTGTTATAATTAGATCGCGAATTAATATTTTTTGCTGTTTACTATTGAGGAGCCGCCGGTTTATGAAAAGAAATACTCTATTTTTGTCTGTTTTATTGGCAGTGTTTTTTTGCTTGCCGCAATCATCTTACTGCAGTGATTTGGCCGGCATGTCTTATGAGACGAATCTTCCTTCTCCACCACCGGCCTCTGCTGATGCCGATACGTTGCTGGACGGGTTATTACGGCGGCAAAAACTTCCGTTTGCTTTTGTATAATAACTGTGATTTCAGGAGGGATGACGCTGTGCCGGTAAAGTTTACTTACGATATGGCAAACCCCTGGCTGAAGGAACTGAAAAAGAAGTATAAGCTTGATAGGATTGCCGGCACCGGTTCCACTCAGGAGCGGGCGATTAATTTGCTGCATTGGGTGAGTCTCAATTTGCGCCACTCATCCATGTATGACAACCGTATTGAGAGCAATTCGCTGGCATTGCTGAATTATGCATATAAAAAGCCTGAAAACGGAATTAACTGCAATGCTCTTTCCGTTGTTTTAAGTGAAGCGCTTCTCTCGATAGGTATTAAGGCCCGGGCGCTATGGCTTATTCCCGAAAGTTATGCCGATCCCGACTGCCATGTTGTGGTTATCTCTTATATACCGGAATGGGAAAAGTGGATTATGCTTGATCCTACGGACAATGCCTATTTGACGGATGCCGCTAAAAATATTCTTGCTCCCTGGGAGATAAGAAAAAAAATGCTCAGGGGTGAGGAAATTTATCTTAACCGGGATGCCGTCCATAACCTAAAGCCACCTACTGAAAATGATAAAAAGTCTTATTTTGAGTATATTGCCCAAAACTCTTTCTGTTATTATTCGAGAAAAAATTCGACATTTGGATACGGCAGAGAAAATGAGACGGTGTATCTCTGCCCGAAAAATTTTGATATCCAAAAACGGGATATTGATTATTTATATGCCAGAAATGAAAATTTAAGGGATTATATTGATAAAAATCCCGACAAGCTCAGTGAGGCGAAATTGAAGGAAGCCGAAGAGTTTTTTAAAAAGCTTTTTATTTCCGCTGAAGAACTTAAAAAGAAAGAGAAGGCAATTTTTGATACGAAGTATACTTATGCCACATTTGAAAGTTTTTGAGGTGAGTGATAATTCACTTAAAACGGTTTTATATTTAAAGGCGGGGCTGCAATGAAATAGGGCTGTCGTGCTAAGCTCGCTTAGCACTACAGCCCTATTCATTGTACTGGGGTTATATTGATGAGAAGCTGCCGGTTACGGGATCTATTTTTAAAAGCCAGAAATCCGCATGGCCGTGTTTGTAGGGGGCATCCCCGTCATTGGAACCGGTGTATCCTGCAGTTACCAGAGTGCTGTCCGGCCCTTCCGCTATGGAATAGCCGTAATCACCTTCTCCGCCTCCGAAGCAGCGGTTGTAAATAATTTGTTTATTCTTGTCTACTAGCGTATACGGCTTTATTTTTAGCACCCAGAAGTCATTTTTATCGCCATCATAGTGTTTGTTTATGATGTCGCCATCATTTGAGTTCGTATATCCGCAGACGGCGATGTTTCCATCGGCGCAGACAGCTATAGATCTTCCTGTCTCGTCATGGCTTCCGCCGAAGCAGCGGTTGTAGAGAATTTTATCCAACGCGGAATCAATTTTCAAAACCCACAGATCATATCCGAAGGCATCGTTCCTGGTGCTTGGTATATCGCCGCTATTTTTAGATGATTCCGTTTTTCCTGTGACGTAAATAATGCCGTTTTTGCCATCGGCTATTGAATATCCATAATCATCCAGGTCTCCTCCGAAGCAGCGGTTGTATAAAATGCTGTTAGTAGAGGTATTAATTTTTAATACCCATAAATCAGCGCTGAGAGGTGCTTCATTGTTTGTCGCCGGTACGTCTCCGCTTTTTATGGAGGAATATAAGTATGTATAGCCTGTTGTAAGAATGTTTCCGTCGGGACAAACAGCGATTGCTTCTCCCATCTCTGTAGAATTGTTTGCGCCGAAGCAGCGATTGTAAACGATCTGCTTATTTAGGGGAAGTGAGCGATCCGGTCTGATTTTCAGTATCCACAGATCGGAACCGGTTCCCGAATGCCTGGTGCTGTTGATGTCTCCGTCATTAGATTCCGTATACCCTGATACGGCAATATCCCCATCGGGACAAACGGCTATTGAATTGCCTACGTCCCTGGCGCTTCCTCCGAAGCAGCGGTTGTAGACAATTTGCTGATTTTCCGGTTTTGAAGGGTCTATCTTCAAAACCCAGAGATCGTAATTGTCGCCCGTTCCGTGTTTTGTCGCCGGAACATCGCCGTCATTTGCCGCTGAGCGGGCATATCCCGTTACAACGATACATCCGTCGGGACACTCGGCAATCGAATTGCCGAGATCATCGCCGTTCCCTCCGAAGCAGCGGTTATATACAATTTGCTCGTTTTGAGGTTTTGAGGGATCTGCCTTTATAACCCACATATCATATGATGAAAGAGCGCCATGTCTGCTTGCCGGAATATCACCGTTTTTATCGGAAAGGGTATATCCGGTTACGAGAATGGAACCGTCTTTGCAGGATGCTGTGGCCTGTGCGTAATCATCATATGTTCCCCCGAAGCAGCGGTTTAAAAGAGCAAGTTTTAAATCCTGATTAAAAGATGTGGAGGCCGAGCTGAGATTGACCGTTGATGATGTATTATAACATCCCGGTTTCTTTACCGAAACCGTATAATCGCCGAAGGGCAGGGAGCCGAGGGCATAGCTTCCGTCCGGGGCAGAGGCAACCGTCATGGAAACAGGCCCGGAAACAGTTACGGCAGCTCCGCTGCAGGGCAGAGAGCGTGCTGTGATGACACCGCTGAGCGTTCCGGCCACAGGAGGAATTGTATGGACTCCATCGCCGCCTGCAAAAACTCCTCCTCCGCCGGAAGAGCCCCCGGATGAGCCTCCGGAGCAGCCGTAAAGAAGAGACGCCAGCATAAGAAGCAGCAAAGTCAGTTTTCCAGTAAAGTTCATGAAACCTCCTTATTGTCCCGCAGAGATATACGACAGACGGTTTTGTTGCTACTTTTGGCTAATCATTGTTTGAGGAAGACATCTTACTGCCGTTTGTAAAATATTTGACGGATAATTTATTTTGACCTTTTAAATTTTATTGATATTATTGATTTAATTTTTTTAATAATCGTTTGAAAGAAAACCCGGTGGATGTCTTTTGTCTTTGGCGGAGATTAATTGTATAATTGTACCTGAAAAAAGTATTTTGGGGATCGGTGAGTAAAAACATGGAGATATACACGGAGCGCTGTCTGCTGCGCCTTTTTAGGGATTCGGATATAGACGGTTTTATGACCTACAGGAATGATGAAGACTGGATGCGCTATCAGGGACTGAAGGGACTGACAAGGGAGGAATATGCCAATGTGCTTTTGGGGATCCGTTCTTTTGACGGTGGATTGCCTCTGGCCGTTATCTGTAAACAATCGAACGTTTTGATCGGTGATTTGTATATTCAGCGCAAGGATTCGGCTTTTTGGCTTGGCTATACAATATGCCGTTCCAGAGCCCGTCAGGGTTACGCTTATGAAGCCGTTTCTGCCGTTATTAATGCGCTTAAGTCTGAAGGCGCCGGTTGTTTTAAAGCCGGGGTTATGCCGGAAAATACCGCTTCCATATGTCTTCTTGAAAAGCTGGGGTTTTGTTATTGGGGAATCGATGAGGAGAATAACCGGGTATTTGTTTTAAATGTGGATTCATTTGGTAATGACCAGAAAAATACTTGATTCATCTACTTCGTGTATACTATACTTACAGCCGCTTGCTTTGCCTAGTTTTTCCAGATCATCCGTGCTGTATGTTATCGCCGTGAAGCCGTCTTTACAAACTATCTTCCCGTCTTTTGTCTGCTGCATGTCTATTTCGCCAAGGAGACCTCTTTCTGCCTGTTCCTGAAACCAGGCCAGTCGATACTGCCAGAATTTAGG
This sequence comes from Candidatus Xenobia bacterium, assembly GCA_031551355.1. GTDB lineage: Bacteria > Vulcanimicrobiota > CADAWZ01 > CADAWZ01 > CADAWZ01 > JAVBNT01. The sequence continues at coordinate 10,730 of JAVBNT010000006.1, read as the reverse complement.
GCTGTAGCTGCTGAAATAGGCTCTGCCGTTTTCTTTAAGAGAGCTTATGACTCTTTTAACAAGCTTGGTGTCATTTGACTTAAAAGCGGAAAGGCCGTTTTGCAGGCACAGCACGATGCCGAAGGGAAAGTTAAAAGTAAAGTTGTTGGCGTCCATCATTGTCAGCTTACAGTTGCGGCACTCCTGTAGATAATGTTGTCCCAAACGAACAGAGTCCTCGGAGATATCAATGCCGGTAACAAATTTAGCGGATGAAGCCAATTCCCTGACAATCCGCCCATATCCCGCGCCGAGTTCCAGCACCTCTTCTCCCCGCAGGTCCTTACGTACAAACTCTATTTCGGCATTTAAATACTGTTTGACGCGGTCAATTTTTGTTTGATACACGGCAAATAATTTGTTTGCATTTAAGTTTTCGGAATAATAGTTTTTCATCACAATTGTCCCCCGCCCAAAGTATAAATTCGCAGCACCTTTCTGTTTTAAGCACTTCTAAGATTAACGCTTTATACCTTTATAATATTTTTATGGTTTGGGTATATTGGACGTCAGGGATAATTTCGGCTTAGAATCTACTGGATACCCGCCTCCGCGAGTATGACACCCTTATTTTCTATAGAATCAAACCGGTATTGTCAGCTTTATATGCGTTTTTCTGCGGAAGCAACATCTGACTTCGTTGCGGAGCAGAGAAGCGGATATAAAGCGTGCATAGTTTTTGTCTGAGCAAAGAGAGCAAGCCCTGCAACTGATTTGTAAAGCCGGACTATGACAGGCAACAGCCATTTACTTGCAATTATGTAGAAGGCGGCATCGGGATTTGCCGCCGCCGGAATAATTACAAGTAAAGTCGAAAAGCAAGGACTTTCACGTAAGGGGGAGCGCAACGATAGTCCCCTGTTTAACTTCATTGAGGGGGCTTTTCAGCTGCCAAAGCATTAATTTACAAAAAACTTTAAATCTGTTATAATCAGGGAAGAGGAGCCTAATCCTCTTCCCTTTAGCCCTTAGTAGGCCTTCGATGTTAAAGCTATCAAGATTGCGGTGACAATCAAAATCACTTTAACAAGCCTGCCAAGGGCTTTTGCCTTTGTGGGCATCCATTCCTCACCTCCTCCCTTTTTTGGAGATGCGTGGATTGTCCACAGAAAAAATTATATCACGGTTAAGCATCTTGTGAAAACAGGGTGCTTTTTTGTTTTAACTTTATGGAAGTAAGTTATAACAACATCAAAAAATAATGCTCATTTCAGTTTAGCCTTCTGGATCGCCACGCTACGCTCGCGATGACAACTTCCACACTCATTTTTAAAGGTTTATAGTAGTTGAAACGTTGCGTATTTTTTGATGTTACTATTTCGCACGGAATTGTTTGTTTTTGGCAAACAAAAAAGCCCTTAGATTCTTTATCTAAAGGCTTTTTTGGAAGAGCCAGCGAAGGGAATTGAACCCCCGACCAGCTGATTACAAATCAGCTGCTCTACCGCTGAGCTACGCTGGCGTATTTTCGTTGGCTATTATAACACGGCTTTGTTTTTAGGTCAATACTTATTTTTGCTTTTTTAGATAATTCCCGCCGCGCTTTAAAGTACATAAACTAGGGCGGTCTCTTAAAGAGCCGCCCTTACCCGGCTGTCCGGGGATTCCTACAAACTGTGGTAGATACTTTAGTTTGTTAATTGCTGGCAGTATTCAGTTTTTATTGCTGCTGTTTTCATAACTATTGTTGCCTTTTTCTGCGTCTATTGCCGGATTTATTCAGCGTTTATTGCAATTTTTTTTACTTCTTCTTCTTGTTTTGTAGGAATATCTATACTCAGTATTCCATCTTTAAGCGCCGCCTTGATTTCTGCATCTGCAGCAACAGACGGGAGTTTTACACTCCTTGAAAAGCTTCCGCTTACTATCTCCTTATGGTAATAGTTGTCTTTTTTGTCTTCTGTTTCTTCGGTCATCTTGCCGCTGATGGTAAGCAATTCATTTTCAAGTGAGATATCCAGCTGTTCTGCGCTGTACCCAGGTACTTCCATTTTGACAAGATAACCGGTGTCATTTTTCATTATATCAAGCGAAACCATTTTGTCGTTTTTAAAACCGACTAACGGCATTAAATAAGTTGGTTCAAAAATTTTTTCCAGATATTCAATCGGGCTCATGCAAGTGGGCTTTTTGCATTTTACGATGGTATTCATCAAGAACACCTCCTCTTTCGTTTTACACTCGTATTGATGCCGGTTTTTTTTAAAGGATTCAGACTGTATAATAAGCGTATGTGGAAGCGGGTTTCAATATTTCGGGTGTGAAATTAGGCTGTCGTGCTAAGCGGGGCTTTCCAGCTCTACTTAGCACGACAGCCCCTCCCTGCTAGCAGGGTTATTCCTACAAACATTTGTAGATGCTCGGGTTTGATATTTTTAAGAATTTATTCACTTTTTATTGTAATTTTTTTTGCAGCCTCCTTTTGTCTTGTAGGAACATCTATACTCAGTATACCATCCTTAAGAGATGCCTTTATTTCCGCATCTGCAGCGACGGACGGGAGCTTTACACTTCTTGAGAAGCTTCCGTTTACAATCTCCTTATGATAATAATCTTCATTTTTATCTTCTTTTTCCTCGCTCATCTTGCCGCTTACGGTAAGCAATTCGTTGTCAAGTGAGATATCCAACTGATCTGCGTTGTATCCGGGGACTTCCATTTTGACAAGATAACCGCTATCGTTTTTCATTATATCAAGGGAGACCATTTTATCGTCTTTAAGACCGACAAATGGTACTAAGTAGGTTTGCTCAAAGAATTTTTCCAAATATTCTATTGGACTCATGCAAGTCGGTTTTTTCCATTTTGCTATTGTACTCATAAAAAACACCTCCTTTTATTTAACACATATATGTAGATGTTATCCTTTTCGAGGAGGATTCAAATTTTGCAGTAAATGGTTATTGTGACTGTTCAATTTCTATAATGTGTGTTATATTTAAGTCCGGTAGCCGTGTTATAGTCTGAATGTAAATTATTATGGAATTATATGTGCAAAACATGTCTGATTTTTTTCACGTGTGATAGAATTTTATCAGCCGGTGTCTCAAGGTGCCATCAATGAATGTCACAACGGGGGATTAATTTTTTTTATGAATCGTATTGAGAAAGAAGTCGCCGGATTGTTTCCCGGGGCGGTTATTTTGGAAAAAGTTTTTTTTGCCAGTAAAAAAAATCAGGTAACAAAATTGATTCTTAAGGATTGTGAGCGTGTATTTGAGATTATCGCGAAATACTTTGTCTGGGGTAATGCCGTAAAAGAGGAATTGGCCTTGAAATCGTCTTTTGCAAGGAAATTATCTGTTCCGCAAATATTGCATAAATTTCGCAACATTCTGTTTATGGAATTTGTTGATGGCGTTCCGCTCGGATACAATATGATCGCCGCCGACATTTCGATACTCGATAAATTGTCTTCATGGCTTTGTGATTTTCACGATTCTTTCAATGATGGTTCTCAAACTTTGCTGAAAGGCGATATGAGGCTGCAAAATTTTGTTTTTGCTGCAAATTGTATTTACGGAATTGATTTTGAAGAAAGCTCAATGGGTGACAGGGCCTACGATATTGCAGATATGGCAGCCACTTTGCTGGAGCTTGAAATTGGCAATAAGGGATGTTTTTCGGTGCAGTATGCTGCTGCTTTTGCAAAATTTTATTTCTCGCGTTTTGGCAGAGCAATTCCCGATCTGCAGGACTTAATCGTTAAATGTCTGCAAAAAAGGAGAGCCTACAACGATGTAAAGGCTCTTGGTTATTTTGAAAACGGATTTCTTATTGATTGGGATTTTTAATGTGTTGCCGCAAATATTTTTTGGGCTTTACGCAGTATTTCTTTTTCGTTTATGTAAGTTAGTTTCCTGTAGGCGTCACCTATCGGCAGCCACATGATACTGTCGGCTTCTCCGTCCGGCTCGCAGAAATTCTCTTCCAAAAGCGGCATCAGAAAGAAATAGACCGTTTTATGATATAGGGTGTTTTCTTCCTTAACATAGAAGTAATAGCTTATTTCATCGAGAATGTCCGTTACCTGCGTTAGGTGCCCGGTTTCTTCGGCAATTTCACGTCTGGCAGTATCTTCAAGATGTTCGCCCGGCATAACCCTTCCTTTGGGAAAGGCCCAGATGCGATCATTTTTTTTGCTTATCAAACATACCATTATGCGGTTGCCTTCTTTTTTGTAGACGACTCCGCCTGCGGAAATTTGCTGTTCTTCTTTTTCTTCAGGAATAATATCGTTTGATACAGGTTCTTTTTCCGGTTTTATTTCTTCTTTTGATTTGGTAATGTCATCAAACAGCATTGCTCTTTTAAAAGCTGCAACAGCTGCCTGTTTGGGATGTTGTCGTTGCTGCGGTCTGTCGGACTTCACCGGCTGTGGCCTTTGTCTTGGCGCCGGTGTTTCCATTTCACTTTCTTTATGATGCTGCTCTAGTGCCGCCAGAACCAGTGCTTCGGCTTCTCTGTTTCTTGAGGGGTGTATCTGGATGAATTCCGTGAAGATACCGTCGGACATGCTTTTTATATCCGACAGCAAATCGGCAATTTCATCTTCTTTCACTTTGCTGGTTCCGCTCATATGCCTTATGAGCGCCTCACTGTCGGCAAATATTTTTATTGATGTTGCACCCGACTCTATGGCAGACTCTATTCCTGAAAGCAGGGCCGTAAAGTCTGCCCTCAGTCCAGTCGCCTCGCCAATGAACAATGATGTTTTTTTGAGAACACGACCCCAGTTGTCACAGACGATTGCGCTTATGGCAGCCGGCCCTTTGGCGCTTTTGGAGATACCTTTTATGTATACTATAAGATTCATAAAATTGTTCTTTCCTGTTTTTTCTAAAATCCAAATAATAAATCGATTAAAACAGATGTAGAATCATTGAGCTGTAGTCTTTTCTACATTGTCCCTAATGTATTGGTGCTGCTTCGGCTGTTTGTTGCGGCCGAAGCTAAATTTGATTTGATGACGATAATTCGTCTGTTTTGGTTGAATTCTACTTTTTTCCGTAACCTTTTACCGTGGCCAATGCCCCCAATGCGATTGAATAAAGTTTGGTTTTCATCTCATCTGCTCTTGACGTCAGGATTATCGGGGCGGCGGCACCGAGTATTATGCCGGCAGCATCATAGCCCGACATTACGGTAAGGCTTTTATAGAGCATGTTTCCTGCTTCAATGTCCGGGGCCAGCAATATATCCGGATCTCCGGCGACATCGGACACGATGCCTTTAATTTTTGCCGATTCTTTTGAGATTGCGTTGTCGAGCGCCAGCGGACCATCGGCGATGACATTTTTTATTTGCCCTCTTTGGGCCATTTTTGAGATGTATGCCGCATCTATTGTTGCCGGCATTTTTATGTTTACCGTTTCGACGGCGGCGAGAATTGCCGCTTTGGGTTTTTCAATGTCCGTAAGGCTTGATATGAGTGCGGCGGCATTTTCCAGTATTTGGACTTTTTGAGAAAGATCCGGGGCAATATTCATTGCCGCATCGGTTAAGACAAGTATTTTGTTATATCCGGGATACTCAAAAACCAGTGCATGACTCAGCAGGTTTTTTGTCCTCAGGCCGACATTTTTGTCGAGAACAGCCCTTAATATTTCGTCGGTATGCAGCGTGCCCTTCATTAAAAGATGAGCGTCGCCCTTTTTTACGAGTTCAACCGATTTTATTGCCGCCTCCACATGATTTTGTGCGTGCAGGAACTCAATATTTTTTGAGGACATTCCCAATTGTTTCATTTCTTTTTCGATGATTTTTTCATCACCGACGAAAATAGCCTTTACGATATCGTTATCAATTGCTTCTTTTATGGCTTCAAGGGAGGCTGCGTCCTCCGGTGCCACAACCGCAACCGTCTGTGACGGATGGTTTTTCGCACTGTCAAAGATGTCTTTAATTGTCTTCATGTGAACAAATCCTTTCAGAATCTGATATTTATTAAAAATGCTATTTTAATATTCGTTAAATGAAACGGCTGTCCCTTGTAACACAGGGAGTGATCTTTTTAGCCGTAAAATTAATTGAATTTGGTCATTGTTTTTGCCTGATATAACTTATCTTAACTTATTTAATATTTGTTTAGCTTCGTGTTGACAGCAATGTTAATAGTTTGTTAACTCAAGTGGCTATGTCGAGCCGTTTATTGCATTTTTTATTAGGATTTTGTCTATGACGTATTGTTTTCGATGAATCTTATTGGCAAAATAACTAGTCTAAAACATATTAAGCACCTGACTCAGATTTTATATCTTAGATTAAATAGAATACAAAAATTTAAGGAGGGCGTGAAAAATGAATAAAATTAATTATTTTTGGGGATTTATTTTAACACTCTTGCTTACGCTGCCGGCTTTTGCCGCTGAGCAGCCTAAGGAAGCGACATCGTTTACGAAAGAAGCCAATAAAAAAGTTTTGCAGTCGCTTAATTTTTCCGACCGTCAGGATTATGAGGATGCGCGCAGAGGTTTTATTGCAGCTCCTAAGGAGCCGATAAAGGCGGCTGACGGACATATTGTATGGGATATGAAGTCTTTTGAGTTTGAAAAATCAGACAAAGTCCCGGACAGTGTGAATCCCAGCCTCTGGAGAGTTGCCCAGTTGAATTTTGAGAACGGACTTTTTAAGGTAACCGATCATGTATACCAGATCAGGGAACTTGATGCGTCCAATATGACCATTATTGAAGGCAAGACCGGCCTTATTATCATCGATTCGCTTTTGGGCAAAGAAACTGCTGCCGCCGGTTTGAAGCTTTACTATGACAATGTAGATCAGGGAAAGGCGAAACGTCCTGTTTTAGCCGTTATTTACTCACATTCGCATGTGGATCATTTCGGCGGCGTTAAAGGCTTGGTGAGTGAATCAGACGTCAAAGCCGGCAACGTAAAAATTATTGCTCCGGACGGTTTCCTTGAAGAAGCCGTCAGTGAGAATGTTTTTGCCGGCAACGCAATGAACCGCCGTGCTCTCTATATGTATGGGGCTCTTTTACCCCGTAATGAGAAAGGCCTTGTTGATATGGGACTTGGAAAAACAACGGCTATAGGTTCGAATACGCTGATTGCTCCTACCGATATTATTAAAAAAACCGGTGAAAAACGTGTTATCGACGGTGTGACAATTGAGTTTCAGATGGCCCCGGGTACCGAGGCTCCCGCCGAAATGCTGATGTTTTTCCCGCAGTTCAAAATGCTGTGTACTGCCGAGGATGCAACCCATACCCTTCATAACCTTTACACCCTCCGCGGCGCTAAGGTGCGTGACGCCAATAAATGGTGGAGCGCCCTTGATACGGCGATAAATCTTTACGGAGACCGCACGGAGGTTGTTGTGGCCCAGCATCACTGGCCGAGATGGGGAAAAGAGTCGGTCAGGCAGTTCCTGATCAATCAGCGCGACGGTTACAAATATCTGCACGACCAGACGCTGAGACTCGCCAATATGGGCTATACGCCCAAGGAAATCGCTGAAAAAATTAAACTCCCGGATGCAATCGGCAAACAGTGGTATATGCGGGGCTACTACGGAAGTGTAAGCCATGACGTCAAAGCCATATACCAGTATTATCTCGGCTGGTTTGACGGCAATCCCGCTAATTTGAACCCGCTTCCCCCTGTTGAAGCGGGCAAACGTTATGTAGAGTTTATGGGCGGCAGTGCCAATGTGATCAAGCAGGCCAAAGCTTCCTATGCCAAAGGCGATTACCGCTGGGTGGCCGAGGTTATGAACCATGTCGTTTTTGCCGAACCGGATAATCGGGAGGCCCGCAACCTCCAGGCCGATGCCCTTGAACAGCTCGGTTATCAGTCGGAAAACGGACCTTGGCGCGGTTTTTATCTGACCGGTGCCCAGGAACTGCGTAATGGGGTAATGAAGGTTGGGGCGTCAGTCGTTACGCCTGACGTTTTGGCGGCGATGACGCCGGAAATGACTTTGTCATTTATTTCGGTACATCTCAATCCTGATAAAGCTGCCGGCAAGACGATCCGCCTGAACTGGATGGAACCTGGAACGGGTGAGAAATACGGCGTCAGTGTAGAAAATTCGGTATTGATTTATCAGCAGAATAAACTTTTTGACAAACCCGATTTTTCGCTCAGCGCTTCACATTCCGATTTGATGGCTATGGTTACCAAAGCAACCACCCTTGATCAGGAAATCGGTGCCGGCAAGCTCGTTTTTGAAGGTGATAAATCTGCCGCCGCTGACTTCTTCGGTATGATGGACAGTTTTAACCCGATGTTCCCGATTGTAACTCCTTAGTATTTTGGTTTCCGTGAAAAATTCTTACGTGGGAGTATGCTGTTTTACGCATTCGATGTTTTACTGCAAAATAAACTATATTTTTTTCTGAATCTTATTAGAAAAAAACGAGTCTAAAACATGTTAAGCACAAGAATACAATTTGTGCGTTAAACATAAACAAAATATAAATTTTGAGGGAGGGTCTAAAAATGAAAACAGTTAATTATTTTTTGGGATTTGTTTTTGCTCTATTGCTGGCGCTGCCGGCTTTTGCCGCCGATCAGCCTAAAGACGCGACCGTGTTTACGAAGGAAACTAATAAAAAACTTCTGCAGTCACTTAATTTTGCTGATAAACAGGATTTTGAAGATGCGCACCGTGGCTTTATTGCCGCTCCCAAGGAGCCGATAAAAAGCGAGGACGGCTATCTTATTTGGGGCCCCAAAGAATTTGATTTTATTGATTCTGAAAAAGCCCCCGATACGGTAAATCCCAGTCTTTGGAGGGTTGCCCGGTTGAATTTGGAGAGCGGCCTTTTTAAAGTTACCGATCATATCTATCAGGTCAGGGGTATTGATATCTCCAATATGACAATTATTGAAGGCAATACCGGCCTGATCATCATTGATCCGCTTTTGGGTAAGGAAACGTCCGCCGTGGGACTAAAACTTTACTATGACAACGTCGATCAGGGAAAGGCGAAACGTCCTGTAGTCGCGGTTATTTATTCACATTCGCATATCGATCATTTCGGCGGCGTTAAGGGCGTTATCAATGAGGCCGACGTCAAAAGCGGCAAAGTCAAAGTCCTGGCTCCCGACGGTTTCCTTGAGGAAGCTGTCAGTGAGAATGTTTTCGCCGGCAACGCCATGAACCGCCGTGCCCTGTATATGTATGGCGCTTTACTTCCCGACGGGGTAAAAGGCCATGTTGATAACGGTCTCGGCAAGAAAACTCCAATGGCTACCAATACGCTTATTCCGCCGACTGATACAATCAAAAAGACCGGAGAAAAACGTGTTATCGACGGTGTGACGATTGAGTTCCAGATGGCTCCCGGCACGGAAGCTCCGGCAGAGATGATGATGTTTTTCCCGCAGTTCAAGACACTGTGTGTGGCTGAGGACGCAACTCATACGCTCCATAATCTCTATACCCTCCGCGGTGCCAAGGTGCGTGATGCCAATAAATGGTGGAGCGCGCTTGATACGGCGCTCGCTCTTTACGGAGACCGCACAGAGGTTATTGTTGCCCAGCACCACTGGCCAAGATGGGGAAAAGAGTCGATTAGAAAGTTTTTGACCAATCAGCGCGACGGTTACAAATATCTGCATGACCAGACGTTGAGACTTGCCAATATGGGATATACACCGAAGGAAATCGCCGAAAAAATTAAACTTCCCGAGGCGCTGGACAAACAGTGGTATATGAGAGGTTATTACGGCTCCATAAGCCATGACGTTAAAGCCATCTATCAGTATTACCTCGGCTGGTTTGACGGTAATCCGGCTAACTTAAACCCGCTTCCCCCTGTTGAAGCTTCCAAGCGTTATGTGGAGTTTATGGGCGGCAGTGCCAACGTGATCAAACAGGCCAGGTCTTCCTATGCCAAAGGCGATTACCGCTGGGTGGCCGAAGTTATGAACCATGTCGTTTTTGCCGAGCCGAATAACCAGGAGGCCCGTAATCTGGAAGCCGACGCTCTTGAACAGCTTGGCTATCAGGCGGAGTCAGGCCCTTGGCGCGGTTTTTATCTGACCGGTGCACAGGAACTGCGTAGTGGTGTTAAAAAGATCAATCACTCCATTGTTACGCCCGATATATTAAATGCGATGACTCCTGAAATGGTGCTTGCGTTTATCGGTGTTCATGTTAATCCTGATAAAGCTGCCGGTAAAAATATCCGCTTGAACTGGACCGAACCGGAAACAGGTGAGAAGTATGGTGTCAGCGTGGAAAACTCGGTATTAATCTATCAGAAAGGCAAGCTTTTTGACAAACCCGATTTTTCACTGACCGTTCCACATTCCTATTTGATGGCTATTGTTGCAAAGTCGACGACGCTTGATAAGGAGATAGCTTCCGGTAAACTCGTTTTTAGCGGCGATAAGGCTGCCGCTGCCGGTTTCTTCGGGATGATGGACGGTTTTGAGCCTTTGTTCCCGATCGTTACTCCTTAAAATATAAATGCTGTAAATACCGGTGCAGCCGCATGGTTGCGCCGGTATTTTTTGTACACTTTAGTGTGTTTTTTGAATATGAAGTGTTCAAAAAACAAATAAACCCCTAGCTATGCCGGGGGAATGTCAGAGAGCTTTAGCTTTAAGTAAAATACCTCCAATGTTAAAATGATGAAGGTTTGCCGACCACATCATAAACAAAGGAGGTAGTCCAATGGACAAAAATAGTTTAGCACATACAATGTGGGAATGTAAGTA